>CAYRPJ010000010.1:0-105493 GCA_964426245.1 uncultured Synergistaceae bacterium
TTCTGACTTACAGTATATGTCTCTTTTTACTGTCTATCAAACCGGGGACGGGGCAAGCTGTTTCAACCCCGCAACGGTTCGATTGGAATGGCCCTCGTCGAGGAGCTCGGGGAGACCCACCCCGTTTCAACCCCGCAACGGTTCGATTGGAATCGTAGTCAACGATGCGCCCACTTTTCCGCCTGGCGGTTTCAACCCCGCAACGGTTCGATTGGAATAGAACTTGAAGAGATTGCCAATGCTCTTGAAGATTGTTTCAACCCCGCAACGGTTCGATTGGAATACGCATTGGAACAAAAACGACGAAACTGTTTTCGTTTCAACCCCGCAACGGTTCGATTGGAATGCGGGAGCTATGGCAGGACGGAGGATGGATGGCAGTTTCAACCCCGCAACGGTTCGATTGGAATGTCTGTATGAGCGTGGTTGACGCTTTACAGCACAGTTTCAACCCCGCAACGGTTCGATTGGAATCGGAGGCACTTGGTATAACGGACACGGAGGCGGGTTTCAACCCCGCAACGGTTCGATTGGAATGGGAGCAACGGCAGGGGTACGGGGGGTACCAGACGTTTCAACCCCGCAACGGTTCGATTGGAATTAGACATACTCGAAAATGGTGATTTTACTTTCTAGTTTCAACCCCGCAACGGTTCGATTGGAATTTCTGGAGAAGTGGAACAATACATCTTCAGTCGTTTCAACCCCGCAACGGTTCGATTGGAATCTCAACGTGCGGAGAATTCTTCCGGCAGGACGAGGGTTTCAACCCCGCAACGGTTCGATTGGAATTCAACGCTGTATCGCCTTGAAGACGATACAGAACTGGTTTCAACCCCGCAACGGTTCGATTGGAATTTGAAACCATGCTGAAGATCATCGAAGCTGACGTTTCAACCCCGCAACGGTTCGATTGGAATTCTGTGAGATGGTAAAGGAGAATATCACACGTCGCGTTTCAACCCCGCAACGGTTCGATTGGAATTGAAGAAAGGACGGAATATTGTCTGAACAATTATGTTTCAACCCCGCAACGGTTCGATTGGAATTCCTTGCTCCCCCCATACTGCGACATGGGGGGGGGTTCAACCCCGCAACGGTTCGATTGGAATGTATCTATGACAGTTATGAAGCCACCAAAGCAGCGTTTCAACCCCGCAACGGTTCGATTGGAATCCAGTACGGAACGACACTGTACCCTTCTTCCTGCGGTTTCAACCCCGCAACGGTTCGATTGGAATCCCCGAAGGGGAAGCGGGCTGGGCTGAAGCATGGGTTTCAACCCCGCAACGGTTCGATTGGAATGAAAGAAGAACTGACAGACAGTGAAAAAGCCTGTTGTTTCAACCCCGCAACGGTTCGATTGGAATCGGATCCGGGCGAAAAGGAGGAGTTAATTAGAAACGTTTCAACCCCGCAACGGTTCGATTGGAATCGTCGTGCCGAAGCTTATCGAAGCCGACGGAAGTTTCAACCCCGCAACGGTTCGATTGGAATCGGGGTGCACTACGAACTCCCCGGCGGAGAACTGGTTTCAACCCCGCAACGGTTCGATTGGAATTACAAAAACCCGGAATTCGGGCGGCAGTTGCTGTTTCAACCCCGCAACGGTTCGATTGGAATGCTGGAGAGCAGTTGAACATGCCGCCGTATGCGATGGGTTTCAACCCCGCAACGGTTCGATTGGAATCAATGACTTGATCGGGAGGAAAGGAACTGCGTAGCGGGTTTCAACCCCGCAACGGTTCGATTGGAATCGCAGTTGATTGAACATGCGAAACACGTGTTTCGTTTCAACCCCGCAACGGTTCGATTGGAATCACTGAGCATTGTTACAGTAAGAACAATGATGTCCGTTTCAACCCCGCAACGGTTCGATTGGAATTCTTGACAATAGAATGACGAAAAGCGAATTGCATAGTTTCAACCCCGCAACGGTTCGATTGGAATCGGAGGATGGATGGCATACCCGTAGCGGGGATTTTAGTTTCAACCCCGCAACGGTTCGATTGGAATCAGGATCAAAAAGCTCCTTGACTTTCCGCTTCTCGTTTCAACCCCGCAACGGTTCGATTGGAATGAGGATGGATGGCATACCCGTAGCGGGGATTTTAGTTTCAACCCCGCAACGGTTCGATTGGAATGGTTCGCGTTTCGGGAAGAACGTTTGAAGTTTGCGTTTCAACCCCGCAACGGTTCGATTGGAATTTCCCCTCGCATACACAAAGGAGGGGCTTTTTATGTTTCAACCCCGCAACGGTTCGATTGGAATGAGCAGAAAGCAGCGGGTGTATTTGAGCCTGTCGAGTTTCAACCCCGCAACGGTTCGATTGGAATCACGGGAGATTGGTACTGTCGTTCGTGTTGGGAACGTTTCAACCCCGCAACGGTTCGATTGGAATCAGCAATAAAAGAAATAATGGCGACCAACTCGGTTTCAACCCCGCAACGGTTCGATTGGAATGTGTATCACACCCAGTTAGCGGCATATCGACAATGTTTCAACCCCGCAACGGTTCGATTGGAATTGCGTAAGACAATACGATACAATATTATAAAACATGTTTCAACCCCGCAACGGTTCGATTGGAATCTCTCATATTCTGATATTCACGATAACAGGTTTCAACCCCGCAACGGTTCGATTGGAATATCTTGTTTCCATTTATCAATCGAATAGATGGAAGTTTCAACCCCGCAACGGTTCGATTGGAATCGTATAGCACGTTTAAAGAGCGTCAACGCTATTGTTTCAACCCCGCAACGGTTCGATTGGAATGAGAATACGTACCTTGACAACTGAAAGACACACACACGTTTCAACCCCGCAACGGTTCGATTGGAATTTTTGATCCTCAAGAGCCCTTGCTCATCAAGGACGGTTTCAACCCCGCAACGGTTCGATTGGAATTTAAGATCAAACGGCAAGAGATAGCATCCTTAAGTTTCAACCCCGCAACGGTTCGATTGGAATCTGGGAGGTCAAGTACAACGGAGGGTCTCAGGATGCGTTTCAACCCCGCAACGGTTCGATTGGAATATCTGGAATGGAAGAGGTTTTCACTTCATAGAGGTTTCAACCCCGCAACGGTTCGATTGGAATACGAACGCAGGGGCAAGTGAGACGATGGCGGCGAAGTTTCAACCCCGCAACGGTTCGATTGGAATCGCCGCCTTCACGCGGTACCAAGCGGTGGCGTTGGTTTCAACCCCGCAACGGTTCGATTGGAATATACCTTGCTGGTATCTTAGATACTCTTGCTTGGTTTCAACCCCGCAACGGTTCGATTGGAATTTGCAATACCTTTTAGTCTTACTATTGATCGCGGTTGTTTCAACCCCGCAACGGTTCGATTGGAATATATAAAATGAGAATGGTCGAGGCAATATTCAAGTTTCAACCCCGCAACGGTTCGATTGGAATTCTACACGCTCGACGACACCCTCCTCGAGCGTGTGTTTCAACCCCGCAACGGTTCGATTGGAATAACACCCTGGTCGACAAGCTGCAGCCCGGAGAGAAGTTTCAACCCCGCAACGGTTCGATTGGAATTCTACACGCTCGACGACACCCTCCTCGAGCGTGTGTTTCAACCCCGCAACGGTTCGATTGGAATCCCTTAAGAAAAACGATATCGATTTCCCGAAAGCGGTTTCAACCCCGCAACGGTTCGATTGGAATTTCAACGTCACTTGCATTTCATTCCAAGAGCCCTGCGTTTCAACCCCGCAACGGTTCGATTGGAATTTTTTCAGGCTAACTTGTTGCACGCCCTGACCGTTTCAACCCCGCAACGGTTCGATTGGAATAGTCTCCGTTGCGACATACTCGAGGATCGAGCGGTTTCAACCCCGCAACGGTTCGATTGGAATGCACAAAAGGGGGAGCGAGATGGCGAGGGATTACGCGTTTCAACCCCGCAACGGTTCGATTGGAATGACGTGCTCGACGTCGACAGGGACAGGCGGGATGCGTTTCAACCCCGCAACGGTTCGATTGGAATGGACGGGCGTGCGCACGACATCATCGCCCGTCAGGTTTCAACCCCGCAACGGTTCGATTGGAATGGGAGGAGGAGAAAGACCTCCCCGCGCCGAAAAAGTTTCAACCCCGCAACGGTTCGATTGGAATCGCCGGTATCGGGATCGCCGAACTCGTCGGGGAGTGTTTCAACCCCGCAACGGTTCGATTGGAATTTGATTACGAAAAGTAGCGTTTCCGCCGCAATCCGTTTCAACCCCGCAACGGTTCGATTGGAATCAGGCCATCATGGGGGCTTCCGCGCAGAGGATGTTTCAACCCCGCAACGGTTCGATTGGAATTGATCCGGCACGCGACGCACCCGGATCTGCCCCTGGTTTCAACCCCGCAACGGTTCGATTGGAATGGTCCCGGACGTGGAAACACCCTCCCCGACGACAGGTTTCAACCCCGCAACGGTTCGATTGGAATGGGTGTCCGAGGCGACGAGAGATTAGAGGGGCTTCGTTTCAACCCCGCAACGGTTCGATTGGAATTGTTTGCCGAGAGGAGGTGTTGAATTGACCCCGAAGTTTCAACCCCGCAACGGTTCGATTGGAATTGCTGGTCGTCCTCGCCTGACCCTTCGCTTGTCGTTTCAACCCCGCAACGGTTCGATTGGAATCGGAATGAGTCGGGAACCTACTTCGCCCATCCCGTGTTTCAACCCCGCAACGGTTCGATTGGAATGACTTTTACAGGAAGACTGGTACGGAGGCACCAGGTTTCAACCCCGCAACGGTTCGATTGGAATGAAAATGAAGATCACGGTAAATGACAAAAATTGTTTCAACCCCGCAACGGTTCGATTGGAATCTCGAGCGTGTGGAAATCAAAGCGGAGCCCTACGTTTCAACCCCGCAACGGTTCGATTGGAATGCCCCTCATCGGACGGTTGAAGGAAAGCAACACGTTTCAACCCCGCAACGGTTCGATTGGAATACCCAAAACACACAAGGTTTTCGAGTATCCATCGTTTCAACCCCGCAACGGTTCGATTGGAATCCTAGTTTCAAATATAGCATTTCCAAAGCTCCAGCGCAAGTTCTTTTCGGCACAATCTATTGATGGGAAAGTTGTTTCTGAAGTGGTTACGTAAAGGCTTGCAATATCCTGTGTTTTGAGTTGTCGTCATAGAAAGTTTTATGCTTCACAAAGTTGTGGTATAGGAGGAGCAGCAGAGAATTCGCTCCTCCTATACCAGTCATTTTCTTGTTGTTTTTTCCAGAGCATCACGGGCGGAAGAAGAATGTGTATCGAAGAGCATGAGAGATTGACGGCGCTGCACTGTGCTCTCCAGACTCTCCTTCGGACTTGAAGGATTCGATCGGGGATAGGGAACATCGCGGGAATTACGGCAGATCTTCGACGGGTTCCTCTTCCTCCGGCCGGCACCAGTCGAACCAAGGGCAGCGGGGGCATAATGCTCCAGAATTGGGTGCGATCGCTGAGAAAATAGTTCCATCCCCGGCCTTTTGAATACGCCTCCGTCCCTTTTCGGTGAGCCGAACTTCCAGAGGCTCCCGGTCTTTTCGTATGATCTGTCCTTTTTCGATGTTATTTTCGTACAACATGAAAAGCATGGCGCCTACCCATGCGTACGGCGGAAGGCCGAAGGCCGTCCGGAGCGCGAGTCCTTTTCGCGTTTCCAATCCTTCAATGAACGCCGCCGCGATTTCTTCCATTTCGTCCTCGTCTCTGCTGTCCGCAGAGGGGAGGAGGGCTCTCTCCCAAAGACTTGATCTGTCTTCCAAAGTCTCTTCGTCGGGAAGGATTCCCGTGAGGTGGTACATCGATGCCAGGGAGCAGCGCAACGCTATTCCATCGACAAGCGTCTGTTCATTCTGCAAGGCGTTCCACCTCCACGTTGGATACACACCGGTACGGTTTGCACATCGAGAAACGGGCGATGAGCGCGTACCCCTCTCGCACGGGAAGAAATTTAAGACTCCATGTTCTGGCGCCGTTCTTTGCAGCGCGTCTCCCCATGTGCCGGCGAAAAACTTCCGGCAGATTTTTTCCGGCGGGAGAGGGCCTCTCATTCCGCGGCCAGAGCCATGTGAGCAAAGGAGAGAAAAGAAAAAGCAGATCCTCGGCGAGCGGCGGAATATCCGACCCCTCGCAATGCAGAATGCCGATCCATGGATCCAGCGAAAGGCGGGGGAGCGCCCCCAGTACGACTCCCTTGCTTATTCCTTGCGCGTATGGCAGTTCTTCTTCGCTCCAGTTTTCTCTTTTCAGAAACTCCCGGTCGATTTCTTCAAACTTTCGAACATGCTCCGCCGCTTCATGCAGTCCTCCTGCGTAGGCAGAGGCGAGGCGGTCCATGTATCTGCTTTCCCACTCCTCTTTCTCCTCCGGCCGGAGTATTCTTGAGGCCATGCAGCGCAGGCGGGCGGCCCCGCGAATAAGTTCCCGCACAAGAATCCATCGTTGTTTTGCGTCTTCGAGCGTTTGTACCTGGGCGAGCACGCTTTTTCCCGAGAGGACCGGAGCGAAGGGAATGTATGTTGAGCGGTAGTTCCCGTCCTTGAAGATATGGAGGGGGACTGTGTATTGGGAGAGCAGCGAGAGAAGCGCTCCGTCCGGTTCGGCCCCGGATAGGGCGAAGATTTCGGATGTCTGTACCACGGGAACGCGCGCCTTTCTTCCGCCCTGTTTTTCGATCAGCTGAATCGTCCCGTTCTTTCTGGAGATACCCACTTCGAGGGGAAGAAAAATGACTCTGCCCATGCGCAACCTCCTTCGTCGATCGTTCAGGATCCTTCCGGCGGCGCCCTCCTTGGTTAAAGGTGAGGACGCATCTTATCGAAGACGAACACTTCTCCGTCGTAGAATCCGAAACCCCTTGCGGCGTCCTTGTCCGACCAAAGGTAGAATTCGTGGTTGCAACCGGGCACGGGATTGCCCGCCAGCTTCTTGAAGCCGAGACTCTTGATGGACTGTCCTTTCTCTATAAAGCGGGCAAGTTCGTCCATTTTTGCGTTGATTTCGCCCACCTGATGCGGATCCAGAGCGGCGATATCTTTTTCGATCGTCCGGCCGTAGCGTATTTTCGGCGAGGGCGGCGGAAGCAGTTTCTTCTTGTAGAACTCTCCCTTGAAGCGGTCCCAGAGAAGACGCCCCCAATCAGAGAGCGTACATTCGCCATCGACGCAGTACAGGAAGGTCTCCGGCATGGAGCTGCATTCGCTCGCAGGAAGGCTTTGCCGGAGCAGCGTCCGGAAAATCGCGTAGTGCTTCCGCATGCTCTCCCTGGAGGCCGCGTCCAGGTCGAGCGGCAGACGGGGTATACGCAGCAGGGTGCGTTCGCCCTCGAAGACGTAGACGCTTTCGTCCGCGAAGAGCATGCCGAGCGTCTGCATATACCCTTGCAGGCTCTTGAAGCCGCCCACGAGATTGAAAATAATTTTGTGACCGCTAGCGCGGTACCCGGGAAGCGTCTCTTGGCACCAGTGCATCAGATTTCCTATGCCGACTCGGAATTCGTCGACATTTTTCGTGTTCAGCGACTCCACTCGATACGTCTGGGTGTTCATGCCCTTCCTTTCGCACCATCCTTGCAGAAGGATCGCGCTTTTCTCCCCCTGATAGGTGTCCGTATGCAGAAGGAAGTGGATGTCGCCTTTTCCCTTCGCTGGCTGGTTTTCGTAGATTCCGAAAAGACCGTTGAGTTCGGCGCTCGCATTGCGGGCCTCGTCGAAGGATGCGCACTTCGCCAGTTCACGATCGCGCGACTGAAGATGCAGGTCGATGCGCGATCTTTCCTCCGCTTCCAGTTCTCCTTCCAGATGATTGGCCGTTCGCTGCAATAAGGAGCGCAGCTCGTCGGTAATTCCGTTGGTCAGTATGCTTGTACCGCAGGTGGAGACGATGATCGATGGCATGAAAAGACCTCCTGTCGTATCAAGTAACGCATTTTCCCGGCGTGGCGCATCTTTTTGTAAAGAGTATTTCAGTGAAAAAAGCACTGTCTCCCGCTACTCTTCGCCCGGTTCGAATTCGATCGCACTCATCGCTTTCTTGCCCGTATCCAGATCGAAGCCCTCAACGTCCGCCAGAAAGGCGAGCAGGTCGTCCACGAGTCGCTTGAATTCCGAGTAGTCCTTCCGGGATATGTACTCGTATCCGTGGGCCAGAATGCTCAGGTTGCGCCGCTCGATCTGCTTCTTGAACATGCTCCAGTACTTCTCCGGCTTGTCTCCTTTGGCTGACGCCAGGCGTCCGATGCTGAAGGGGTCGTCCAGCGCCTCCAGCAGCGTGTAACCGTTCAAAAGGCTGATTTCGGAGGGAAGTGCTGAGAATTGTGAGTACTTCAACACCTGCCGGATCTTGTTGAACGCCGTCAGAACGGATTTTTCGTCCAGTCCCTCGATAACGCCGTAGTCAGCCTTGGCGGTGTCGATGTCCCGGAGCGCCAGCCGCCGCTGTTCCATCATCTCCATGATGCGGTACATAAAGAGGCAGGCCGTGTCCCATTTCCCCTGATCGTCGCGCCTTTCGGCGTTGTGGTACAAAATGAGAATCAGGGAGAAGAGAGCAGCGCGGTCTTTCAGCAAGGACATCGCGTCCGTCCGCCTGTCCTCCAGATAGCCGGCGGCCAGCCGCACCGCGTCGCGTTGTTTCCGTATCCTGGCAAGCTGTTCACCGGTGAAGTGGGGGCCGTAACGGTTGGGGGCCTCCAGAATTCTGTCCAGCCACTCCGACGCGGTCTTCAGGTTCAGCCCGTCCATTGATTCGTACGCGGAGCTGAGATAAAAGCGGCTTTCGTCGCGGTCGGGGCGTGCGACTCTTCGGGCCAGGTCGCCGTAGATGGCGGCGGCCCCCTGAAAGTCGTGCCGCTGATACAGTCCCGTCGCCTCGCGCCGCTTCAGGGTGCCGAAGACCTCGTACGGGTTTTGCAGAAAGTCCAGATACTCGCTGCCTGGGTATGGCTTTCGGTACTCGCGTACAAAACGGGTGTTCGCCACCGAGACCGCCTGCATGTTGAGCGTAGCGGCGCCCGCCATAAGTCCGGCTGCCATCGCCTTGGTTCCACCGGTCAGATCCACCAGAATGCGCTTGTCCTGCCCCCATTCCGTCCATGCGTCGACGCACGCCCGGTAGATCTCCGGCAGATTCGTCTCACCGACGCAGATTTTTTTCCACTGTCGATTGCGGAGCCCCGTATCCTCGATGATCCTGTCCAGCTCGTCCTCCGTCTCCCGTGTATGTAAAAAAACGACTTCGCTCGGCCTGCAGAGAAGGATGGAGAGGATCAGCGGCTCGGGGGAAGTTCCCACGGTCATGATCATTCCGTCAACAGGGCGGTTAGCCAGCTTGGGAGTCTCTTTCAAAACGAAGCAGCGCTTCACTAGAGGAAAGACCGTCTCCGTGTAAAACGCGTTCTGTTCCGGAGCTTTTTTCTCGCCGAGCGTCATCCACTCCCGGGTTGCCTGTTCAAGTTCTTCTGTCAGCAGCTTCAGTTCGTTCTCCATGCGGAAAGCGACCTCCTTTTTTTCGTCTTCCTGCAGACGTCGATGAATCGACTCGAAGAGCGTCGGCCCGTCAGAGGCTTCTTCCGGAGAGTGAGCGCGACGGTCGGCTTCAAAGAGCAGCAGCAGTCTCTCCGTGTCCTCGTTCCCCAGTTTTCGCCGGACTTTTCGCACCGCCCTTTCCGTATGAAAGAATATCCGCGTCATGTGGTAGTGGATCAGCCCGCGCACCCGCAGGACGAAATCCTCCGGATAGCAGAGCTGCCTCAAAATGTCCTCGGCCATCTCTGCCGACTTCCGGTCGTGGGCGAAGAAGTGGCCGATTCCCTTTTCATCCATGGAGAAGCAGAGCGGTTTGGCCACGTCGTGGAGCAGCGCCGCCCATCGAAGAAGCAGGTCGGGGGGCGTTCCGTCAGCTACCGCCAGCGAGTGCTCGAACACGTCCAGATGATGCCGCGGGTTGCGCTGATCGAATCCGACGCATGCCGCCAGCTCCGGAAGCAGAGCGGGCAGGCGGTTTTCCCGAACCAGGATCCTAAAAGAGTCGGAAGGGCGCGCCGAAAGAAGCGCGGCCTCCAGTTCTCTTCGGATGTCTTCGGTTGCCTGAGTTTCCGCCGCAAACCCCGGAGTGTTCGACGGTATCGGTCTCGAAAGCGTCATATCGAACTTCCTTCCGCTCTTAATATATAGACATGATATTGGTGAAATTTTGCGATGCGTCGAACCGCTCGGAGAAATACCCGGACGATCAAAGAGAGCGCTTTCCGTACTATAGCACATGAGATGAAACGCTGTCCGGCGATGCGAGGTTCAGGGCATGCCTTCGGCAGTGAATATCTTTTGCTAAAAAGTTGCAATTGGCCGAGCGTCTTCTTTCAATTGGACGATCATAATGTTACAATCAGCCGATGAGACTGTCGAGTATGGCTATCAATGAAAGCGAATTCTACCCTCGGTATCTGCGTCCGCGTATCGAGGAGGCGTTGGAGGACTCGCCTGCGGTGCTGCTTCACGGGCCAAGACAGTGCGGCAAGACCACGCTTGCCCGCCTTGTCGGGGATGATGCCGGTTTCGCCTATCGCACCTTCGACGACGACGTGCAGCGATCTGCCGCGAAGGCTGATCCGATAGGTTACGTGGCGGACCTGCCTGATCGGGTCGTGCTCGACGAGGTGCAACGGGTTCCGGATCTGTTCACTTCGCTTAAGGCGGCGGTGGACGCCCGGCGAGCACCGGGGCGATTCATCCTGACGGGTTCGGCCAATGTCTTGCTGGTGCCGCGTCTGGCGGATTCTCTGGCGGGGCGGATGGAGATTCTGCGCCTGCACCCCTTGTCGCAGGCGGAACTGAACAGGAAACCGTGCGAATTTCTCTCTCGCCTCTTTTCCGCTTCCTTCAAAGCTTCCTCCTCCGCTCGCCGGGAAGGGAGTGCGCTGGCGGAGCGGGTAGTGCGCGGCGGTTTCCCCGCCGCTCTGGCACGCGTCTCCAGTCGTCGAAGGGCGACCTGGTACCGGGATTACGCCGATACCCTGATCCAGCGCGATATCCGCGATCTGGGGCGCATCGGCGCCCTGGATGCTCTGCCCAGGCTTTTGACCTTGGCTGCGGGACAGACGGCATGCTTGATGAATGTATCCGAGATCGCGGCTCCGTTTCAGATAAGCCGGCCGACCATCCGCGAGTACTTGACGCTCTTGTCGCGGATTTTTCTGCTTGACGAGCTGCCTTCATGGCACAGCAATCTTATGAAGCGGCTTGTGAAGACACCCAAGCTGCATATCGGCGACACCGGTCTGGCCTGCGCGCTGCTGGGTTTGAGCGAGGATGCGCTGCTGGAGGATCGCTCCCTTTTCGGGAGGCTTCTGGAATCCTTCGTGTACCAGGAGCTGCGGCGCCTGGCAAGCTGGCGGGAGGAGCCGATCGCGTTCTACCACTTCCGCGACAAGGACGGGGTCGAAGTCGATCTGGTGCTCGAATCCGAAGGACGCATCGCGGGAGTGGAAGTGAAGGCCTCGTCGACTGTGAGGAGCGAAGATTTCAAGGGCCTGCGGAAAATAAGGGACGCCGCTCCGAAAAGGTTTGTCGCCGGCGCGGTGCTCTACGACGGCGAGACTGCGGCAGGCTTCGGAGACGGATTGTACGCCGTGCCTCTTTCGCATCTATGGAATGATGAGCGGTGAGCTAGACCTTGCTGGCAGAGATCGCGTATCGTAGAATCCTCTTCAAGAATCTTCCGGCATAAGGGGAAACGATTGGTTCCTCGGTGTTGCCTTAAGGAGGCCGGGAAGAATGAGTTTGATACTGCCCGTCAATATCGAAGAGCTGCTGCACTGTCGTGCAGTCGAGTCCGCCCGCGTGGAATTCAAGGCGAGCTGGGACGAAAACATGACGGGGTACCAGATTTTGAAGACTCTCTGCGCCTTCGCCAATGACTTTCAGAACCTGAACGGTGGTTACATAGTTGTCGGCGTGACGGAGCAGGGCGGCCGCGCTCTGCTGCCGCCCAAGGGACTCTCCGAGCAGGAGATCGACGCGATGCAGAAGTGGATTCGCGGCAACTGCAAACGCATGGATCCGGAGTATCAGCCGGTGATATCGCCGGAGACGGTGGACGGGAAGCGTATTCTGGTTCTCTGGGCGCCGGGAAGCGATGTTCGTCCGCATCGTGTTCCCTCGGGAAAGAAGGGCGAGTTCAAGTACTTCGTCAGAATCGGCTCGGAAAGCGTGGACGCCGAAAGCAACGGTTTTTTGAACCAGTTGATGCAGATGACTGCCCGCGTTCCGTTCGACGACCGCCGCACCCTCGCGGCGACCGCGGAGGATATCAGAGAGATGAAGGTGCGCGAGTTTCTGAGGGATGTGCGGAGCGGCCTGCTCGAAGAAAAGGATACCAGGGAGATCTACCGGAGGATGCGTATCGTCGAGCAGGTGAACGGACACCTCGCCCCCAGAAACATCGGCCTTCTGATGTTCTCCGAAAATGCGGACCACTGGTTTCGCGGCGCGCGGATCGAGGCGGTGCGCTTCGCGGCTGATGCCGAGGGCGATGTGATCGAAGAACGGGTCTTCTCGGGGGGAATTCACGAACAGTTGCGGAGAGCTCTCGACTATCTGGAGGGGATTTCCGGCACGTTCACGGAAAAGCAGCCCGATTCCTTTCATGCGAAGGTCTGGTCGGTCTGGCCGATGCCGGCATTGCGCGAGGCGCTGGTGAACGCGGTCTACCACAGAGGATACGACGGTATTCCAGAGCCGGTGAAGGTCTATCTGTATCCTGACAGAGCCTAAATCGTCAGTTACCCCGATCCGGTTCCCGGCATCGAGCGAGAGCACTTGATGCAGCAAAGGCCCGCGCCTCCAGCCCCCGCGCGCAACCGGAGAATCGGCGAGTTTCTGAAGGAGCTGCGCCTGGCGGAGGGGCGAAGCACCGGAATTCCGAAGATCTACAGAGCGATGCGGGAAAACGGCTCGGGCGACCCCGAATTCGACTTCGACGCCGCGCGCACATGGTTTCGTACGACGCTCCCCGCGCATCCGGAATATGCGGCGATCTCAAAGACGAGCAGGGGGTGAAGGCGAGTGTCCTCCCGGTAATCATATTGTTCCCCGCGCTCTATAGCACGAGATTGGATAGAGCGCGGAGAAGTCCTTAAACTGTAGTCGCCAAAGGAAGAATAGCGTTGGTGAGGAAGCCCTCTTCCTAATCTTGCCGCTCCCTTCTAGGTCGGTTTTTTCGATGTGATAACGTACTCCGGTCCCCTGCGCTCCTCTACCAACCAAAAGGTCCGGGTCTCCCCCTTCTTCATCTCCGGCTCGACGACCTCTCCGGCCGGAAGAGTGCATCGGATGTCGCTTCCTTTGACTCTGAACTGCGGATTTCCTTTTTTGTTGGTTCCCTCCATCGTGACTTCCAGGGTTTTCGTCGCGGAGGCGCTTTCGCACGAGGCGTTCCCGTCGCCCTTGGCGATGGATGCCGTGCCGATGCGCTTCATTCTGCCGTACCCCGAAGAGGTCTTGCCTCCGATACCGTAGTTTTCAAGGGCTTCCGTGAGTATCCGGAAGGCCAGCTCGGCCCACTCCCCGCCGCCTTCGCTCGTGTCGGAGCAGGAAATCGCAACATTGAACCGCCCCGTTATCGAGAGGAAGAGAACTGGGGTTGGGTCGTCGAAGTCCGTGGGGGCTGAATCGGCGCTTGAATAGTAATCGCCGTGATGAGGCGTCATAACGTCGTGATGAAGACCGCACCCCTGCCTCATGATGCTTTCCGGGGTAAACCATGCGTCGTGAAAGGTAATGAATCCGGCTTCTTCCGTGTCTCCGAAGAGGATTCTGGCGAACTCCCCAGCCTGTTTAGAACTCCCTTTCGGCGTGGAGATGGAGAAGCCTGGATCGCACTCGCCCCAGATCTGGGAGCAGTAATGAGCTGCCAGTCCTTTGAGGGCGCACCCTGGAATGATCGGGGCGCCGTAGGTGCGGTCAAGGATCAGTCCTGTCTCCAGGACGTTTTCGCCCCCCAGCCCGATCACCATACGGCCTCTCGTCTCGAAGTCGCCGGAGATAGTGTGCGCGGTAGAGCTTGCGATCCAGCGTCTGCGGCGTTCGAAAGCCTGACGGTAGACGGTCGTTCCCTCCACCCGCCTCAACGCGGCGGCTGCACATTCGAAGAGTTCCTTTCTTTCGCGAACGTGCGCGTCCCCCTCTTGATTTACCGGTACCCGCAGATACCGAGCCAGCAGAAGCCCCGGGTTGGCGCACTTGTTTCGGTCGAGTGCGGCGACGACCTCCCGGCAGCAGGTCATGACATCGCCTCCTCGTCCTTCTTTTTAATCAAGGCCTGCGCGTAGCGCTTCAGCCAACCTGCCGCCAGCAGCGCTTCTCGCGAGAGCAGCATATAGACGGCGAGCGGTTTGCTTCTTGCATTGACCGTAAGCTCGGCGACCGGTAAGGAAAGGACTTCGGCTAGGTCTTCCAGCAGATTCGTCTTCTTTTTCGCCTGCGCGAAGGCGACCGCTTGGATGAGGCCGCAGGAGTGGATCAGTGAAGGGAAGGAGTTCGCGAAGGAAAGGTATTCTTCGCTCTTTTCTTCGCGCGCCCTCATCTCAATTCGTCGAAATGCGGTCTCCGCCATGCGCTGCTCTCTGGTGCGCATGGCCCTCTCTTGAAGAATAATCTGGGGAGACGTTTTCTTTTCCTGCGTATGGCCTGTCATGATCTCTCACCCCGGCCAAACATACAGCGAACGAGCCCCTTTCCGACCGTCGCCTTGCCTCCTATCTGGAGATGGAGCGGTTTGCCGCAGAAATGGTTAAGCATCTCCTCCGGGGAGGTCTTTTCGCTTTCCTTCCTGCCGTACACCTTGTCGCACCAGACGAGTCCGGCGAGTATGCTCTCGGTCGGCAGAGACTCCTCGTACCACAGAGCGCCACCCGCTACAGTCTTACTGTTGTCTTCGATGCGGACGCGGGCTGCCACGTCGGTGCCGGTTTCGCAGAGAAAGGAAAAAGCGTCGTCGTGGACGATCACGAAGCGCTCCTGAAATGTCGTCATCCAAGGCTTGTCGTCCGAAAAAACGGATTCCGCGATGCGCTTCGCCCATGCGTCCGCCTCTACCGATGGAACGGCAGAGAAGTCAAGCTCCTCAAGATAGGCCCTCTCTTCAAGTACGATCTTGCTCCTCTCGGCGACCAGAGCCTGTCCTCTCTCCTCGATTGCCGGAACGGGATTCTCTTCTCCGAGGTCACGCGCCAAGCGGACAAGGCAAAGAGGCGATGTTACCCATGCAAAGGCGCCGGAGAAGCTACGGATAGGGATGCAGATTATGTGCGCGTCCGTGAAGACGAGGGAGCCGGAGTTGCTTTCGTCCCCGGCCGTTCCGAAAGCCTGTGCCTTCAGAGGATTTCTTTCTCGTTCCTTGGGATCGGATGCGCCGAAGTGGTCCGCGAGGACTCCCTTGACCGCCGATCCGGGGACGAACGGCCATGCCGTGACCTTTTCCCTCATTATCGGAAGGTCGATGTAGCCGACTCCACGCCCCGCACCGACGTGTAGCGGGGATACCGCGTGCAGCCAATAGCTTCGTTCATTCATCATCATCATCGTGTGTGTCACTCCTTGTCCAAAGAATGCGTTACCAGATTCCCCAAAGGGCCAGTCCGAAACCGTCTCTTCGATCCTGTTCCTCGTCGCAGACCGAGTTCAGCCACATTTTTGATAAGTTGGCCGTCGTTCCTCTGGTTGTCTCGAAGAAATAGACGCTTCCTGCAGGGGCCATTCTACGAAGTGCTTTCGGTCCTTGCGGTTTTCCCTTTTCAATGCTCCAGCCTGATATCGGCTGCCAGCGTCCGACGACTGCGGAGACGAGGCGCAGCTCCGTCTCGTTGCCAGGAGGGGTTCCAACAAACCGGCCGCCCCGTCTTTCAAGCCATCCGGGGAGCCATCCTCCCGTAAAGGGGGCGGGAGAAGCCAGGAGCATTCGAACTCGCGTCGTTTTTGAAAGAGCCTCGGCGACGTTAGGTGGGCATTCCCAAAGGGAGTCCTTCTCAGGTTCTCTTCGCCAATTCGCCAAACGTCGTTCACTGCCGACAGGATGATGGTCGCGCAGCTCCGAGGCTATTCGCGCAAGATGCTCGTCGCTGCATTGCAGGTGCATCGCCATTTGCAGGGGCCGGACACCTTCTTTCGTCTTGCAGAGGAATGTCAGTCCCGAGGTCGTGAAGATTCTTCCTTCGCTGCTCGCTCCGCTTCCGGGATCTATTTGCACATGCGTCCTACCGTCCTTGGCAAGAGGGTAGAGAAAGCCTTCCCTCACCGGATCATATCCTCCTGCCTCTCTCCACGCCGAAGAGAAACCCTGCGGGAGAGAGGTCGCCGAGGCCAGCCATTCGGCTATCCTGGCGATCGACCAGAAGAACGGGGGGGCGAGCGGCTTGAAGTCATCGTCTCCTTCCGCTACTCCCTGCGGAAAGCAGAGGTTTATTTCCGGAGGTGAGTTGGTCCCTTCCCCTTCGGAAAGGCCAGCTCCGGGGCGCAAGGGGAAGATTGTCGCGTCGCTTTTGCGGGCCACAAAGTCCTGAGGACGGTGGACGAAGATGTCCTCGTTCAGCATGGGGAATGGACCTCGTGTACGGTTTGCCTTCAACGCTGCGATCATCTCGTGGGTGAAGCCGCCGCCTAGCTTTCCCAGCAGTGACCGCAGAGAGCCGGCACCCACCGAGGGATTGAACCACTCCATAGTACGGGCTCCGCCCCCTTCACTGAAGGATCGGGCGTCGCGCGCCACAAGGGGATCATGCGGCGTTATTGTCAGATGCACGGGTTTTGCCTCCTTTCGCCTGCGATATGCTTTCGCAAAACCATTGGCCTATGATCAGCTCGTCTGCAAGACGCTCCAGAGAGGCCGCGTCGGAGATTGTGGAAATGATCCGCTCACCGACGCGCTTCTTTTCGTCCTCCGAAAGCGAAACGTCCTTTTTGGCGAAAATCCTCTCCAGATCCCTTCGAATCGCTTCGGCGCATGATTCGTCATTCGTCCAGTGTCTGTAGAACTCCGCGGCGGAGCGTATCTCATAGCCGAACTTCGAGGGAAGCTCCCCTTTGCCGCAGATCTCAGCCCAGAAGAGCAGGCGTCGGTCGAGCGAGCCGAGACCTCCGCCCGCGTCCGAAGGAGCCCATCGTTCACGCACAAACTGTTCCGCTCCCCCTCGCGAGCGTACGACTACCGCAAGACCGTCGCGCTCTGTTGCAGGGTCGCTTCCGTCCGCCTTGGCCAGCTGCTCCGCGTCTCTACCCCACTTCAGCAGATCCGACAGATCCTCCATGGCGTGTCCGACTGCGATTCCGACCGAGAGCGTCGGCAGTTCCTCCTCGGCTCCCTTTTTCACCACGGCCCGAAGTCTCTCTCCGAAGTCGTCGTGCAGTTCTCTGGCGCAGGAGAGCGCCGTGTCGCACGGCAGAAAGGCCAGCACGTCGTCGCCGCCCGTGTAGACGCATACTCCCCGGTTTTTTTCCACGATCCTGCCGGCCTCCGACGCGAAGGCGGAGAGCGCCTTGGTGAGTTCGCGGTGCTCTTCCGGTGTGGTTGCCTTCGAAATCGCCCTCCCCATCTTGTCGCCGTCGGCGCAGAGCACCGCAAAGTAGGGAGAAGGTACGCCGAATCCTTCGTGCAGCGATGCGAGGCACTCACGTATCTCGCGAAGCGTTTCGGCCGCCACGCTGTCGTCGGGAGCCTCCTTCTGGATGCCCGGATGCCTGTCTACGAACAGAGGAGTTCCCTCGTAGGGGAAGTCTCCAAAGACGGCGCTCTTCACCCTCACTCCCGAGAGGGCTCCGTCCCGCACCAGCCGTTCGCAGCGCTCCTTGATCGCCTTTATTGCCCTCCTGCCCTCTTCGTAGCCGCTCATGCCTCGAAGCCAGGGGTCCGCGGCCACCCGCGAGACGGAGGGAAATCTCCCTTCGCCCGCGACTCGCTTCGTCACGCCGACTGCGCACAGTGACTCTCCCGGCTTTATACGCAGCGCGCCGACCGAGCGCGCGTCCTCTTTCAGCACAGTTTCTCTCAGGCCGTCGAGCGAGGACTTCGGCAGTCCCGCCTTCCCCGCGAACGGGGTGAAGTCGCGACAGTTCTTGCGTGCCGCCAGAAGGCGCATTACACGTGTACGAGCGCTTCCGTACGTCTCCGGCGAGACGGGCGTCCACGCGGAGTAAACCTCCACCACGTCGTCGAGCTGGTTCTCCCATACGTCATCGCGGATCATCCTTCCGGCCTTGCCTCGCGCTTCCGCTGCGAAGGCCAGCCAACGAGTGCTCGCGGCCTCTTCCGCTGCTTTCGCCGTGGACGCGGGATCGTCCGTTTCGGCCAGAATGACGTTGGCTACGCTGAAGTCCGTGTTTTCTTCGAGAGCATCCCGAGACGGCGGATTCGGAAAGATAAGATCACCGCCGCCGTCCAGCACCGCCTTTGCCGCGGCTTTAGCTATCTCCGAGAGCATATGCGAGCCGAACCAGAGATCTCTTGTCCTTCGCGCTGCAGCGATGAAGTCCTGCACCGGGCCGATGGATACGGCCACCAGATGTGTTTTCATCCTCCTATACCTCCTGAAAGCCGTTTTCTTTCGCGTAGGCCAGAAATCCCTCAATGGCCGAGCCTTTGGGCGAGCGAGCGGGTCCACCGTTTTCGGGCGATCCGAGCGGCGAGTTATGGTACGCCGCGAAACGCTTGTCGACGATGTTGCCGTGATCTAACGTCTCATTGTCTTTTCTGTCGGATGCTTTGAACACCACCGAGTCGAGAGGCGGAGTCACGAGCCGAAGGATCATCGAGGCAATTTGCCTGTTCTTGAACTGTAACGGACGAAGGATGAGAGGGCTGGTCATACGGTTTCCTGCTCCTTCGCCGTTTCGTGCTTCTTCAAAAAATGGAAGCAATTGACAGTCTTGAGGATCGTTTCGAGACTGAAAGTGAAAGATGATCGGCAGGCCGAATTCCGCTCTCGGGAAACCGTTGTCGGGGATGTAGTCGATGCGGCTGTGCTGGTGATCTCTGCGGTTGGTGATCCTTCGAATGGTTTCCGGCTCGGGCCATCGCGAGCGTCCGGGGCGATTTGGTTCTCTTCCCTGATTTCTCCCGACGTTTTCCCCTTGGCGGAAGTCGCGAAGGAGATTGACCACCTTGTTCCAAGCGCGTTCCGCATCGGAATTACCGTCGATCCCGAGATAGAGATTGGAGAAGAGTGCTGGCCATTTGCACGCGTAATTCTCTCTGTTCCTGCGGTAGTCGTCGATCATTCGTGTGAGGTCGTTTCGGTCGGTTGGGGCGAAATCCTCACAGAAGAGCGCGCCGCACCCTCGTCTGGTCCTGGCTCCCAGCCCTCCGAAGTTGCAGAACGCAAGAAGCGCGGCTTCGACGTCAGAACCAAACTTCTCGGGATACGTCGCGACCAGATCAAAAACCACGCCCTTGCGTGCCTCTTTGATCTCCGGATCCTGTGTGTTCCCCTGAAATGGAAAGATGACGTAACCCGGAAATCCGGGGGCTGGTCTGGGAAAACGACCAGTCCCGCGAGAGGCGCACGCCTCGAGCTTCCCCTCGGAAACAAGCATGGCTGAAATTGAGACTTGGCTCTCCAGTTTCGTTGTGCCCCAGATCTCGCCTTCGCGCTCGGAGAGCTCTTTGACAGTTGTGAATTCGGCTCCTTTAGTTGCTCGCCACCAGAAACGCAACTGACCTCTTATGCTGCTTGCCCTCACAGGAGTTATTGGGTCCGTTTCCCCCGGAAAGACACCGCCGAACATTGGCGTTATAACTTCGATGCGGTATGTCTTTCTGCGCCATCCCTTTCGCAGCAATGAAACATCTCCGTTCCGAACTTTCAGAGCTTCCGGAACGCGCCTTGATATCGATCGCGGCATCGCTGTCACTCCCTTCAAGGTGTTGTGTCATAAAAACCGTTGGTTAAGATCCATTCTTTAAAAAATATCCATTTATAAAACTAATGAGATGCGGATTGGAATGCTTTGTATAGTAAATATACTGAATCGACAAGTCTATCCGAGACAATATTAGAGACGGATTTGAAATATTTCTTGAAACGAGGTTTCGCTTGTTTCATTTTACATTAAAAAAAGTATTTGCGAAGATTATCTATCCGTTAAAAGTCTCAGTTTTGTTCACGTTGGTTATCGGGCTTCTGTTCTTCAGCGGCGAGGTTTCTGGGTAGATGGAGATAAGCGTGCGCTGGAAAGGGTCGTAGGTGATGGCGCAGTCGCCTGTGTAGACTTTGGAGGTTTTGTTCTTTTTCGAAAGCCTGATGCCTTGCTCGGCAGTGCGCATGATGAAATCGATCATTGGGGTGAGAAAAACAAGAGCGAAAGAAGCGTGCGCCCCTTTCGCTTATATATCTAATGTTTCGGTGAAATTTTTTTTTGGCGTTTTCAGCGATGCACCTCTCCCTTGAATACCAGTTCCGGGAGAAGGATACGCTTTTCCCCCGCTTTGCATGCCCTGCACCATTCTTTTTCGATGTCCATTTTGACCTCGTCGAGAGCTTTCCGGCGTTCTCCCGCGTTTGCGATCTCTTTTGAGGAGGGGTGCATTTTGTTCGGCCAGATGTGAACCGTTACAATGTTTTCCTCGCAGACGGGGAAGACCGTCCCGACGCACTGGTGCTTGTAGAAGTGGAGGAACTGCTCCCACTTGAAGGCGATGCGGTTGGCCAGGGAGAGAAGTGTGGTTTGGGTGTGGTCCTTCAGGTGAACGACTCCGGGAAAGGAAGCGCCGGCCTTCATGTCCTGAAGTTTCTGGAAGACTTCTTCATAGACGGAGGTGCACTGTTGCTCCATTTGTTCCTTGACCTTCTCCTCGATCTCCCCGCTTTGAATTTGCCGGATATCGAAAGTCTGCGCGATTCGGGATATTTCGTCGACGTGCCCCATCAGGTCTGGGAGTTTTTCGGCTGCTTGTGAGTAGACTTTCTTGAGGGTGTTCAGCTCTTTCAACAGGATTTCGGCTTCCTCCTTCGTGCGCTTGAGTCTGGCTTCGAGATAGACCTGATCGACGACGCGATCGGCCTGGACGTCCGATCCGTCGATAATGCGGAGGAGAGCGGCGACATCGAGGAGGTGTTCGACGGGTATGCCCCCTCTTTCGCTCTCCGTCAGCGCTTCCAGTTTGTTCTGGAGCGGGAGGAGGGTCAATTCGAATGCTTCTGTTCCAAAGAGGAAACAACCTACCTGTTTCACCTGTTCTTTGGGTTTACCTTCTCCCTGTTCGTGCGACAGTGTTGTGTATCCCCTGTGGTAGGCGCCGAGGAGAGGCACAAGTGTCCGGAGGAAGGTGATGTCCGTTTCGTCTGCGGCGGGGAAGAGTTCTTCGGTTTTTTTCTCGATCAGTTTTGCGGAGAGCAGGTGGTGCACTTCCCGCACTGAAGACGGAAATGAACCGAGAGAGAAAGGTGGAGTTGGCTCGTTTTCGTTCTCATCGACGATGGGGTAGGCGATGGCGGTGTGCCCGATGTCGTGGAGGTAGATGCAGGCGACGAGCAGCGCCAGGGCTCGGGGAGAAGCAAGCTCCATCTTTCTGAGCGGTTCTTCGGCGGTGCGGTAGAGGTTGGCGGCGAACTCCATGAGGCGTTTGGAGTGACGGCGGCTATGCTCGACCGTCTCGGGGATCTGGTCGCCGAGCCAGAGTTCGGCCCATTCGTTTTCGATGCGTTTCTTTATGTAGTTTTTGAGTTTGGGGCCCAGGTGTTCATCAGATCCTTCGAGTATGTCCAGCATTCCGCTTCCCATGGCTTCCGAGCCTCGCCTTGAGCGTGTATAGGCATCCAGCAGCGTGTCCGCCAGCGGGCTGAGTACGGGGTCTTCATCGTGACCGCTCGTCATGATAAGCGAGCGAATCCATATCGGGAGGTCGTTCTTCTTACGGGCGACTGTTTTGAGAATCTCTTCGCCGCCTTTGAGCGCTTTCAGCAAAGACATTTCTTCGTCGAGCGCGGAGAGCGCGTAGGCGACGGGGAAGGATGTAAGCTCGACGGCGTCGTAGTTGCCTCTCTCGAAGGTGTAGAGCGCGGGAACTTCGCGAAGCTGGGCGTAAAGCATGGCATAGGCGGAGATGGCTTTGTAGCCGCCGGACGTGTTGACGATGAACTCCCTTCCGTCGCGGCGCGCTTCATCGTAGATCAGGTCGAGTTCTTTAAAGAGCGTATCGAGACTCTTCACAAAGACCTTTTCGTTGGATACGTCGAGCGGGACGTCCTTGCACGTTATGGCGAGCCGCACCCCGGGAAGCAGCTCCCATCGATCCAACGCCTGAAGGTAAAAAAGCGTGAGACTTGCATTGAAAGGGGATTGCAGTTCTTCTCCGTTGTTGTTGTAAGTATTCTGCAGCAGGACGACATTAAGTTCTGTTTTTTTGCCCGGACCGCGATCTCTCCGAGAGAGCCAGCGGATGATCGACTGGAGTTCCGCCGTGGGGAATGTGGCGTCTCGATCGCTGCATATGTCGTCGATCTCGTCCGCGATAATCTTTTGCCAAAGCGCAAGACTCTTATTGACAAGATGCTCGCTGAGAAATGCAGTCTTTTCTTCGGTCGAGGTCAGTGCATTGAACTCTTTGATCCCGGCGAGACGCTCTTTTTCATCTTGTCCGAAATCGAAATGGGAGATAAAAGACGTTCCGATCATGCAGGGCATGGTGATCTTGCGAATTGCGGCTGTCTCCATGGATGTTTCCCCTCCGGGTTTCGAGATGCCGCCATTATAGCCCATATTTTCACCGAATTATTGTAGAATCGTCTCGGTAGCCTCTGAAAGGAGGAACGATTGAAAGATGACGGGCAGCAAGGGCATGGAAGATGTGTTGCGAGTGTTTTTCAGCGACGCGAACCGGAGCGACCGGGTTCGTATCGACTGCACGTTGCTTCAATGGAGGCGATTTCCCGCGAACGAAGATTTCAGAATCGCCGAGATCGGTGTCTCGGGAGCGGGAATCGAAGGCGTGTGCAGTGGATTCGGTATGGAAGAGTGGCGGATTCGCTGGGTTCTGCCGAAGTCTCTCGACGACCGTTTTTTCTCAAAGCTTCCTGGATGCGCCAGCGGCGCGTTTCTCTATCCGCTCTGGCTGACCAGAGAACCGGCGTTCTCCTCGATGCCGATCGAAGACGAAACCGAGTGCAGCTTCGGCTATGACTCTCCTCCCGACGCGGAGCGTTGCTTTACGCTTCCCTCCTGGTGGGTGGTTGCCTCCCAAAAGTGGCGCCTGTTCGTCAAGAGTTGCATGCCCGGAGAGGATGCGGAGGGGGTGGTTTCCGGAAAGGGAAGAAAGGGGAGAAAGAAAGGCGGACGGTCGATCCGCCTGGAGGAGCTGATTCGCCTGGAGTCGGGGCTGAACGGTCTTTTCACCGACTATTCCGGCCGTCAGGAGTGCGGCGCACAGGAGGCCGATGCTTCGTGGAACGGGCTGAAGCTGCTCGAAGAGAAACGCAGAGTGGACGTGGACTGGTGGGGGAGGCAGCAGGGACGTCTTCGGCGTCCGCACCTCTCTCATGAGCGGAAGCTCTGCCCCTTCCAGACGCCGGAATCGACGCGGATCGGGCTGCAAATGTACCTTGCAGCGGACGCCGAGCCCCACGACGGGCAGTTAACGGAGGGAAAGTCGGTTTTTTCAGCAGCGACGGGGTTGATCCCGTATCCGCTGCACACGGACGGTCCTCGTCTGCTGATGGGCGGAAAGAACATGAAGCAGGCGGAGGCGGTGATCGCGTCTCCCGAGCCTCCTTTGGTCCCCGGATACTTGGAGGGGGGCTTCATGGAGGAGTTGTGCTGCTTTCCTTCGGATCGCCAGGACGGACGTCGTTTTTATCCCTTTCTTGGACGGAACGTCTGGACTGCGGTGATGCCCTTCGACGGTTTCACGTACGAGGACGGATTGGTTGTTTCCGAGTCTCTTGCGAGTGCGCTCTGTATATATAGCTATTGTTTCGGTGAAAAAAAGTACTTCCGAGGACTTTCTCTCGATGCCGCGTTTCGCGACCGAGACTCGGTATCGTTGCGGCGGCTTATGGACGATGAGGCGAAGGTTTTCCTCCGCGACGCTCCCTTTTCGCTGCGCTTCGGCGATCCTCTTCCGCTCGAGATTTTCGCCCGTTTTTTCGAGAACGGCGAGGAGACGCTCCGGAGCTCCTTTTTCAGCCGTCTGTCATCGGAACTCGTCCATATGGAATCGTTTCCTTCGGTCGCCAGAGACGGGCGCGTCGATCTGGAGATCCGCATTGAGTACAGCGCTTGCCTGCCGTTGACCTTCGGGGACAAGCTCACGGGGAGGAGCGGCAACAAGGGGGTTGTAACGCGCGTGCTGGCAGATTCGGAACGGCCCGTGGCGAAAATAGCCGGGCGGGATGTTCCGGTGGATCTGATGATCTCGCCCTGTTCCATTCTCGGACGGAAGAATCTGGGACAGATTCTGGAGATGCTGCATGCCCTTCTGCTGAAGGGGGAAGAGTGGGGGGCGCCGATGCGCCGGCATCCTCCAAAGGATCGGGCGATGACGTCCAAGGAGATACAGGAGAAGGCTATTCCGGAACTTCAGGCATCTTTGGGGGCGGACGGAGAGGGGCTCTTCCCGGTGCGCTTCGCCGACGGGAGGAGCACGTTTGCCTTCGTAGCGCCGCAGTACTTCATGCGGTTGCATCATCATGCGGTAAAAAAGATTCAGGCCAGAGGCGCGTCGGGGCCCGTGAACGAGGCGACCGGACTGCCTGACAGGGGCGGGGCGAGAACGGCGCAGCGGATGGGGGAGATGGAGCACTGGTCCTTGTTGAGCTATCCCGACGGCAGTGGAGAGGCCCTTCTCTTCTCGCTTCGTGAGAATCGGGGGGCGAGGGAAGGAGTCGAACGGATGCGCCGGCTTCTTCGTTTGATCCTGATCGGGATGGGATTGTTTCTGGAAGAGGGAAAGGCCAAGGCCAAGGCCAAGGACTCACTCTCCCTGCGCCCACTGAGTGGGGACTGCGCGGATGCGATGAGAAAAAGCGGGTTTGTTGTCGACGAGATGAGCGTAGACGAAGCGGAGCAAAAGCTTCGCAAACTCTCAGAGGACGATGGAGACGAGCTGCTAGATGCGGTATGGCGTATATCCTCCGTATCGAAAGCTTCACGGCAGCAAAAGCGGATAATGGAGACGAAGACTGCATCGGAGGCGGCACAGCAAGCGGACATGGCTCCCGGAGCGGTGGTGAAGGAGCTTCTCGGGAAGGGATTCCCCCTCTTCGGAGAGGACGATGCGCTCTGGGTTTCGCCGGGTTTGCTGTATCTGCACCGCGAGCTGCTGGGAAGTATGGGGCGGGAAGCCCCGAAGACGGGACTTCTTCGTCTTTTGGATGGCTTGAAGAGGTGGTCGAAATTCGGCGGAGAGAAAAAATCCGTCGAGAAGATCCTGCAGCGCTACCGGAAGTCGCTGGTGGCTCTTCTTGCGGGGAAGGAGGGGTTGGTTCGGCAGTCGATGATGGGCCGCCGCTTTGCGGCGAGCGGACGCGGCGTGATCGTCCCGGAGCCGGAACTTGCCCCTGACGAGGTCTTTCTGCCGTTGACCCAGTTCGCCGGTATGCTCTCAGGGGCCCCGGATGTCCGCAAGCGGCTTTCCGCCCGGTGCGGAGACGGTTTTCTCATCGAGCGCCTGCGGGAGTGGATGGAGCCTGAGGAGGTCGTCGAGGCAGTGCGTGTTCTCGACGATCTGCTGCGGATAGAGCCGGTCTGGTGCCTTCTGATTCGTCAGCCGAGCCTGCACCGGCACAGCGTGCAGGCATACCGCGTCAGGATATGGGAGAAGAACGTGATCGGGCTGCCGCCTCTGGTGACGGCAGGGTTCAACGCCGACTTCGACGGGGATACTATGGCGGTTTTTCTTCCGCCGGAGCCGTTCGCGTGCAACTTGGCCCCGCTTTCACTGCTCGAGAATCCGGGAATCGTGGGGACGGGAGCCCCGGCGTTCGCGACCGGGCTCGATCTGGCTCTCGGCTGGAATTCGCTTCCCCCCGAGGAGAAGAACGATTTTTTCAAGGCGGCGGGATGTCCGTTCGATGCTTCGATGACGTTCAAGACGTTCTTCCCGAAGCTCCTTCGCGCGCTTGGAGGGTTCTCTCTCGACGAACGGAGAGAAAAGCTTCGCCTGCTTCAGAAGAAGATATGCTTCTCTTCCACCGGTGAGGGGAGCCTCGGCCCTGTTGTCTTCCAGAGGCTCTGCGACGATTTCCGCGCGAGCTTTAAGGAGGATGTTGCTGGGTTTGCGGGGTGCTCGGACGAGGAATACGACAGATGCTTGTCGCGGGCGAACGAAGTGTTGAAAAAACGCGTTTCGGGGGCTATCTCGCTTCTTGTCGGCAGCGGAGCCAAAGGAGGCCCTGACGACCTTCGTGCAATGGGAGCCTTCTTGGGGCGCCAGAGACTTTTTCAGCAGGACGAGCAAGACGTTCCGGAGGAGGCAGCGGTAAGGGGCTTTATCACGTCGAACCTCTGGGAGGGGCTTTCGGAGAAGGAGATGTTCGTGTACTCGTACGCTTCGAGGGATTCCATGGCAGCAAAGAAACTAGCCGTTGCGGAGGCTGGATATCTCTCGCGACTGCTCGCGGAGGGGCTGTTCGAGACCTCGGTGACGACCGGTGACTGCGGGGCCTCCAGGGGTATTTCAATTGCTCTCCGCAAGGACGGATCGCTTGTCGTCGGGCTGTCCGGGAGTACCTGCTCTATGCGCTTTCCCACGATGGGGGGTGTCCTCGACGATCTGCACAGGATCGCCTGGGGGCGGGTTCCGGTGGGAATGTCGCGATGCTTGAACGAGCTTGATCTGCAGCAGATCGCCGATTCTTGGAGGGGAAAGGGTGATATCGCCGACGACGAGTTGCGGGCACATATAGTGGACCGCAACGGTACAATCGAAATTCGCTCGCCACTAGGCTGCAGAGCCGCCTCGCCGGGAGTGTGCGCATTGTGCTGCGGGGCGGATCTTGCACGGAAGCCTTTCGACGACCCGAGCCCTCTTCCGGTTGGCGCCCGTGTAGGACTGACGGCGGCCCAGGCGATAGGAGAGCGGGGAACGCAACTGGCGATGAAGCGCTTTCATCAGGTGGGCGATCCGAAAGATGTGCCGGGCAGGGATGGAAAAAAGAGTGGAGAGCATGATACGCGGAACGGTGTCCCGGCTGTTCTGCGCGCTCTTTTAGTCGATGCTGACCCCGCTCTCGGGAAAACGCGGGAAGAGCGTCTCGGTTCTTTGTTCGAAAAGGTGCTGGCTTCCGGAAAAGACGAAAAAGACAGGATAAAGGCAGAGAAGGATTTGCCGCAGAACTTGATTCACTTCGAGATCGCTCTTCGTCCGGAGAATGGGCTTTACTGCGAAGCGGAAAACAGAATCGCGAACGCGTTCCTGTCGCGGCTGGCTTTCGAAGGCGCTGGCGAGGTGTTGAAGAAGATCGGTTCGGGCTGCTACGACGATCTGAAGAGCGTGAAAAGCCGTTTGCTTTGGAGTTAGGGGTGAAAAAGAATGGCGGAACAGAAACTAAAGCCGGGGTTGGGGCATGTAAGGAGCGGGACGCGGAAGCCGGCGGCGGTAAGAACGCCAAGGCTTGGATTCAGCGGGAGGGGCGTGCAGGAGGATGCTTTATTTGAAGAGTCCCTGATCGACGAAGAAGCGGATTTGCTGGATTTCTCCGACGATGAGGATGACGAGCACGTCGAACTTGCTCCTATCGGCGCAGCGGGCGGAAGGATTCTTCCTATCTGGCTGTGCGCCGGGGATGCTATCCTCTGGTGCAATCCGCGCTTCGGTTTTCATATTCAGTTCCGGGAGAGATTGCGGAGGCTTCTGGAAACGACTATAGGCCCCGAAGGACTGCAGAGCCTGGGAAAGACGTTCGAAACAGCTGATACGGAGGAAAGGCTCTCTCTTCTCTTCGGCTTCTTTCGGGAGGTCTGGCTGAGAGAGATGTTCGGCGTCGAGGAGCCGGATGAAGACGTTTCTTCGGACAAGAAGCCTCCGGCGTCGAATGCTTCACTCGATAAGTCCTCAAGCGGAAAGACGAACCTTCAGTCGAAGCTGTACTCGCTGAATTCCGTCGGCATGCTGCTGGAGAAAGGGGATACGGTTCCGCTCTCGATTTTTTTCGCGAGGCAGGGAGAGAAAACGAAAAGCATTCCCCGAAGACTTGAGCGGTATTGGGTTTGCCATATTTTCAGGGAACGCGGGCTCGATGCGAATTTCAAGTGGAAAGATGTGAAAGAGTGGCTGCCCTCGGAGTACGAGAGGTTCATAGCGGGCGTCCGCTCTCTTCTGACGCGTATTTTCCCCGGTATCGCAGAGACAAAACTCCCCGGCGTAAACCTGGAAACGCTGCAGAGGAAGAAACTGACCGTGTTCAAAGAGTATTTGGAGGAGATGGAAGCGGATGAAAAAGAAAGAGGCTTTCCCCGTGTGCTTGAAGGTCGGCGCGAGCGTCGAAAGGAAGGATGTGGAGGAGGTTCTGAAGGAGCTGACAAGAAACCTCGGATCATGGGGTGAGCGGAGGAACGAGTGTGTCGGTGTAGAACTGGGTTTTCAGGAAAAGCCCGAGGAAGCCGAGCTGCTCGCGGGGGTTCCGGCGGCGCTTAAGAAGCTCGCCGCCGAACGGGAGCGTGATGTGTGCGCGAAGCGGACGATAGTCTTGCTGCCCGAGGGGAAGAGCCGATGGGAACGCGATCTGATCGATGTGCTCAAAAGCCCGGCCTTCGATATCCAGGGTGTCTTCAGGTCCGAGAGGCTGCTGGGCGATGAGAGAAGGCGCGATCCCGAGGATGCCTATCGTCTGGAGGAGGTTCTGAAGGCTTCCGTCCGGCAATGGCTCCGGAGGCTGGGGAAGGGCGAGGAGGAACTTTCGAAGCCGGTAGAATGGAAGGCCGCGCTCGATACGAGACTTTCAGAGAGCGGATATGTGAGCCTCTTCGCAGACTCCTCCACTCGGAGGATGGCGCTGGAGGTCAAAGAGGCCATTCATTCGCTGAAACCAAGAGCCGAAGAGATCCAAAAGGCCGCCGGCGAACTGCCTTCGGGTGAAACGCGCTTCGAGGAAATGGCGAAAAAGGGGTGGGGGGCGTCGAGGAAGAGAATTCCCTCGGTGCTGCTGCTCGGAGAGTCCGGCTCGGGAAAGACGCTGCTCGCCAAATGGATAGGGGAGTCGCTGCTGCCGGAGAAGTTCGAACGTATCAACATCTCCGCGATGCAGCCGTCGCTTGTGGACGGAGAGCTGTTCGGCGCGGTACAGGGCGCGTATACCGATCTTCAACGGGATGCGCGGGGCCTTTTCCTGTCCCAGCCCGGTGGTGTGGTCTTTCTGGACGAGATAGGCGACATGGAAGCGACCTGTCAGACCCGCCTGCTCACCTTCCTGGACGACGGTCTTGTGCGGCCGCTCGGGTGGCACGGTCAGCCGTTCGCTGCGCCCCTTCTAGTCGTCGCTGCTACGAACCGTCCGTTGAAGGAGTGGGTTTCATCGAAAAGTTCCTCGTTCCGCGAGGATCTATTCTACCGCTTCGATCACGTGATAGAACTTCCACCGATCCGCGAGCGCCGGGCCGATCTTCGGCTTCTTGTCAGCGTCACACTGCAGGACGAAGAGGTGAACGCCGGATATGCGGAGGGAGGAGGGGTGCGGCGTATCTCAATCGACGCGATTGAAGCTTTGGAGCGTATGGAGATGCCCGGCAACTTCAGGGAGCTTCGAGGCGTTCTGAAACGCGCCTGCTTCGCCGCACGCAGAGAAAGAAAGGATACGCTCTGCCTGCGGCACTTCTCCTGAGTCCGCTGATATTGAAAAAGGCAGAGGACGCATCGGCGATCCCCTCCCTCTCCCCGGATCTAGCGGGCGAAGAAGGACGAAGCCGTCTGTTCCGTCCGCCTTTCCGGAGTGAGAACGTCCACCTGCAGCAGCGCAACCGTGTCCGTCAGCCCGCTGACGCAAAGGCCGCGTACAGGCGCGTCTTGGACCGTGCGGAAATTCTCGTCTGATGCATCCTCGAGCCGCCCTCAGGTTCCGAAAAGCATTTCTGTTCCCGCTATCGCGGGGCGAGGCGCATGGCCTCAAGGAAGCGCGATTCAAAGTCCGGTTCGGACTCGAGTCGAAGGTGTCCCGACGTCGCCGCGATCTCTTCGATGCGCTTCCAGGCAGTTTCTCCGCTCAGAAGCGCGCGGACCGCGCCGAGTCCCGCACCGTTGCCGAGGGTTCGGATTTTTCCTTTCAGAGAGCTTCGGAGCAGCCCCGTCCGGAGCAGCGACTCGTGCCTGATCGCGTTGCCGAAGGCTCCGGCGAGGACGCACTCGTCGATCTCCTCCCAACGGACATCCTCCCGTTCGAGCAGCAGCTCGATTCCAGCCTGAACGGCTCCTTTCGCCAGTTGAAATTCCCGCACGTCCCGCTGGTACAGCGCCACCTCGCCCATCTCCGACTCGCAGAGGACGCATCGGCGATCCGCTCCCTCGCCCCGGATCTTGCGGGCGAGGAAGGACGAAGCCGTCTGTTCCATCCGCCCTTCCGGAGTGAGAACACCCTCCCGCAGCAGCAGTGCAACCGCGTCCGTCAGCCCGCTGCCGCAAAGGCCGCGGGCAGGCGTGTCCTGCACGGTATGGCAGTGCAGTGTCCGCCCGTTGGACTCGAAGGAGTGAACGGCTCCGGGCAGGGCGGGCATCCCCTGCCGTACGGCGGCTCCCTCGAAGGCGGGACCGGCGGCGGTGGAGCAGGTCGAGATCCTTCCCCGGCGGAGAATGGCAATCTCCCCGTTCGTGCCGAAGTCGATGACCAGACGGGTCTTTCCTCCGGCGTCCGAAGCGGCCGCTTCCTCCGTCAGCTCGAAGAGCAGTGCCGCGGTGTCCCCGCCGACGAAGCCGTCGATCAGCGGGAAGAGTCGAACAGGCATGAGCGCGGGAAGAGCCGTCATCCCAAGCTCTCCCGCGCTGGTCTTCTCGAAGCGGCGCCGGAGAGGTACGAACGGGGCGCTCCCGAGCGATGCGGGCGATATGCCGAGAAAGAGGTGCTCCATGACGCTGTTGCCCGCGAGGACGAGCTCCCGGCAGTCGAGGAGATCGCATCCCAGATTCCGGGCCAGGTGCGCTAACAGATTTTCGAGCTGCCTGCGGACTGAATAGGCGAGGTCCTGAAGCGCATCCTCGCTCTCCATCGACCGGACGATCCTGGAGATGACGTCGGCCCCCCAGGCGGCCTGGGGGTTTCGCGCGGATGAAGCCGCCGCGACGCGGGAGGCCGACATGTCGACGAGATAGCAGGCGAGCGTGGTCGTCCCGAGATCGCAGGCTGCAGCGAAGGAGCGCGGCGCTTTCCTCCGCTCGAAATCTTCCTGTGCGTCCGCTCCGCCGAAGAGCGGCTTGGTCAGAATCCCCCTGCCGGAGCAGGCGCCGCAGTTCGTGCAGTTTTTTTTCGTGCAGCCGCGCCTCATGTTCCTGAAGCGCTCCCCGCAGCAGGCAGACCGGAAAGTCGGATTCTCTTTTTCATGATGAAACGCTCCTTGTTTCGTGGCGTAGTCTGCTTTTCATAATACCGGAAAAGGATGCCGCGGGGAAGAGAACCGACTCTCCGAATCCGCGAATTTGTTGTGTCGATGAAAAGCTTTTCCCCCGTGAAAGGACATGGTCCTCTGCTCCCGGAGCGGATCTGCCTTACGCGGCATCGGAAAGCTTTCCCGATTCACTGACGGAGACACGACGGAAGTTTTGCAGAAGCAGCTCCCCTGAATCTGTGAGCACCGATTCAGGGTGGAACTGAACGCCGAAAAGGGGGTACCGGACATGGGAAAGAGCCATGACCTCCCCTTCCGGCGTTCGCGCCGTCACCGCAAGTTCGTCCGGAAGCGTCGAGGGATCAGCGACGAGAGAGTGGTAGCGCCCGGCGCGGAAGCCGTCGGGGATGCCCCGGAAGAGCAGGCTCCCGTCGTGATGAATCTCCGAGGTCTTCCCGTGGCAGGGCATCGACGCCCGTATCACATTTCCGCCGAAGACATGGGCGATGCATTGATGTCCCAGGCACACCCCGAGAATAGGGAGTTCGCGCGCGAAACGCCGGAGGACATCGAGGCATATGCCTGAATCAAGCGGTCCTCCGGGGCCTGGGGAGAGGACGATACGCTCCGGCTCCATCTTTTCGATATCGCAAAGACCGAGACGGTCGTTTCGAACCACTCTCACATCGTCGAGCGCGGCCAGCTTCGCCGCCAGAATATGCGTAAAGGAATCGTAATTGTCGATAAGCAGGATCATGATGGCAACCTCCCTTTTTTCTCACGCCGCGGGGCCGAGTGCCCGGAAGAGCGCATTCGCCTTGTGCAGCGTCTCCTGATACTCCGCGGCGGGGTCGGAGTCGAAAACGACGCCTGCGCCCACCTGGAGATGAAGTTTTCCTCCCGATATCGAAAAAGTCCGTATCGCGATGCACGAATCAAGGTCGCCGTTGTAGTCCAGGGCGCAAAACGCGCCGGCGTAGCTGTTTCGGGCTTCCCCCTCCAATTCCGCGATGATTTCCATTGCTCTGATCTTCGGAGCGCCCGAAACCGTTCCTGCCGGGAAAGAGGTTCTCAGAACGTCGAGCGCTGTTTCACCGGGGCGAAGATCTCCTTCCACCTGCGAGACGATGTGCATCACGCGGGCAAATCGTTCCACTTCCATGAACTCCGTCACCGCGACGCTCTCCGGCAGACAGGTCCGGGCCGTGTCGTTCCGGGCGAGATCGACCAGCATCACGTGTTCGGCCCGTTCCTTGACGTCGGCTTTGAGTTCAGCCTCCAGAGCCGCGTCCTCGACGGGCGTCGCCCCTCGCCTGCGGGTTCCGGCGAGAGGACGGGCGATCACGTGCCCGCCCTGTACTCGCACCAGAATCTCCGGGGAGGCGCCGACGAGCGTCATATCCGGTCCCTCGAAAAAGAAGTGATACGGCGAAGGGTTCTCCCGCCTCAGGGCGTCGTAGAGGGCGAGCGGGTCCTCCGGAGCTTCCGTCTCGAAACGCTGCGAGAGAACAATCTGATAGACCTCGCCGCTGCGGATCGACTCCCTCGCCGCCGCCACGCGCTCCATGAAGACCTCGCGTCCGACGGTGGGGGAAAAGTTCTTCGACAGAAAGGAAGGGCACGCCGCCTCCGGCGGAGAGGAAGCGATACGCCCGGCACGCTCACGAAGGAGTGCTGCCGTTTTTTGGTACTCCGCCGCCAGCATCCTCTCATCCTTGCCCTCCGTTTCGACGTAAGCCGAAAGCCGCACTCTCTTCTCCCGGTGGTCGAAAACGGCGGTCAGGCCGGGAGAGAAGAAAACCGAGAGCGGAAGATCGCTTTCGGGCAGTTTTTTCTCCGGCGAGGCGTGAAAAAGATCGTCGAAGAAGACGGTCGTCTCGTACCCGAAAAAACCGAAGAGCCCTCCTGCGAAAGGAGGCAGAAGAGGGTCGCGGAAGGCCCGCGCCTTTTTCAGATAATCATGCAGCCGCGCAAGAAAGCGCTCTCCCTTCTTCTCCTTCCCGTGCAGCTCGAAGATCGCCATCGGGGCAAACCCCATGATCGAATATCTCCCGCCGTGCACGTCCCGCCCGTCCCCCTCCATGAGGAAGGAACGTTTCTCTCCCTCTTTGAGTGCACGGTAGACAGCGGACGCCGTTCTTCCATCGGAAGAAACATCCATCACCGCAGAAACCAGGCCGTACTGCCCCCCGAGCGCGGTGAATTCCTTTTCGCTTCGTATTGTCTTCATCATGAACGCCAACCTCCTCTTCTTCATCCAACCCCCCAAAATACAAAAGGGGGAAGACGTCTTCACGGCGTCTTCCCCCTCCGGGGTACGAAAATACAAAACGACCGTGAAGCGATCCCGTATTCGGGACCTGCCTCCACGGCCGTAAAGTGCGCGCTTGCTACTGTTTCGCGGCCTTTATGGTCACGGGCGGCAGGCTAGAAAGCCCGCCACCGCCAGTTCATCGAGAGTGTGTTTCTTTGAGGCATGGAAAAAACCTCCCAGATGTAATTTTCAGGGATACTAGCACGCAGGACGGCATCCGTCAAGATGAAATTTCATGAATTGAATATCAAGGGACATGGGCATGGAAATGCGGCTCTGTTTCGATTGTGCAGTTCCGCCTCCTCCCCGTAGCTGCTCCGAACGTTTCGAGGGCTGCCTTTGCCATTTCCGGACGGATTTTTTGGCCTGCGGATCAGCGCACAAGACGTCCATTCATGATATAGTACTCTGCAAAACCAGATTTTTCGGATTCTTGCCCCCCTGTTCCGTGCGGATGAGCTAAATCCGCCGTCCTCACGGAAAAAACCTGTAAGCAAAAAAGGAGGCTGTTCGCTCATGAAGGAAGCGGTCATCGTCAGTGCGGTGCGGACCCCGATAGGCAGCTTCGGCGGCGTCTTTCGGGACGTCGGCGCGGTCGAGCTGGGAGTCGTCGCCGTCAAGGAAGCTTTGAAGCGTGCGGACATTGATCCCGCAACGGTTGACGAGGTTATTTTCGGCAGTGTGCTCCAGGCCGGGCTGGGACAGAACGTGGCCCGTCAGGTTGCAGTCAGCGCAGGGATCCCGGATACGGTTGCTTCCTATACCGTCAACAAGGTATGCGGTTCGGGGCTGAAAGCAGTGGCCTTGGCTGTTCAGGCCATCCGGGCGGGGGACGGCAATATCTTCGTGGTCGGGGGAACCGAGAATATGAGCCAGGCTCCGTACCTTCTCCACTCCCACAGGTGGGGGCAGCGGATGGGCAACGCCCAGCTCGTCGACTACATGGTCGCGGACGGTCTGACCGACATATTCAACAACTGCCACATGGGAATCACAGCGGAAAACCTGGTTGAATTGTACTCTCTCACGAGGGAGGAACAGGACGAACTGGCCCTGAACAGCCAGCGGAAGGCGGAAAGAGCCGTCAAGGAAGGGCGCTTTCGGGAGGAGATCGTTCCGGTGGTCATCCCTCAGAGAAAGGGCGAGCCGCTGGTTGTGGACACCGACGAATATCCGAAGTTCGGGACCACGATGGAGGCGCTGGCCAGGCTCCGCCCGGCCTTCAAGAAAGACGGAAGCGTCACCGCCGGAAACGCTTCGGGCATCAACGACGGCGCCGCGGCACTGGTGGTAATGAGCAGGGAGAAGGCCGGGGAACTCGGATTGAAGCCGATGGCGGAGATCGTGAGCTACGCTTCCGGCGCGGTCGATCCGAAAATCATGGGGACGGGCCCTGTCCCGGCCTCGAGAAAGGCGTTGGAAAAGGCCGGCCTGACCATAGAGGACATCGACCTCGTGGAGGGGAACGAGGCATTCGCGGCCCAGGCCCTCTCGGTCGCCCGGGAGCTGAAATTCGACATGGAGAGGGTCAACGTCAACGGAGGTGCGATCGCCCTCGGGCACCCCATAGGAGCATCCGGCGCAAGGATTCTCGTCACCCTGCTCCATGAAATGGAGAAACGCGGCAGCCGGACTGGCCTGGCCACGCTGTGCATCGGCGGCGGACAGGGAGTCGCCGTGATCGTGAAACGCTAGGAAAGGACGGTGGCAGGCATGAAAAAGTTCGTCACTCTCGAGGAGGCAGTGGAGAAGGTGCAGGACGGCATGACCGTCATGGTGGGCGGTTTCCTCGGCTGCGGATCTCCCCACCGCATCATCGACACGCTGGTGCAAAGAGGTGTTAAAAACCTGACGCTCATCTGCAACGACACGGGATTTCCCGAAATAGGCGTCGGGAAGCTCGTCGTCAACAAGCAGTTCAAAAAAGTTGTTGTCTCGCATATAGGCACCAATCCGGAGACGGGGAGGCAGATGCACGCGGGAGAGATCGAGGTCGTCCTTGTGCCGCAGGGAACCCTGGCGGAGCGGATTCGGGCAGGAGGGGCCGGCCTGGGGGGTGTTCTGACGCCGACGGGGCTCGGAACCGTCGTGGAGGAGGGGAAGGAGCGAATTGAGGTCGACGGCTCGGTCTACCTCCTCGAAAAGCCGCTGCGGGCGGACGTCGCCCTCATAGCGGGAGAGACCGTCGACGCGTACGGTAACATCGTCTATTACGGAGCGGCGAGAAATTTCAACAGCGTCATGGCGACCGCCGCCGATGTTGTGATCGTGGAGGCCGAACATGTAGTGGAAGCAGGAGCCCTGGACCCGAACCACGTGGTGACGCCGGGGATCTTCGTCACGCACATCGTCAGCGGAGGTGCGCTCTGATGGACAAGGATCAGCTCAAGAACTTCATCGCAACGCGCGTTGCCCGGGAGCTCAAGGACGGGGATGTGGTCAACCTGGGGATAGGACTTCCCACCCTTGTGGCCAATTTTCTCCCCGAAGGAATCAACGTCTTTTTCCAGTCCGAAAACGGGTTCATCGGAGTCGGGCCGGTACCTGCCCCGGGCTCGGAGGATCCGAGGATCATCAACGCGGGAGGGCAGTGCGTGACCATTCTGCCCGGCGGCGCCTTTTTCGACTCGGCCGCCTCCTTCGCCATTATCCGTGGAGGACACGTGGACGCGACCGTGCTGGGAGCGCTCCAGGTCGACGAACAGGGAAACCTCGCCAGCTGGATGGTTCCCGGAAAGATGGTCCCCGGAATGGGCGGCGCCATGGATCTCGTCACGGGCGCGAAAAAAGTGATCATCGCGATGGAGCACACGGCCAAAGGGAGCCCCAAGATCCTGAAGCGGTGCTCCTACCCCCTGACGGCGGCCCGCCAGGTGGACTGCATCGTGACGGAGATGGGCTTTATGGAGGTCACCCCGGAAGGGATCGTGCTGAAGGAGATCAATCCGGAATTCAGCGTGGAAGAAGTTCAGGCGGCCACCGAGGCGACGTTGATCGTTCCGGAAGATCTGAAGCGCATGGAAGTGTAAGAGCGAAACAGCGGGCGCTCTGCGGAACCGGTGCTGAATAAATGCCGGGAGCGCCCGTTTTTTCTTGCATGATACAAAGGAGCGGGCGATGGAAATTCAGGATATCAAAAAGATAGGTATCGCAGGAGCGGGAATAATGGGTTCCGGCATCGCCAGAATCTTTGCCGGAAAAGGCTATCAGGTGGTGCTGACCGATTTGGGGGAGGAGCAGCTGGAGAAGTCGAGACGATTGATCGGTCTCTATAACAGCAGCCTGGTCGAGGAAGGGATCATCAACGGGGATGAGGCGAAAGACGCCGCCGGGCGCATATCCTACAGCCTCGACGCCGGTGTTTTCCACGATGCGGAGTTTATTCTCGAGGCGATCGTGGAAAAGATGGAGGACAAGCAGGCGTTCTGGCAGCAGGCTGAAGCCGTCGCCTCGAACGATGCTTTGTTCGCCACCAACACATCGGGCTTGAGCATCAACACGATCGCGGCGAAGCTCCGGAACAAACGGAGATTCATCGGGATGCACTTTTGGAATCCTCCGCACATCACGCCGCTGGTGGAGCTTATCCGGGGCGATGAAACGACGGACGCCACCGTCTCCGCGCTGAAAGAACTGGTGCGCATCATAGAGAAGGAGTCCGTCGTGGTTCGAAAGGACGCGCCCGGCTTCATCGGAAACCGGCTTCAATTCGCTGTGTTTCGGGAGGCGCTCCATATCATCGAAGAGGGGATTGCCGACGCCGATGATGTCGACAGGGCCATGAGATACGGACCGGGCTTTCGATATCCTGTAATTGGTCCTCTCCAGACGGCTGATTTGGGAGGGCTGGATACGTTTTACTACATTTCGTCCTACCTTTTCAATGAGCTGAGCGATATGAAGAAACCTCCTGAGCTTTTACAGGCGCTCATGGAGACGAACCGGCTCGGCGTCAAGTCGGGACGGGGATTTTACGACTACTCCGAGGGCAAAGACGAGGAGGCGATCAAGAGGAGGGACAAGCTGTTCTTTAAGATGCTCAAACACATCTATGCAGGCCGGAAAGAGTGACGGATTATCTTTGTCTGCTCCTGAAGCCGCGCAGATGGTATGATAATCGGCAAATCCCGCCATTCAGGCGAAAGGAAGTGTCCGGAAGATGAAACGGTTCGCTATTATTCTCTGCATCTGTCTCGCTCTTCTGTCCGGAGTACAGGAGGCGGAGGCGGTCCGGCTCTCGGTGGCGGCTCCGGCCGAAAATTCCAGAATTCTCGCTCCCGCCCGCGATTTCTATGCCATCGTCTCGATCGACCGGGAGGGAAAGAATCCGGAGCAGGAGCCGTTCAACGTCCGGTTCGAACTGTACCGGAACGGTCTTCTCGCTCCGCTCCGCACCGTGACGAGCGCCGTTGACAACGGAAGCGGCATTACTCCGCCCGCTGCGATTCTGACCGACTATCCGAACGGGTGGACTCCGGACGATGTGTGGGATATCCTCGCCTCGCCGCCGCCCGACCTGGTCTTCGACCCGGCGCTTCCTGTGTCGATCTTCGATCCGCTCCTCAAGGCCGTGGTGACCCGGCACTATGCCGCTGCGCTCATCCAGGGAGGATGCACGAAGGACTTCGACAGCAACTACTCCGTCGTCTACCAGCAGGACATCGAGGAAGGGGAGTACACGCTCACTGTCAGCGCCGTCGGCGGCGGAGGGGCCGTGCTCGATTCGGTCAGCGTCCCGCTGACGTTCGGCAGCGTGCCGGACAAGATACTTTCGCGTTTCAGCCCTCCGGAGCACATGGTGAACGTCATCGCATTCGCGGAACGGAACGGGTCCCACATCTACCGCGACCTCTTCCCGGGATATTGGGACGCGTCCACCCTTCCGCACGGAGGCATTCCCGGAACGCTCTTCTACGAGATCGTCCGCCGCTGGCGTCCGAACGATCTGCTCGAGTATCTCAACGGCACGGTCCGGGGCATTCTCTACAACATCCATCCGACCTCCGCCTCCCAGTCAGTCGAGATCGGCGGCCTGGCCTACGCGGGGCGGCTGGGATCCAATTCCGTGCTCTGGTATCACTACGACATCGGCGATCCGGTTGTCCGGTACGATCCGGGGAGCGGGCAAACCGCGGAACGGACCGGCGTCATCGTCCCGTTCGCTGAAGGAAGACGGCTCTCGTTCGTCCGCGCTGAAATACGAGGCGACGGCGAGAGGGAGGTTCCCGTCTCGGACTATGTCTATTGGCCGGAACTCGCCGACAAGACGGTCGACTGGAACGTGGCGGACGGCGTGGCGGTGAAGCCGAAGCAGCTCCTCAGTCTCTTCGGCGTCGTGAAGCCCATACAGCCCTCACCGGACGACGTCGTCCGGTCGGAAGACGAAACCTACACGGTGAACAACAGGATCGCGACGCTCAACTACTCGCTGCGAGACGGGACGGAGGAGATCCTCTCCTTCAACGCCAGGCGCGTCGAACTGACCCGCGTGGGAGTGAACGCACGGCCGTCGATCTATGAATTCCGGCACGACATCCCGATTCCGGAGGACTTCAACAGGACGCTCACAGTCCATGTCACCGCTTTTGACAGCCGCGGAAACCCCGTGCCCGGAACGGAACAGAGCTTCAGCCTGGTCCTCTGGGTACCGGCCGGAGGAGGCGGAGGGTGTTCGGCGGGCTCCGCTCCGTTTGCTCTTCTGCTGCTCATCCCCCTGCTCTTCGCGGCGGGAAGGAAGGCGTAAAAAACCGCCCGGAACGTTTCCGGAAGTAAAAAAAGAACTATCCGGCAGTCCGGAAGCCGGGTTGAACGGAGGGAAAGAGATGCTGCTTCGGGAAGAGCGGGAACTGGTCGTGGAACACTGCAGGATGATGTCGACGCGGGGGCTCACGAGAGGGACGGGCGGCAACATCAGCGCTTTGAACAGGGAGAGGATGCTCTTCGCGATCAGTCCGAGCGGAATGGACTACTTCCTCATGCAGGCGGAGGACGTGGTCGTCCTCGACCTCGAAGGAAAAATCACGGACGGCGTCAGGAAACCGTCGAGCGAGCTGGACATGCACCGCCTGCTCTACGCGGACAGGGAGGACATCAACGCCGTCGTCCATACGCACTCGACCTACGCGACGACGCTGGCCTGCCTGCACTGGAGCCTTCCGGCGGTTCACTACCTGATCGGCTTCTCCGGGGGGGACGAGGTCCGCTGCACGCCCTATGCGCCGTTCGGCTCGTCGGAACTTGCCCGAATCGCCCGCGACGCCATGAAGGGCCGCTTCGCCGTTCTCCTCGGCAACCACGGCCTTCTGGCAGCCGGACCGGACATGCGGTACGCCTTCAACGCCGCCGAGGAGACTGAGTTCGTCTGCGAGCTCTACTACCGGGCGAAGACGGTCGGCGATCCGGTGCTCCTCGGCCCGGACGACATGAAGACGGTGCTGGGAAAATTTAAAACGTACGGGCAGAGATCCTGACGGAAAACAGAAACTTACGAACGGCGACCGGAAGGCCTCCCCGGAGAGGAGGTTCTTTCCGGCAGCCTGTCTTTTATTGAGCCTCGCCCTCCACGGTGACGTACCGGATCGGATTGCCGTTTTTCTCCACGACCTTCCTTATATCCTCGAAGGACATGATCAGCGTGGCGGTGTTGTCGTTCGGGTGCACTCCGAGATGTTCCATGCCGGCGAGATCCCGGTCGAAGACGACGATGACGGCGCGTTCCGCGTCGTTGACGACGCCGAGGGGAGTGACTTCCCCCTGGGAAAGTCCAAGGTATTTTTTAAGCCGTTCGCCGGATGCGAAGCTCAGGTGCTTTGTTCCGAGCTGCTCCGCCAGTTTGTCCAGGTCCGCCCGCTTGTCCTTGTGGAGGACGACGAGCCAGTGCGTGGCCTTCTTCTTCTGATCCCGGACGAAGAGATTCTTGCAGACGGTCACCTTTTCGTCGAAGCCGATCCGCTCCATATCCTCGACGGTGAACGCCGCCTCGTGCTCGATCTTTTCATAGCGGATCCCGAGTTCCTCAAGTTTTCGAAAGACTTTTTCCCGTTCGCTGCTTCCCATAATGACGCTCCTCTCGGTGAAGTTGTGTTCGCTTGTCTTCCGACCCGTTTTCCAATCTTCTCCATGATATCAAAAAGAGAGAAAGAAATTGTTCTCATGAAATTCTTTCCCCTCTTGACTCTTACACGGTGTTAAGGTTTATCATACTCTTCGGGATGATAGAGAATTTTTTTTCAATATCGACGGTGTCGATGAAAATAAAGGAGGCGGCTGATATGAAGCAGGATCGCGAAAGGCTCGAGCCGAAACCGGAAGAGAAATTGACCCCTGATGAGCTGAAGAACAGGGTGAAGCGCCAGGAGCTGGATGACGATGATCTTGACGGCGTCGCAGGCGGAGAGGGTATGGACACGGGGAAGATCATAATCTGAAGAACCGGGAGAGGCGATGTGCCTCTCCCGGTTCTTTTCGCGGCCGCGTGTATTCGAGGAAAACAACGGGACAACGAAAAGAGGGATTGCCGGATGAAAAACACAAGAGAAAAAACGAGGGGGAAGTCCGGATTGTCATGCCGGATGAGAAGTCTCTTCCTGATGACCGCTTCGATGATCGCCCTGCTGTTTTTCTCCGCGGGGACAGGGATCGCAGCGACATGGACGGTGACGAGCGGCGCCGACGACGGTTCCTCCGGAACGCTTCGCTCCGTGGTGACGAACGCCGCCGCCGGGGACACGATCGTCTTCTCCTCCTCGGTGTCGACGGTCGAACTGACCAGCTATCTCTTCCTCAACAAGGCGCTGACGATCAGCGGGACGTCCGGAAAGCCGGTAACGATCCGCCAGACCGGGGCGAACGAGAGAGTGCTCTACGTCACAGGCGACTGCACGCTCAACTACCTGACGATCAGGGGGGGAAACTTCGTTCCGGGTACACAGCAGGGTAATTACTGGAACGGGGCGGGAATATTCAACTACGCCAATCTGACGATGAATCACTGCACCGTGACGGAAAATTCCGTCGGAGCAGGTGTTTTTAACGCCAAAAACCTCACCATGACGGGGTGCACGATCAGCAACAACACCTGTACGGGCTCCCGGCACGCCGGAGGTATCAACAACGAGGCCAGCGCCTACAGCTCACCGGTCCTGACCATGTACGCCTGCGTCGTGGAGGGGAACTCGAACCCCGACACCTACGGAGGCGGCATCTTCAACGGAGAGCAGCTCTTCATGTACGGCTGCACGGTGCGGAACAACAGCAGCAAAGGGTCGGGAGGAGGAATGTACCTCAACCTCTTCAGCGAGACGACGCTGGCCCAGGGGTGCGTCGTGACGGGCAACTCCCCCGATCAGATCGTCGGCCCCGGAAGCTACGGATTTCTGAAAGTGGATGGCACGTGCACGATCGGCACGGCGCCCGGAAGCGCGTCGGTAAGCCTCTCAGGGTTCGCCGGAGAGACTCCGCCATCTCCCCGGAGGACGGTCGGAGAGCCCGACGTGGAGGCGGTGGAGCGGGATCTGAACGATCCGGAAAGCGAACTCTTCGGCTTGGTGAAAAACGTCCTCTCGGCCGATCTCGGCGACCTTCCCCGCGAGATGTCGGCGACGCTGTACAACGCCTTTACCTACGAGAACATCCCTCTCACGGACGCTTCGGGCGAAGGGAAACTGGAGATCGAATTCACCGCCTCCTGGCCGGAATACGTCCGCTACTACGCGGCTTTCGCGCAGCCGGCGGAGAGCGGATCGGGCGCGCTGCTCGAGCCCGGGGCCTACGCGATTCCCGAACGCGGCATCCAGTTCGAGATAAAGCCGGGACAGGATCTGCCCGAAGGGGTGACGCCCCCCGACTTCTACGAGGAGGGCGAGGGACTGATGACATGGCGGAACGTGGTCGAGGACAACGGCCCGTTCGACCTGAACAATGACGTCGGCGTCGTGACGTTCAGAGTGGCGTCGATTCGGGCAGAGGCGGAGATTCCGGCTCGAGGGAGCTCCGGCTGTAACGCGGGGGGCGATGCTGCGCCGTTCGCGCTTCTCCTTGGGCTTCCGCTGCTGAAAGGCTCGAGAAACAAATCGTAACTTCAGACGGATAGCAGGAGCAACGGAAACGGATATGGCAGTTGTCTCTTCTCTTTGCAGTTGTCCCTGCGGGTGCACTTGAAAAGGAAAGCCGCAAAGGAGGGGAACGAGGTGGAAAATTTGAAATTCCGCGTTTTTTGTGTGTGCGTTTTACTGGCACTGTTCTGTTTCCCGGAGGTCGGGGCCACTGCGGCAGAAACAGGCCGTGCGACGCCCGCCATGTTTGGAGTATGGACGGTCACGGTCGACACGGATTCTCCTTCGAATCCGGAAGCGGGATCGCTCCGCCATGCGGTCCAGAACGCCGGTATCCTCGACACCATCCGTTTCGCCGACGGGAAGAGAAACATCAGCCTGCTGGAAACACTGGTCGTCGACAAGCCCCTGATCATCAAGGGACCGGCGGTGCTCACCCAGACCGGAACCGGGGCGGTACTGGTCAATCGCTCTGAAGGCCTGCTGAAGATCACTGGCCTGACCTTCTCCGGAGGAAGCGACAGGAACAGGAGTTACGCGGGGTCCGGGGTCATCAACTGGGGCAGCTTGACGCTGACCGATTGCACTATGACGGGGAATCGGACGTACTGGCAGGGAGCCGGCGTCAAAAATACCGGAACGCTCGAAATGACCCGGTGCGTCGTGAAAAACAACGCCTCCAACGCGGGAGGAGGAGGCGTTTTCTCCTCGGGAACTCTTTCCATGACGGACTGCGAGGTGGATGAGAATGTGTGCTACGACGACGCCGGAGGAGGCATCTACAACAAAGGGGCCCTGACCATGCTGCGCTGCGCTGTCCGGAACAACAGGGCGGATTCCGGCACTTCACTGGAAGACATATACCTCGGCACCGATCCGGGTGAAGGAGGCGGGATCTCCAACAAGGGCGGAACGGTCGGCCTGACTGAATGCACAATCACCGGAAACGCCGGATACTGGGGCGGGGGAATATACAGCGGCTATCGATACAATCAAGGCTTTGTGAAGATTTCGGACTCGACGATATCGGGCAATACGGCGCAAGGATCCGGGGGAGGCGTCGACAGCTTTAACGGAAGCGTGGAAATCGAGAATTCGAGGATCTTCGACAACATCGCCGGACTGAACGGATACTACGGCTACGGAGGAGGCATATCGCTCGATCAGAGCAGCGCGGTTCTCTCGAAACAAACGGCTGTCACCGGAAATGCGCCGGACCAGATTTACTGTCCCTGCTACAGTTCCTACACGACGGACGGTACCTGCACCATCGGTACCGAGCCCGGGAGTGCCTCGGTGAGTCTCTCCGGATTCGCGGACGGAGCCTCGCCATCTCCCCGGAGGACGGTCGGAGAGCCCGACGTGGAGGCGGTGGAGCGGGATCTGAACGATCCGGAAAGCGAACTCTTCGGCTTGGTGAAAAACGTCCTCTCGGCCGATCTCGGCGACCTTCCCCGCGAGATGTCGGCGACGCTGTACAACGCCTTTACCTACGAGAACATCCCTCTCACGGACGCTTCGGGCGAAGGGAAACTGGAGATCGAATTCACCGCCTCCTGGCCGGAATACGTCCGCTACTACGCGGCTTTCGCGCAGCCGGCGGAGAGGGGATCGGGCGCGCTGCTCGAGCCCGGGGCCTACGCGATCCCCGAACGCGGTATCCAGTTCGAGATTCAGCCCGGACAGGATCTGCCCGAAGGGGTGACGCCCCCCGACTTCTACGAAGAGGGAGAGGGGCTGATGACGTGGCGGAACGTTGTCGAGGACAACGGCCCGTTCGACCTGAACGATGACGTCGGCGTCGTGACGTTCAGAGTGGCGTCTATTCGGGCAGAGGCGGAGATTCCGGCACAGGGAAGTTCCGGATGCAACGCGGGGACAGGCGCTGCGCCGTTTGTGCTTCTCCTCGGGCTTCCGCTGGTGAGAGGCTCGAGAAAGAAATCGTAACTTCAGACGGATAGCAGGAGCAACGGAAACGGCTGTTGCCGCTGTCTCTTCTCTGTGAAGTTGAACCTGTTCAGGTGCGAATTTTTTTTGAAAGGAAAGCCGCAAAGGAGGGGAACGAGGTGGAAAATTTGAAATTCCGCGCTTTTTGTGTGTGTCTTTTGCTGACACTGTTCTGTTTCCAGGGCGTCGGGGCCGCTGCGGGCGAATCTGCCCCGAGCTGGTTTTTCAGGGTCTGGACGGTCACGGTCGACACGGATTCTCCTTCGAATCCGGAAGCGGGATCGCTCCGCCATGCGGTCCAGAATGCCCGTATCCTCGACACCATCCGTTTCGCCGACGGGAAGAGAAACATCAGCCTGTTGGAAACACTGGTCGTCGACAAGCCCCTGATCATCGAGGGACCGGCGGTGCTCACCCAGACCGGAAGCGGGGCGGTATTGGTCAATAGCTCTGAAGTTTTGCTGAAGATCACAGGACTGACCTTCTCCGGTGGGAGCGACAGAAACATGGGCTATGCGGGGGCCGGGGTCATCAACGGGGGCAGTTTAATGCTGACCGATTGCACTATGACGGGGAATCGGACGTACTGGCAGGGAGCGGGCGTCAAAAATACCGGAACGCTCGAAATGATCCGGTGCGTCGTAAGAAATAACGCATCCAACACGGGCGGAGGAGGCGTTTTCTCCTCGGGAACTCTTTCCATGACGGACTGCGAAGTGGATGAGAATGTGTGCTACGACGACGCCGGAGGAGGCATCTACAACAAAGGGGCCCTGACCATGCTGCGCTGCGCTGTCCGGAACAACAGGGCGGATTCCGGCACTTCACTGGAAGACATATACCTCGGCACCGATCCGGGTGAAGGAGGCGGGATCTCCAACAAGGGCGGAACGGTCGGCCTGACTGAATGCACAATCACCGGAAACGCCGGATACTGGGGCGGGGGAATATACAGCGGCTATCGATACAATCAAGGCTTTGTGAAGATTTCGGACTCGACGATATCGGGCAATACGGCGCAAGCATCCGGCGGAGGCGTCTACAGCTATAACGGAAGCGCGGAGATCGAGAATTCGAGGATCTCCGACAACACCGCCGGACTGAACGGATACTACGGCTACGGAGGAGGCATTGCGCTCTCCCAGAGCAGCGCGGCCCTCTCGAAACAAACGGTTGTCACCGGAAATGCGCCGGACCAGATATACTGTTCATACGCCGGTTCCTACACGACGGACGACACGTGTACCATCGGCACGGCGCCCGGAAGCGCGTCGGTAAGCCTCTCAGGGTTCGCGGAAGGAGCTTCCCCCTCTCCCCGGAGGACGGTCGGAGAGGCCGACGTGGATGCTGTGGAGCGGGATCTGAACGATCCTGAAAGCGAGTTCTTCAAGAGAGTGAAAAACGCCCTCTCGGACGATCTCGGAGGCCTTCCGGGCGAAGTCTCCGAATCGCTGTACAACGCCTTCGCCTACGAGGACGTCCCGCTCTCCGACACGTCCGGAGAGGGAAAGCTGACCGTCGAGTTCACCGCCTCGTGGCCGGAGAACGTCCGTTACTACGCGGCCTTCGCGGAGTACGAGGATGCGGCGGCGGACACTTTCTCCGTGAAGGAGTACGCGATCCTCGAACGGAGCGTGCAGTTCGAGATTCAGCCGGGGCAGCCGCTCCCGGACGGCGTGACGCCCCCCGACTTCTACGAGGAGGGCGAGGGCCTGATGACGTGGCGCAACGTGGTCGAGGACAACGGCCAGTACGACCATAACCGCGAGGCCGGCATCGTGACCTTCCGTGTGGCGTCGGTCAGAGCCGAGGCGGAGACGCGAACGGATTTTTCCGGAAGCTCCGGCTGCTCGGCAGGGGGTGTTGTCTCACCTTTCGCGCTGCTGTCGGGAATTCCTCTGATGTTCGTTCTGCGGAGAATCCCGAAGATTCGGCCGCAACGCCTCAAATCAACAGAAGAATAACAATGAGAGAGGCTTGGAGATCAGCCGCGCGGGAAGAGCCTCCGCTGCTGCCGATGAAAAACTACACAAGGAGGTCGTGCTCGATGAAGAAAATGACAGTGTGCGGTCTTGCGGTGCTGGCGGCGGCGATGCTTTGCCTGGCTTGCGCCGCTCCGCGGGCGGAGGCGGAGATATGGAAGGTGACCAGGACGGACGACGACCCGTCGAATCCGGCGGAGGGGATGCTTCGGCACGCCGTGAACAACGCGTGGAACTACGACATCATCACCTTCGAATCGGCGGGGATGACGATCGACCTCGCTGAGGAACTCTCCATCTCCAAGACGCTCACCATCTCGGGTTCCGGGACGGTCAGCCCGACGACGATCCGGCAAACCGCTCCGGGCAAGCGCGTCTTCTCGATCGCGCCGGGCGTCTTCGGCCCCCGGTTCGAATACCTGATCATCAAGGGCGGCAACGCTGCGGAGAGCGGCGGCGCCATCCTCAACAGGGGGTACAGCCTGACACTCTACCGCTGCACGCTCGACGGGAACTCCGCAGTCAACTACGGCGGCGGCATCGACAACCACGGCAGGCTGACGCTGAACATCGTCACGGTCAAAAACAACAGCGCGTCTTCGGGCGGCGGCATCAACAACCGGACGGAGAGTTCCTGCGACATGTACATGTCCACAATCACGGGGAACACGCCCGACCAGATCGTCGGCGCCTACACCACGGACGGGCACTGCAATATCGGCGACACAGCGGGAACGAGCGCAATGGCCTTCGGCGGCGTCGCGGAAGGATCAGCTCCACAGGCCCGGAAAACCACCGGCGAGGCCGATGTGCTGGAAGTTGAAAAAAACCTGAAGGATCCGGAGAGCCACATATTCAACGCGGTGAAAGACGCCCTTTCCACCGATGTTTCTGCCGCGCTTTCCGGAATGGACGCGACGCTCTACAACGCCTTCTCCTACGAGAACGTCCCGCTTGCCGACACGTCGGGAGAGGGGAAGCTGGAGGTGGAGTTCACGGCGTCCTGGCCGCAGAACGTGCGTTACTACGCCGCGTTCGCGGAGTACGAGGAGACCGAGGCTGGTATGCTCGCGGTGAAGGGGTACATCCTCCCTGAGCGAGGGGTGCAGTTCGAGATCAAGCCGGGGCAGCCGCTGCCCGACGGGGTGACGCCCCCCGACTTCTACGAGGAGGGCGAGGGCCTGATGACGTGGCGCAACGTGGTCGAGGACAACGGGCCGTACGACCACAACCGCGAGACCGGCGTCGTCACCTTCCGCGTAGCGTCGGTCAGAGCCGAGGCGCAGACAGCCCCCTCTTCGGGAGGATCGGGCTGCTCGGCCGGAGGCGCATCCCCATTCGTCCTTGTCCTTGTTCTTCCGTTCCTGTTCCTGCGGAGACGATAAGTTTTCCTGAGAGAGGAGAGGAACGGGAGGTGAGGGTTGTTTCATTTTTTCGTCCCCCGTTCCGCAGCAAATTCTCTGCGTCTTTCCCGGTCTGTCCGGGCCGCTGTAAATGAGGCGTACTTACAGTGTATCATCGAACTTTAAAGGAGGCTGGAATTCATGGAGCTGCACCTCATCCGCAATGCCACTGTAAAAATGTCGTACGCCGGAAAAACTCTGCTGCTGGATCCGTACCTGGGAGAAAAGGGGTCGGGGCCTTCCTACACAGGAAAGAAGCACAGTCCGGTCGTTTCCTTGCCCGTTCCTCCGGAGTCAGTGCTCGAAGGAGTGGAAGTCGTCGTCGTCTCGCACGCGCACTCCGATCATTTCGACGCGACGGCTATGGAACTGCTTCCGAGACACCTTCCGCTGCTCTGCCAGCCAAGGGATGAGAAGACCATTCGAGACCTCGGCTTCACCGGCGTGCGCCCCGTCGAAGGAATGCTCCGAATGGACGGCATCTCCTTCACCCGCACGCCGGGACGACACGGTTCGGGCGACGTGCTGAAGGACATGGACGTCGTCTCCGGTTTCTTCTTCGAGTCGCCCGGCGAGCCGAGCGTCTACTGGGCGGGGGATACAGTGCTCACCGACGAGATCCGGGAGCTGCTCCGCGCTCGCCGGCCAGACGTCGTCCTGACGCACTCGTGCGGCGCGGTCTGGGGCGAGGGAGTGCTTATCCTGATGGACGATAAGCAGACTGCGGAGGTCTGCCGCCTTGCGCCGGAGAGCGTCGTCGTCGCTCTTCACATGGAGGCGGTGGACCACGCGACGGTGAGCAGGCAGCAGCTTCGCGAGACTGCCCGAAGAAGCGGCATTGCCGACGAACGCCTCCTGATCCCGCTCGACGGGGAGATTATCAGGATTCCGGCCCGGAAATAGAACGGAAAGAATTCTCGCGCATCCGTTCTTGCGCTGAGACCTGCTGTCTTCAAGAAGAGAAGAAAACCAAAGGTTTCCTGAGAGAATGACACGTTTTCCGCTTGACTTTTACACGGTGTGAAGGTTTATGATGGTGTTCGAAAAGAGAAAAGTTTCTCTGTATTTGAGCAAGACTTGCGAAAGGTGCTGACTGAGGACGGCGATACGATCTAACAAAAAGGAGGAGATCCGGTATGACGCAGGAGCAGAAAAAGACGGGAATGAAATCCGAAGAGGAATTGAAGCTCGAAGAGCTCAAGAAGAAAAAGGTCGCGGGCGAATTAGACGACTCCGAACTGGGAGGAGTCTCCGGCGGCGAGGGCATGGACACCGGAAAGCTGATACCCTGATGATGTGGGAAGAGCGGAGAGGGGGTCCTTTTTCCCTCTCTTTTTCATCCGCGTACGATATGAAAACGGCGATGAAAAGAGGGACGACGGTATGAAGCGAATGAACGAAAGAAAACCTGCGCGATGCGGAAGAGGCGGCGGAGCGGATATTCTTCTGTTACGGTGCATGGTTTCGATACTCATGACGGCGGTGCTGCTCTGTTTTGGAGGAGCGGTGGATGCGGCGACTCTTACGGTCACCTCAGCGGGCGACAGCGGCGCCGGTACGCTCCGGGCAGCTATCACGAACGCGGCCGCGGGAGATACGATCGTCTTTCACTCCTCGGTTACAACGGTCAACCTGAACAGCTATCTGTTCGTCAACAAGGCGCTGACGATCAACGGCCCGGTCTCGATCAACCAGAACGGTTCAGGGCACCGGGTACTCTACGTGACGGGCGACTGCACGTTCTACCGGCTGAGAATCACCGGCGGCAACACGGGAAGCGGAAACGGTACGCAAGGCGCGGGAGTGATCAACTACGCGAACCTGACGATGAACGACTGCATCGTGACCGAGAATTCGGGCGGCGGCGGCATTCACAACGGAAAAAATCTGACCCTGAACAACTGTGTCATCAATTACAATACGGCTTCAGGAGACACAGTCAAAGCGGGAGGAATCAGCAGCACCGACTACGGCTACAACTCGGTGGTCCTGACGATGACGAACTGTATCGTCGAGAACAACGTCTGCAACAACGGCATGGCGGGCGGCATCTACAACGGGGTCAAGGGAAAGCTGGTCATGAGCCGCTGTAACGTGAGATACAACGGCCTGAACCGCCTGGGAGGAGGAATGTATCTGACGTCGGGTTCCGAGACGTCCCTTGTCGACTACTGTATCGTGACGAACAACGAGCCGGACCAGATATGCTGCGGCTACGGCGTCTCTTATACCACCGACGGCACCTGTACCATCGGAACTTCCTCGGGAAGCGCTTCCGTAGCGCTCTCCGGCATGGCGGAGGGCGCAGCCCCCGAGCCCAGAAAGACCGTCGGCGAGCAGGACGTGAAGGCGGTCGAGCGCGATCTCGGCGACGAAGGGAGCTCTTTTTTCAAAGCGGTGAAGAGAGTCCTTTCGGCGGACCTGGGCGGCCTCGCCGGAGGCGTCTCAGCGACGCTGTACAACGCCTTTACCTACGAGGACGTCCCGCTCTCCGACACTTCCGGATTCGGCGAGCTGGTCGTGGAGTTCACCGCCTCGTGGCCGGAATACGTCCGCTACTACGCGGCTCTTGCCGAGTACCAGGATGCGGAGGCTGACTCCCGGGCTGTGAGAGGGTACGCCATTCCGGAAAGGGGCGTGCAGTTCGAGATCAAGCCGGGGCAGGAGCTTCCCGAAGGAGTGACCCCGCCCGACTTCTACGAAGAGGGCGAGGGGTTGATGACGTGGCGCAACGTGATCGAGGACAACGGCCCGTACGATCATAACCGGCAGACCGGAGTGGTCACCTTCCGCGTCATCTCGGTCCGGGCCGAGGCGGAGATTCCCGCGCAGGGAAGTTCCGGATGCGGCGTCGGGGTGCTTCCCGTTCCGTTTGCGTTTCTCCTTGGAATTCCGCTGCTGATTGTTCGGTGGAAAGGACGCTGAACGATCCCGCCGTCGGAACAGACTGAAAAGAAACACCGTGATGAAGGAGCGAATAAGGGAACGGGCGGCATCCTTCGGCACAATGAAGATGCGATACGCTCCCTTTTTGTTCTTGTCTTTGTTGCACAGTACGGAAAGGAGGAGGAATGCATGAGCGGGCCGATCAATTTCAACGCGCTCTTTCTCGGGCCGAAGTCCGAAAACTACGACTTCTTCAGGCAGATGCTCGTCTACCTGATGGACGACCATGCCGAATGGCGCCGGGATTTTCATCCGGAGGACGCTCCGGTCGTGACTCCGGACGAACATGAACGTCCTGACTTCGCCGACACGCTGCAGAGGACGAGGGAGGCCTTGGTCGAGCTGGCCGGAACGTTGCAGATCACCTCCAACCCGTGGTTTTCTCCCCGCTACCTGGGGCATATGAACGCCGATACACTCATGGCGGCGAACCTCGGATACATGCTCACGCTGCTTTACAATCCGAACAACTGCGCTTACGAGGGATCTCCCGGAACGACGGCGCTCGAGCTGGAAACCGGCATCCAGCTTGCAACCCTGATGGGGTACGACCCCCGGAAGGCGTGGGGGCACATCACCTCGGGCGGCACGGTGGCCAATTACGAGGGAGTCTGGCTGGCGCGGAACCTTGCCTCGATTCCCCTTGCGATCCGGAAGTGCCGGCCCGACCTGGTAGAGGGAATGGACGAATGGAAGCTCCTCAATCTTCCGACGAAGGATATTCTCGATCTCCTCGACAGAACCAGGGAGATCGGCTGCTTCGAGGAGGTCAGAGACCGGTCCGTCCGGGGCTACGGCATGAGGGGGTGCGATCCGGGCGTGATTATCGTGCCGGAGTCGAAGCACTACTCGTGGGCCAAGGCGGTGGACATCTTCGGCATTGGACGGAAAAACCTGATTCCCGTACCGGTCCTGGAGAACTACCGGATGGACTTGGAAGCGCTCGAATCCATCATCGACTCCCTTGTTGCGGAACGAAGGCCGATTCTCGCCGTGGTCGCCGTCGTCGGAAGCACCGAGGAGGGGGCTGTGGACGAAGTCGACGGCATCGTCCGTCTGCGGGATTTCTACGCATCGCAGGGGATCTCCTTCTACCTTCACATCGACGCGGCGTACGGCGGCTACGCACGAGCGCTCTTCCTCGACGAGACGGGCCGTTTCATGGAGTTCGAGGAACTCCAGGCCCGTCAGGCGGAGCGCGGAGAGGACAGGCCGATCGTAAGAGAAGTCTACGAGGCGTTCAAGGCCATGCAGTTCGCCGATTCGATCACGGTCGATCCCCACAAGCTCGGTTATGTCCCGTATTCGGCCGGGGCCATCGTGGTCGCCGATCGCAGGATTGTCGACCTGATCTCCTATTTCGCGGCCTACGTTTTCGAGAAGGACGACGAAAATCCGATGCTCCTGGGGAGCTATATCCTGGAGGGTTCGAAGCCCGGCGCCGCGGTGGCGGCCGTCTGGATGGCGCACCGGGTGGTTCCGCTGAACGCGGGAGGCTACGGCCGCATTCTCGAAAGCAGCATCGAGGGGGCGTACCGCTTCTACCGGTCGCTGCTCGAAAGCGACCCCCTGCAGGTCGCCGGGCGGCGTTTCCACGCGCTACCGCTGACACGACCCGACCTCAACATCGTCGTCTACGCCTTCCACGAGATCGGCAACGGCAGCCTTGAGGAGATGAACCGCCTCAATCAGGCGATCTACGAGCAGTGTTCCTACAAGTCGGGGCCGCTGTACGTCAATGATTTCATCACCTCCAAGACCTCGCTGACCAGGGAGGAGTACGGCGATGCACCGCTTGGCTTCGTGGAACGCTTCGGCATCGACGAGGAGGAGTGGAATCGCGCCGCAAGCGTCTACGTTCTTCGATCCTGCATTCTGACGCCCTACCTTGTGAACAATACGACCTATGAGATCTACTGGGAGAACTTCCTGAAGTCGATGGAGCGCGCGCTCCGGAAGCTTTTCGAATAGCGGGGAATTCCCGCGGGAAAAGGTTCTTTCCGCACGGAAAGCCTCTCTTGTTTCAGAAGGGAGGCTTTTCGTCGCTGGTCCGTGTATAATAAGAATTGAATGGAAATTTTCAGGAAGAAGGGGAGGTTGTTTTGAACTTTCGACCGGAATCGTTCCGCACCACGGAGGATGTCGTCTCCGGACTGGTCGCAGGCTACCTGCTGCCCCGATCGGGGTTCGGGCCGGAGGGCCGTCACCGAGAAGTGAGAATCGCCGACTTCCGGCTGGCGCTGCTCGAATTTTTCAGCCGGTTTTTTCCCTCGTTCGCCGCATCGATCAGGCCCGCCCGCATCATCGTTCAGCCGGTTCATCCCGGAGAAAAGCTTGAACGGCATGTCCGGAAGCTCATCCGCTACCTCGGAGTTTTCGACGTCCGTTACGGCCTCCTGACCAACGGCAGGGAGCTCAGAATCTACGGGAAGATTTCGCCTGGCGAGATCGAACTGCTGTTTCAGTGCATCGGGGAAGAGATTTCCGAGAGAGTGGACGACATCCGCTCCCTTCTCACCGGAGAGGATCATGAGGCCGAAATCTCGGCTCAGGCGCCTCCGGCGGCGGAGGAAGAGCCTGCCGGAGACGATCCCGATGTTCCGGCCGTTCTTGTCGAGGTGCTCCGCGAGAGCGAGGACGAACAGAGCGACCCCGATACCGGATGCGGGGCTCGGCCCGGCGGCGATACGGAGGACACCCCCGGAGAGAACGCCGTGGTGCTTCCCTGCGCCGATGAAACGGATCCTGCCGAAGAATATTCGGAACCACCGGAGCCGGAGAGTCCTCCGCCGTCTCTCCGGCCCTCGCTTGCGGCCGTCGGAAACGACCCCGCCGAAAGGGAGAGGCCGCGGATGAAGGTCATCGCCATCTATCACAACAAGGGAGGCGTAGGGAAGACGACCATTGCGGTCAACCTCGCCGCCGCTTTGGGGAAAAAGGGACAGAAGGTCCTCCTGATCGACATGGACGCCCAGGCGAACGCGACCTTCGCGGCGGGGCTCGTCAAGTTCCAGTTCGAAGAGGACGACGACATCATCCAGAAGTACGTCTATCACCTGCTCGAGTCGGGAACCTACAACTTCATCCCGGATGTCGTCCGCCGGTCGAAGTCGTTCAATACGCCGGAGATCGACATCGTTCCTTCGCATATCGATCTCGTCGCGCACCAGTACGACCTGACGAACGTGGCCGCGAGCCGTTCCAGGCTGTTCGTCAAGCTCAGGCAGATACAGGACGATTACGATTTCACGATCATCGACACGCCGCCCGCGCGGGACCTGTATGCCGAAATCCCCCTGATCGCAGCCGATTACCTGATCGTCCCGTCCGACCTGAAACCCTTTGCCAATCAGGGACTGAACAACGTCAGGAACTTCGTGAAACAGGTGAACGAATACCGGGAGTCGATCATGCGAAATCCGTTAGTTGTGCTGGGCGTGCTTCCGTCGAAAATCCCGACGAACGCGCAGTATCTGAAACATACCTTCCCCCGCCAGAAGCAGGCTATTTCCGAACGCCACGGATTTTCCCTGATGGAGAGCGTCATCTACGACAGGATGCCTCTCTCGGCGTCGCTGAGCCGCGTCCGGAGGGAGGGCGCCATGGAGATTCCCGATCCGAAGTCTATCTTCGAGTTCTGGAAGACGGAGAATTCCTCCTCGGCAGGACAGTCCGCCGAGGACTTCGAAAAGCTGGCGGATGAAATCTTGACAAAGACAGGGTGGAGAGAATGAAGCACTATCTTGTGGACGTGATCTGTATCGCTCCGGGCGAACCCCGCGAGCGCTTCGATCCGGAGGTTGTAGAGAGACTGGCCGACTCGATTCTCGAGAGCGGCGGCCTCTTGAAACCGCTGGTTCTCAAAGCGACCGGCCCCGAAAGTTACCGGGTCGTCGGCGGGCACCTGGAGTACTGGGCCGCGGTACGGGCGCGCGAAAAGGATCCGAGAAAGGGGGAGATGATCAACGCCTTCGTGGTGTCGCCGAATGCCGGGCTTGCCATCGAAAGGCAGCTGGCTGCGCTGAAAAGCGTCGATGAGTCCGATTCCGGCGAAGGAAGCGGAGAAGAACCGGCGGACGAATTCGCACCCTCTCTGAAAAAAGAACTGGCCGCCGTCGACCGGATGATGGGAAAGTTCGCATCGATTCCGGCCCAGATGCAGCAGATCTTTCAGGAACCCTTCGACCGGCTGGAGCGGAAGATCTCATCTTTTGATGTGTACGTGCGGCAGATTGCCGCATTTTTCCCCCGGATGGAGAGCATGGAGCGGTCCTTCCAGGAAAAAATGCGCTTGCTCGACGAACTCCTGAAAAAACCGTCCGCACAGAAACGTACGAAATCGTCGCCGGCGATTCCCCAGGAGCCTTTTACGAGGGCATCCCTGGAGAATGCGACAATCCCGATGCTCAAAGAAATTGCGAAGGAAAAAGAGATCGACTGCAAGGGTCTGAAGAAAAAACAGGAGTTCGTCGAAGCCATCCTGAATGCGGTCAAGTAAGCGGATTGCAGGGTTTTTCCCTTGTTACCCGTTAGGAAAAGCATCGCTCATGGAATTCCGCACGACCGTGATCGACGCGAGAGGGGACTTGACAGTCTCTTCTCGTGATTGTATCGTGTTAGTTGTTAGAAAAGATAACTGATTGGCAAAGTCGTCGTCGATGTTGAATTAGTGGAAAAGAAAGCTGGATTGGCGTTCTGTACTCTTGGAAAGGAGGACGGAACCTTTTTATCTGATCGTATCTGTTTTTAAGTCCTAAATAGTCGGAAATATAAAAAATAATACATAATGAGACGGTTTCAGGAGACAATAGCGTGTTATCCGTGCACCAAAAATTCAGAAGAAAAGGAGAATCAAGATGAGTGAAGAAAGCAGATGCCCGGTGACGGGCAAAAGAGGCAAATCCGTTGCAGGCGGCGGCACGTCGAACCAGGACTGGTGGCCGAATCAGTTGAACCTCAGGATCCTTCATCAGCACACCGACAAGAGCAACCCGATGGGGAACACCTTCAACTACGCGGAGGAATTCAAGAAACTCGACCTTCAGGCCCTCAAGAACGATCTCTATGCGCTGATGACCGACTCGCAGGAGTGGTGGCCCGCGGACTACGGCCACTACGGCGGACTTTTCATCCGGATGGCGTGGCACAGCGCGGGTACATACCGTATGGGCGACGGTCGCGGAGGCGCTGGATCCGGCTCCCAGCGGCTGGCGCCGCTCAACAGCTGGCCCGACAACGTGAACCTCGACAAGGCGCGCCGCCTGCTCTGGCCGATCAAGCAGAAGTACGGCAGCAAGATCTCCTGGGCCGACCTGATGATCCTCGCCGGCAACTGCGCCATCGAGTCGATGGGGCTGAAGACCTTCGGCTTCGCAGGCGGCCGCGAGGACGTCTGGGAGCCGGAAGAGGATATCTACTGGGGCTCCGAGGACAAGTGGCTCGGCGACAATCGCTACTCCGGCGAACGCGATCTCGAGAATCCGCTCGCGGCCGTGCAGATGGGCCTGATCTACGTGAACCCGGAAGGGCCGAACGGCCAGCCGAGCGTTCTCGCTTCCGGTAAAGATATCCGCGAGACCTTCGCCCGCATGGCGATGAACGATGAAGAGACCGTGGCCCTCGTCGCCGGCGGGCACACCTTCGGCAAGTGCCACGGCGCCGGTCCGGCGACTCACGTGGGGCCCGAACCGGAAGGCGCTCCCATCGAAGAACAGGGCCTCGGCTGGAAAAGCAGCTTCGGCAGCGGCAAGGGGGATGACACGATCAGCAGCGGCATCGAAGGGGCGTGGACATCGAACCCGATCAAGTGGGATATGGGGTATTTCGATGTGCTGTTCGAATATGACTGGGATCTGGTGAAAAGCCCTGCAGGAGCCTGGCAGTGGGTGCCTGTCAATCCGAGAGAAAAGCACCTCGCGCCTGCCGCTCACGATCCGTCGAAACGGGTGACGACCATCATGACTACGGCGGATATGGCGCTGCGGATGGATCCGATCTACCGGCCCATCGCGGAGCGGTTCCATAAGAACCCGGAGGAGTTCGCGAACGCCTTTGCCCGCGCATGGTTCAAGTTGACGCATCGCGACATGGGGCCGCGTTCTCGCTATCTCGGTCCGGAAGTCCCCGCGGAAGACCTTATCTGGCAGGATCCCGTACCCGCAGTCGACCACGAACTCGTCGACGCGCAGGATATCGCCTCCCTCAAGGAAAAAATCCTTGCCTCCGGCCTCTCCGTTTCGGAACTGGTTTCGACAGCATGGGCGTCGGCTTCAACGTTCCGCGGCTCCGACAAGCGCGGCGGCGCCAACGGAGCGAGAATTCGCCTCGCTCCGCAGAAGGATTGGGAGGTCAACGAACCGGAGCGGCTGGCGAAGGTGCTCAAGGTCCTCGACGGCGTCAGGGAAGAGTTCAATCGGGCGCAGTCGGGCGGCAAGAAGGTGTCTCTGGCCGACCTGATCGTCCTGGGCGGATGCGCGGGCGTCGAGAAGGCCGCGAAGAACGCCGGCCGCGATGTGACCGTTCCCTTCACCCCGGGCAGGACCGACGCTTCCATGGAGCAGACCGACGCGCCGTCGTTCCAGGTGCTCAAGCCGGCGGCCGACGGATTCCGCAACTACCGGAGAGCCAAATTCGCCGTGAAGGAAGAGGAGATGCTGGTGGACCGGGCGCAGTTGCTCACGCTGACGGCCCCCGAGATGACGGTGCTTCTCGGCGGTATGCGGGTGCTGAACGCCAACTTCGGGAGGTCTCCGCACGGCGTCTTCACGAAGCGGCCCGAGGCGCTCACAAACGACTTCTTCGTGAATCTTCTCGACATGGGCACGGTCTGGAAGCCGGCCTCGGAGGAGGAGGACGTGTTCGAGGGGCGCGACCGGAAGACAGGTGAACTGAAGTGGACCGCCACCCGTGTCGACCTCGTTTTCGGGTCCAACTCCCAGCTCAGGGCATTGGCGGAAGTTTACGCGTGCGGGGACTCTCCGGAGAAGTTCCTGAACGACTTCGTGGCGGCGTGGAACAAGGTGATGAACCTCGACCGGTTCGACCTCGCCTGATCGGAGAGCACGAGTTCCCGGCTTTTCATGACGACAGTATAACGATCCGTGAACGTCCCGTTGCGGCGGAGGTATTTTGCCTCCGCCGCAACGGGACGTCGATTTCTACGGGAGACCGGCTTAAAAGCTGTTGATCTCGTTCAGGGCGTCCATTTCTTCGAGGACCAGCGAGAGGATGCGTTCGTCCATCTGCTTTCTCAAAGGGGCGAGGCGGAGTTCCAGATGTTTTTTCAGCGCGACGGCCAACTCTTTCTCGAGGGAGGCGATGCGCTTTTCGTCGAGGAGGAACGCCGCGATTCTCGGAGGCATTTCGAGCCCTTCGACCATCTCCTTCATCCGTTCCTTGCCGTAGCGCGCCAGGAGGTACGCGGCCGATGCGCCGAGCACCCCGCCTACCGCCATTCCGACCGGGCCTGAGACCACGAGCGCTGTTCCGGAGCCGCCGCAGAGCAGCGCTCCTCCGGCGGCGAAAATTCCAAGGATGACTGTCCCGACGACGTCCAGCATGCCGTCCATTCCGGGTGATTCGAACGAAAGCAGCGGTTCCGCGGAGTCTTCCGGCGGGAAGGCAACGGACAGTTCTCTTCGCGGGAGGGCGATGCCGTTCAGGGAAAACCACTCGGAAAGGAGTTCGCGGGTTTCCTCGCGGATCCCTGCGAGAAGCCGGTGAGCCTGTTCCTCGAAATGCTTCTGAAAGACCGGCTCTGCGGCTGCTGTTCTCGCCTCGATCATGCGCCGCAGCGACTCCGCCGATCCGCCCGTTTTTCTGAAGTCCTCCAGAAGAGGGCGGATCTCTTTCCGGAAGAAGAGGTCTGTGACCAGCAGGGCCATTTTCTCCTCGATCCAGGCGCATCGTTTTGCAAGGGCGGGAGCGACCAGTTCTTCGAGGAAGCGGGGCAGTTCGTCCTTGAGGGCCTGTCGTGTTCGGGCGAACCGTTTTTTCAACGCGGGAAGAAGCGAAATGCCGAGGGAGATCACGGAATACGGGCGGTCACTCCGAACGATCGCCTGATCGTCCAGCCGTGGAAGCTCCTCCCGCAGAATGTCGCCTACAAAGGGCCAGAGGCTGCTCCCCCCGGCGAGAATTGCGAGCGAAATGCGCCCGGGCACGATCCCGCGCTCATGCAGGCCGGAGAGAAGGCTCTCCCTGAACCAGCCGAAGAGGTCGAACTCCTTCCACAGGAGCGGCTCGGCTGCCCGGCTGTACATTTCGTTCCGCTCCGGGATTTGATCCGACGGCGAGTGTCCGCTCTTCCGGATTGCGGAGAGCGTCTCCTCGTAAAAGTTCAGGAAGGAGTGGGACGGGCGGTATGACTCCCCGCGGCGCCGGAATTCTTCCCAGGAGAGGTCGACGAAGCTGCCGTATCCGTGCAGCACTTTCGAGACGGGCGCTCCCCGGTCGCGCGCCATTGACCGGGAGAAGAATTCCTTGACCTCCCGGCAGAGATGGGAGCGGACGAAGTAGGCGTCGCCCCTGGTTTCAAGGCTCGACTCCAATCCGGGATTCTGTTCCAGGAACCACTGGAAGAAGAGGTCGTCGAAAAGCCTGCCTCCAAGCAGCATGTCCCCCCATGAATGGACGATGCGTCCCCTCTCCAGGAAGGCGAAGTCGCACGTTCCCCCGCCGAAGTCGACGACGAGGACGCCTTCCAGGGCTTGGTCCACGGAGATGTCGCGCTGCCTCAGGTGGTGGAGAACAGCCCCCTTCGGTTCGTCCACGAGAAAGGGTGTGCCGAATCCTGCGCATTGGGCCGTCTCTTCGAGGGCCATGCGGAAAAGATCGTCCGCTTCGCTGGGAATGCCGAAAAGGACCTGTCTCGTCTTCGGTTCAACGTCCAGCCGCTGTTTGCGGGCATCGTACAGTACCGCGGCAAGAAAGTCGGCCGCGGCCGCCCGCGCTTCCTCCGAGCGGGCGAGGTCCGCCTTGAAGTTGGTGACGAGACGGAACTGAGCGCGCTCGGACGGGGCGGCCTCTCCGTATTCGTCGAGGGCGGTCTGGCCGACGAGAGGTTCCTTCCCGCGGCGATAGAGAATGGCGGAGGGAATACCGTCCTTCCCGTCGCCGAAGTCCACGCTGGTCGGAGAGGGATCGTCGGCGGGACACTTTGAGAAGTAGGTCTTCGTGGTGCCGAAGTCCACTCCGAGGACCGGTCTTCCGGTCATGACCGGCGCACCTTCCTGACGAGCCCCCTGGACAACACTTCGCCGTCTCTCAGGAGCGGTTCGCGTTCGACGCGGACTTCATCTCCGGGCTCGACGGAGCCGAACGGGGCGTACCGCTCAGCCGCGTCCTCACTCCACCGGAAGACGGCGGGAACAATTTCCGAGGAGAAGCCGAGATTGCGGATCTCTGTCGCGAGTTCGGCGATTCCGGCGGCCAGATCGCCGCAGGGAGCTCCCTCCAGCGAAAGAATGCGCGATGCCAGCGGAGAAAAGTCATCCCGGTTGTCATCATCCGCTGAGGGAATGGGAATCGCCGCTGCAAGAGGGGCGATTGTGAGCACCCCTTCGGCCCATGCCGAAAGGGCGCGGCGTACCGCATTCTCGTGTTGTTTACGGTCATAGCGGGTTTTTCTCTTCCCTAAGAGCAGCACGAGCGCGAGAAGGAGAGGGTAGAGAAAAAGCCGTTTCAGCGAAGTGTTTTTTTGCCGCAGGAGGGAGAATCCCCTGAGAAAGAGCGATCCTCCGCCCAGAAAACGAACTGCCTCCGCTACGGTCGCCATGCCGAGAAGCCCGGCGAGCAGCCGCATGAGGCGCCTGTTGCGGGGCAGTACGAGGGCGGCAAAGGCAGACGCCATCGCTCCGAGAGGGGCGCCGGCCAGAATTCCCGTGCCCCGGTCGCCGAGGACGGCCCAGGTGATGGGAGGAAGAACGAGCATTCCCGCCAGGGCTCCGATAGCCGCAGCGACCGCGACGCGAAGCGGAGGGATTTCCTCGGTGACTTCCGGTTCCGGAAGGGAGAGCGGAGGAATGATCTCCTCCATCCGAAGGAGAAGCAGCGCCCGGCGGTCTTCCGGAATCCGTCCGCCTGCGGCGTCGAGAAGTGCCGGAAGCGTCTCCCTGACGGCGGTTTCGGCGTTTCTGGAGGCGCTTTCATGGGTGACCCGATCCGGGATATCGTCCTGCGGAAAATCCGCAAAGTACGCAAGCATGCCCTTGGCGACGGCTTTTTCGCGGATCTGCTCCTGATCTTGTATCGTGACTGCAAGAAATTTTTCCGGTCTGCTCATGCGGACGCACTCCTTTTTGATCGCCTTTCAATAGAGTAGCGCTGATGATGCCGAAGAGCAAGCGTTTTTTCCGACGCCGATGAAAGAGTTACGGCACACGGAGTTTTCCAAATCAACGATGAGCGGACAGGCTTTATAAAGCCTGTCCGCTCATCGTTCCGGAAGAGGTGATGCAGTTTGTCGCTTCCCGTATATTTCCCGGGCTGTTCCGTGAAGCTCAGCTCCCTGTATTCGCCGCTTTTTCGGCGAAGGACTCGATAAACTCCCTTGAAGGCGCTTTCTGATCGTGGGACGAGACGTCGAGAATCAGCTTGAACAAGTCGACGGAGCGGGATTTCGCGATTTCTCTGAACATGGGAAGGAAGCTGGAGTGGCACCCGGCGATTCCAAGGACCAGTTCCACGGGAGGAATCGGGTTATGAAAATGTGCCTTCAGGGACGGCATGATATCGTTCTCGATGAGAGAGAGGAGCGCAAGCAGGTCGTACTCGGAGGCTGCCCCGTATCGCTGAAGCACGGCGATAATCGCTTCGGTGGGGATGTTGCCGACGCTGCGGGCCATTCCCATCACACCGCAGTCGATGGAATCCGCTCCCGCTCTCCATGCGGCGATGCCGTTCGCCACGGCAAGTCCGAGGTTGTTGTGTCCGTGAAATCCGACCGGGATCGAGACTGTCCTCCGCAATGCCTCGACGTATCCGGGCACGTCGTCGGGCAGCATGTATCCGGCGGAGTCCATGATCGTCACAGCCTGAGCTCCGGCTGTTTCTAGAATTTTCGCCTCATCCGCCAACTCTTCAGAAGGGAGGACATAGGCTTTCATAAGGCTGGTACGGACTTTCATTCCATGACCGCGTATCTCCTTGATCAGGTCGACTGCTTTGGAAGAGTCTCCCGCGTTGACCCCCACCCTTAGAAAGCCGAGGCCTTTTTCTGCGGCGAATGCGACACCCTTGCTCGTTGCGTACCGCGGCTGGCAGAACATGCCTATCTCGGCTTGGGAAAAATATGGGGCGGTGATCTCGATATATTCTTCATCGGACAGAGGGGCGACTTTAACGCCTCCCTCGTTTCCGCCCATGCCGCTGGAGTGTCCCATTTCTATGACGCGGATACCGCTTTTGATCAGGGCTTCAAGGATTTTTACCGTGATTTCCCTGGAAAAACCTGCACCTACGATGTTGCTTCCGTCCCGTAATGTACAATCGAGCAGTTCGACCATTATCGGATTCCTCCTGTTTTTCTTGTCATGTATGCTTCCTTTTGAACTCCCGCATGAGCGGGAAAATCACCGATATCGCAATCAACGCGATGATGAAGAGGCTGATCGGGCGGGACAGAACAGGGACCAGGCTTCCCCTGAAAAGCACCAGTGTGCGCCGCAGTTCGGCCTCCACCATCGGCCCCAGAACAAGAGCCAGGACGATGGGAGCCTGTGAGAAGTTGAAACGTTCCATGAAATAGCCCAGAAAACCGAAGCCCAGGAGCAGCCACACATCGAAGAAGTTGTTCCGTATCGCGTATGAGCCGATGACGCTGAGAACACAGATGAGCGGCCCGAGTATTTTGGTCGGTGTTTTGACGATCTTCACGAATTGCTTGGCGAAAGCGATCCCTATCACCCAGAACATGATATTCGCGACGAAGAGAGAGAGAATAAGGGTATAGGTGATCTCACCGTACTTGATGAAGAGGTTGGGCCCCGGAATCAGCCCTTGAATGGTGAGTCCGCCGATGAAAACCGCGGTGACCGCGTTGCCGGGGATGCCCAGTGTCAAGGCCGGAATGAGCGATCCTCCCGTGACGGCGTTGTTCGCGGCTTCCGGAGCGGCGACGCCGTTGAGGTTGCCCTTTCCGAACGATTCAGGCTCCTTGGAGGCTCTTTTCGCTTCGTTGTAGCTTATGAAGGATGCTATGCCCGTTCCGGCCCCCGGCATGATGCCGACGATCACCCCGATGATGGAGGAGCGGAGCATTGTCTTCCATGTTGACAGAAGGTCTTTTTTCTCCGGAAGAATCCGGTCGGAGATGGACAGGCTTTCCGCATTGGAGACGATTGTCTTCTGCTCGCTCGCCGAGATTTTAATTGCCTGGGAGAGGGAAAAAAGGCCTATCAGCGCCGGGAGAATGGGAATGCCGTCCAGAAGGGCGTCGTTGTTGAATATGAATCGGGGAAAGCCGGTGAAGTTATCCATTCCGGTGGTCGCGATGAGCAAGCCGAAGAAACCGGAGATGAGCCCCTTGAGATAGGAACCGGAGGAAACGCTTATAATGACGGACAGGCCGAACAGGCCCACGAGAAAATATTCGGAGGGGCCGAATTTAAGTGCCATTCGGGCGAGGAAAGGGGCTATGAAGAGGAGGGCGACGGCGCTGATGAGTCCTCCTATGAGGGAGGCCGTCGTGGAAATGCCGATGGCTTTTCCGGCGAGCCCCTTCTGTGTGAGAGGAAAACCGTCGAAGGTCGTGGCGATGGAGGCGTCCGTTCCGGGAGTCCGGAGAAGAATCGCGGTCAGAGAGCCTCCGTAGACGGAGCTGCAGTAAACGGCGCCCAGAAGCATGAGGCCGAGTTTTGCGTCCATGCCGAAAGTCAGCGGAATTGCGAGGGCGACTCCCATCGTCGAGGAGAGGCCGGGAAGCGCTCCGACCACCAGCCCCGCTATCGTTCCGAGAAAAAGCACCAGAATCGACTGCGGTTCGAACAGGTGCATCATCGCTGGAAAAAGAAATTCAGTCATTTTTTTCACTCCTCTCTTAAAAGAATATTCCTCCGGGAACAGGGATATGGAGCATTTTTTCGAAAAAAAAGTATACGATTGCCGGCGTCGCGAGGGAGATGATCGCAGCGACAAAGAGAGGGGCGGCTCTAAGGATTCCCATGAAGAGGAGCAAAAAGAGGGCGGTCGAGGAGTAAAAACCCAGCACCTGGATCGACGCGATGTATCCAAGGATGACTCCCATGACGAGAAACACCTTCGGCAGCGGCTCTTTCTGCATATGCCCGTCCGCTGTTTCCGGTGTTTTCCTGGAAAGAACAGTCCGGAGCGCGAACAGGAAGGAGACCGTCATCAGCGCGGAGCTGTATATCAAGGGGATCATTCTCGATTGCGCGGGATAATCCCACGCCTTTATAAACGCGGCAAGGCCGACACATATCGTCACTCCCGCAATGGCCACATCGGTTTTTTTCATCTGGCACCCTTCCTTTTCCTAAAGAGAACGCGAGGGGACGAAGCAAGAACGGATTCCCCCTCGCGTTCTTCCTTATTCCCGGTTGAACGCGCTCCCGAAATTCAGGAAAACTGCTATTTCGAAATCCAGGGAGACGTTTTCCACAGCTCCGACCAGAGTTTGTCCTGCTCCAGGAGAAGGTTCGTGAACTCCTCACCAGGAACGAAATCGATCGGCATGTTCAATTTCTTCAACTCCGCCTTATATTCGGGGTTCGCCACGATCTTTTTCATCGCGTTCACAAGCGTTTCGAGAGCTTCGGCCGGGATGTCCCCGGGAGCTGCGAAACCGCGGGAAGCCGTCCCCTGCATGACGGTCGGGAATCCAAGCTCGGCGAAGGTGGGGACGTCCGGCAGTTCGGCCGATCTCTTGCTGCTCTGGACCGCCAGGCCGCGAAGCTGTCCCGTGTTGATCATCTCCGCCACTTCCGAAACGTTGACTGCGAGGGCGTCGATATGACCGCCGAGAATCGCGGCCTTTGCCGGAGCGTCTCCTTCGAACGGTACGGGGTTCAGCTCGACGCCGGCCTGCTTCATGAACTCGGTGACTCCGAGGTGGTCCCCTGCACCGGCGCCTTCATGAGAGATCGAAATGTTGCCGGGATCTGCCTTGGCCGCCGCGATGAAATCTTCCAGAGTTTTTATGGGACTGTCGGGGCGCACGCAGAAAATTCCGGGATCCGTGACGACGTTGGCGATGCCGGCGAAGTCGGTGATCCTGTAACGAACAACGTCGGGTTGAACGATAGGATTCACGATGACACCGCTGAGGTTGATCAGGCCGATGGTGTATCCGTCCGGAACCGCCTTCGCGATCGCGGTGAAACCCACGCTGCCGGAAGCTCCCGGCCTGTTGACCACCACGAACGGCTGCTTCAGCTCTTCTTCAAGATACTTCGCCGTGACCCGGGCCAGGATATCGGTGCTCCCGCCCGCAGCATACGCAACGATCATAGTGACCGGTTTGGTAGGATATGCGGCGAACGCCGTTCCGGAAACAACCAAAAGCAACAGCACTGCAATAGCGATACACTTCTTCATGTTCTTTTCCCTCCTTGTCGACTTTCTTTGTGCGCCGAAAAGCGGTCAGGCGCCTTTTCATGGTCAGCGCGCTTCTTCTTTCAACCAGGATTTCCCGGATTCCTCACCTCCTCGCGAATACTCCGCAACCTGTTTCCGCGCTTCGAATTGTTCCCCTCCGCCGGAAGCCTTCCCTATTTCTTCCGTAAGAGCATCGTTATAAAAGACCTCCCAGCGCGCCGCGATATCGCTGAAGAGCCTTACTCTTTCGCGCGACGCCTCGCGATGCTTCAGGGCCACCGAGGTAGCGAGCGCATTGAGGAGCGCCATCACACCGACGTTCGAGTTGAAAAAACTCATGCTTTCGTACCCGGTCAGAAGGACGATATCCGCAAGTCTTCCCGTCGGCGAAAGATCGTTATCGGTTATGGCGATCACCCGGCAGCCCTGTTTGGAACCCTCACTTGCGGCGCGCACGGTGAACCGGCTGTATCTCGGAAGGCAGATCGAAAGCAGCACGTCCTCAGGAGAAAATCTTGAAAAACAGCTGATAAAATCCGACGACTCATGGCTTATGCATGTGACGTTATCCCGAATTTGCTTCATCACCCCGCAAAAATAGAGTGCGGAAGGGAATTGGGTACCCAAGCCAACGACGAAAACCTCTCGCGCTTCCGATATCATCCGGACGGCATTCTCAAAAGTATGGTCAGGGATATCCGAAAGGAGTTTCTCAACGTTCTGCAGATCTTTTTGAATGGAGTCCTGAAAGCGGTATTTTCCGCCGTTGGGCACTGCATGCTCCATTCGCGCCGTCGGGAGGAGCTTTTGACGAAGGTACTCCTGGACATCCTTCTGCATCCCGGAAAAGCCGGAATATCCTGTGTCGACAGCAGTGCGGGAAAGAGAGGATATGCTGATGCCGATCTTTCGGGCAAGCTCGTCTATGGAGAGAAAAGCCGATATCTCAGGAAAGTCGAGAATGAATTTCACGGCTTTTCCCCGGGCTCCTTTGAATTTTGGAAGGGCTTGCCTTAATCGCTTCATTATTTCGCCTCCTCTTATGAAAATATTTTACCATAAAGAGACGCTGAATGGAAATTAATTTTCAAACCTTCTCGAATGAGGAGAGACGCTATTTCTTTCTCGCGGCGGAACGGACTGAAAATCAGGGAAAGCGTTCTTTCCTGTACTATAATGAAATTCTATCCGGAGCGAAGACCGGTTTTAAAAAGTGAGGATTCTCGGAATCCGGGGCAATGCGAAGGACTTGAAAAAGAACGGCCGAGGAGGCATGTTCATGAAAATTGATCGAAAACGATTTTTTTCCGCAATACCGGTTTGGGCCTGGATGCTTCTTTTCGTCGTTCTGCTGGCTGTTTCCTTGGTGGAACACGATGCCCCGAGAAAGCCGGATGTGTCCCCTAAGCCCGATGATCCTGCAAAAACCGGGGCTCCGGCGTCCGTTCTGGCTGTCCGTGTTCTCGACGTGGGGCAGGGGGATTCCATCTTCGTCCGCTTTCCGGGCGGGGGAACGATGCTCGTGGATGCAGGGGGGAGCAACGCCGGGCCGAAAGTGGTCGAATCGCTGCGATCGCTGGGGGTGCGGAAAATCGATATTCTCGTGGCCACGCACCCCCACGAGGATCATATCGGCGGTATGCTGCACGTGCTGGACGCTTTTCCGGTCGGCAAGATATGGGACAGCGGATATATCCACGGCAGCAGGACGCAGCAGCGCTTCCTGGAGGCCGTAAAAGAGCGGGGGATTCGTTTCGGGCGCCCGAAGGGCGGATTTTCGGAGAAGAACGGAGGCGTCCTGATCGAAGTCCTCGCTCCGGTCAGCGAGATTACCGGCACTTCGTCGGATGCGAACAACAACTCGCTCGTTCTTCGCCTTTCTCTGGGCGCAGTTTCTTTTCTGCTCACTGCCGACATGGAGAAGGAGCAGCGAAGGAGCGTGGGGCGTTTTCCCGAATCCACAGTACTGAAGGTGAGCCATCACGGCTCGCGCAACGGGACGGATGCCCGTTTTCTCAACATGGTCCGTCCGAAGGTCGCCATCATCTCCTGCGCCGCCCGGAACCCCTACGGACATCCGCACACTGAGGTGCTGCTCTTCCTGGAGAAGGCGGAAGCGGAGCTGTTCACCACCATCGGGGGTGATGTCGTCGTCGAGACGGACGGGGAGACCTTCACGGCACGGAAGGAGACCGGAGAGAAGAAGGCTGTCGGAAAGCAAGCGCCGCTGTATGTAGGGAACCGCTCGAGCAGGGTGTTTCACCTTTCGAAGCCCGACGAAGAGCATCCTCAGGGAGAATCCGTCGTCTGCGGAGGGCTGCCGGCCGAGAGAAACCGCGTGTTCTTTCAAAGCGCAGGGGATGCGATCAAGGCGGGCTACCGGCCGTGCGGAAGGTGCTTCCAATGAGGGCGTTCGTGGATTCCGTCCATGAAGGAATCGCCAGAGTTCTGCTCGGTGACGACGAGTCGCTGGTCGTTCAGATGCCCGTTTCCTGGCTTCCTGAGGGGACTGCCGAGGGCAAGGTGCTCCGGGTGACCTGGGAGCTTGACGATGAGGGAACGAAGAGCGCGCGGCGGATCATTGCCGATCTTTACGACACGTTGGAGGACAATCCCTGAGAAGTTGAAAAAGCGGGCGAAGGGAGTCCCGTCCCTTCACCCGCCCGGTCGTTGCCGCTAGTTGGTGGCGGTGGACTCCGTGCCGTCGCTCCACTGGACGGTCACCTGGTATTTCGACGTTCTTCCCCGCTCGAGAATTCTGTTCCTGTCCTCGACGAAGAGCTGCAGCTTGTTCTGAGGAGGCGCCTTGAAGGAGACGGAGCCGTCGCTGTCGTTCAGCAGCCCTTTCCCCGGAGCGACGACCCCCACGAGCCAGCGCCGGTTTCCGGGAACGGTGTCCCAGGCGACGGAGGTACCGACCGCCTCCAGGATGACTGCCGTCGCATCGCCTCTCCCTTTGATCTGCAGCTCGAAAACCCAGTCGTTTTTGCCGCTTTTTCCCGGCGTTTCACCCGGACCCACGTAGTCGCTCCGCGTCGCTTGCCGGGGGGATGAAAGCGAGATTTCCCGTCTGCGGGGGCGTTCCGGCCGAACGATGATCTCTTCCGGCTCGTTCTGGTTCTCTATCTCCCTCGAAAGGTTCCTTCCGTCGTCGAACACAAGCGTGACGCGGGACCGGGTGCGTTCGTCGCCGAGCGAGTCGTTGTCCTCGATCCAGAGCTGAAGTTCGGTCGGCCGGGGAATCGGAACATGAACGGACCCGTCGTTTCTGTTCAGGATATTTCCGTTCGCATCGGTCACAGCGACGAGCCAATGCCCGTTTCCGGGTATGGTATCCCATGTTCCCGCTGGACCCGAGGTATTGGTGATGATGATTCCGCTGATCGTTCCGGGTGTCTCCACCTTCAGGTCGATCTTCCAGTCAGGCTTCCCGTTGCCTTGGCGGTTCTCGTTCCTTCCGACGAGATCCCGGTTTCCGACGCCGGTCAGTACCGCCGATCCCGCGAAGAGATCTTCATCCTCCGCGGGAGTATCGGTTTCCCTCTCGATTTCTTTTGTGAGCACCGTTCCGTCGGAGAATACCAGCACCGCTTCGAAACGCGAACGGCCGCGGGCAAGCGCGCCGGTATCGGTCAGCAGAAGTTCGAGGTCCGATTCGCCGTCGAGAGGCGCTTCGACGGTTCCGTCCGACTTGTTGAGAACCTTGTTCCCCATCCTTACCGCGACAAGCCACGCGCTATTGCCCGGAAGAGTGTCCCATTCCGCCTTCTCGCCTTCGACACTGCGGACGGTGACACCGGTCAGGACGCCTTTTCCGCGGAGGGACACCCGGGCGCTCCGGTCGAGCACTCCGTCCCCGTGCATCTGTTCGTTCGGTCCCGTGATATCCCGTGTTCCCTGCCCTGTCCATCGGGCGGAGAGGATCTGGATCGTTGTCTTGTCCGGAATTACGGAGGGAGGAATGTCGACTGTTCCCCTGCTGTGAGAGCCGTCCATGAAATGCGCCGTTACGGTGAATCTGCCGCCCCTCGCTATGGATCCGTCGTCGTGAACGGTAAGTTTAATGCCGGTCGCAAGAATGAAAACTGTCATTGTCATCGTTCCGTTGCTTTCGACAATCACCCTGCCGCTCGCATCCTGTACTCTTATTCCGGGTATCCTGTTGCCGGCCGTTGTATCCCAGGCCGATTTGCCGTCCTCGCTCTGGATCGTGAAGCCTGAAATGGCTCCTGCTCCCGATATGTTGACAGTAAATACGGCGTCCGGCTTGCCGTCGGGAACGGCGCTCTCTCCGGGGCCGAGTACGTCCTCGAGAAAGCCGTTGAAGACGATGCTCTGGATCTCTCCCATCGCCGCAAGACCGGCCGACGCCGCGGCGAGTATGAATACTGCTGTAAGCGCTATCCGAAGCGTGTTGCTTCTCAATGGAATCAACTCCTTTTTCGGTTTCTTGACGAGATCAGGATAATCGGAAAGGAAATCCGTCAGCATCGGAGGCAGCCGCCGGTGGAGCGGAAGGAAAGATCCGTATTGCCGTTCCTGAAACTCGTCTCTTCGAGCTTCGTCTCTTATGGGCGAAGTTTACGTCTTTCCAATATAGTGTAGCATATTGAGACGAAATAAGCCCGCTTTCAGAGAGTGATTTTTACAATGTATCCTTTTCTCCATCTCTTGAACGGGTTGCGTTTTCAGGAAAAATGAAGGAGCTGCGGGGTGTTCAGGGTATCTTTGATTTGCCGGGAACGCTGCGGAGGCCGCTTTTTGGAAGAGGCGGCCTCCGGATTCAATTATAGAGTGTCCTTGCCCTGTCCTTTCCGGAAGAGGTGGCAGGCAACCAGGTGCCTCTCGGTTTCCTTCCCGGAGGAGACGGGCTGATGGAGCAGGGGCGGGGTTTTTTCCCGGCAGATGTCCATCGCGTATTCGCACCTGGCTGCGAAGCGGCATCCGGGGCGGGGGTTGATCGGGCTGGTGATCTCACCCTTGATGATCTTGATCTCCTTGTTGCGCATGGAGATGTCGGGTTCCGGAATGGCGGACAGGAGCGCCTTCGTGTAGGGGTGCATGGGGTTTGCGAACAGCTCGTCCGAGGAGGCGTGCTCGACGCACTGCCCAAGGTACATCACCACGATCTCGTCCGAGATGTGCTTGACGACGGAGAGGTCGTGTGTGATGAACATGTAGGTCAGTCCCCTGTCCTCCTGGATGTCCATCAACAGGTTGAGTATCTGGGCCTGGATGGAGACATCCAGTGCGGATACCGGCTCGTCGCATACGATGAACTCGGGATCCAGCGACAGGGCCCTTGCGATGCCGATACGCTGGCGGCGGCCTCCGTCCAGCTCGTGCGGATAGACGCCGGCGTAGCGCCGGGCAAGCCCCACGGTGTCCATCAGCTCGGCGGCCCGCTGAAAGGTCGCCATTTTGCCGCGATGCGTCCTGTGAACAAGCATGAACTCCGCGATGATCTCGGCGACGGACATTCGGGGATTGATGCTGGAATAGGGATCCTGGAAGATGATCTGCATCTTCTTCCGCATTTCCTGCATCTTCCGGTGTTTGTACTTGAGGATGTCTTCTCCTTTAAAAAGAATCCGTCCTTCGGTGGCGTCCAGCAGCCTGAGGATGGTGCGTCCCAGCGTGGACTTGCCGCAGCCCGACTCGCCCACCACACCCAGCGTCTTTTTGACGGGGATGGAGATGTTGACGTCGTCGACCGCGTGCAGCATTCCTTCACGGACCTTGAAATATTTCTTCAGATTTCTCGTCTCGAGCAGAGGAACGGCGTTTGTCGTCGGTTCCGTCCGTTTCATTCTACGCCTCCTCCTTTCGCCAGTTTTCCCGTCCCTCGAACAGGTGGCAAGAGATCAGGTGCGTCCCGTTGCGGTAGATGCACGGAGGTTGCCGGTCGCAGATCTCCATCTTGAGCGGGCATCTCGGAGAAAAGTTGCACCCTTCAGGAAGGTGCGTGGGATCGGGCATCAGGCCCGCGATCGGTGTCAGCCGGCTGGTCTTGCTTCGCAGATTCGGAATGGAGCCGAAGAGCCCCGTCGTGTAGGGGTGATGATCGGACGAGAGATAGATGTCCTCGGCGGTCCCCATTTCTATAATCTCTCCCGCGTACATCACCGCCACGTTGTCGCAGGTCTGGGCCACGATGCCCAGGTCGTGGGTGATCATGATCATGGCGGTACCGAGCCGGTCTCGCAGTTTGCGTATCATGCTGATGACCTGAGCCTGGATCGTCACGTCGAGAGCTGTGGTCGGTTCGTCGGCGATGAGGAGCTGAGGCTCGCACGCAAGCGCCATCGCGATGACGACGCGCTGTTTCATCCCCCCCGAGAACTGGTGCGGATAATCGTGTTTGCGGGAGGGGGGGATGCCCACCATCAGCAGCACCTCGTCGACGCGCTTCCGGATATCCTCCGGCGTCTTGTTGTCCCTGTTGTGAAGCTCCATCGCCTCGGCGATCTGCTCTTCCACGGACATGACGGGGTTGAGACTGGTCATGGGATCCTGGAAGATCATGGAGATCTGTTCGCCCCGGATCGACCGCATCTCGGATTCAGGCAGATCCAGCAGGCTTCTTCCGTCGAAATCGATGCTGCCTCCGGTGATGCGTCCGGTCTGTTCAGGGAGCAGGCGCATGATGGTCAGAGCCGTGGTCGTCTTTCCGGCTCCGGTCTCGCCCACAAGGCCGAACGTCTCTCCTTTTTTCAGAGAGAACGTGATGTTGTTGACGGCATAGACCGTTTCAATGTCGCTCCTGTACTCCACGGAGAGATTCTGTATCGATATAAGATGATCCGTCATAATTCGAGTCCTCCGTCTTACGTTCTGAGACGCGGATCCAGCGCGTCACGCAGGCCGTCGCCCAGGATGCTCATTGAAAAGGACGCGACGCAGATCATGACGCCGGGAAAAAGGATCAGGTGCGGGGCCGTGCGGAGGAACTCCTTCCCTTCGCTGACCAGCGCGCCCCATTCCGGCTGCGGCGGGTTGATTCCGAGTCCGAGAAAGCTCAGGGTTGCCGCGATCAGGATCATGGAGGCGACGTTCGCCGTCGTCTGGACGATGATGGTTCCCACCGCGTTGGGAAGCACGTGCTTGATCAGAATACGCAGCGTGGAGGTCCCTCCCGCGCGGGCGGCCTCGATGTACTCCTGCTCCGCGATATTGAGGACCGAGGAGCGGACGATCCGCACGAACCCCGGAATGTTGGTCAGCGCGATGGCGATGCAGATGTTGACGATTCCCGATCCCAGCGCCGCGACCATCGCCATCGCGAACAGGATGGACGGGATGGCGGAGAAGATGTCCAGGGCGCGCATGACGAGGTCGTCCAGCTTGCCACCGACGTAGCCGACCAGCGCGCCGATCATGCTGCCGACGACGAGCGTTGCGAACGCCGTCGAGAAAGCGATGGTCAGCGATACCCTCGCGCCGTGAATGCATCGCGCGAAGAGGTCGCGCCCGTATCCGTCGCAGCCGAACCAGTGGGTGGCAGACGGGAGGGCGAGCTTTTGTCTCAGGTTCATTTTCAAGGCCGTCTCGTAGGGAACGATGAGGTCCGCGAAAACGGCTATGAGGATCAACACGCTGATGACGGCCAGGGCGAACATCGCCAGGCGGTCTTTCTTGAGTCTGCGCCACACTTCCTTCCAGCGGCTCTCTTTTTTGAAGATCGCCGCGTCTACCGTTATTCGGGTCGTCGAGGAGTTCATCTCATCGCCTCCCGCCGGAATATTTCGCTTTGATCCTCGGATCCACGAAGGCGTACGAGAGGTCGACCGCTAAAATAACAAAAGAGAAGACGACGGCGAAGATGATGATGCCTCCCGTGACCACGGGAACATCTTTCTGCCGGATGCCGGAGACGATGAAAGAACCCAGTCCGGGCAGGCCGAAAAGTGTTTCGGTGGCGATCGCGCCGCCGATGAGGATGCCGAAGCTGTTGCCGGCCACCGTGATGACGGGCAGGAGGGCGTTCTTCATTGCGTGTTTCCAGATGACCAGGCGTTCGCTGGCGCCCTTTGCCCTGGCGGTCCGGACGTAGTCCTGGCGTATGGTCTCGAGCATGCTGGAGCGCGTGAAACGCAGCTGCCGTCCTCCGTAGGGCAGTCCGAGCGCGATCATGGGCATGACATAGCTTCGCCAGCTCGCGATGCCCGTGGCCGGAAACCAGCCCAGCCAGAGCGAGAAGATCAGCATGAGCACCAGCCCTATCAGGAAGGCGGGTTGCGATGCCATCAGCAGTGCGATACCTGTCGGTATCCTGTCGAAGAGCGTGTTTTGTTTCACCGCGGACAGCACTCCCAAGGGGACCCCGAAGACCAGGGAGAAGAATATCGCGTTGAAGGCAACGATCATGGAGATGGGGAGACGATTGGCGATCTCCGTGATGACCGGTCTTTTTGTCGCGTAGGATGTTCCCAACTCCAGACGGAATACCGCGTCGTACATGTATTTCCCGTACCGCTGCAGGAGAGGCAGGTTGTAGCCGAGCTGCTCGTTCATCATGTCGATCTCCTCCTGGCGGGCGCCTGCGCCCAGCAGGCTGGAGCCGGGATCCCCCGGAATCATGTCGATGATGACGAAAATCAGAAAAGATACGCCGATGACGATGGGAATCATCATCAGCAAGCGCTTGACGATAAAACGATGCACATGAACACACCCCTTTTGACACTGATTCCAATCCCGGATTTGCCGCTTTCATTCAGAGTCGGATTCGATTCGCTGGCTTCCTCGCGTCGGGCGGAAGACGCCGCGGAGAGAATTTTTGCAAGATGGCGGAAGGACCGCATCGTCCTGTCCGCCATCCGTCATGGTGGGATCGTTTGAATTCCCGAATCCGCCTATTTTCTTATTTCGCCCAGGACCACTCGTAAACCTGCGGGTAGTTGGGGTAGTTCACGGGAATCTTCAGATCGGGCGTCCACACGTAGGGCTGCACCTTATGGAAGACGGGCAGCATGGTGGCGGTTTCGGCGATCCAGTCCGAAAGCTTGCTGTAGATCTTCTGCCGTTCGGCGACGTCCGAAGTTGCGATTCCGGCGTCCCACAGGGCGTCAAGCGTCTTGTAGTCGAACTTGTCTCCCTCGTACTTGACGTAGAACGAGCCAACCGACTTGGTGTAGGAGTACAGTCTCGCGCTTTCGTAGTCGCCGTTGGGCGAGAATCCCGTGCAGAGCAGGTTGAATCTCTGGGAGCGGGACATCTCGAGGTTCGTTCCGGAGTCGAGGCGGTTGATATCGACGGTCAGGCCGATGTCGGCCAGGTTGCTCTGAAGCACCTGTGCCATTTTCTCGAAGTAGCCGCCGGCAGAGCAGTTGATGGAACCGAGGTGCGTTCCCTTTGGGTAGGCGGATTTCGCCACGTACTCCTTGGCCTTCTCCGGATCGTAGTTGTAGACGATACCGGTAGTCGGCGCACCGGTGTTCTGGGCGGGAATCATGAAGTCGGCTTCGACGGCGTGCCCGTCGTAGCACGCGATGTTCATTGCCTCCTTGTCGATCGCGTAGGCGATGGCTTTGCGGATATTGTCGTCGTCAAGCGGAGCATTCAGGTGGTTGATGGCCACGAACGAGATGTGGTTCGAAGGGACGAGTTCCGTCTTGAAGGCGGGATTTGATGTCAGCGCGCTCCAGTTTGCGATGGGAGCGATATACCAGTCGAGTTCGCCCGCTTCGAAGGCGATCAGTCCCGCGGAGGCCTCGATGATCGGAGCGTAGCTGATTTTCTTGATCGCGGCTTCACCGCGGTAATAGTCGGGGAAGGCCTCGCAGGTCCAACCGACGTCGTGCTGCAGGTGCGTGAAGTAGTAGGGGCCGGTGCCGGCGAGAGTAAGCTTCGTGCCGAATGCGTTGCCCTGCTCCTCGACTTCTCTCTGACTGACGATCTTCACCATCGTCTGGCTGTTGATGAAGGCGGCGTTGGGTTGCTGCAGTTTCACCACGACGGTATAGTCGTCGGCGGCCTCGACATCGGCAACACCCGCCAAATAGCTTCTCACCTTCGGGTTGCCGGAGGCGCGCTTCAGGGAGAAAACCACGTCGGAGGCCTTCAGTTCGTCGCCGTTGTGGAACTTCACGCCCTTGCGGATCTTGAACGTGTAGGAAAGATTGTCGCCGCTGATGGAATAGCTCTCGGCGATACGGGGCAGGTACTCGCCCGTTGCCTCGTTCTGCGAGTAAAGGGGTTCGAAGACCTGCATGAGGACCATTTTATCCTGAATGTTGATCGTCGAATGGGGATCCACCGTTGTGAGAGGCGCAAGCGTGCTCAGGCGAAGCGTGCGGACGTCCGCCGAGAAAGCGGCGCCGCTTGCCGCGAGAATCATCAAAGCTACCAGGAACAGCGCTGAGAGTCTGCAATGCTTTTTCATACTTTTCCTCCTTACGAGATGTCGGCGTAAAGAATCGGACACCGGGGCGGGTTCAAGGCTCGCGGCGAAGATCCGCCGCGACGCCCCGAAGAGCGTTCCGCGAATGAACGATTCTGCTGTTTCCGCTCGCGTATCGAGCGGGCTGGGCTTTGCGCGCGGCTCGTATAACCGGGAGAACCCGACGTCATCGTCGGTGTGGACCCATTATCCGAGCGCGGGTGAATCGTCGTCTGGTGCGTCTCTGTCTCTTTCGCCATCGATCCGGAACCCGGAAATCCCCCCTTTTTGCCCGTGTTGCGGAATGTTACCGCAAACGGCTTCTTCTCCGTTGACTTGGCCCGCAACGCGGCGTGTTTCTCCTTTAGAGTGATTCAAAACGCTGGGCCGCCGCGTTGAGGCAGACGATCAGCCCTTTTCTGGAAGAGCCGTGATATCTTTTTTCAAAGGAGTCGACAAGAAGGTCGAGATCCTTTGAGAGGCTGCGCCCGACCAGCATGTCGTGTACGAACCGGGTGGTGATGCCGCAGATCGAGTTGATCTCGGCGTCGACGATGATGCCCGTCTCCTTCTCGACGACGATGCCAAGAATTAGGACTCTGTGCCGGTTCGCTATCGGGTTTTGAACGGACGTCTGGGCGGATTCACAGATATACACCGTGTTTTCCGGATAGTGCGCCAACGAAATCAACACCTTTCCTAAAAGTGAAGACGATCTGTCAGGAGAGGATGACCTCCGCCCGGTTGCCCTCGATCGTGAGCTTCGTTCCGTACGGGGCGGAGAGTTCGGCCAACTGATCGAGTATGGAAGAGTCCTTCGCCGGGGCAGGCCAGCCGCTGCGGCTCCTGGGCAGCCCGAACCCCAGCTCCGTTGCCAGAAGTGTCAGCTTGGTCAGCGTGCCGTTCTCCATTTCCCAGTAGGGGATATACGTTTCAAAGGCTTCCTGCTTGGTCTGCAGGCCCCTTGTGAAACCCGCGTCGCGCGCCTTGAAGAGATCGTGCATGGTCGCGTCCGAAGGAAGCTGGTAGAGTTCGAAATAGTCGGCGGGTTGCTTGGGGATGTTTTCGTTCTGCAGCACGAAGTCTCCGAGGGAGTAGAAGATGGGGCAACCCTTGTATATCTCAAGGGCCCTGATGACGTGAGGGCCGTGTCCTACGACGGCATGCGCCCCGCAGTCGATGCACCGGCGGGCGAACTCCTCCAGGAATTCGGCGCCCTCACTCTTCACGGCGCCGCGCATCTCGTGACCGTGAATGGAGATGACGATATAGTCTGCCTGCAGGGCGGCTTCGTAGATCGCCCGTTCGATCCGCGCCATGTCGCCGGGGTGGACGGAGGTTTTCTTCCCTGTCTTTTCGCCGACCTCGAACTTCAGGGCATCGAACTCGAAGACGTTCTCTGGCAGAGGCGGGAGATACCCCTCGGCACGGATCACCTCGTTCTGAGCGTTCATCTGGGTTGCGTCCGCGATTTCCTTCAACGCCTCCGCGTATTTCGGATCCACGGTATAGGTGACGTTGTGGCGGAGTCCGTTCACGCCCGGACGGCCGATGATGGAGTGCGAGGCGTTGCCGGCCATGGCCGCGAGATTGAAGCTGGAGGTCGCGGCGATAAGGGCCGCCCGCCCGCTTTCGCAGTCGATATAAGCGGGAGCGGATGCCTGCTGCATGTTCAGGCCGACTCCGCTGGACGGCAGTCCCGCCTTGCGGAGGTTTTCGAGGGTTTTCTCCACTCCTCCGTAGGAAAAGTCCAGCGTGTGGTTGTTGGCGAAGGAGGTGATGTTGAATCCGAAGCGTTTCGCGTCCTCCAGCGCTTCGGGGGGTGCGCAGAGGTAGCTGCCTCCATTGTACTGCGAACCGTAGGACTCGTAGTTGTGAATGGTGGTCTCCAGGTTGAAGAAGCGCATGTCGCCCTTCGATATTTCGGAAACAATCTCCGAGAAGCCCGGATAATCATGTGGCAGCCGCCGTTGCACCAACATATCGCCGACTGCTGTGAAGGACATTCTGGTTGACATGATGTAACCCTCCATCTTCTGTGTGTGTATGCCGTTCTTTGATTTTCTGAAGAACTTCCCGGGAAAAACGTTCTTCACCTGAAAAACGCCGAAGGCTTCAGGGAACATGTTGCGACCGGATGAATCCGGAATCCTGAAAAATAAAAAAGGTAGATAGCCCAACTGAAAATAGCTGGACTTCTACCTTGATGAAGTCGAAGGCAAACTTCGACCTCGAAGGTGACATTCTATTGTCATTTTTCCGTCTGTTGCGGTTTGACCTTGTTGTAGGCATCCTTTACAGCGATCGTGAGCATTATTTTCGAGTCTCCGCTGTAGCGCTCCCGAATTTCGGCCATGATCGCCTCACGGTCCGAATAGATGCTGCGGCCTACCATGATGTCTTCCAGGAAGCGGCTTGTAATCCCCAGCACACTATCAATTTCCGCGCCGACAATCTCGCCGGTCTCAGGATAGAAAGTTATGGAAAGAAAAAGAATGCCGTTTCTGTATACTATAGGATTGGCGCTGTTTATCCGCGCTGTACCGGTTACGTAGCTGTGAGTTTTTTCTTTCACATGGTCACCACATGTGATAAATGTATAATTTCGATTTTAAGTCTATACTACCCCCGTAAAATTGTCAATATGTCCTAAAAAATCTTCGGATCGATATCAGTGTTTTTGAAACAATGCGCTGAATATATGATAGGAATATAGAATTGTGTTTTTTCTTTGTATATGCATAGATCAAAAGGTATTTTTTTAACTCGATACCATATTGAGAGAGGTTGTATAGAGAGAAAATACGCCTTCTCAAGAAAGCGCCGGCTCATGAGCATATGATAAAACGGGGAGGGAGTTCCGCTCTCCCCGTTCTATTCATGGCTCACTACGGCTTCAGGAGAACTTTCAGGCCTTCGCGGCTTTCGATGAGATCGAATCCTTCCTTCCACTCTTCCAGCGGAAGCTCGTGCGTGATGAGGGCGTCGAGGGGCATCTGTCCCTGTCCCATGAGAACCAGGACCTTTTCCCAGATGTCCCACGAGTGGCTGAAGGAACCCTGGAGCGTCACGCCCTTTGAAAGCAGGGGGTCGAGGCTGAAATCCACCGGTTTCGGGCCCCATGCGACCTTGTTGATGATCCCGGTCGCCATGACCAGTTCCATCGAGAGTTTCAGCGTGGCGGCCGGGCCGGCGGCGTCGATGACGGAGTCGAATCCGTATCCTCCGTTGAACTTCGCGGCGACGCCCTTCGGGTCCGAGGAACCGTCGAGCAGGTACGTTTCGGTGGCTCCGTAGCTTTTGGCGATTTCAAGGCGCTTCTCGTCTCCGGGAGCGCCGAAGACGGCGATATGGCTCGCGCCTGCCAGCTTTGCCATGTGGGCGCACAGAAGGCCGATGGGACCCGGCCCCAGGACGGCGACGCAATCGCCTGCCTTGACGCCCGTCTTCGCGATGACGACGTTGTAAGCCACGCAGACGGGCTCGGTGCAGGAGGCATCCCTCAGGGATACGGATTCCGGAACGGCGTGGAGGATTCGTTCGGGGACGCACACGTACTCGGCGAAGGCGCCGTCGACGCCGAAACCGTACCCCTTCCGCTCCCGGCAGAAGCGGTAGTTGTTCGTCTTGCAGAGGACGCACTCGCCGCAGAAGCGGGCGTGGGTCTCCGCCGTGACACGGTCTCCCGCTTTCCATTTTTTCACGCTTGCGCCGACCTTTTCGATCGTTCCCGAGAACTCGTGTCCCAGTATGATGGGTACCGCCATAGGGTAGGAGACCTGGTTGTGGTACATGTGGGGGTCGCTTCCGCAGATGCCGATGTAGGCGACCTTCACGAGGACGTCCGACGGGCCGGTTTCGGGTACCGGGACGTCCCGTACTTCCGTGTTGCCGTCTTCTCTCAGATATTTTACAACAGCTCGCATTGTGCGTTCTCTCCTTCTCGCCGCCGGATAGCGGAGGCGGCAGTTCTGTTTGTTATTCGACGGAGAGTTCCTCTCCGTCCGCAAGGGCGGCCTGTTCGGCGTAGTACTGACGTGCCCGTTTCACTCCCGTCCAGATGAGCCATGCGATGCAGAGCAGGAGCAGTAGGCCGATGGGGCGTTCGAGAAGCGGCATGATGGCTCCTCTGCTTTGCTGTAGCGCCCTGCGGAAGCTGGTGTCCGCCAGGGGTCCGAGAATAAGTCCGAGTACGAGGGGCGCAAGAGGGTAGTCCATCTGGCGCAGCACGTACCCCAGGACGCCGAAGGCCAGCATGAGGTAGACGTCGAAGATGCGGACGCCCCCGGCGTAGGCTCCGATGACCGTGAGCGGCATGATGATCGGGAGCAGGATCTCCCGCTTGATCTTCAGGATCGCAACCATCGGCTTCGCGAGCGTGAGCCCCCAGAAGAGCATTGCGAAAGATCCGAGAATGAGCAAGGCCGCCACGAGCGGGAGGAAGCCGGGGTTTTCGAAGTTGAGCATGGGGCCGGGGCGGACTCCGTGAAGCCAGACGGCGGCAAGAAACATCGCCGAAGGGGGACTGCCGGGTACGGCGAGCGTGAGCAGCGGAATCATCGCGCCTCCGATGACGGCGTTGTTCGCCACCTCGGAGCAGATGAGTCCTTCGTAGCTGCCCGTGCCGAACTTGTGCCCCTGCTTGGAGCGCCTCTTTCCCACATCGTAGGAAAGCCAGCTTCCGATATCCTCTCCGGCGCCGGGAATCGCGCCGATGACGACGCCGATGATTCCTGAACGCACAGCCGAGGGGATGAGGGGAATGAATTCCTTCATCGGCGGAATGACCTTTCCGACACGGCCGTCTATCTTGTAGGCCACGTTCTCCTGCAGCACGGCCAGGAATTCGGAGACGCCGAAGACGCCGATAAGTGCGGGAATAAGGGGGATGCCTCCCTTCAGCTGAAGAAAGTCGAACGTCAGGCGGGGGTAGGCGAAGATCTGCTCCATCCCCACCATTGCGGCTGCGAAGCCGAGGAAGCCGACGATCCATCCCTTGAGAGGGTCCTTTCCCGCCGAGAGGGTGCCGCAGATCATGATGCCGAAGAGAGCCAGCAGAAAGAGCTCCCAGTGGCCGAAACGCAGCGCGATCTTGTAGACGAGGGGAGAAAGGAAGACCATGACCATAATGCTGAAGAACGTGCCGACGAACGAGGCGATGAGTCCGGTTCCGATGGCCAGGCCGCCCTTTCCCTGTTTCGCAAGCGGGAAGCCGTCCAGGCAGGTGGCCGCGGCCGAGGGAGTGCCCGGAATGTTGATCATGATCGCCGCGTTCAGTCCTCCGGATACTGCGCCGATATAGACCGCCAGGAGGAAGGCGACGGCGTTTTCCAGCGGCATTCCGTAGGAGAGGTTGATGAGCAGCGCGAGGGCCATGGTTGCGGTCAAGCCCGGTATTGAGCCGACAAGAAGACCGAGGAGACTGCCTCCGAAGATCAGTCCGAGGATGGTGGGGTTGAGCGAACCCAGAAGGGATGTCCCGACCTGAACAGCTTCATCCGCGAGAAGATGCAGGATTTCCATAGACTCTCCCTCCCTTTACGGCATAGGAATCCGGAAGAGATCCCGGAATGCGAATGTGATGGCGTAGGCCGCCAGAAAGGAGACAAGGAGTATCCAGTGGAGCTTCATCGCCTTGAGGTAGAGAAACGTCACCAGAAGATACCCTGCCGTGCTCCAGACAAAGGGAACGTAGCCGAGGGTCGCCACGTAGGCGACGATCATGAGCAGAAGAATTGTTCCCTTGCGCACTCTCGGCGAGGTGAAGAAGGTATGGAGGTGTTCCCTGCCGAGAACATGGGAAGCCTCGTACCATCCTCCGCGTTTGGCTGCTGAACGGAGGAGAAGAAGCCCCAGAAGGATGAAAACGCCTCCTAGGATGAGCGGAAAAAGTCCCGGCGAGACGAGCAGGGAGTTGTTGAACACGCGCATCCTCAGGGCGGCGATGGTGAACGCCGCCCCGAAGAGCACCAGGCAAACGGCCGAAATGAAATCGGCCCCGGATCCCTTGTAGACTTTTCGAGTCATTCTACTTCGTCAGCTTCTTCTTCTCAGTCTCCCAGTCCCAGTCGGCCAGCTTGGGAATGTTGAAGTCGGCGGGGGATTTCTCCGCCATTCCCGCGTTGTAGAGCACCCAGGAATAACCGGAGATCTGGAGGGAGAGGAAGCGGTCCGCATCGTCGCCGGTTAGGCCGACTATGTTGAGGCCCTTCTTTTTCGTGTACTCCGCGATCTCGGGCTGCTTGATGGCCCAGAGGAAGGCCTCGGTGATCTTGTCTTTGATCTCCTGCGGCGCGTCGCGGCGGATGCAGATCGGCCACGTCTCGCTGAGGTCAGGGATCTTGTCGCTGCCGGGAAGGACCTTTACGATCGGGTCGATGGTGATATCGTCGGTGATCTTCATCGGCTCCTTCATTACGACGGTGACGGCGCGGATCGAGCCTGCCTGCGCCATGTCGATGGCGGATGAGAAGGTGACGATGCCGACTTCGACTTCACCAGCTAGGACTGCCGTGGCAACGTTCCGGTCGCCGTCGGAGGTGACGTAGTTGATGTCGCCGATTCCCGCCACTTCGGCGATGGCCTGCATGATCACGTGAGGACCGTTGCCGAACCCGGAGATGCCCATGTTGATCGAGCCTTCCTTGAGCGCCTTGACGACATCGTCGAAGGTTTTCAGGTTGCTGTTCGCGCCGACGAGGATCGCAGCGGGTCCCTGGAACGGGTGCCAGGATGTCCACTCCTCCCAGCCCGAGTCGGAGGTTTCCTTGATCTTGAAGCCGCCGAAGCAGCCGGAGCCTGTTGCGAACATGGTGTAGCCGTCCCCGGGAAGCCCGAGGACGTGCTCCGCGGCGACCGCGCTGGCGGCGCCGGGCATGTTGGCGACGTTGATGGTTTCGCCCAGGTACTTGGACATGAGGGCGACCATCGGGCGGACTGATGTGTCCGTGCCGCCGCCGGCGCCGAAGCCGACGATGACGGTGGGTGTTCCCTTTTCCCAGATCTTGCCGGAGGCGAAGGCTCCTCCGGTGAGCACGAGTGCGAAAACAAGGGCGACTGCGATTATTGAAACGAACTTCTTCACAACGATCACTCCTTTTGATTTTGAAAGGCTGTGGTTCTTGTGGTTCCGAAGCTTTTCGTTTACCGCACAAAGGCCTTGTATTCCATTTTTTCTCCGGTTCATCCCCCCTGACGTGCGTTTTGCGGCCTGTGGCCCGCTGCTGTTCATTTCTTCAGTGAAAGGCTGTTCAGCTTTTCATAGAACAATCCGAGCGCTCCGTGGTCAAGGGTTTCGTGCCCTTCTCCGGCCAGGTTCTGGAACATCTCCATGAGCTGCGCCGCGAGGGGCATAGAGATATGGAGCGAACGGCTGGTCTCCAGGACGTTGGTGAGATCCTTGATGTGCAGGTTGATCCGGAACCCGGGATTGTAACGTCCCTCGAACATCCGGGGCGCCTTGTCCTCCATGCACTGGCTGCCTGCAAGGCCGCCGCGGATGGCGTGGAAGACCTTTTCGGGATCGACTCCGGCCTTTTTGGCAAAAGCCATCCCTTCGGCCACAGCGGCGATGTTGATCGCCACGATGGTCTGGTTGACGAGTTTCGTCGTCTGTCCTGCACCGAGATCACCGACGAGCGTACTCTTGCCCATGAGTGCGAGAAGATCCTTGACCTTCTCATATGCCGCTTCACTGCCGCCGACCATGATGGCCAGCGTCCCCTTCTCGGCCTTCTCCTGGCCGCCGCTGACGGGTGCGTCGAGCATCTCCGCGCCTTTTTTCGCGAGCTCCGCTCCGAGTTCCTGGCTCGTCAAGGGAGCGATGGAACTCATGTCCACCACGATCTGTCCCGCCTTTGTTCCCTCCAGAATGCCGTTCTTGCCGCCGACAACTTCCCTGACATGGGGTGAATTCGGCAGCATCGTGACGATCACGTCGGCCTTCTCCGCAACGTCCTTCGGGGACGATCCTCTTTCCGCTCCCGCCGCGACAAGCTCATCGACCGCGGAGGCGACCACGTCGTAGACGACGAGCGAGCGTCCTCCGGCAAGCAGGTTCTTCGCCATGGGTTTTCCCATGATACCAAGTCCGATAAATCCAATTTTGTTCATCAACAGCACCTCCAGTGTGATTGTTTCCTAACTTTTCAGAAGCTCTTCCGCCGCCTTTGCCACGGCCTCTTTGGTCAGTCCGTAATGGACAAGAAGCTCATCGTAGCAAACGGCGGATTGCCCGTACCGGTCTGCGATGCCCACCATCCTCATGGGGAATGGGGCCTCGCACAGGGTCTCCGCGACGACGGAGCCCAAGCCTCCGAGAACGGTGTGCTCCTCGCACGTCACGATGCACCGGACACCCTGAACGGCCTCGCGGAGCGATTTCGCGCAAAGAGGCTTGAGAGTGCCGACATGGACCACGCGCGCTGAGAGCCCCTGTTTTTCCAGCAGTTCCGCCGCTTCGACGGCGACGGAGGTCATGGTCCCGGTGGCGACGAGCGCGACGTCGCTTCCGTTCTTCAGGACGATCGGCCTGCCAACCTCGAAAGGCGTCTTTTCGTCGAAGAGCACCGGAAGATCGTTCCGGTTGACGCGGATATAGACAGGGCCGGAAATGGCCGCCGCGGCCCGGACGGCCCACTTCGTCTCGATGCCGTCGGCCGGACAGAGCACGGTCATGTTCGGCAGAACGCGCATCGTGGCCAGATCCTCGAAGGACTGGTGCGTGGCGCCGTCGCCGAAATCGGAGAGGCCGCAGCTGGATCCGACGATTTTCACGTTCAGGTTGGGGAGGCAGACGCTCTGGCGGATCTGGTCGAAGGGGCGTCCCGTTGCGAAGACGGCGAAGGAGTGGGCGAATGGAATTTTGCCCGTGAGAGCGAGCCCTGCGGCAACCGATATCATGTTCTGCTCGCCGATGCCCATCTCGAAGTAGCGCTCGGGGAAATTCTTTTCGACCACGACGGATTGAGTCGAGCCGCAGAGGTCGGCGTCGAGCGCGACGACGTCCTTGTTTTCTTTCGCGAGGGCGAGAAGTTCTTCACCGTAGGCTGTCCGAAGATTCATCAACATGGCTTTCTCCCCCTTACATCGCCAGAATCATGCGGCGGGCTTCTTCCTGCTGTTCCTTCGTCAGCAGGTTGTTGTGGTAGAGGTGCGTGTTCTCTGCGAAGGAGACGCCTTTTCCCTTGACCGTTCGGGCGATGATGGCCGATGGAACTCCCTTGACCGCCGAAGCGTCGTCGAGAGATTTCACGATCTGGGCCATATCGTGACCGTCGATCTCGAAGGTCTTCCATCCGAAGGCGTTGAACTTGCCGCGGATGTCCCCGAGGTCGTAGCGGTCGCACGTCCGTCCAACAGCTTGGATTCCGTTCATGTCGACGATGGCGGTGAGTGTGTCCAGCTTGAAGGCCGCCGCCGCTGTTACCGCTTCCCAGACCTGCCCTTCCGCAAGTTCCCCGTCTCCGAGGACAACCCATGTGCGGTAGTCAAGCCCGTCGACCCGTCCGCCGAGCGCAATTCCGACGCCGATGGACAGTCCCTGTCCGAGCGAGCCGGTATTCGCCTCGATGCCGGGAGTCTCTCGTTCCGGGTGCCCCTGGAGAAAACAGCCGAGGGTCTTGGTCTTCAGCAGGGTTTCCTTGGGAAAGTATCCGGCCTCGGCCAGGGCAGCGTACTGCGCCAGGACTGAATGCCCCTTGCTCATGATGAAACGGTCGCGGTTCGGCATAAAACGGTCCTTCGGATCGTGGCGCATCTTGTGGAAATAGAGCGCCGCGAGTATATCCGCACAGGACATGGAGCCTCCAAGATGCCCCCGCTTGTCGATGCCGAGCGCATCGATAATACCAAGGCGAACGGCTCGCGCCTTTTCTTTCAGTTCCGAGATTTTCTCTGGATTCATGATCCACCTCCGGGTAGTTTTGGTGCAATTATCGGGAGCGTCGTCTTCCGGACAATGCTTTCGAGATGCTTATTGTCAAGCGTATGCGCCTGTTCGGCAGGCACTCATACATCTTCCGTCTCACGCTCTCCGCGAGATTTTCGTGGCCCGAGATCCTTTTTTTCTTGAACATGGCACTTTCTTCAGCGATCTTTTTCCTTGCTCCTGTTTCAGTGCAATTGTCTAATTAAAAACACATTCTTTCCGTCTACATGATGTAACCGAACAATCTCGGAAGGAATAGTATTATTTCCGGGATATATGTGATAATCATCAACACTACAATCTGCATGGCGACGAACGGCATTGCCGCTCTCGCGATCTTCTCGAACCGCACCTTCGCGATCGGCGCAGCGGTGTAGAGGCAAACACCCAGCGGAGGCGTGTTGAGGCCGATGTTCAGATTGACCAGCATGACCAGGGCGAAGTGCAGAGGATGAATGCCCAGGCGCGTTGCCACGGGGAGCAGTATCGGGGCCAGCAGAATGACGCTTACCCCCGTCTCCATGATCATGCCGACGAACAGCAGGAGCAGATTGATCAGCAGCAGAAAGACGTACTTGTTCTCCGTCAGGGAGAGTATGGAGTGGGCGATGTGCGCGGGAATCCGCTCAAGCGTCAGTACGGTGGCGAAGACCGTCGCGATCGAGATGATCAGCAAAATGACGGAAGAAGTAACCGCTGTGACTTTGAGACTCTCGAAGATTTCTTTCCATCCGAGCGTCCTGAAGATGAACACCCCGACGAAAAGGACGTACGCGCATGCGACCGCTGCTGCCTCGGTGGGTGTGAACTGGCCGCTGAAAATTCCGCCTACCAGAATGACGGGTGCGAGCAGGGCGAGCAGAGACTTTCTGGTGGTGCGCCAGGCCTCTCCCTTCGCGAGGCGTTCCTTTCTTCGAGGATGATGATCCCTCAACGCGAAAAAGAGCGCGATTACCATCAAGCCGAGGGCGATTGCGATGCCGGGGGCGAAGCCGGCCATGAAGAGCGCTCCGACCGACTCCATCGTCACGGTGCTGTAGACGACCATATTGATGCTCGGAGGGATGATCGGGCCGATAATCGAGGATGTGACGGTGACCGCGGCCGCGTATTCGGATGTGTACCCCTCTTCTTTCATCGCCGGAATCAGGATGGAGCCGATTGCGGCCGTGTCGGCCACCGCCGCACCCGTAAGCCCGGCGAAAAAGACGCTGGTGACGATGTTGACCTGCGCCAGGGCGCCCGGAATCCAACCCACAAGCATCTTGGCGAAGTTCACCAGGTCCTCCGTTATTTTTGTCCGGTTCATCAGCTCGCCTGCGAAGACGAAAAACGGTATCGCCAGCAGGACGAAGTTGTCCACTCCGGCATAGAGCCGTTGTCCCAGGATCATGATCGGCACGCTGCCGACGAAGAGGAAATAGTAAAGGGCGGTCAGTCCAAGGACGAAGGCGACCGGGACGCCTATCGCTATGCTTCCTATAAAGATCAACAGTAGTGTAGTCATGACATCTCTCCTGCTCCGGCGCCGGCCGTCAGCTGCTCAGGATGAAATCCTGGGGATCCTCGGCCTTGAATGCGCCGAGCAGAAAGTAGACCATGTGGATGAACATGAACAGAAATCCGACCGGAAGATTCATTTTCACGTACATCATGGGCAGTTTGATGATGTCGCCGAACTGCCTCGCCGATTGCAGGGCGGCTGCGAGGCTCGTCCTGAAACCGTAGTAGATAAAGATCATGATCGCGATATCGATGAGAATGACGATGATTCTGCACCACGTTCTCGGAACGGCGCGAATCACCAGAGCGACACCGACGTGCTGTTGCCGCTTCAATGCGAGGCTTGCTCCGATGTAGGTAATTCCCACAAGGAGCCACCGCGAGATCTCTTCGCTCCAGGAAAACGTGGATCCGATGATCCGCATGATCACTCCGAGGAAGACGACGCAGAAAACGGAGGCGATATAGAGAACCGTGATATAGATGCTCACCTGCTCAACGAAATTGCTGATCTTCCTGGAAATTCCGAATGATGTGTCCAGTACGCTCATCTTATCCTCCGGCTTGTTCAATGACGTGCAGGCTTCCGCGGAGGAAGCCTGCACGTGAATTTCGTCGAAGACGCTTATCTGTATCCCAGTGCGGTTTCGGCTTCCGCGACGGCCTTGTAGAAGTTCTCCACATACGATGCGCCGATCTCCTCTTTGAGCCAATCGGCCACTGGAACGACAGCTGCCTTGAATTTCGCCATCTCTTCGGCTGTCGGAGAGTAGATCTCCATATGTTTCTCGAGAATCGCGAAATCGGTGACCAGCGAGCCGAGCGATTCAGCCGCGCGTCCCGCTGTCTGTCCCTGGTAGGCCGCCGCGCGGATAATCTGCTGGTATGCCGGCGGAAGGTTGTTGAAGAACGCGGCGTTGATGATCATCATGTCCTCGCTCCACGTGTGTCCGTCGAGCGTCATGTACTGCTGAACCTCGTACCATTTGTTCGCCGCGATGTTCCAGATGGGGTTCTCCTGGCCGTCGACGACCTTGGTCTGGCAGGCGGTGTAAATTTCGCCGTGGGCGAGCGGCGTCGCGCTCGCGCCCATTGCCTCGAGCGTCTTGACGTAAATAGGGGAAGGCATGACGCGGAATTTCAGGCCGACCATATCCTTGGGTTCGCGGATAGGACGTCTCGAATTGGTGAAATGCCTGGTGCCGTTTTGGCCCATTGCGAGCACCTTTATGCCGGTTTTTTCCTCGATCTCCGCAGTCATCTTTCTCCAGAATTCGCTGTTGTCGAAGATCCACCAGGCGATTTCATCGGACTGGAATGCGTAGGGAAGGTTGATGACCTGCACGGGCGGATAGACACCGGCCAGGGCGCCGGTCTGAATTCCCATTTCGAGGGTACCCGTCTGGACCATCTCGATGACTTCCTTGCTCTGCCCCATCGATGTGGCTGGGAAGAGTTCGACATACATGGCGCCGTTGGATCGTGATTCGACGATGCTCTTGAAGATGAGGGCGAACGCGTGTTCTCCCAGGGGCTTGATTCCGCTCGCGGGCCAGTTCGCCGCGTCGGTGTAGGCAAGCTTGAGCACGAATTCAGCGTTCTTCTTCTTCTCGGCCTCCAGTTTCACGTCGTCCTGCGCCGAAGCCTGTTCCGCCGTTTGGCAGAGGACAAAGACCATCGTCGCGATGAACAGGATGCACAGAAGTGCCGCCGCTTTTCCCAACTTCTTTCTCCGTACGTTCATTTTATTACCTCCTCGTGTATTATTCCGGGATGAGAATCACTTTGATCAGATCTCCCGGAGAATCGGCGAGTTGCTCGAACCATCGGGCTCCTTCGGACATCTTCGCATGCAGGCTGATGACGGGGCCGAAGGAGATCCCGCCGCCGCCCACCATTTCAAGGACTTCTCCGAATTCTTCATGAGAGTAGATATAGGTGCCGCGAATATTCAGTTCTCTGGTGACGATCTCCTGCATGGGAACTTCGACGAACTTCGCCGAATTCCCGATCCAGACGGCGGTTCCGCCGGTCCGCAGCAGTTCGATGCTCTGCTTCGCGCTCGGCGTCACGCCGACCGCTTCGATCGCGATGTCGACTCCCTTGCCGTCCGTCTCATCCATAACGATTTTGCGAATGTCCATTGTCTTGGGGTTGAGGGTGACATCCGCGCCCATTTTTTTTGCGACGTCAAGGCGCGCTTCGCTGAGATCGGAGACATAGACGCGCTTCGCTCCTTTCAGGCGGACGATTGCGGTAACCAGCTGACCGATCGTCCCCGCCCCGATGACCAGCACATGCTTTCCGACAAGGTCTCCCGCGTTCTTCACGCCGCGGTAGGCCACGGCGGCAGCCTCGATCATGGCGCCGGAGGCGAAGTCGACCGAGTCGGGGAGGGGATAGACGAGGTGTTCCGGAACGGCGATATGTTCGGCCATGGCGCCGTTGCAGTCCATGGCGCCGTAAAAGCGCTTGTTTCCGCACAGGTTCGTCAGCCCTTCTTTGCAGAATCCGCAGGTTCCGCAGAACTGCGCGGGCTGCACAGTGACTCGGTCGCCGGCCTTCCATCGGGTCGCTTGTTCGCCGACCGCGTCGATCACACCCGAAAATTCGTGTCCCATGACCATGGGAGGTGTGCGCCGCCCGGTCAGGCCGAGATATCCGTGGACGTCGGATCCGCAGATCCCGACCGCCATGACCTTGATTCGCACGTCTTTCGGACCGGGAACCGCCTCCTCCGTTTCTTCCCAGAGGAGCTCCCTTGGGCCATGATAAACAAGGCCTTTCATCTGTCTCTCATCCTTTCCGCGGACAGGACGGTGTTTTTTCGGATCCCTTGCCCTGTCCATATCGTTTTTCTCATACTCGATCCTCCCGGCTGATTCAAGTCATTCAGCGTGTTTTCTCGAGCTTCGATCATGGTGCTGTGCAGTCCGAAGCCTTCCGGATCGAAGCTTCTCGGTGGTTATTGTTTGATTCGCCTTTACGATCCGTTCCCGTTTTTCGAAGAGGGTGTGCCCTGGAAAGCGGTTTCCCGGACGATACTTTCAAGATATTGGCGCGTGTTGGTCAGATGAGCCCGCATCTCCTTCTCGGCCAGTTTTGCGTTATGGTCGACAACGGCTTTCGCGATTGCGGAATGGCTCTGGGCCGCTGTTTTTTTTCGGGCGGCGATGAGGGAAGTGACAATCTGCTGTTTATAGAAGAAATTATGAAGTGATCGCATAGTTTCGATGCAGAGCGGGTTTCCCGCGATTTCCGCGAGAAAGGTGTGGAACTCGATGTCCGTCTCTGCGAATCCTGAGGGAGAAAGAGCGTCGTTATCTACAGCCACGGCGAGTTCAAGCAGCCTTTCCGTCTGTTCCGCGGCGATGCGCTGTGCCGCGAGATACGTGGTGGATGGTTCAAGGCAGATCCGGAACTCGATGATGTTGAAAAGCTCAAGGGCTGTCCGGCTGTCGGGGATGTGCCGGGAGAGGATGTTGTGTTCCGTTTCCGAGGGTTTTGTGACAAAAGTACCGTGCCCGGGAACGACCTGGACGATGTTCGATGCTTTCAAAAGGTTAAGAGCCTCGCGTACAGTGGAGCGCCCCGCGTTGAAAAGACGCGAAAGCTCCATTTCTGTGGGGAATTTTTCACCTGGCTTCCAGTGCCCTTCACGTATCAGATCCTGGAGTTTTTCATGGATCATATCGCTTCGGTTTTTCCGCTGGAACGGAGTGATTGTTTCCACGAAGAGCCCCCTCCCTGGAACATTGTATCGTTCTGTAGCAGGTTGATAACGTCTTATGTCTGTTGTCAGACAACGTTATCATACAGAGTCGGCGTGGTCAAATTAATTCTATTTTTCACATAAAATGGAGCGCCTGTCCGATTGTCACCTCAACTTGCTGTCTCTCCGTGAAGAGCGGGAAGCAAGGGGAAAACTCCCGATCTTTCGCAGAGAAAGAGAGCTTCGGGTGCACGGGGAATGCATGCCGAAGCTCTCTATTGGGGTTTTATGGCCGGAGTGGCCGCTGTTCCCCGAAATCCTCCGCAGCGGATTTAGTCGTCTTCCTCTCCTCCGCATCCGCACCCGCATCCGCCGCTTCCGCAGCAGCCCGAGTCGTCGGCGTAGCCTTCGAGCAGCATGTCGTCCAGGTTTTCAAGGCCGGATTCGAAGACCGAGTGAACGGTCTCCGCAGTCTCCTCTTCGGCTGCCGGATCGGTGACGTCGAAGACGGCCTCCCACTCGGCGAAGGTCTCGTCGGTCGCGGTGACGGGAGTGAGCTTGAGGGTGGCGACGTAGTTCTTCAGTTTCATCCCGGTTTCGAGGATGGAGTAGGTGACCGAGAAATCCAGGTCCGACAGGGCGAGAAGCTGCTCGCGCATCCATTCTCCGTTCGCAAGCTGAAAGTGGCGTACGCTCCCTACGCATGCCGTGCATTCAGGGCCGCAGCCGTCCTCGATCTCGCTCGCCTTGATGCCGGGGTGCCAGTTCGGAAGGCCGTTGAAGTCCCGGACGATCTCCCATACGTCCTCCACCGGGGCGGAGAGGATGGTGCTGTAGTACACTCTGGGCATGATTGTTCCTCCTCTTCTAAAATGTGATCTTTTTGAACTCCTCGGTCTGGTTCTTGATGGCGGTCTCGGTCGGCAAACGCTCCATGGAGCTGGCGCCGTAGAAGCCATGGACATGTTTGCACGTTTTCAGAATGAAGGACGCGTCCTCGGGCATGGCGATCGGGCCGCCGTGGCAGAGGACGATCACGTCGGAGCGGACCCTCTTCGCCGCCTCCGCCCACCTGTCGATAAGTACCGCGCACTCCTCCAGAGTCTTGGAGGTCTTCGCTCCGATGGAGCCCTTCGTGGTCAGCCCCATGTGGCAGACGAGGATGTCGGCTCCCGCCTCCGCCATGGCGACGGCGTCCTCCTCGCTGAAGACGTACGGGGTGACGAGGAGATCGCGCTCGTGGGCGGCCCGCATGGCCTCCACTTCGAGGCCGTACCCCATGCCGGTCTCCTCCAGGTTGGCCCGGAAGACGCCGTCGATGAGGCCGACCGTCGGGAAGTTCTGTACCCCGGCGAATCCGAGGGAGATCAGCTCGTCGAAGTACTTGTCCCAGATCGTGAAGGGGTCGGTGCCGTTGACTCCGGCGAGCACCGGCGTCTTCTTCACCACGGGGAGGACTTCGTACGCCATCTCCTTGACGATGTCGTTCGCGTTCCCGTAGGCGAGAAGCCCGGCGAGCGAGCCGCGCCCCGCCATGCGGTAGCGGCCCGAGTTGTAGATGACGATGAGGTCGATGCCGCCCGCCTCTTCCCATTTCGCGGAAATTCCGGTTCCCGCACCGCCGCCGATGATCGGTTCACGACGTTTCGCCATGTCGTGGAACTTCGCCATAAGCTCCGAACGCGTCGGTCGTTTCATGAGAAAATCCTTCCTTTCATTACGGGTTGATCTCCCGGAAGTTGTCCACGAGCGCCGCGGCAAACTCCGGATCGTTGACGTGCAGGGGCAGCTTCACGAGGCGTCGCCTGTCGGTCTGCTGCACCGTCTTCTCGAGGGCCGCGAAGAGCGCCTCGTCCGCCTCGGGCCAGTGGAACGCCTGCCCCGGGGCGTCGATCATCGAGACCCCCTTGAGCGGGAGCAGGAAACGCACCGGCCCGGTCATGGCGTTCAGTTTTTTTCCGATCCATTCGCCCATCAGCGCATTCTCCTCGGGCGTGGTCCGCATCAACGTTACCTGGGGATTATGGACATAGAGTTTCCGGTTTTTGTACTTTCCCGGCACGCTCTCCATCGCCCCGAAATTCACCATGTCGAGAGCTCCGACCGAGCCGACGTACGGAATTCCCGTCCTGGCGAAGGCCCCGAGGCGATCCTCGCCTGCGCTCAGGACGCCGCCCATCAGATGGTCGCAGACTTCGGTAGTGGTTGCGTCGATAGCGCACTTCATCATCCCCGAGTCCACCAGCTTCTCGAATGACTGGCCGCCTGCTCCGGTGGCGTGGAAGACGAGGCAGTCGAACTCTTTTTCAAGGGTGTGGCGGACCATGTCGACGCAGGGCGTGGTTACGCCGAACATCGTCATGCCGAGCAGCGGCCGGTCATCTCCCTCGGGTACTGTCCCCTTGATCATCCCGGCGAGCGCGTTGGCGGCGTTCGCGAGGACGACCCGCGAGACGCGGTTGATCCCGGCGACGTCGGTGACGGAGTACATCATGGCGATGTCGTTGGGGCCGACGTAGGGAGCCACGTTTCCCGACGCCATGGTGGAGACCATGATCTTGGGCGTTCCCAGCGGCAGCGCCCGCATTCCGGTCGTGACGATCGAGGTGCCGCCCGAACCGCCGAGTCCGACGACGCCGCCGATATCCGCGCGTCCCGGCAGAAATGCTGCAAGCGCATCTCCCATTGCGCCCACGGCCTCGCCGCGCTCCTTCACCGTATCGAGAAAGGATGGATTCGACGGGTGGCTCGCGGCCACTTCCCGGCTCGAAATGTCCGCGGGATGATCGTGGGGTTTCGTCCCCACGTCCACGAGGAACGCTTCGACGCCGGACCGTCGGATGAGATCGGCTACGAACTTCAGCTCCTCGAACTTCGTGTCGCACGTTCCCACAACATACGCTTTCTTCATGCCGTCCTCCTTGAGATGTTCCAGGATGCCCCCTCTTCCGGGGGAGATACCGCACCGCTCATTATACCCCTTGCACGATGGTGTGCGAAGTTTTTTCCCGGGATGCCGGAGTATGTTCTTTCTTGACGGGGCGGAGGTATTTCGTGCACTATGGCGCTTTATTTATTCAACTGATAGAATAAAGCGACAATGATTTTGTCCCTTGGGAGGGGTCGCTATGGTTGTGTGTCTCATGCCGGAGGTGCTGGAAAAAATCAGGGAGAAGTTCCGGCCGATGGAAGTCCGTCCGGGAACACCCATTCCGCCGATTCCCGGGTGCGTTCCGTTTACAAGGGAATTGAACGGATTCCCCCGGTTCAGCGGAACCCACATGGGAGTCGATGTCCTGTGGAACCTCGACGTGCTGAACAAGTTCTCCTCGAAGCCGAACGATATCGACTTCACCGCGGAGTATCTCATCGGTGGAAGGCACACCAGGATTCTCGGGCGGAATCACCGGTATCTCGACTACCCCGTCAACGTTTTTCTGAATGTCTGCATGCTCCATGACGGCCATATCGAAATCGTCGACTTTTGCCTGAACCTCCTTGCGGAGATAGCCCCGGTCAACTGGTGCATCGAAGCCCTTCCCGAGCCGATGAGAGGGCATGCGATAGGCGGAAAGGATGCGTATTCTTTCGACAGGGAGGGGAAAACGGTCACCCTGAATATTCCAACATCTCTCTTCAGGACCCTTCCTGCCTCGCTGACGGAATCCTCCGGGGCCTTGGGGAAGATCATGATCCTGCTTGCTCCCGGCGAAATCTTCTGCAGGGAGCAAGGATAGTGTTCAAGGAAGCAGGAACCCTCCGAAAGAGCTCGAATCTCCCGCAATTTGTTATCGGGAGGGACTTGCGGAATGCGAACTTTAGTTTATAATAACCATCTCAATGCACTAAAATTTAAGATGGAGATGGAGGAGAGGCAATGAAGAAACTAATCGGAATCATGTGCGCCGTAGCTCTGACGGGACTTCTTGCAGGAGGCGCCTTCGCGGCGGAGTTTACGCTGAAGCTGGCGAACGCCGGTCCAGCCGATCCGGCGGACCGCACGGTCATTGCGGTGGAGATTTTCAAGAACCATGTCGAGACCAAGACGGGCGGTTCGGTGCGGATCGAAGTGTTCCACGCATCGCAGCTCGGGAACGAGAAGGAGATCCTGGAGGGGCTGGCGCTCGGCACCATCGAACTGGGAACCATTACGACCGGCCCGATTCCCACCCTTTTCAAGCCCATCATGGTCTTCGACATTCCATTCCTCTTCCCGAACCAGGTTGTGGCTTGGGACGTGCTCGACGGCCCCTTCGGCCGCAAGCTGATGGAGGAGATGCGCAAGCAGACCGGGATCCGGAGTCTCGCCATGAGCGAGAACGGCTATCGTCATCTCGTGACGGGCAGCAAGCAGATAAAGACCGTCGCCGACATGAAAGGGCTGAAGATCCGGACGATGGAAAACCCCGCTCATATGGCGATGATCGAGGCGCTCGGCGCCGCCGCGACGCCCATCGCCTTCGGCGAGCTGTACATGGCGCTGCAGCAGGGAGTCGTGGACGGTTGCGAGCTGCCCATGACGCTGATCAACAACGGCAAGTACTACGAGGTCCAGAAGTACGTGATCCTGAACGGCCATCTTTACAACCCCCTGATCATGTTCGTCAACGACAATGTCTGGGAGAGGCTCTCGGGCGACCAGAAGGCGGCGGTCTACGAGGGAGCGCAGCTTTTCAACATCGCCCAGAGGGCGATTTCCGAGCGCCAGGTCCAGAGCGGGCTTCTGAACGTCCAGAAGGAGGGGATGACCGTTTACGTTCCCACGGCGGCCGAACTGAACGAATTCCGGGCTGCTGCTCAGCCTGCCGTGCTGGACTATGTGAAATCGCAGGCCGGGGAGCAATGGGTGAACGAGGCGCTTGAAGCGGTCGCCGCCTCCGAGGCGAAGATGGCGGAGATGCTGAAGTAGTAGGGTTTTCCGAATCGTTCTCCTGCGTCGCCTCCTTCAGGGATGGGATGCAGGAGAACGGTGCGGGATAGATTATGTCCGATGCGGGGGAGGGGCTTGTCTGTTCGCCCCGTCCCCCTTTTTAAAGAGCCGCGCCGGAGCGGACTTTGGCGAAGATATCTTTCGCCGCGATTTCAGTACGATGAGGTGGAGAGATGAAGTTCCTGAACGGTATTCTGGGAGTACTGGACAAAACCGCCTTCGCCGCCGTGGCCGCGCTGATGGGAGGAATGGGCGCCATTGCATTCGCGGCGGTTTTCTACCGTTTCGTCCTGCTGTCTCCCCTCAGATGGTCGGAGGAAGCGGCTCGATACATGATGGTCTGGGTGACCTTTCTCGGTGCGGGATACGCTATGGGAAGGGGTAAACACATCGGTGTGACGCTCTTTATCGAGAAGCTTCCGGAGAAGGGGCGCCGTGCCGCCATTTTTGCGGCGGAAATTCTGATCCTGATTTTTCTTGTCGCCGTAGCGAGGCAGGGGATCAACCTGATCGTCAGTCTCCGGAGACAGACGTCGCCCGCCATGGGTATGCCGATGTGGATTCCGTACCTTGCGGTTCCGGCCGGGGCCGTCTACATGTTTCTCCACGTTCTGAGGATGGTGCTCACGAAGTCCGTACGGGTCCTGTCCACAGCCGACGTCGAACTTGACGAGGCGTTGAAGAAGAAGGAGGGGATCGAATGATTTCCCTGATGCTCGCCGCCTTTGTCATCTGCTTCGTCCTGGGAATTCCCCTGGCGCTGGTTCTGGGGATCACGGGATTCTCCGTCATCCTCGCTATGGGGGTGCCGCCGCAGCTTCTGGCACAGCGCATGTTCACCGGCATCGACTCTTTTCCGCTGATGGCGGTCCCCTTCTTCATCCTTGCGGGTGACCTGATGAACCGCGGCGGCACGACGGCGAGGATCATCGCTTTCGCCGACAGCCTGGTGGGGCATATCCGGGGCGGACTGGCCCACGCGAACATACTGGGGTCGATGATCTTCGCCGGGATCAGCGGTTCCGCAGTGGCGGACACGTCGGCCATCGGCTCGATCATGATCCCGTCGATGGAGAAGAACGGCTATGATCTGGATTTCAGCGCGGCGGTCACGGCATCGTCCTCGGTGATCGGCCCGATCATTCCTCCGAGCATCATCATGGTGATCTACGGAGTATCGGTGAACGTATCGATAGGAGGCCTCTTCGCGGCCGGTTTCATTCCGGGCATTCTGCTCGGATTAGCCCTTATGCTCGTTGTGCTGAGCGTCTCGCGAAAAAGACAATATCCGATGTCGGAAGGGTTCTCGGTCAGCCGCGTCCTGAAGGAGTTCCGGAACGCGGCGTGGGCGCTCTTTGCGCCGGTGATCATCCTGGGCGGGATCCTGGGGGGAATTTTCACTCCGACGGAGGCCGCGGCGGTCGCGGTGGTATATTCGTTCTTCGTAGGGAAGTTCGTCTTCAGGGAGATCACGTGGAAGGATCTTCCGCATATTCTCTTTCAGAGCGGCATCACGACCGGGGCGATTCTGCTGATCATCTCGCTGGCGAATGTCTTCGCATGGGTGATCGCGGCCAACCAGATTCCCGGCCGCCTGGCCGCCATGTTTCTCGCCGCGACATCGAACCCGTATGTCTTTCTGCTGCTGGTGAATATCCTGCTGCTGATCGTGGGCATGTTCATGGAGACGGGAGCGGCGATCATCCTGTTGGCTCCGATCCTGGCCCCGGTCGCCGTCCAGCTCGGAATCCATCCGCTTCACTTCGGTTTCATCGTGGTTTTGAACCTCGCTATAGGAATGGCGACTCCGCCCGTGGGGGTCTGTCTCTTTGTCGCATGCGGCATTACCGGGCTGAGTCTCGAACGAATATCAAAAGCGGTCATGCGCTTCGTCTTCGCCCTCATAGGAGTACTCCTACTGGTGACGTACGTCGCTCCGATCTCGCTCTTCCTGCCGCGCTTGCTGGGCTTCATCCGGTAGCATTCGAAGAGATTGCGTAGCATCGGCAAAGGGGCGGAGCTTCTCCGCCCCTTTGCCGATGCTCTCATTCAGCGCGCACGATCGCGCCCTTCGCCGCCGATGAGGCGAGCTTGGAGTAGAGGGCGAGGTGTCCCTTCTTCACCTTCGGCTCGGGCTTCTTCCATGATGCGAATCGTTCGCGGATCTCCTCTTCGGGAACGTGGAGGTGCAGCGTGCCCTCGATGACGTCGATGGTGATTCTGTCCCCGTCGCGTACGACGGCAATCGGGCCGCCCTCCGCCGCCTCGGGGGAGACGTGCCCGACGAAGCAGCCGTTGTTCGTCCCGGAGAACCGCCCGTCCGTGACCAGCGCGGTGCTCTTGTTCAAGCCCATTCCGTAGAGGTACTTCATGGTCCGGTACATCTCCCGCATACCGGGGCCTCCCTTCGGCCCTTCGTAGCGGATGACGACGACGTTTCCGGGAAGGATTCCTCCCGCGAGCGTCGCCTCGTTCGCTTCATCCTCGCTGTCGAAGACGCGCGCCTCCCCGGTGAAGACGTGCAGGGCGGGGTCGATGGCGCCCGGCTTCGTGACTCCTGTCTCCGGTGCGAGATTTCCCCGGAGGACGGCGATTCCTCCGCGAGGAGAGAAGGGGGCGTCGAGAGTTTTCATCACTTCGTCGTTCTTGGGGAAGGGGAATCGGTACGACGAGACGTTTTCCGAGAGCGTCTTTCCGGTGCAGGTCAGAGCGTCTCTTTCAAGGATGGGGAGCATGTTCTTCAGCATCCGCGGAATGCCTCCGGCCATCCAGAAATCCTCGGTGTTCCACTTCGAGGCCGGATTCACCCGCACGATCTGCGGCGTCTCCGGCCCGAGACGCGAGAAGAGATCCATTACGTCGACGTTCGCCTCGGCCTCGGCGGCAATGGCGGTCAGGTGCATCACGGCATTGGTCGAGCCGCTCATGGCGAGCGTCGCCTTTACGCCGTTCACGATTGAGGAGGCGTTCAGAATCTTCCGGGCCGTCAGCCCCTCTCTGGCCATGTCGCAGATCCTCTCTCCCGTTTCGCAGGCCAGCCGGAGACGTTCCGCGTGGACTGCCGGCACGAGCGCGCTCCCCGGAAGCGCCATTCCGAGGACTTCCGCGAGGCAGCACATCGTGTTCGCGGTGCCGAAGAAGGAGCAGGAGCCGCAGGTGGGGGCGCAGAGGTTTTCGAGCGACCGGAACTCTTCCTCGCTGATCCGGCCTGCCTTCAGCATTCCAAGCGCCTCGTGCAGGGACGTCTCGTCCGTCTTCCTTCCGTCGAACTCCACGCCGCCGAGCATCGGGCCGCCGGTGATCATGATCGCCGGGAGGTCGAGCCGGGCCGCCGCCATCAACATGCCGGGGACGATCTTGTCGCAGGACGCGATCAGGACGACGGCGTCCAGATGATGGGCTTCGACGACCAGCTCGACCGAGTCGGCGATGACCTCCCGCTGGGGGAGGATGAAGTGCATCCCCCTGTGCCCTTCGCAGACGCCGTCGCACGACGCGATGACGCCGAACTCGGCAGCGACGCCCCCTGCCCGGTGAATCCCCTTCTTCACCTGTTCGCTGACCTGGTTCAGGTTGAAGTGCCCCGGAACCAGGGTGTTCCACGAATTGGCGATTCCGATGACCGGCCTCTCCGCAAAATCTCCGTCGCAATACCCCATCGACTTCCACAATGCCCGCGCGCCTGCGTTCGGCGCTCCCGCGAAGACCTCGGAGCTTCTCCATCTGTTCGACATGAGCGGCGCCTCCTATGGAAAATTTCAACTCTTCAGCATGGTAGGATAGAGCGGGCGATTCGTCAATGGCGAGTTTCTTTCAAGAGCGGGCTTCGATCCAATCTCGCGGGAGGAGATCGCAAACGACCTTGCATGGTGCTTCCGCCGAATGGTCGCGAGGCTTCCTCTTGCTGGGAAACCTGCGTTAGGCGAAGAATATTTTCTGGTGGGGTTTCGGGAAGGGTGGTACAATGCTTTTCAATAATAAGGCGATTTCCTTCGGGACGTTTTTCTGAAAGGGGTTTTTTTATGGCGATGCTGGTTTTGGCTGCCATGCTCACGTTGCATGATGCGGAGCTGTATTACGAGATCCACGGAGACGGACCGCCTTTGCTGCTGATAGCGGGACTGGCGTCGGATTCGCAGAGCTGGGGGGGTTCTTTGCCTCCTCTGGCGGAGCATTTTCGGGTGATTTGCCCCGACAACCGTGGAGTGGGACGCTCCAGACCCGCGAATGTCCCGGTCTCCATCGAGCGGATGGCGGACGACTGCGCAGCACTGGTTCGCCACCTCGGCTATGAGCATGTAGACGTTCTTGGGCACTCGATGGGTGGATTCGTCGCCCAGAGCATGGCGGCCCGCCATCCAGAACTGGTGGGAAGGCTTGTTCTCGCCGGAACGGGATCGAAAATGTCCGCCCGCAACGCGGCGCTCTTCTCGGACGCCGTGGAATCGCTGGAGCGGGGAACCGATCCGGTTCTCTGGTTTCGCAACCTCTTCTACTGGCTCTTCTCTACCGCCTTTTTCGAGCAGCCGGGAATGCTCGACGCGGCTGTGAACTACGCGATCACATATCCGTGGCCCCAGGAGACCGTCGGCTTCAGAAACCAGGTGGCCGCTCTCATCGACTTCGACGGTACCGCCGACCTGGAAAGAATTGCAGCTCCCGCTCTTGTCCTTTCCGGCTCGCAGGATCTGCTCTTTCCGGTAGAAGAGTGCCGTGAGTTCGCCGGGAGAATCGCCGGCTCGTCCTTCCATGTCATTGAAGGCGCGGCACACTCTATCCACATGGAGCGGAGCGAGGCATTCGTCCGGGCCGTGGTGGGGTTTTTGACAAATCAAAGGGGGCAGAGATGAAAAAAATCGTCTATATCGACTATGAAAACCTGCCGGGCGTTCATATCGAGGACGTCGAGGGAACGAAATTCCTCATATTCATAGGGGAGAATCAGAAAAAGATTCCTACCGAGACCATCGTCCGGATGCAGCCGCTCGGCGAACGGGTGGAATGGATCAGCATCAGCGGCGTGGGACGGAACGCCCTCGACTTTCACATTGCCTACTACCTCGCGAAGTACCACACGAACAACGCGATAACGCACTATATCCTGTCCAAGGACGCCGGGTACGATCCGCTGATCAAGCACGTCGTGAAGTACGGCCAGAGAGTCAAGAGGATCATCACGCTGGAGGAGATCAAGGAAAAACCGGTCCTTGCCGCAGAAATTGCCCAGAAGTACGCCAAGGTGCTTGAAATACTGAAAAAGCAGGACAAGACGCGGCGGCCGAAGGCGAGAAAGACGCTCTCGTCGAGCATTGATACGCTCTTTCAGGGGCAGATTTCAAAAGAGGATAACGACACGATCGTCGAGCAGCTTTTCCGTGAGCGCTTTATCGAGGAGAAGAATAAACGGATAGCGTACTTGGACTGAGTATCGATAGAAATGGACTTTTTCAGGCGAGAGGAACGAGGTCATGCCTTTTTTTGTTCCCCTCGCCTTGTTTTTTTTAGCGGATTACGGCGCTGACGGTTTTATAGCGCGATTTTCTCCTTGCGCAGCCTGCTGAAAATATCGCCAGGCAGGGCCGCGAGGAAGATCGCCAGGAGAATCAGCAGACTTCCGTTGATCTCCCTGAGCGTCGGAATTTCATGGTTCATGAAGCCTGCAAGGGCGATTCCCGTCAAAATTTCTACGGTACAAAGGTGGCTCGCGGTCGCCGCGGATATGAATCGGAGCGAGAAGCAGTATGCGCCGTGCCCGAGCACGCTGCCGACGACCGACATGATGACGATACTGTACCAGTCGAGGCTTTCCAGAAGTGCGAGATCGCTCCATCCGGAAAGAAAGTGTTTTATCACGACCATGAAGAGTCCTCCGAATACGTTCGAGTATAAAAGCAGCGGGACTCCGGAGAAGCGTTTTTTCGAGATCAGCGCCCGTCCCAGAATGAACTGTCCCGAGAGACCGATCACTGCGACCACTCCCCAGAAGACTCCCAGAAGAGAGAAGCCGACGTCGGACGCATCCGACGCGAAGATGCCCGTCCAGACACCGAGAATGACCAGAAACGCAGCGAGATACTGCAGGGTCGTCGGTTTTTCCCGGGTGATCCACAACCCTCCCAGGAGTGTTGCGAGTGGGAAGGTATAGTGGATGATAAGCGCCGCCGGTACTGTAAGGTACTTCAGAGAATACAGAAAACCCGTCGAGGTGAGAGGGACTGCAAGAACGGCATAGAAGAGAAGCGGGAGGCTGTCGCGGAAGGAGATGCGAAGAGCCTGCCGTTCTCTGAGAAAAAGCCATGCAAAGAGAATGGCCGCCGTTAAAAAGGTTCTCAAGATGACCACGGTCACCATATCGGCGCCTCGAAGCGCAAGCAGCCGGCCGAACGGACCGACAACCCCCCAGGAAGCGCCGGTGATAAGCGCTGCGAAAACTCCGACCCAGTGCGTTGACATTTTTTCCTCCGGATTTCATGTGCGTTTGAAAAAAGAAGCGTTTGACACGCATAGGATATAAGATTATAATGTTATAAAATTACTACGTTTATCGTACCACATGAGAAACTGAAAGTCTATAAGGAGACGAAGAACTCGATGGGAATAAATCCTCCCCTTTACTACAACATATATTCGGACATCAGGCGCCGCATTATGGACGGAGATCTGAAGCCGGGAGACATGTTGCCCAAGGAATCCGATCTGGAGCGGATGTACGGTGTGAGCCGCGCTCCCGTGCGCCAGGCGATGGGCAAGCTTGAGATGGAGTCCATGATAGTTCGCAGGCAGGGAAAAGGAACTTTCGTCGCGGACAAGGCTGAGCAGATCCGATGGTTTTTGTTCGGCGGATTTCGGGAGTTTTATGAAAGGCACTTCGAAGAGCTTTACTGCAGAACATATTTAATCGAAACGATTCCTCCGGACGAGAGGGCAAAACAGGTTCTGAATCTCAAAAAGGGGAGGATGGCCATTCATATCCATCGCGTACGCTTCTGGTCCGATACCCCGGTTTTTTCCATCCACACATATCTCCCAGATACGATGAATATCGACGCTTTCAGGAAAGCGGGAGATTTTTTCAATATCAGCAACGTGCTGAAAAAATATTTCTCCATCAACCTGCAAAGCGCGGAAGAGAGTATTACGGCTGTTTCGGCGGATCCGCACACCGCCTCATCCCTCAAAATCGCCGAAGGCTCGGCCGTTTTGCAGGTGGAGCGGGTCAACCGGGATGATCTGGACAATATAGTGCATTTCAGCCGATATTTCTGCAGATCGGATATTTGCGGCTACAAAGTGTCGTACTGAACGGGCGATATTCGTTGAACGAGATGAAACACATCGCCTCATCTTTTTTCTGGAGCGTGGTGAAATGGATTTTTTGAAATTGGCCGGGAACTGTGAAAAAAACGTTATTGAATGGCGGAGGCATCTTCATCAACATCCCGAGTTGAGCGGCCAGGAAAAGGAAACGGCGAATTTTGTCTTTTCCGTTCTGAAGGAAATCGGTATCGATGATGTGACGATGATAGGCGACACCGGTGTAACGGCGCTTGTCAAAGGCGGCGGAGAGGGTAAAACCCTCGCCCTCAGGGCTGATATGGATGCCCTGCCCGGCGAGGAGAAGACCGGACTTCCTTATTCATCGGGCAATCCGGGGGCGGCGCACCTCTGCGGACATGATGTCCATACCGCCATCCTGCTCGGTGTCGCGCAGATCCTTTCCTCCGAAAAAGATCGGTTCAACGGGGCGGTCCGTCTCGTCTTCCAGCCTGCCGAAGAGAATCTGAGCGGTGCGAAGCTGATGATTCAAGGAGGCGTGCTGGAGTCGCCGAAAGTAGACTGTATCGCCGCTCTTCATCTTTGGCCCGAGCTTGCTTCCGGAACGGTCGGTCTGCGTTATGGTTCGGCCATGGCCGCCGCCGACACCTTCACCGTCGAATTCAAGGGTTCCCAGGGGCATGCCGCGCACCCTCACAAGTGCGTCGACCCGATTCTCATGGCGGGACAGTTTCTTGCGAACGTGCAGTCGGTTGTTTCGCGGGAGATCGCCCCTGTGGATTCAGCCGTTCTCTCCTTCGGGAAAATATCGGGAGGAACCGTCGGCAATATCATTCCGGGCAGCGTGCTGCTCGAAGGAACCATCCGCACGCTTCTTCCGGAAACCCGGGAGCATATGGCCGCTGCTCTGGCGCGATTCGCATCGAGCACGGCACAGGGCATGCGAGGCGAAGCCGAAGTGAAGATCGCTCGCGGAGTACCTCCGCTTGCCTCTTCATCCGAACTTCTGACGCTCTTCGAAAATTCGGCGAAGTCCCTTCTCGGGGAAGAAAAAGTCCTTCATCTTCCCGCTCCGTCGCTCGGCAGCGAGGACTTCGCGTACTACCTGGAACATGTTCCGGGATTTTTCTTCAGACTCGGCGTCGCTCGCCCCGGCGAGAGCATGCCGCCGCTCCACTCGCCGTCGTTCAATCCGGATGAATCCGCCTTCAAGACGGGAGTTGCTGTGACGTGCCGTTTCGCGGCGGATTTCCTCGCGGCTCGATAGAGTATCTGTAATGCATCGTCAAATCAGAGAGGGGACATATCATGATTATCAATGAATCGGTGAGAACGCTTTCCAACGAGATCCTTCAGAAGTACGCGGCCGTCGACCCCGCCACTATAGGGCATACCCGCCATTTCGGCTTTCCGAGCGTCGAGTTCCGGACCTCAATTCCCGGCGCCAAGGCGATCGGCCGCGCTGTGACGCTCCGGATTCCCTCGATGGATTCGACACTGTGCCACAAGGCTCCCGAGTTTCTCGGCAAGGGCGACATCCTCGTGATCGACCGTGCCGGGGAGATGAATTACGCATGCCTCGGAGGCATCGTGGCGTATGCGCTGAAGTTGACCGGTGTGGAGGCTGTCATTCTTGACGGGGCCGCCACCGATATCCAGGAAATTCGTGAAATGGGACTCCTCGTTTACTATCGCCGTCTTTCCGCTATTACGACCCGCGTTCTGGGAGGAGACGGCGAACTGAACACTCCCGTCAACTGCGGGGGAACTGTCGTCAATCCGGGAGACATCATCGTCGCCGACGAGAACGGTTTCGTCGTGCTTCCTCCGGAGGAAGCGGAGAGCATTCTTCAGTCGGCTCTTGAGCGCCAGGCAACGGAACCCGAGAAACAGGCTCTGATGAGTTCAGGAAAAAAACTCGCCGATATCTCCAGGGCGAATGAGTTTATACGGGCGAAGCTCGGGCAGTGATTTCTGCCTGCAAAACAAAGGAGACCAGCTATCAAAAGTCAATAGGGGCAGTTGAGAAAAAGTAAAGAGAT
>CAYRPJ010000011.1:0-103313 GCA_964426245.1 uncultured Synergistaceae bacterium
CGGGCGAAAACAGTGGCGGTGGTGGTGCCGTCTCCGGCGATGTCGTTGGTCTTGGAGGCGACTTCCTTCACGAGCTGGGCGCCGGTGTTCTCGTAGACGTCCTCAAGCTCGATCTCCTTGGCGATGGTCACGCCGTCGTTGGTGATGGTGGGAGAACCGAACTTCTTCTCGAGAACCACGTTGCGTCCCTTGGGGCCGAGGGTGACACCGACGGTGTCCGCTACTTTATCGATACCGCGGAGCATCGCGCGGCGGGCTTCTTCTCCGAAAATAAGAATCTTGGCCATAATCTTCTACCTCCTCAGGAATTCGAACTACTTCTCGATAATGGCGAGCACGTCGCGCTCGCTGAAGATGACATATTCGTCGCCGTCGAGCTTCACTTCGGTACCGGCGTACTTGCTGAAGATGATACGGTCGCCGACCTTGACTTCCAGGGGAAGCTTCTGGCCGTTCTCGAGGATCTTGCCGGTGCCGACCGCGATGACTTCGCCCTCGGTGGGCTTTTCCTTGGCGGTGTCGGGCAGAACGATGCCGCCCTTGGTCTTCTCCTCATGGTTGATTACCTTGACTACGAGTCTGTCTCCAAGCGGTTTCAGGTTCATGGTACAGAATCCCTCCCAAAATATTGTTTTACAAGATGGTAGCACTCATATCGATCGAGTGCTAAATTGACCGCCATAGATATTACGGATGAGAGGAAGGATTCTCAAGCACAAGGAGGGAGAAATAAGGCCGATTATATTCAAAAAAAGCTCGAAAACGAGCTTTTTCTTTTAATTACTGATATATTCTTTGAGAGTCACTTTTTCCAGATCTCCCACGAAGGATCCGGCGCCAGGGAAAGAGAGGATTTCTCTCCCCTTTGAAAAGCCGCATATCCTGCGGCCGCGATCATAGGGGCGTTATCGGTGCACCGTCCCGGAGGCGGGAGGTACACCTTCCACCCTTTCTGGCTCGTCAGTTCCCTTCGAAGAGCGCTGTTCGCCGCGACACCTCCAGAGAGCGAGACGGTGCGCACTCCGGTCATCCCGACGGCAAGGCGCAGCTTGGCAAGCAGCGATTGCACAACTGCCCTCTGAAAGGACGCGCAGAGATCTTCTACGGGAAGATGATCCCCCTCTTTCCGTATCTTTTTGATCCGCGTAATGACAGCCGTCTTGAGACCGCTGAAGCTGAAGACTACTCCGCCGCTTCCCTTGAGGGGTACGGGAAAATCGAAGGCCAGCGGGTCGCCCGATGAAGCCAGCCTGTCGACGGCAGGGCCTCCGGGATACGGAAGGCCGAGTACCTTGGCGACCTTGTCGTACGCCTCTCCGGCCGCGTCGTCGCGCGTCCCCCCGAGGAAGGCGTATCTGCCGAAGGACTCGACGAGAACGATCTCCGTATGCCCTCCAGAGACGATCATGCAGAGAAAAGGAGGAGAGAGCTCGGGGTGGGAAACGACGTTGGCGAAGATGTGCCCTTCCAGGTGATTCACCCCGAGCAGAGGCACGTTCCACGCGAGGGAGAGCGCCTTGGCGGCCATGACCCCGACGAGAAGAGATCCCATGAGTCCGGGACCGGCCGTGACGGCGATGAGACCGATCTGCCGTCGAGGCTCAAGGACACCCGCCCTTCGCAGCGCCTCCTCCGTGAGCGGGAGAAAAGCTTCGAGGTGCCTTCTCGCAGCGAACTCGGGGATCACGCCGCCGAAGGGGGCATGATCCTCGAGCTGGCTGGAGAGGAGTTCGGATTCGACGTTTCTTTGGCCGCGCAGAACGGCTACTGCGGTATCGTCGCAACTGCTCTCCATTCCGAGGGTGAGAAACGCCTCTTCAGGCGGAGTTCTCATCGGATGGAGAACCCCAGTTCCGAAGCATACTCTCCGACGGCGACCGGGACGCTCTTTCCCTTCACGGCCGAAAGAGGAACCGCGACCGCGAAGGAGACGGCCAAGCCGGGAGGAAGATCCCCCAGCGGAACGTAATGGATGTTTGTGAGAGCGTCCGCCGCCGAAAGGGCATGCGTTCCGATCGTGATCATCGGAAGCTCGAGTTTGAGGTTCCTGATCGTCCTGAGTTGAACGATGAAAAGAGCTTTTTGGCGCGTCTCCCTGCTCCCGAAAAATTGGATGTTGCTTCTCAACCACTCGGGTGCATCGGAATCCTCCGCGACGGCCCTCGCAAGCGCGCTGTCCACGTAGACGAACGCAAACTGCGCCCTGGCCCCTATGATGAGATCGCCCAGAGCCTCGCCTTCGAACCAGAGAAAGGCGCTCCGCTCCTCGAGCAGAGCATCGACATCCTGCGCCCGTGAAGGCGCGGGGAGCAAAAGGAACAAGACGACCAGAAAAACAGCTGTTCTTCTGCAGAAAGACATGGTTCATTCCTCCTTGTTTGTATTGTGCCGGGAATTCCGCCGCTCTCTCCTGCCCGCGAGGGCGGCGAAGAGCCAGCGCCACTCCTGAAACCTCAGCAGCGCGGTAATTCCGCCGAAACCGGCCGCGGCCGCCAAAAAAATGCCGCCGACCCACGCCGCGCGTAAAGACGTTGAAAACTCGAGCGAATACGGGATCAGCCATCGCCAGGAAAGGACGATTCCCGACGTGAAAAGCAGCGAGACCACCATTTTCCCCGCCCACGCAAGGGAAAAAATGCCGAGCTTCATTCCGATGCTCCGGGAGAGAATGCGGACACCCACCAGTCCGGAGAGCGTGAAAGCGAGCGAAGTAGCCAGCGCAAGTCCGCCGAACGAGAACGGTCTCATCAGCGCGATGGAGAAAAGCAGCGTCGCGACCACGCTTGAAAGGGTTGTCACGAGAGCTCCGCGCGGAAGGCCGCGGGCATAGAGCCCCCGCATAATGACCGTCGAGCCGGCCATGCCGGGAAGGCCGAGCGAGTACATCGCAAGGGAGATGGAGGTTCCTCTCCAAGCCGGGAGATCGAACGCCCCCCTTACGAAGAGCAGGTGGACGATTTCGTCGGATACCAGCACCAGACCGAGCGTCGCCGGAAAGACCACGAAGAGAGTGAAGCGGAGCGAGTCCCGCATGATGTCCCTGAAGTCGGACACATCGTCTGGAGAGCACCTGGAAAGCTGCGGAAGAACAGCCTGGGATACGGCGATGACGAAGATACCGAGCGGGAGCTGGATCACCCTGTTGGCGTAGTTGAGCACCGAAATTGCCCCTTCCTCCAGAAAAGATGCCAGCATCCGGCTGATGACAGGGTTCACCTGGTTCAGGGAGAGTCCCGCGGCGTACGGGAGAAAGAGGGCGAGCATCTTCCGGAGGTCGGGATCCTTCAGGTCGGGGCGCGACGGCAGGAGCGATACGCCCATTCGGCCCGACCAAACCCACTGAAGCAGAAACTGGCACACCCCTCCTGAAAGCACGGCGAGGACAAGGGCCCATGGGCCGTAATACGATGCCATGAGCACCACCAGAACGATATAGACGACATTGCTCAGGGCAGGCGCAAGAGCCGGGACGAAAAAGGAACCCATGCTGTTGAGCACTCCCATTGCAAGTGCGGCGAGCGAGACGAAGAGGAGAAAAGGAAACATCCATCTCGTCAGGGATGTCGCGAGAGCGGCTTTGACAGGATCGAATCCCGGGGCCATAATCGTGACGAGCAGAGGCGATATCGCGATTCCTATCAGAACGGCGCCTGCGGTTCCGGCGAGCAGGACGGAGAAAGTCTGGCGTGCAAGACGCTCCGCGGCTTCCCTGCCCTTGGCCGCAAGAACCCTCGAAAAAACGGGGACAAAAGAGGCCGACAGCGCCCCCTCCGCCAGGAGCTGCCTAGCGAGATTCGCCAGCGTAAACGCCACGTTGAAGGCGTCAAGCACTCCTGATGCGCCGAACCAGGCGGCCGTGATGATCTCGCGGATGAGGCCGAGCACCCTGCTGGCCAATGTGCCCAGCATCATCGTGAGTGCGTGGCGCACCATGGTATGTGTCGTTTTCGCCAACTTACAGAGCCTCCTGATCTCCGACTTCATGACTGAGGAGCGTGTAGTGATATGAACCGGACAATTTTGTGGTGCATCGGCAATTCCCTGCTTCGGGACGACGGGGCCGGCCCCGCCCTCTACTCTCTGCTGCAGCGAAATCCGCCGGAAGGGCTGCTCGTGGTGAACTGCGAAACCACCCCTGAGAACTTTCTCTCCCCGCTGAGGCGCCTCGTGCGGCAGCGGCGAAAAGATTCCCCTCCGATCCTGCTTCTCGTGGCGGACGCCGCCGAGATGGGACTTCCCGGCGGCGCCGTCCGGCGGATGAATCTGAGCGACTCGGAGAACCTCTCGTTCAGCAGTCACGGCATTCCGCTTTCGCTCCTGCTGGCCCCTCTCCTTCCAAGGCTTGAAGTCGTCATCTTCGGTATTCAGCCCGCTTTCCGGGGTTTCGGAGATTTTCTCTCGCCGGAGGTCGCGAAGTCGGTGGAGCACCTTGCGGAACTTCTTCGGGGGAGCAGGTGGAACGAACTGCCTCCCTACCAGGAGAACTGGTCGCCAAGGTAGAACTTCCGGGCCACCTCGCTCTCGGCGACCTCGTCGGGGGAGCCTTCTATCACGATCTCCCCCTGGTGGATAAGATACGCCCTGTCCGTTATTGCGAGCGTATCGCGGACATTGTGATCCGTCAGAAGAATGCCGTACCCCTTGGAGCGGAGTCCGAGGATAATCTGCTGAATGTCATAGACGGCGATGGGGTCGATGCCGCTGAAGGGCTCGTCGAGCAGCAGGAAGTTCGGAAGAATGGCAAGGCTGCGTGCGATCTCGACCCTGCGCCTTTCCCCGCCGCTCAGCGAATACCCCCGGATATTGGCGATCTTCGCCAAGCCAAAATCCTCGATAAGCCGGTCCGCAACCGTCGAAGGCTTTTCTCCCGGCGGCGGGTTCTCCTGCAGGACGAGCTCGATATTCTCCCGGACGGTCAGGCTCCGGAAGATGGAAGCCTCCTGGGGAAGATAGCCAACGCCGAGGCGTGCACGCCGATAGACCGGCAGCTGCGTCAGGTCCTTCGAATTCACCGTCACCGTTCCCGCGTCGGGCGGAATCAGGCCGACGATCATATAGAAGGACGTGGTCTTTCCCGCTCCGTTGGGACCGAGGAGTCCGACCACCTCGCCCATGCCGACGTCGAGATTCACGGAGGAAACGACGGTCCGTCCCTTGTACGCCTTGCTCAGACCGCGTGCGGAGAGAGTCTTGTCCATCGTTAGGGCTTGCTTTCGTTCAGTTTGAAGATCAACTGCGGGCTGCCGGTGGCCTCTACCCGGTTTTGTTTCGGAAAATAGATCAGCGACTCCGAGCGCAGGGAGCGCCCGTCCTGGACCGCTGAGACGTTGCCGGTCACCACGAGCGACCCGCGGGCCAGAGAATAGACCGCCCGGTCCCCCTGGATCCTGGTGGGCATCCCCCGGGGCGGAGACGTCGTGAATGAAAAAGCGCCGGACGCGGTGAATTCAGTGATCCGGCCGTCCTCAATCTTTCCTTCGATGGTTCGGCACGAGAAGGAAAAGCCCTCGGTTTTGTCGATGTACCGCCGGAGCGTCGAGACGGAAAAAGAGTTCCCCTTCATCCTGAGATCCTCCGCGTCGATCTGCCTGTTTCCCCAGACTCCGCGAACCGTCCCCTGGAAGGAGACGCCGCGGGGTTCCCGCAGGGTACCGGAGAGGATCTGCCCCTTGACATCCACCTCTTCCCCTTCCCATGAACCGGAGATATGGACATCCCCTACAAGGTGGATCTCCCCGCTGGACATGTTTCCTTCCGCCTTCCTCGCCGTTACAAGCATTTCACCCCTGGTTATCTTCACATTCCCTTCGGCGTCGAAAAAGCCCGTCGCGGAGTCGTACCGCATGCTGTCCGAAGTCAGTTTCAGTTCATCGGCAAAGGCGACGCCCCCGAAAACCATGAGCGCGAGGAGTAATGCGGTTCCGCAGCAGATACGCGCGGGATGTAATGCTCGGAAGTATGTCATGAAGTCCCCTCCCAAGGATAGAATTGCTCTCCGTTTCACGGCCCGTATCCGCTCCGCGGAAAGGGTTCTCCCGGAGCCGCCGCCCGTTCCCTCCGGGCAGACCGGCCTGTTTTCCTATTGTACAGCAACTTGTCTCCGCGAGACAGGGTAATCAACGCAGAAACGCCTGCGAGAGAGCTCCCGCAGCTCCTTCCAGGTCGCTTGACGCGACGATGCAGGCGATTACGGTGGATGCGGCGGCGATCATGTCGATATTGATCCGGAAGCCCGCAAGCACCGAGAACATCTGCGAAGGGATCTCCGGACATCCTGCCAGATGATCCCCCTTGAGCGCGACCTTGGCCACCTCGGAGTCGAACGTGACTCCCTGGGCCCCGACTGCGGCCGCGAAGGATCTGCATATCGCGATGGCCTCGCCCAGCAGGCTCTTTTTCACGATGAAGGCAATATCGTTCATCTGCCCCCGCATCACGCTCTGCACGATCATCTCGGCTCCCACACCCGATGAGGCGAGGTCCGAAAAAAGGCGGGCGGCCACGCCCGGAACGTCGGGAACGCCCAAAACCGCGATCTTCGCCACGTCGCGGTCCGAGATCACTTCACCGACCACGCACCGGCCGGAACTGTCGACGCCGAATGTCATCGAAAACACACTTCCTTTCCGAAGAGGACGGAAAATCTCGGAACTTCCCGCATTCTTGGTCACGCTCACTCCGTCTCCGTCCTCGGCGAGGACGAAGAAGCGCGAACGGACTCCGAAACGGGAAAAAATCGAGCACATCAGCTCCGCCACCCGATGAGCCTCGTCTCGAGCGAAGGCGAGCACGCTCGGCCCGGATCCGCTGATCGCCACGCCGGAGCACTGGGGGATGCGGCGGACCTCTTCCAGAATCGCCTCGCCCCCGGGGAAGAGCCTCGCCCGGAAGGGCTGGTGAAGACGATCGTCCATCGCCCACCCGAGGTTTTCCCAGTTCCCGGTGGCCCAGGATGCCGCCAGCAACGCCGAGCGGCTTACATTATACACGGCATCGCTCATCGGCACGTGTTTCGGAAGCGCTTTTCTCGCATCCTCGGTACTCAGCTCAACCGCCGGAACAGCCACAACGGCGAGAATATCCGAAGGAAGAGGGGGCATCCTGACGTACTTCAGATCGCGGCCGTCCCAGCAGCTCACGACCATACCTCCCAGGCAGCAGGGAACCACGTTGTCCGGGTGCCCCTCCATCGAAACCATCAGCGGCAGCAGTTCCTCCTTCGCAAGTGGGCGTTCGCGCAGCTCGTTGGCGATGCAGACGCCTCCGACGATCGCTGATGAAGAACTGCCGAGTCCGCGCTTCATGGGAATGGCGTTCATCGTCTGGAGGCGCAGCCCCGGAGGCTCCATCCCCCACTCCCTGCACGCCCTCTCGTAGCTCTCGACGACGCCGTTCCGGCCGATAAGAGCTGTATCCCCTCCACCCTCTCCGACGACGTCGACTTCGTACAGTCCGGAAGGAAGAATTTCGAGCACGTCGAAGAAATTGTACAGGGAGAGCGCGACTCCTACCGTATCGAACCCCGATCCGAGATTCGCGCTGGAGGCGGGAACCTTTATCCGGAGAAGGCTCACGATAAGAGCACCTCCATGAGGGCTTCCCTCGTACCGTCGATCTCAAGGGGAACGGAGACCCTCGCTCCCGCCGCGTCCGGATCCTTCAGCCCGTTACCCGTGAGGACAAGTACGATGCGCAGTCCGGGGGGAAGCTCTCCTGCTCTTTTCAGCTTCAACAGACCCGCGAGAGGAGCGCACGAAGCGGGTTCCGCGAAGAGGCCGTCCGAAGAAGCAAGCTTTTTCTGCGCATCCAGGATTTCCTCGTCAGAGACCGCCAGAAAACGGCCGCCCGATATCTGTACGGCTCGTTCGGCCTTGTCCGCACTGACCGGCCGGCCGATGCGGATCGCCGTGGCGACCGTTTCCGGCGCATCCACGGGAACCCCGTTTACGAGAGGCGCCGCCCCCTCGGCCTGAACGCCGACAAGACGGGGAAGAGTTCTTATGAGCCCGGCATCCCGGTACAGTTCGAACCCCGCGCAGTAGGCGCTGATATTTCCTGCGTTTCCTACGGGAAGCACCAGCCAGTCGGGCGGCCCCTCAAGTTCGTCGCAGATTTCCCACGCGGCGCTTCTCTGCCCGGAAATTCTGTAGGGGTTCAGCGAGTTCACCAGAGCGAAACCGCTCTCTCCGGCCCCCTGGCGCGCCATTTCAAGCGCCCTGTCGAAATTTCCCCTGACGGCGAGTACTCTCGCACCGTAGATCAGCGCCTGTGCCAGCTTGCCGATCGCCACCTTCCCCGCCGGCAGCAGCACGAAGCAGGGAATTCCCGCCAATGCGGCATAGGCGGCGGCGGAAGCCGACGTGTTGCCTGTCGAAGCGCAGATGACCGCCCTTGCCCCCTCTTCCAGCGCCTTCGAAACAGCCAGGACCATCCCCCGGTCCTTGAACGAACCCGTCGGGTTCAGTCCGTCGTACTTTCCGAACAGCTCGATATCGAGCTCTCTGCCGAGGTTTCCGAGGGGAACCAGCGGAGTGTCCCCTTCGCAGAGCGACAACCTCGGCGTCTTCTCCGTAAGGGGAAGATATTTTCCGTAGGAATACAGAATGCCTCTTTTCATGAATCTCCCTCCCAAAATGAAAAAAGCCCGCACGCTCCCAATTTCGGAGACGATGCAGGCTCATCGCGGTTCCACTCCAATTCCGGCTTCCATCCTGGTTCAGGACGGAAATCGGCGGCTTTCACCCGCTGTAAGGGGCGGACCCCGGCTACTTCTCTCCGCACGAAAACACGTGGACGGACTTCGTCGCCGGCTCAGGGGCGGTCTTCCCATTTCCCGCGGACGCGCAGGGACATATCCCGAAAAACGGTATACAGTCCTCATTCTCATAAAACGCACGCCCTCCGGGGAAGAACTCTCAGCCGAGGCTCTTCCTCTCTGTCCGGCAGGGGAAAAGGTACTCTTCCCTTCATCGCTTTTTTATCATATCATTGAAAAAGGTTTTCTTCTTATACCTTCCGTTTCGGAAAGTGTCAAGGGGCAATCCCCGGAATCGCGGAGTACGGGACCGGAAGCATCACTCGAATGAAAGGGAGCGTGTGCGCAATGAAAACATTCGACATGGCGGGCATCGAGGCGTTCACAGGAAGACCGGGATTCACCGGCAAATTCGTCCACTCGGAGGGAATGACCCTCGCCCACTGGGAGATCAAGGGAGGAACGGAACTCACGGAGCATTCCCATCCTCACGAGCAGATCACCCTTCTGCTCTCCGGGAAGATGGAGCTCCGCTCGGGCAACCAGGTTGCAATCCTCACTCCCGGACAGGGGCTTGTCTTCGCGGGCGGAGAAGCACACGGAGGATATGCCCACGAGGACACCGTCGTCGTGGACATTTTCTGCCCCGTCCGGGAGGACTTCAAGAAACAGTGAGATTCCGGGCGGATCCGCGGGGATCCGCCCTCTTTCTACTCGACCAGTACCCTGCCGCTTTTTACGACTGTCCTGCCGTCGAGAAGAAGTTCCGGTTTCGTGATGATCCCGTCGACGTGAATTCCGGCGGAAACGGTACCGCCGAACGTGTCGTTGCTTCCCAGCGCGATGTGGACCGTCCCGTAGATTTTTTCGTCCTCGAGGATCACGCCGGTCACCCTGGCTTTCTCGTTCGTTCCGATCCCCAATTCCGCCAGGTTCCTCGCGAAGGCATTCTCCCCGAGCATCGTCTCGAGACGGGCGGCATCCGGCCCTTCCGCTCTCACGAGGACTCCCTTGCTGAAGACGAGCCTCAGCGGGCTCTCCAGGACGCCGAGCCCCGCGAAGGAGCCGTCGACAAGCACGTCCCCCTCCGCCGTTCCCTCAACGGGGGCCATAAACGCCTCACCCGATGGCAGATTGCCGGACTCGCCGCTGTTCCGGTAGACTCCGTCGCTCACAACCCCGCGCCGCCCCTCCAGCGACATCCTGAGCACTGCTTCTCCGGAACGCAATTCCGCTTCGCCCGCTTCATCAAGAAGGAGACAGACCTTCTTCGTCAGTTCAGAGACCTTCGTATAATCCGCTGTGATGGGGCCGTTGAAGAACATGTCCTCCGTGATCCCCGGCATCGTGGCAACCCTTGCTCCCTCCGCGCATGCGCTTTTTTTCGCCTGCGTGTGCGTCAGCGATTTTCCGGTGGCGGCGACGACGACGTCGGACAGCGCCATTGCCCGCGCGACGACGGGAAAAGGCTCCTCTCCGTTTTTCAGAAGCGGCGGAATTCGCAAGGCCAGAGCACGGGCGCCGAGCTGCATCCCGGCCTCGAAAAGACTCTCTCCGATACGAAGCGTCGTCTCATCGTATACCACCAGCAACGACTCGGAAGCCCGCAGTCCCATATTGTCCGTCAAGAGACGCTTTGAGACAGTTATGAAATCCATTTCCTCCACTCCTTCAGCGCCGCCTAGCCGATCAGTTCCGCCACTGTGCGGGCCACTATTCCACGGGCCAGAACGACGGGCCTGCCGGTAATCTCGCGGACCAGCCTCTGCATTTCGAGGGTGTACCCTATGCAGTCGAGCACGGTGAGATGAACGCCCCACTCCTTCAGCTTCCGTGCCGCGGCCGCCGCGGCGTCCATCGCATCGGCGTAAGGGGACGAGGGAACGGCCCGGACCGCCTTTCCAATGGTACTCCAGCGGTGCTCCGACTGCTCAACCTGTTCAGCGGACGGCGTCAGGATTCCGAGGCGCTGTCCTTCCGCCACTGCGGCAACGGCATTGTACAAGACCTTTTGCGGCCTGATGAGCAGTCCGGCCGTGTCGAAGCCGGGGAACTCGCCGGTACAGAGCAGCAGCACCAGCGGAATTCCGTTCTGAAAATGCCCTTGGATCTTTTCGGTGATGCGGGGAGTGATAAACCGCTCCGCCACCTGGACGGAAGAGCCGTCCGCCAGCCGGGTGACAAGCACGTAATCCCCCCGGACGGGAGCCATCGCGTCGATCTCTTTCCGCGTAAGACCGTCAAGCGCCCCGGCCTCCCGTATCTCGACATCCTCGCCGATGAGGGACGCGATCTCGGGAATCACGTCGACTCTCGGAGACTGGCCTATCGTAACCGTTCCGATTATCTTCTTCACGGGATTTCCTCCTTCCGTGCAAAACACGATCCGTGGCCGTACACGCACGCCAGGTGCGTCGTCCGGTGAGGGCCGCAGTGCAGACACTCCTCGAGGGAAGAGGGAACACCGCTCTCCCGTGCGCCTTTTATCGATTGAATCAGCTTCACAAGATCTTCCAGGCGTTCCGGCTCCTCATCGACCACAAACGTCGAAGCCCCTTCGGCTCCGTCGATACCGCCCCGTCCCGCAAGCCACCGGCGTCCGTACCCCAGTATCTCCAGGGCGTCCATCTCCGTGACGACCCTGCCCGGAACAGGAACGAGCCCCACCGCCATTCCCATCGACCAGGAGGAGACTTTCCGTCCGGCGGAGCGGCAGGATTCTCTCACCGGGTAGGGAGAGAGTTTCTCCAGCCCCGCAGCAACAAGGCACACGACGCCCTCCGCTTCGAGCGCGGGAATCACGCTGCCCGGCTCTCCGCACAGATCCCGTCCCGCCATCATGGCCGCGTTCCCGGAGGCGTCGATGAGATTGGCCCCGCACACCGAGACATCGTTCGGCCCCATTTCCCGCCCTATCTCGGCGAGACGGCCGTCCGCCTTCTCGGGAAGACCGTTTCGCAGCAGAATCGAATGGGCTTCCTCAAGATCCGGCTTCCCCGAAGAGACCGTCCCCCTGGGCGTGATACGCCCCGATATTCTCAAAGGACGGCCGCACAGCTCCTCGCAAAGCGCCGAAACGGTCGTTCCCCCTTTCAGCAGGATTCTGCCGGAGGACAGGGCGTTCCGCACCTCGGGCAATGCGGCGATCCCTTTCGCGATAAGGCGCTTTCCCTCGGTCACCGTCAACGTGAACTGGCATTTCATGACTGTGCGCTACTTTCCTTTTCCCATCGTCTGGAGGTGATTCATCGTTCCGTAAAGGCTCACAATGTGTTCGAACTCGCGTTCGTTGAAAAATTCGACCTTTCCTTCTCCGAAATCCTTCGCGACCTCAAGAGCGAAACGGACTGCGGCTTCGATATCAACGACCTGGGACGACCCTGTCGCGCACCCCGGAACCGCGGATTCCGCCGTGAGCGCCACACCGACCACAGGGGCCGTCGTCGCGGTGCACGGCTGCAGGATGCTGTTCAGATGATACAGATCGTTTCCGTAGGGAGTGATGTCCTGCGTCGTGATGGGGAAGACGACCGGCGCCTTTCCCGTGACGTACGTCATCAGGGAGAGGAGGTCCTCGCTCACCCTGAGGATATACCCTTCCTTCACCGTCGGAGAGATCGCGAATCCGCGGTGGTTGATGATCCTGTTGCCCCGGGTCGTGTCGATGGAGAGCACCGCGTCCAGACTCTCGCTCATCTCCTCCCCGTTCGCGATCGTCATGTTGATCGGCGAGTCCATGAACGGGACCGTGTCGTGGGGGCGTGTCGGTGCATTCGGGCAGATATGCGTTGAAATGAAGACGTCTCCCTTCAAAATATCCCCGATGCTCGCCATATGCCCAAGCTTCAGGGCCGCGGCGACAGCCGAAACCGCACCGTCTCCGTCGGAGACCAACCCGATGCGCTCAGGACGGGCCCCTATTCCTCCCAACCTCCCGACAATCCCCAGGGTCGGCGCCTTGCCGCCGGACCGTCTCCCTTCCGATCCCGGAATCCACACCTTGACGAAATCCGTTTGCCCTTTGGGCCCTTGGACCGTCTTCACCGTGATGTTTCCCGCGTCCACTCCTGCCTCGATCAGCGCGGCCCCTACCGTCTCACCCGAGACGCAAGGGCTGTCGAGCAGCTCGTAGGATTCTATGACATATTTCATCGACATGAAAAAACCTCCTTCGAAACAGAATAATCGCACGCAGCGATTCCCATTGCAATTCGTGCAGGGAAGAAGTTCCCACTGGCGGACAACCGGGCGCTTTTTCCGCCCTTTTTCTCAAGCCCGCCGACTCGCCTGCGCCGCGAGCCCCTCCCGGCAGGAAGGGGCTCGCGGATTCGTTCAAAAACTGTTCGAACCCGGACCTACCGAAGTTCACCCTTGATATATCGTACGATCTCTTTTCCGACCACCGATTCGATGCTCTGCATGAGGTCCAGGCAGCGCATCCCCTCTCCCAGGAGCAGTTTCTCCGCCGGGACGTGGATCAGAAAGACGTCCTGCCCCTTTCGAAGCTCCGCCGTGGTGACAGGCAGTCCGTCCGCCGCGTTCAGCGTCATGATCAGATCGGGGAATGTTCCGATTCGCTCAGTGCCTCTCTCCAAAGTCATGAACTCGTTCCAGAACGTCGTCTCGCAATCGCCGATTACGATGCGTCCTGTGTCGAATCCTCCCCGGGTCACGATCTCGAGTTCGGTAACCTCGCCCCTCGCAACGACCGTTCCTCCAAGAAAATCGACTGCTTCCGACACCACGTTCCCGCCGCCCCGGCTGCTCGCTTCCATCATGCGCCGGCCAAGACGTACGGCCTGTTTCAACGCTCCGCAGGCGCCGTACTGTTTCGCGAAGGCAGCCTCGACCGGGTTGCGCGCAACGGCGACGAGACCTCCGGTCTTGTCGGCAGCAGTGCGGATCATCGACGCCGTCATCTCGAGCTTCCCCGAAACGTACATCTCCAGATAGAGCCCTTTCTCCGGGGCCCCTCCCGCGGCCGCCTGTCGCGAGACATATGAAGGATCCCTGTGAAGCCCCATGGATCCCATTGTTCCGGTGGGATGCGCACGCCCGTTGCACAGGGCATCCACAACCGGAAGCCCCATGAGGGCAGCCGGAATCCATCCGTTCGTAATAGAGCTTCCGCCGCATTCGTTGGGGATGAATCCCCCGGGTTTCGGGCAGCCGTTCGCTATCAGCATCTCGACTACCCGCATATAATCCTTCGGAGCGACCTGCGCCTCGACAGCGGCAGGAGCACCGACAGCGGATCCCGTAACGAGAACGGCATCGGGCGGCACATCGTCGATATCGACCAAGCGGAGCGGTCCGGCTGAAAGGGCCTCTTCCACGTTCAGCCTGCCCTTGGCCATACTGCCTCCGCCGCCGCCGCCGAGAACCGCTCCCCCAAGAAGAGCGGCTTCGGCCACTTCTCGTGTGATCATCATTTCCGACATTGCTCCATCTCCTTATTTCATCCCAGAAGGGTCCATGCGACCGCGGCCTCGGAGCGAACGGGATCGATAACAGGAATCCGAAGCTCTCCGGTCAGGAATCCTGCGGCTCCGATCGTGGACATTCCTGTGCACGCAAGAAGAATCGCTCTTGCCCCCATCTCCTTCAGCTTTTTGCCCGACGCGAGAACGGACTCCTTCCCGTGCGGCGTCATCAGGTCGAGTGTGGACCGCACGCCGTGAGGAACAAGATTGGCGATCACCAGGTCGCCCAGAATCTTTGCCACCGGGTCCGGCGCGAGCGGTGTCAGGCCCAGCACTCCGACGGGGAGATCCAGTGCCCTCGCCACGGCCGCAACGGCCCTTCCGGCCCCTACAACCGGGATCTTCAATGCGGCGGCTGCAAGATCCACTCCGGGATCCCCCGCACAGCTCACGATCACGGCTTCGACGCCGGTCTCCTCCATCTTCCGGGCAAGCGCGAGAACCTTCGGCACCGCCATCCGCTCCGTCTTGTCGTCGTGGACTCCCTCCGGCTGGTCCGGAATGCAGGCCGACAAAACGTCGAGTCCCGGGAAATATCCCATGACCAACTCGCCGTGAAGATTCAGCAGCTTCACATCCGTCGTCGTCAGAACGCGGATGAGGCCGACCCGTCTTTTCCCTTCCATTAGCCGAACGTCCGTATCAGCGCGTTCACGAAGCCGTAGATACCGTCGCCGGCCACGAATCCGCCGCCGTAGATCTCAAGCTCCGGCTTGTACTTCTTTTCCAGAGGCCACCTGATCAGCAGCGCGATGAGCAGGCCGATTCCGTAGATAGGATTGTTGATCAGGAGTCCCGTCGCGAACAGGATGCCCACGGCCCTCTTCGCGCCGCCGATGAACTGCAGCGCAGCGCCGAAGACGCTGGCGATGACGAGCTGCCTCATAATTTCAGGATGAACGCCGGCCTTTACCGTCGCGGCGAAGACTCTGCTGACAGGCGGCACCATATCCAGCTTGAAGTGCATCTGCATCAGAAGCCCGGTGACGACAACGGCAATAATCCCGCCGACCACCTCGGCGATCATCTGCTGGCGGCGTCCGTCAATTTCATAGGCCGGATTCGATCCCCGGCCGCGGATAATCCACCCAGTCTTCAGGTCATATCCCATATCGGCGAAACACGGTCCGGTACTGGCGACGTATCCTGTGAGCAGCACGAGTGCGTGGGGAGGAAAATCCATGAAGATTCCGAGGGTCAGGAATATGATGGAAACGGCGAATCCCGGGAACCATCCGGAGTGCATCGCCGACAATCCGACGAGGATGGGGGCGACGGTTGCGGAAAACGTGCACCACAGGATCCATATGATCAGCTTGCTCGTCGTCATTTCACCCCAGATGCCGCTCATGAGGGCCAGGGCGACCGCGCCCGCGGCGAAGAGGAGAACGTGATAGGAGAGCGCCGTCTTCACAGAGGCCGGGGAAACGGTGTAGGTCTCTTGTGAGACTTCCTGGCCGTCCTTCTTTTTGCTTTTGAAGATGATCAAAAGCGCTTGGACGAGGGTGATGACTCCCGCGCCGATCATGACGCCGTGCGGAATGTAGGTTTTTCCAAGATCGACCGGAATGTTGGCAAAACCGAAGCTCTCGGCCATGGGAGCGATCCACGCTGAAATGAACGGGAAATAGCCTCGAATGATCAGACCGACGGCCAGTGCGATCATCGCGACGACATTGGCGATGAAGGCGATACCGATGCCCGCCATCGGGAGCCCCCGGATTCCCAGAGCGGGAAACATGAACAGATGGCTGCTTCCAAGGGCGCCCAGGAAAATGGCCGCCAAAAGGTTGCGTCCCTTCCTGCCGCCCTCGTCGCCGGCGATCAGTGCCTGTGCCGTTGCGACTCCGGGAGGCCATGAACCCGTCGCAGGGAAGACCTCGGAATCGAAGGTGCGATAGACCAGGTGCATGCCGATCAGAGTGGCTATACCCGCTCCCAGCAACATCGGAATGAGCAGGGAGAAGTCGCCGTAGGCGTAAAAGATGCCTACCGACAACAAGGTGCAGTTGGCCGCCGCGAACCCCGCGCCGGACGTCATCGTCTGGACCAGGTTCTGCCTGTCCAGCGAACGGAACGCACTCATTCCCGCGATGGGAAGACGCGCCAGAATCATCGCCAGGAGCGCCCCTATGATCGAGGTATTGGGCGTTATTCCGATGCGGGAGATTATCTGCATGCAGATAATCGCGGATGCCGCCGAGACCAGAATGCTGAGCAGCAGAGTCCTCGCCTCGAGCGCTTTCACATGCGCCTTCTGAGAATCCATGATACTACCCCCTTTTAGATATAGACTTTTCACACTCTCTCTTACGCTGCAAATCCCACCACCACGCAACAGCAATCACTGCCGTCATCATTATACACAATAATCGCAAATATGCATCGCATCCGATTCTCCGGCATGAACGGCAGAGCCCCGGCCTGCACTTTCCCCTTTACATCAACGGGCGTTCGAAACGCCCGGAATACGCGTCGTTGCGTTTCAACTGCGTGCCCCAGAACAGATAGTTGAGCAGAGGAAGCGTCAGCCGGACAATTGCCCCTGGGAGGCGTTTCGGCCCTGCGAGCCCGGAGAGAATCGCCTCGTCCAGGGAACCGGTCGAGGCGTACCGGCTTCCGAGTCGCCGGTACTGCCTCATCAGTCTGCGTCCGCCGGAAGATTCCGCTCTCCGGCGGACGCTTTCTCCGCCTCCCATCCGGATGACCCCATCGCACGGCGTGCCAAGACGCTGCGCCATCTTCAGCAGGTACGCCGCCATCGGGCGGGTGTGCGTCTCCTCCGGAAACCCGCTCTGAATAAGAAAGACCATTCGCGTCGACGCGCACTGTCCGCGGTATACCGCAATCGCTTCGATGAACTCCTTTGCAATGCCCGGCATTGCGTCGACATAAACCGGAAAGGCTGTCAGCGCCACCGACGGTTCGCGGAAAACCTCAACCGCGCAGCGGAAATCCTCCTGTTCCGCGATGAAAAAGTGCCGGAAATCGTTCTCTTCCTTCAGGCTCCCCGTTTTCTCCGCGTTCGCGCAAAAACCTTCGGCAAAGGCCTCGGTCAGAAGAGCTGTGTTGCTCTTCCTGCCCCGCGGAGAGCAGTTAAAGATGTTCAATCGCATGGCGCACCTCCCCTGAATCATCGCCCAGAGGGCGCGCGAACAGGAATTTCGTATGTCCGTTTCGGGCGAACCGCTCGAACGCCGTCGAGACGATCCCGATATCCTCCTCGTCGGTATCCTCCTCTCGTTCGTAGAGAAAGGCCATCCGGGGCATCGAGTCGTACCTCAGCGGGTGGCGGCACTCTCCGTCCGCGAACTCTATGTAGGGAATAATAAGCGGAATGACACGGTCGATGGTCTTCTTGAGCAACGCCGAGTAGAAGCCCATGAAGAGAGGCGACGCGAAGACAACGACGTCCGAGTTCAGAAAGGAGCGCAGAATATCGGTCTGATCGTCCTTGAAGACACAGATCCCCGGCGTCTTCACCCAGCACGAGAAACAGCCGGTACACCAGTGAATGGTCTTTCCCTGAAGCCGAATCAGCTCAACCGTATGCCCCGCTTCCGACAGAGCCCTGCCGTGCAGGGCCAGCCGCTCGCCGAAGAGCGTATTTCCGGCGTCGGGATTCCCGTCGACAAGTGCAATTCTCATATCCTCACCGCCTCTTTCCGGTCATCTGTCGATGCAGCCTCTATTTCCGGGAGCTTCAGCAGGCGAAGAACCGCGACGATCGAGGGATCCAGTCCTTGCCCGGTATCCGCCTCCATGACCCGGTACGCCTCCTCGGCCGTCATTGCTCCCCGGTACGATCTTTCGGAGGTCAGCGCGTCGAAGACGTCCGCAACCGACAGTATGCGCGCCTCCAGCGGAATCTGCTCTCCGGAGATGCCGTTCGGGTACCCCTGACCGTTCCACCTTTCATGGTGGCATTCAACCATCCGTTCGATCCCCGGATCCTCAAGGACACGCCTGACGATATCCCTCCCCGTCACCGGATGTTTCCTAATCTCCTCGAATTCCTCCTCCGTCAGCCGCCCGGGCTTGTTGAGGATCTTTTCAGGAGTCAGGATCTTGCCCAGGTCGTGACACAAGCAAGCGATACGGAGGCGGCGCCTCCTGCCGGTACTCAGGCCAAGCCTCTTCGCCAGAGTGTCCGCGTACATGGCTACTCTCTCGGCATGCCCTTTCGTGTAGGCGTCGCGCTCCTCGAGCACCGAAGAAAGGGTCAGAAGACGCCCCTCGAAATTCATCAGGCGCAGGGACCTGGAAACGACGATTCCGGCCAGAACGACGAGAGCGCTGCAGAGGAAGAAAACCAGCAGCAGCGTCCCGGCGTTGTTCCGCGCATATGCATATAACGACGGATCCTCGATGAACACGCCGCCGCCGAAAACAGGTATTCCCGAACCACCGAAGCGCACCGGCGGAAACCCGGCGAAAAGCGGACGAAATCGCTCGCTGTCGCCGTCACCGAGAAAGAGGTCGTCCATTTCGCTCAGGTCCAGCAGAAAAGCGGCCATATACGGAGACGGACGCTGATCGCTGTATCTGACGGGAAGGCGCGCGGAGAATGTCAGCAGACCGTTCCTGATCGCAACCGACTCCGAAACCGGCACCGTCGTCCCAAAGCGCCTGAAGGGTTCTCCGTTCCTCGAATATTCGAGTCCCATGACACCGAGCGGACGCATCTCATCCATAGCGCTCAGCAGAAACGTTTCGTCATCGGCCTCAAGGGCACGAACCATCTCCGTCCAGGTAAAATACCCGTATCCTAACAGCCTGACCTTCTTTTCCAGCAGGACAGTGAAAACCGCCTCCGCGGACTCGACCGTCTCGAGGAAACGCCGCTTCTGCTCAAGGATGTCGTACCGCGCAAAGAGCGTGAACATTCCCGAAGCGATCAGCGCGGCGCACAGCCACGCGAGTCTCTTTCTCATCCCGTTTCTCCCAAGGCGCATCTTCCCTCCGCCGTCCAGCTGCAGAGAATTCCGCCCCTTTTCTATACCGCGGGACAGCCCGGACGGTCGTCGATCTTGCTCCGGATCAGCCGACCCAGACGTTCAGCGCCGATCCGTATCTTTTCCGGTTCGACTCCGCCGAAGCTGATTCTCATGCAGTTGTTCCCCATGCCGTTTCCTTCGATGAAGAATCCCTCACCGGCCACGTACGCGACCCGGACACCCGGATCCGCCAGGGACTCGGCCAGCAGGTCCGTGGTGTTGACCCCGCAGGGAATTTCCGCCCACGTGAAAAGCCCGCCGTCGGGGAACGTCCTCTTCGTGCCCTCAGGGAAAAAGGTGTCGATGCACTCGATCATCGTATCCCGCCGCTCGCGGTAGAGAGCGCAGATTCTCCTGTGATGCTCCGGATAATACCCTCTCTTGAAGAACTCGGCGCAGATGACCTGCGGCAGCATGGAGGTATGGGAATTCGTGGCCGTCTTGGCGTCGAAGAGCTTCGCCGTGATCCTGTCCGAGGCGAGGACGTATCCGAGCCTGCTTCCGGGCGAGAAGATCTTCGAAAAGCTGTTGGCCAGGACGGTGTTCCCGGTGGTATCGAAAGCCTTGATCGGAAGAAGATCGCTTCCGCTGTACCGGATATCCCTGTACGGGTCGTCCTCAAGGATGACGACATCGTACTCGCTGCCCAATCCGGCGATCCTTTCACGACGTTCAAGCGAAAGCGTCCGCCCCGTAGGATTCTGGAAGGTAGGAATGACGTAGACCATCTTCGGCGAGTACTGCCTGATCTTGGCCTCCAGATCCTCCGGAACCATGCCGTTCTCATCCATGGCCACGCTGACGCACCGGGCCTGGAACATCTCGAAGATCTCCACGCAATGAACGAAAGTGGGCGACTCCACGAGGATCACATCGCCGGGTTCGATGAAGAGCTGACAGAGAAGATTCATTCCCTCCAGTCCCCCGCTCGTGATGAGGATATTGTCCGCCGACGCCCGGACTCCCTTGGGTTCCAGCAGCTCGCCGACCACAATCTCCCTGAGGTCGGGCAACCCCATCACATTGCCGTACTGGAGCGCCTCCACCCCCCGACCGTCCCTCCTGATCACGTCGTCCGCGATTTCCCGGACGATATCAACCGGAAGCGCTTCTTTCGCCGGGGCTCCTCCTCCGAAGGAAATGATCCCGGGGTCGTTCATAGCTCCGAAAAGGCCGCGGATGATCGCGGCCGACTTCTCCATGGTGTTCATGCGCTGTGCGAATGCCGGCATACTGTACAGGTCTCCTCTCGGTATCGATAATTCCTGATAAATAAAAGGAGCGCTCCTCCGAGTGCCCCCTGTTTCAAAACGTGTCGAATTCAGCGTGTTTTTTCCAGAACTGCAACGGATTGACCGGAGAGCTGCCGATGCGGATCTCGAAGTGCAGGTGGGGACCCGTGGTACTTCCGGTCGATCCCACCGTCGCGATGATCTGTCCCCGGTATACCTTCCGCCCCTTCTCGGCAAGCAACCGTTCGCAGTGCGCGTACAGGGAGAAGCTTTTCTTGTCGTGCTCAACGATCACCGTGTTTCCGTATCCTCCCCGCGCGCCAGAAAAAATGACCGTGCCCGCATTCGCGGCGCGTATAGCAGCCCCCTGCGGAACGTGGATATCGACGCCTATATGATAATCGGCATCTCCCGTTATCGGGTGCGTTCTGTTTCCGAAACGGCTCGTCACCCTACCCTGCACGAACAGGGGCCAAAGATATCCATGCCGGGCTATCCCCTGCGCAATCGTGATCTCCACAGGTTCCGACCGGTTTTCCGCCTGCTCCGCAGATGCGGAAGAGAGGAGAAGCATCGAGATGCAGGCAACACAAAGACAGATCGGCTTCCGGAAAGGAGCGCTCCTCGCCGGAACTGTAACCGGAGCTCGTGATGCAGTGGTTTTTTCCTTAATATTCATGTGTATCCCTTTCAGCTCGTAGGCTTTCGGACAGAAAGAGCGGCACACGCGGGAAAGGGTTCGCCGAAGGCCGGTTCGGAGCGCTGAATCAGTCACCGGGACCGACTGTGCATATCCTGCCGAAGAACAGCTGGCGAAACATTAATCAAAAAACGGGTAAACAATCATATATCGTGTAGCCGGCTTGCATACTGTTGTCTCCTCTCTACTGCTGCATTGTAGCATCTTTAGAAGATAGGGTGAAGGACCCAACGACGGAATGAGTGCCGGCTCTGAACCTGCAGTATGCATACTGACTCGTGAAGAAAAGTGGAAAGAGCAGAAAATCGGAGAAAGAACAGGAAACAACAGCTTCGGAAAATCGAAAGCCCGGCAGACGTACGCTGAAGTCGGAAAGGCGAACCATCTTTCATGCTCATGCCCTTCATGATTGTTATCGCAGCTTTATTTCCAATAACATATGATATATTAGACTTAAAACAGCGAGGCCGATGAATGCTCTGCCATTTTAAGTCTAATATATCGTCTGATTATGCTGACCCTAGCCCTCTAGACAAAATTATGCATAGATTATTTTTTAATATACTCGTATCGGACTAACAGCCTTACAAACCCGGCTTTTGTTTTAAAGAACAGGTAATTTCTTCTTAATCTAAGACACCAATTTCGCGATAGTAACGCTCTGCTCCAGGGTGTAGCATTACTCCGGTACCCTTAGGTGCATTTTGAGCTGTGAAAGCTTCGGCAGACTTTGTGACCTCTATCAGCGCTTCACGACTATTCAAAAGCGTCTTTGTTATATTATATACAACTTCTTCCGGCACATCTTTATGAACTGCTATTATCTGGGCAAAAGCGGCTGTTGTGCGGTCTTTTTTCATTCCCCTATAAAATCCTGCAGGAATAGAATAAGGGAAGATACCCTGATTCTGCTCATTCAGATATTTTAGCAAATCTTCATCCATATCGATAAGATCGATTCCAGGACCCAATAGTGCAAGTTCCTCTATCAAAGCCCATGGAATCGCAGAGGCATGCATCATGCAATCTATGTGCCTATCTTTCATCAAGGATGCCGCATCACCACTCCCGACAAATTCCACGCGCGAGAAATCATCGTACGTGATACCATAATAATCTAAAATCATCCTATTAATTGTTTCTCCGCCAAATCCCCTTGGGCCCGGAGAATACCGCTTCCCGACGATATCTTTTACCGTCTCGATACCTGAATCTGCCCAAACAATTCCGTAATGAATCTGGGGATACAAGGCAGCAACTGATCTGAGGTTCGTATGAGGGTTCCCTTCAAATTCTGTCCCCTCGGTACCGTTATAAGCCCAATCCACAGTAAAGCTATACGTGATTGCAAGTTGATACATGTTATTCTGAACACCAATAGCATTGGCCGTTCCCCCGCCAGGCTCAACGAATGTGGGATATTTCAATTCTTCCGTAATGATAGCAGCCATTTTTGCCGCTAGAGGATACCAGGTTCCGCCGATAGAACCAGTCGCAAATGCCAACTCATATCCTTCATAAGAATTTGCACCCTTGTCAGCAAATGCTGCGGGTGAAACAGTCGCGAGGAATACCATGATCACGAAGATGGAAATTATCAATCTTTTCATATTCTTTTCCTCCTTTTTGATGCTTTCTTGGACTTCGTGTAACTTGGTTTCAAGAAAGCGGTAACCAGAATTTCGGTCTTCCAGGAGTGGGCTCTGAAAAACACCAAACCATCAATCACCCCCTTCCTACTACGTTCAACTTCTTTAGTCACGTTTTTTTGTCTTATAGATCACCATTTTTTTATGGATGAGAATGACTGAAAAAAACAGCGCCAATCCTGCAAAATCCATTAAGAGGTCTGCATGGACCAGCAGAAGAGAGGCGAGAACAAGCAGAACTCTTTCTATAATATTCACCTTTTTAACATAAAAACCAGAAGAAGCGATTGCCAGGCTATACATTCCAACACAAGCAGTGATGAAAGAAAAGAATATCATTAATGGCGAATCCATAAACAAGAGCGCAGGGCAAAATACAAACATAAATGGAACAATATAGGCCGCAATACCGAGCTTTATCGCTGTTAGTGCTACTTTTAGAGGAGGAGCTTGAGCAATTCCAGCCGCAGCAAACGCGGCCACACATACAGGCGGAGTAATATGTGACAAAATAGCGAAGTAAAAACAGAAAAGATGCGCGGCCAGCACGGGGATACCTAATGAAACGAGTGCAGGAGCCAACAATGCAGCCTGAATAATATAAGCAGCAACAACAGGAAGGCCCATCCCCAATACAATAGCTACAATCATCGTAAAAAATAAAGCGAGCAGCACATTGTTACCGGACAGTGCAATTATCAGACTGCTAAATCTCAAACTAAGGCCAGTCACGCTTAAGATCCCTATAACAATCCCCGCTGCAGCACATGCGATTGCAACATCCACTACTCCTTTTGCCGCACTCTCGAAAACTTCTAAAAACCGCTTGAATGAAATTCTGCTTATTTTCTTGAAACTTGCCACAACCACTGCGACCACAATAGCCCATAATCCTGCATAAAGCGGTGAATAACCCCGTATTAAAATATAAAACACAGTAAACAATGGAATAAAATAATGAAATCCTCCAAGAATGAGAGGTCTTAGATCGGGAAGATCTTCTTTGGGCAAGCCAAGAAGCCCTAATCGTATTGCCTCAAAATGTATTTGAAAGCCAACCCCAAGGAAATAAAGAGCTGCGGGTATAGCCGCAGCAAACGCGATATTAAGGTAGGAGATGCCTGTGTATTCTGCCATAACAAAAGCCGCAGCACCCATTACCGGAGGCATGATCTGTCCTCCCGTTGAAGCAACAGCTTCTACTGCAGCAGCAAAATGTGATCTGTAACCTAAATTTTTCATAAAAGGTATGGTGATAGATCCTGTACCTACCACATTTGCCGTAGCAGACCCGGTGATTGTACCCATTAAAGCAGAAGCCAAAACGGAAACTTTAGCCGGACCGCCTGTTTTATGCCCCATACAGCCTATTGCTAAATCTAAAAAGAATTGCCCGGCGCCTATCTTGTTCAAAATATGCGCAAAAAGAATGAATATAAAAATATAGGTCGCTGAAGCAGCGGTTGGAATTCCAAAAATACCATCCCAAGTAAAAAAAAGCGAATCGACTAAATACATTATTGTAAAACCTCTATGGCGAAACAAACCACTTAGATAATTACCATAGAGTCCATATAAAAGCGCCACTACGATAATGCCTGTAAACGCGCCGCCAATAACACGCCTACTGGCCTCGACAAGAGTAAAAATACCAATGATACCGACAGCCATCTGAATACCCGACAATTTTGTTACCAAAGGGTATCTGGATGTGATCACATCAGCAAACATAGTGATATATCCGTATGAAAACAGCGCCATTAAAATTATAATCCAGTCATACCAAGGAATACGGTTGACAGAATGTTTTTTTGAAAAGTTTTTTATCATAAAGCAAATAATTAAAACAAAAAGAATATGCAATCCTCTTTGTCTAAACGCAGTAAATATGCCGAAATAAGCAGTATAGACCTGAAATAAAGTCATTGAAATGGCAATAACCTTGCACAATAAAGCTTCAAAGCCAGACAGATCTCTACCTAAAGCAGCTTCTTCGTACTCTTTTTCCAATCGTAATTCTTTTTCCAATTCCTCTTGATGTTTATCATACGGCGACGAATTCATACGACGCCACTCCTTTCAGCGCAATATTTTCACTTTTTTAAAAGACTCTTATCTGCAGATTTCCTTCACGCAATAGCTTTTCAGCATATCAGATCCAAAGTAGTCTCAAAATGAAACACCAAGTCGAACCCATCAGAAAGGAAATGATTTTCAAGAGATCGCAAAAGCGATATAATACATTTCGTTAATATATTCCATGCTATTTACTTGTTATTTTTATGCACAAATAACAAATCAGCTTGAAAATTTCTTCAATCATAGCATGTTTCTTACAGATTTGGAAGCGCGATTTTGCATCATCGTTTCATTCGCCGACATAAATAAAGATGATCGTCCCCCGCCAGAGGCGGGGGACCCCGGAGTTTGACAGTTCCGGGATAACGCCTTTTTTTCTGAGACAGCTCGAAATCCTTTGAAGAGGCGTTTAGAAAAAGTATCGGATTCCCCGCATAATATATCTTTCCCTGCGGCTGGTGTGGACGACGGAAAACTGAGCATGATGGGCCGCATGGAGAGTAAGGATGCACTCAAAATTTGTAATGTGATGGCACTTTGTTCGACGTTCTAATCAGCCACCTTGGGTAGCTCAAGGGTTTCAGCACCGCTCTGAGCGGTTAACAGACCAAGCCCCCACCTTTGGTGGGGGGCGGTGACTCTTCAAAGCCTCGAATGTTTAATAATAACGAATAATAAGAAAAGAGCCCTGAAACGGGCTCTTTTCTTATTATTCGTTTTCGACTGACCGATCACTCGACTTCGGTTTCGGACGCTCACTTCCGACCGTTCCGGATCTCCCCCAGCTGCGAGGCCGAAAGACCGGTGTAGCGGAGAATCTTCTCTTCCGGCTCGCCCTCCGCGAGCATCGCCAGGGCAACCGAAATCCCCTTTTCAAGTTGTCCTTCTTCGCGCCCTTCTTCGCGCCCTTCCTGCCTGGTTTTCTTTATTTCCTTCTGCATGTAGGTCAACATCTCGTCAGCCTCCCCCCGGTCCAAACACTGTTCGAACGCCTCGTCGATCTCAAGCCCTTCTCTCTTCATCAGGATCTTCAGATATCCGCGCAGATGATTCGTCAGCAGTTCCCTCTCCTCGTCCGACAGCACAATCAAAAAGGTGCGCATCCTCTCCGCCGCCTCCGCGAAGCTCTCCTTCTTCGACGGGGTCGCTAGGTAGCACAAACCGCCAAGCGCGTCCCGGAACGAAAGCAGAGGCTCATGATATGACCGGGCCTCCGCACAGAGAAAGGATCGTGTTGATCATTGCCTTGAGTTCAGAGCATTGAGCGACTGCGACGGAGAGGTCATTTTCCCTTAGAATCCGCGCTGCATCGCGGGGCTTTACGTAGCTTTCCCTGCATTTCCCGATCTCGAATATTTCCTTGATTCGGTATGCAGGCGGGTTGTGATGGTTCACTGTTTCGGGATTTCCGCCGGGGGCGCCTTTGTTATGCTTTGCCAGCTTTTGAATCGTCGGCCAGTAAGGCAAGAGCCACGCTTCAAAATCATATTGGGCGACATGGGGATGAAATCTCGGCTCTGCTCCCACCCACTGCCTCATTTTGTTCTTAGCGTCCTGTGCGTCGAGAAAATCGGGAGGCGTTGCGCCGGTGTATAAATCGGTAAGTGCTATCACATGGTCTGCGGGTTTACTTCCTATCAAAAGGTTTAACACGACCCGTTTTAATTTTTCTTCTTTGGGGATACGACCGTCGTAGGGCAAAACATCCAACTTGGGCGTGTCGCCAGCCAGACAGCTTTTCAAAAAGTCACGGAGGTGCGGAAGAAACGCCTTTTCGGTTTTGCCTTCGACGATGATGGCTATTTTCATGACCGGCCTCCCATTCGCCCCATCCGCCAGACTTCGTCAAGGCTGTATTCGGCCAGCCATCGGTCGATATCCAAGGAATCAGCCCATGTAGCCGATGCGCACCCCTCGTCGTCCAGGTCCATCACCACCACTTCTTCCGGTTTCAGAAAACGTATAAACCTGTCAGAATGGGTGGCTACAACAATTTGCGTTCGTTTGGAGGCCTCGCGCATCAAATCCGGCAGCAGACTCAGCAATTCCGGGTGCAGACTGACTTCGGGTTCGTCGATCATGGTTATGGTCGAAAGATGAGGACTTTGCAACAGCGCCGCGAGCCAAAGGAATCGAAGGGTACCTTCGGAGAGTTCGTTCATATACATCGGTTTGCTGAACATCTTGTCTTTCCATGTCATGGCCAGCATTCCGGCCGCCACCGGCGGGAAATTCAGATCCTCGAAATCCGGGAAGGCCGTTTTCAATACGTCCAGAACGGCTTCGTAGCGATCACGATCCACCTCACGAAGGTAATATAAATACGGAACCAGATCCGCACCGTCATGCCCGGGCAATGTTGCTGGTTTCATGGGCTGCGGCATCTTCACCGGCGCACGGGGGCCGACGTCCAGAACATGATACTGAGTAGCGGCCGCCAGGATGCGCCGAAGTTCCTCGGGCTGGCGAAACATTTTCGGCACCTGCGAGAGCGAGGATTCCAGGGGGTTGTATTCCCAATTGGGCCGAACAAGGCGGTTTTCCTCTGTTTCATAGTACCTGATGTCGCCGTCCGTTGAAGCAATGTGCCTGAAAGGATCATGATACCCTTGCCGCCGCTGACACAACACTTCTCTGGATATGGAATACCCCGGCCCTTTAGGTGAAAGCCGCAGTTCATATTCAAGAGGCTTATGATCAGGCGCCGTCATATCGACGAGCAACGAAAGGTCTTCGCTTTTACCGCGTGTCAGAAGATTGGCGATACCGCCGTATTGCGACAAAATAGCGTTGAGATTGCCTGATGCCGATGCGGACAACATGAAGAAGGCATCCAGAAAAGAAGTCTTGCCGACCCCGTTTGCACCTATCAGCACCATAAACGGCCGTACCGGCAGATCGACGTTCAACAGCCGCCTGAAACCGCTTATTTTGATCCGGTTGATTTTATACATTCTGTTCCTCCCGTATCAGGAATTTTCATTCGGTGCCGACCGTCTTTCCTTGTTCCTGTGCCCGCGGAGCTGAAATTCTACCACGCCGTCGCCACTTTAGATGTCAAGGAGCAGAACTCACAATTTTTCACGACGCAAAACAGGTGAAACAAATAGAGAATAAACACAAAATAGAAAGGGAATATCAGCCTACGATATGCTGGTACATTCTTTTCTACAGTATGCTGGCACTTAAAAAATTATAGCATGAGGAGAGAGGTGGTCTTCTCTACTGGGGCCATCCTATACAATATGTTACTGCTGTCCAAAATAGATCAAAAGGCGAAATAGCCCTCTGAGTTTCCAAAGGTTTACAAAGCTATTTCGGACAGATTTGAAAACAGGTACCCTGCTCTCTCGAACCTCAAAATTAAATCGGCTGTCCAACTTCGAAAACGCCAAAGACAACTGCTCCACATCCGGCACAATAAGCGGTGTTTCAAACGGTTCGTTGATCCACCGATACGTGAAGAGATTCAGCCGAAGCATGGTCGCCATGTTCGCGAATGACCATCCCGCTTTCGAGAGATGATGGAGCCACTTGATCATCAGCAAGGAGACGAGGTGAATTGTCCGTTCCGAACTGAACGGACAAGAGAAAGTCCCCTGGGGGATCAGGCCTCTCCAAATCTGAATGAGAAGAGCGCTTTCGCTCTCTCCGACGAAGGTTTTCACCTTCAGATTTTGCTTCAGCGTCTTGAAGAAGAGTTCGATCTCCCACCTGTCCTTGTAAATCGCGCTTATCGTGCTCGCTCCGAACTGGAGATGATTGGTCGGAAGGACGATCTCCCCCTTGTCCTTCGCCGGGGTCTTCACTACGATCCTCCGAAGCCGCCCGGGGTACTTCTTCGCAGCCGTTCTCGTCAGGTGTACGGTGTTAATCCGTGCTCGTCGGTCGCGTTCACGTCCGCACCGACTTTCAGTATTTCCCGTACTTCGGCGACGGAGCCTGTACGGCGGGGTTTCATAAACTCCGCATCGCTCGTCTTGACGATACCAATGACTGCAGACACAATATCAGCGCAACTACAAGAAACTGCCTTGAAAGGTTTTTAATCATTTTCTCGCCTTCCTGCGAACAGCGTTTTTTTAGAGCCACCTGCTCGCAGATACGAGAGCCACCTCCGCGCTCTAATAGAGCCACCGGCGCGCAGGTCGAGAGCCACCTCTCGGGAAAGAGGCGGCTCCGCTTTTCTGTCGGATGTAGATTACGGACGGAATATTTCGCGCATGGATCTGTTGCCCTTGATGACGATCCTGTACGCCTGAGCGCAGAGGCGGTCGGTTATCGCTTCGGCTGCGATTCTGAGCGGAATCTGGTCGAGCCATTCGGCGGGCTCGAATTGGGACGCGATGATCGTCGCCTTGTGGTTGTACCGTCGGTCGATGATCGAGAGCAGCATCTGCGCCTCCTCTACGGAGATAGGAAACAGAAGCCATTCGTCTATGATCAGGAGGTCGTACTTGACAAACTGTTTTCGCAGGCGCTCGAAGGCTTCGATGCCCTTGGCTCTGGCTTTTAGAAGCTCGTCCAGCAGATCGGGCAACTGTATGTAGCGTGTTTTCAGAAAGCGTCTGCAGGCGGAGTGACCGAGAGCCTGGGCCAGGAAGGACTTTCCCTTATGTAAAGCTTTACATAACGGGAAGTCGTTCCTGGGAGTGGCTTTGGGAGTGGCGGCTTGTAGAAATTTCTACAAAGTCAGGTACATCCGGCTGCCCGAACTTTTGAACGAGATAGCCGTTACTCGGGGAATGGGCGTGCTGGAGGACGCTCTCAAACAGTACAGGAGCATTCGGCTGCTGATACTCGACGACTGGCTGCTCTTTCCGCTCAGCATCGCGGAGTCGCGCGATCTTCTCGAATTAGTGCAGGCGAGGCTCGGAGTCTCCTCCACCATCTTCTGCTCGCAGTACACTCCGGAAGGATGGCACGCGAAGATAGGAGAGGGAGTGGTCGCCGACGCCATTCTGGACAGAGTGGTCCACAACGCGCACATGATCCGGATCCAAGGGAAGGAGTCCATGCGGAAGAAGAAGTGACTTTCGACTACCGCGTAGCGTGCTGCTCGAAGGGAGCCCGCTCACTTACGGGGTGGCTCCCTCTCCGGAGAGCCAGCTCCGTTTCGTCGGAACGGTGGCTCACTTTCATCGGAGAGGTGGCTCACTTTCATCGGAGAGGTGGCTTCATGAAGATCGAACTGGTGGCTCTCGGAGATCGTAATATCCAAACTGGAGTCGCTGACCACCATTCGCTATGCGGGGAAATACAAGAACCGACTCGTCGAGGCGACGAAGTCCCAGAGAGAAATTCTGACGGCGTTCGGCATCGATCTCCAAGCCTCGTTATAATATCGGCAAGCTCTCAATTTTTTACACAATGACCAAATTAATATTCATCCCCAAAATCGCTTTTTCATATTCAATAGGTATTCCGGAATCTGTTATTATGGAGTTAAAATTGCCAAAGTCACCCGCAACAGTGAAGGCATTGATTCCAAATTTACTGCTATCTGTAACAAGAATAGAATGTTTGGCACGCTGTGTAATGGCATTATTAAGCAACATACAGTCATGATTAAAAAAAGAGATACCGTTGTCAAGAGTAAAACCACCAACACCGATAAAAGCTTTGCTAACAAAAAAATCCCGAATCGAATCTATCGTTAAATTGCCAAGAAAAGCCTGCTCGGAACTCATCAATAGACCGCCAAGAGAATACAAAGTAATACCGCTTTCGCAAAGCTCGTTGAGGACAGCAAGAGAATTTGTTAAAACAGTGAGACTTGACCTTTTTTTTATCAATTTTGCAATTTCCAGTGTCGTTGTCCCCATTCCAAGAAATATAGTCTCACCGTCGTCAATAAATCCCTCGGCGCTAGCAGCAATAGCTTTTTTTTGGCTTTGCATACTTTCCATACGAGTAACAAAGAATCTTTGTGAAGAAGCGCCGAATTCACCTTTATTGCCAGGCGCCACCGCACCACCATGTATTCTTTTTATAAGGTTCATATCTTCTAACACACCAAGATCTCTTCTGACCGTTGCAATCGACACGCCCAATAAAGCCGATAAATCATCGTTGTTAAGTATTTTTTTTTCATGTAGAATTTTTAAAATCATATTTTGACGTTCTAAACTTAACATTTTAAACCGTCCTCCAAAAACTTAACTCAAAAGAAATTGTGTTGATGATGCTTGGACATAAGAAATTCATCGCGCCCCGCTTTTGAAAAACGATTCTATCCTGTTTCATAGAAATGCTTTGCCAGAAACTCGATGGAGCATTGTCATTACTGAAGAAGGAGATGTTATGGAAACAGAATCTCGAAACATCTGGTCAACCGATGCAACAAATAACACTCTAAACTGATGATTTATTGCAGGAAAACTGCTAATGGCAAACCCTTGTTTGAACAAATATTGCGACACAATCTCAAAATAGATTGTTAGATTCGTTAAATTTAAAGCATTCCGCCTTACCATCTATAGATACACAATCATTTTCGACAGCCTCTCTGAAAAGAACTTCTGATATTTCAATTTTACTACACTGAAGCGTATTCTTAATTCTAACTATTCTGGGATTATTCACATTGCAATTAACGCATGTTTTTAAGGCGATTTGTATAGCTTCTTTATCTGAATTCAATATCATTGGTATTTTTACCTGTGAGATCATTTTACTAGTTATAGAATTTGGATACGTCATTTCCAAGTCGATTTTTTCAAAGAGACGACGGGTTATCATATCAAGCATACCTACTCCAACAGCGCATCCGTGCGACTGCTCACTTAAATCAAGGGCAACTCGCCGCTCTGCTTTTATTCCTCCACTCGCATATGGGGAGCAAAAGTTACCAGCGACATTCGGGTCCATGCCGTCACCGCTAAAGTTCTTTCCTATCATGTCAACAATTAATACATCAAGATTATCGAAAAAAATTTTTGGCATATTGTTTTTTGCTTCAAGAAGCAGCTTAGGTTCTTCGCATGCAATTTCATTTGCTCCTAGAACCACAATTTTCATAGTCTCATCAAGGGCATTCTCCAAAATTCCTATCCCGCATAATACAGGTGCAGTTTTTAAAATCATCCTCCCAAACTCTTCAAGATCTGCCGCCATATTGCCAAAACCACTTTGATGGCACATCTCTGCCCCATATTGCTTGCCCATCCCAATGACAAGCATCTTCATTATGCCGCTCTCATAAGGGCCACGAAAAGCCGTGTGCGGTTTTATTCGAGCGATAACAATAATACCATCCGAATCCGCAGCAAGCTTATCAATGCATATATCTCTACCATCATGGGAAAGTCCTACTTTTTTCACTTCCATTGATGATATAATTGGACAACCAATATATTCCTCTGTAATCCCATAATCCTTAAGAATTGCAAGTTGCCCTTCTGCTGTTGCCCCACCATGACTACCCATTGCTGGAATTATGAATGGAAACGCACCAACTTCGTAAAGAAAGCTAATAACCGATTTTGTAATCTGGTCGATATTTGAAATACCACGACTTCCGCAGGTTACCGCTATACGCATTCCCGGCTTAATTCGCGATATTATCGCATTGTGTTTCATCTGTTCATGTAAAATCAAGGGAATATTTTTCTCTTGTATATGCGATGTATTAAAATGCTGCGTTACCGCCAACATTTTCGGCAATACCACATCTTTTGCCAATTCAGAAACAACACTCATGGGCAACACCCTTCGCGCAAGCAGGTTTCTAAAAAATAAGGAAAGCGATAATACAGTACAATCTTTACGACTGACTCCTTATCGCTTTCCTATTTTCTTGTACCTTTCTTATTTCCCCTATCTCCCTCTAGCTTTCATAAAAGCATTGTAGAGATCTTCATCACAGTTTTCCTTCACCAAATTCCATGTCGAAGTTGATTTTTTCGCAAACTCCTCTATTTCCTGCGGAGAGAGGTCAACAATTGTTATTCCGAGTCCTTGAAGTTCCTTTGTTACACGCTCCATGCCGCCAAACGCGAATTCGTGAGCAGCCTCCATTGCAGCAACCGCTGCCTTATCAACAACTTCTTTGAGGTCATCCGATAGCGAGTGATAAAAATCTTTGTTCATAATCCAAATAAGGGTCTGAGGGAGATGGCGGGTTAAATTAACAAATTTCTGATGCTCATAGAACTTCTGAGCATAGATCAGCTCCAGAGGATTCTCCTGCCCAGCCACTACACCCTGTTGAAGCGAGGTGTAGAGTTCATTGAATGGGATCGGCGTGGGATTTGCACCCAATTCGCGCCAGAATGCCATATGATACCTGTTCTCCATCGTTCTTATGTCCATTCCGGCAAGATCTTTCGGAGAAGCTATCTTAAAATTCGATGTTGTGGCTCTGAAACCCAAGAACGAAGCACCCATCAATTTGAATCCCGCAGGTTCGTATTTCTCTGCGAGCTTTGCATTGAACTCTGCATCCGCAAACACTTTCAAAGCTTCTTCTTCGCTATTAAATGCAAATGGAAGATCAAAAATTACCGCATTCCTGACAAAGTTTACCTGAGGTGCGCTGCCACTTGTTATTGCCGTAATGCTCCCCTCTTGACAGCCTTCAAGAAGTTCGCGATCTCCTCCGAGTTGAGAATTCGGATATATATCAACCTTCAAGCGTCCTGCAGAATGTTCTTCGATGTACTTCTTAAAAGCTAATACTCCGGCCTGCTGTGAAGTTTGTTCTGTTGCGGCATGCGCGAACGTTATTGTTACTGGTGCCGAAGATGCCCAAAGCGGACTGGTTCCAATACAAAATGCGCAAATAAACATTGCTAGAACTACCCCAAAAACTTCTTTTCTCATGAACTTATCCTCCTTATAGAAAGTGTATTTGGATCTTTACGGCTTCCCGTAAAAATGGAATTTATAGTGATAAAAGAAATAGACTAATATTCGGGATGAATGTGATTAATAACAACGCTATGAGAAACGAAATCATAAAGGGGACTGCTTTCTTGGCAATCGCCAAAATCGGTATTTCTGTCAGTGAACTCGCTACGAACAAATTCACACCGATCGGAGGGGTAACAAAGCCCACTGCAAGATTAACCACCACAATAACACCGAAGTGAATTGGATGTATTCCTACAGCAGTTACTATGGGCAACAAGATAGGGCTAAGAATTAAAATTGCAGGGGTTGTGTCCATAACCATTCCCACAAAAAGCAAAAATGCATTGATGATGAGCAAAATAGCCACACTCGTAGAGAAATTTCCGAGGATAACGCCTGCAATTGCTTGTGGCGCTTGCATTAGCGTCAGCACTCTTCCAAAAACTGTTGCAGTTGACACGACCAGCATTACTGGAGCAGCTGTTTTCATAGATTCCTTTAATGCTGAAGGGATATCGGAAATGCTAAATGTTTTATATACAAATATACTGATTACAAGTGCGTATATTACCGCAACATTTGCAGCTTCCGTCGGCGTTACAATGCCGCCATAAATTCCACCAAGAATTATAATTGGCGCAAGCAAAGCCCAAAAACTATCTAGAAAAATTCTCCAAAAGCCGATTTTATGCAATTCATTATAATTATCTTCTAGTTTTTTCTTATCCTCTCCATAGCGCTTACAGTAGTAGAAAGCATAGAATATTAAAAATAGGCCAATCACAATGCCAGGAATTATGCCTGCAATAAATAACGCTCCTACCGATTCGCCCGTTGAAAGACCATACATAATGAAAGGAATACTGGGAGGGATTATTACACCAAGGCCACCTGACACTGCAACGAGAGCTGTAACAAAGGTGCGATCATAGCCTAAACCAACCAGAAGAGGAATCGACATTGACCCGACGGCAGCTACAGTAGCTGGACCTGAACCTGATATTGCTCCGTAAAACAAACAAGTAATAATAACAGTTATCGGAAAACCAGCACTTACATTTCCAATGAAATATGCGAAGAAATTAAAAAGCTTCTTTGATATTCCGCCTTTTGCCATTATTACGCCCGATAGAATGAACATTGGCACAGCAAGCAATGCGTATGTATCAAGCGCAGTTATCATATTTCGAAAAACAAATTCAGCAGTTGCAGGAATAGAAGGGTTTATTAAATAAGCTACGAGAGCTGATAGACCCACACTGGCTCCTATTGGTACCCCTATTAGCAGCGTCAAGAAAAAAACAGTAAAGGCCGCTAGAACAGTCATCTAACTGTACCGCCTTTGCAGAAGAGGAAATACTTTTGAATAAACCTGAATATCGCCAGGATGAAACCGACCAACAAAGACACATAAACCAAGTACATATAAATATTTAGTGCCGGACTCGTCTGTCCAGTTGCAATTAATCTTCTCAAAACATTTACACCAGGCCTTAACATATAAACACAAAAAAACAGGAACAAAGCATCTTGAATTATCATTAAAAGGGTTTTGGATTTTGGAAATACCGACTCAATAATGTTAACTTTTATATGAACATCATGCTTTATGCCGTAGCTGATACCTAGGAATACAAACCAGATAAACAAATACCGGCTTACTTCTTCCGGCCAAGAAAGAGAATTTGACAACACATAGCGCATGAATATCTGCAAACCCATTATTGCTACAATAAAAGCTAGCAAGATAATGGAAAGGGTTTCTTCGAAATGTTCATTAAGCCACAATAGAAATCTTTTCAATAAAACAACCCCCTGTTTAGCTTACATCGTGTTAAAGGAGGTACGCTGGCTCATAGCCCCCTAATTAATTCAAAGTTTGGGCACCAAGCAGGTTTTTCACCTGATAGAATCTCCACTATTCCCTGTGCGCCCTGATAGCTCATTCTACAAAGAGCTTCATCTGTGACTGCAGCGCTATGCGGAGACAAAAGAACATTCTCCATGCTTAAAAGCGGGTTATCAATGTTCACCGGCTCATTCTCGTACACATCGAGCACCGCTCCAGCAATAACACCTTCCTTTAATGCGATAATAAGATCCTTTTCAACCACAATAGAACCACGAGCAAAATTTAGTAATACTGCGGTCGGCTTCATGAGTTCGAGCTTTGACTTATCAACGAGACCTTTTGTTTCCACCGTTGCCCCTAAGTGCAATGTCACATAATCGCTCTGTTTTAATACAGCATTTAAATCAGAGGCTAAGGTTATATATTCAGGAAGTGTTCCATTTTTTACGTACGGGTCATATCCTATGACATTCATATCAAGACCCAACGCTGCAATTTTTGCCACCTTCCTACCGATATTTCCCAATCCTATAATACCCAGTGTTTTACCGAGAACCTCGTGAAGATCACCACACTCATTTGCACGGAAATTTCCTTTTCTAGTTTCAAAATCCATTTTTACGAGCTTCTTTGCGAATGCCATCATTCCAGTAATTGTGTGTTCAGCGACGGAATCACCATTTGCTAGCGGGGTATTCACTACATAAATTCCGAGCCTTGAGGCGGTCTCTATATCGACAACATTATCAATACCAGTACCATGTTTTGCGATTACCTTCAATTTCTTACCGGATTTTAGAATCTCTTCAGTTAAAAAAAATGTCTTTGAAAAAACAGCATCGCAATCTTGAATGAGCTCTTTTATTGTATCTTCATCCTCGTAAGGTGAAAGAACTATTTCATAACCATGTTCCTCGAGCAATTGCTTGCCTGAATTATGAACATCCTGTGCCAATAAAACCTTGTAGCCCATTTCACTACCCCCCATTAATCGCTTCAGAAAATTCTTTCGTCATCTGTTTTATTCCTTTTAACAAAATACCAACTTCGCTATTACAGCTAAACACTCGCATGCCTTTTTCATAACATTCTGCAAGCAAATTAATATTTGAAGCTATTACGCCACTTGGCTTACCAACTGATGCAGCCGCAGCAACAACAGAATTAATGTTTTTTTGCATTATTTCTGAAAAGTAATCGCCAGGTTTTTCACAATTACAACTCATATCGTTGGGGCCAATTACAGCGGCATCTACTCCTTCGATACCAATTATTCTCTCAATATTGCCAACCGCCTCGCAGGTTTCAATTTGAGCCAAAATGATCGTTCGTGCATTCGAATCTTTCATGTATTCTTGAAGTGGTGGAGGACTATATCCAGTATGAGCTCTTTGTGTAGAAATTCCACGCTCTCCTAGAGGGCTATATTTTGAATATTGCACAACGGTCTTAATATCCTCAGGCGTATTTGTCATTGGAACCAAAAGGCCGTCTGCGCCCATATCCATAAACTTTGTGATAACCTCACGACGTATCTCCGGTATTCTTATGATCACAGGCAACCCTATCCCGTTCGAAATACCTACTAGAGCAGCTACCTGAGACAAATCGAAGTAACCATGCTCACAGTCTATGATCACATAGTCAACATCAGTAGCTCCAATTATTCGCATGATATTAGGGGTCGTAACTTCAGACAACATCATCCCAAGAGCGAGTTCGTGCTTTTGAAGCTTTGCTTTTAGATTGCGATTTTTCATTATTTATCTAACCCTTCTACACATGCAATAGTATCTTGTATTTTTTTATATTTGCCAGAACAAACCAACGCAGAACGGAAAAGCCCGCAAAGAGCTTCGTCCTCGATAGCTGATAATAAACACTTCGTTTTTTGTTTCGTAGTGTTTGGCTTTTTTTGAAATTCACCATCGCTCGCTTCTTCTTTGATTCTAAATACGTCTTCTATAGTTTTTAGTAGTTCTGGAGTTTTCCATGAAACACCACCGGCACAGATAATTCGGTCGATGCTGTTATCAGCAGTTATTTTCATGATATTCTCGTAATATGTGAGGCCCATGTCCAAAAAAGCAGCCGCAAAGAGAGAGGACAAATTTAGGTTTGAGGGCAGAATACCTTGAATTTTCCCTCCTCCCAGGTTACCGGGGACAGGATAAAAACACGTATCGACCCTTATTCCGTTTGCTTCAGGTTTAAATGACTTGTGAACGGCATTCCAGACGTTTTCAACAGGCACCTTATCGCCAGTTATTTCCTGCACGGCTGTTCTTAAAAAATTCACCAGCACATCAAGTCCCCTACCGCCCGGCATATTTGAAATAGTCTTTATAAAAGTTCCCTCAAAATAGGGTCTTGTTTCGTATTCAATTGAGGCTGCAAAAGTACGGGTAGGAACCACAACCTGAGCTCCGGTAGAAATATTTATAACAGCATCACCATAATCCGCCATGCTGCCCAGTACAGATGACTGTTGATCTCCATAATCCGGGAAAACAGTAAGAGTTAGCCCGTTCGAGAGCAACTCACCAACAGGCTTGAAATCATCTTGAGCGATTGCAGGCAATCTTAAATCTTGAAAACCACAATCCTTAATAATTCGATAATCCCATTTGCTTTCCAGCACATTAAAAAAACCAAGCGGGGCTGCATTTTGAGGGTGGCAAGTATTTTTGCCCGTCAGCTTAGAAAGAATATATGACCCTAATGTGTATAGCTCTCCGTTTCTAGTTAGATTTTCTGTTTGAAATAGAGTCCAAAGATTACACATACCAAGCGATGGTTTTATGTAAACGCCACAACATTTCATTTCTTCATAAGAAAATTTTTTCCTCAATAGATCCATATAGTTTTCAGATTTTTCCGACGCCATATTAAGACATCTCATGTCTTGCCAAGACACATATTTGTTGGCTTTGCACTGTGTAGCATAAACAAACCCGTGCATCTGAGTACAAAAAACTACTCCAACAATATCGCGGTATTTCGCTGTAAAAGAGTCGATTGTATCCATTACGATGGAAACAAATGAATCAGCAGGAATTTCGAAAATCTTAGAATCTGGTGAAGGCAGTTTTGCAGGAGCAGGCACTTTTTTGCGCCCCATTATTGAAAAAGTTTCCATATCAAGAAGAACCGATTTGATAAACGAACTCCCAACATCCACAGCGATATATTTCATTCAAAGCTCCTTATATGCGTGCACCTGTTTTCAAATGATCGTTTAGATCTTTATAATGATTGATATTGTATCTTTCGTGCTTGCTTTTGTCAATGCGATTTTCGTCCGAATTTCCGCTGAACTCCCCTGTGTCATAATAGAAGTCGCTTGAACCGAGGTGTTAAAGAAGTATGATTCGACACTCGGGAGGTGCGATGAAGATGAAAAGATACAGCCCTGAATTCAAGGAGTCAATCGTGCGGAAGATGATGCCGCCGGAGAACGTACCCATCATGAGACTGGCGTAAGAGAGCGGCGTCTCGTACGTGACCCTGGCGAAGTGGAGAGACGAAGTGCGCGGCGGCGGCGCGGCCGCGCCGGGAAACGGAGAACAGCCCGAACGCCGGAGTTCCGAGGACAAATTCCTGATCGTCCTGGAGACGCACTCTCTCAACGAGGCCGAACTCGGAGAGTACTGCCGCACCAAGGGGATCTTCCCCGCGGAGATAGAAGAGTGGCGCGAAGCGTGCCTGATGGCCAATCAACGGGATCTCCGGAAGCGTCAAGAGATGCAAAAAGAAATCCGAGCCGAGAAGAAGCGCAGGCGATCTGGGGGGACGGAGAGGAAGACTGATGGGGTGGCCTCTCCTCGCCTGAGAGCAGTGGAGCTGATCGACGAAGCGCACGCGAACGGAGCGAGACGAAAGAAAGGACGCGGAGCGGACGTTCTGGAGAAAACGAAACGGAAACACCCGGAACGATGGAAGGGGGCCCAGTGAGGAACCTGGAAGAGGAGAAAACGGCATGGTTCAATCCGGAGAAGGATGGAAGAGCTCGGGAAACTTTTAGCCCGGAAAACGATAGATCGGTTGACAGCCGCCGGCTGACAGCCACCGCTACCACGTAGCGTGATTCCCGTGAGGAGCCCATCCGCTCGCAGGGTTGCTCCATCTCCGGAACGCCGGCTTCATGTCGTCGGAACTGTGCTTCGCTTTATTCGGAGAGGCGTCTCCGTAACAATCGGAACGGCGGCTCTCGGAGACCGTAATATCCATTAAGGGGGAAGGTTCGTACATCAGAGAGCGATTTTTCTTTGGAAATTCGTATAAAAAGGGGAGACTCGCCCCTTCTATTCAATTCAACAGCCAAGAGTTTCGTTCACCAGAATCACGTGAATTTTTCTACCTGTCGTCGGTGTTTCCAATATTAAAAAAGCCTTGCACAGTTTTGTATTTCCGCTGCATCCAACACAATAACCTACACGTCCACAAGGGGCCTCTTTATTTTGACGTATAGCGCTTAATGGGCAGGATCGATTTTTGATAAATCTAATTGCCGATTCAACATCATCAGTCACTTTGTTCATACTTATAACAAAAATAACGACACTTTCACCCCATGACATTGCACTGATACGATTTCCCACCCCATCAACATTGACCAGAATTCCAGTACGTGTGATCGCGTTTGAACTTGTTAAAAAGTACGAGGCTTCGTTCTCTTTTTTTAGAATTTTGTTTTTTTCTTCAGGAGATAAATCCGGGTGCCAGTGATGGAAGATAGTGCACCCTTTTTCTTCCAGTTTTTCGATAGCTCCTATTTCTCTGATGGTAACACTACCCGGAATACCAACAGTGGATTTTGCAGGAATAAGAGACAAAACAGCAGTCAAGGCATCCTCTTTTGTCTTAACATGGGAAGCCATAAAACCTCTTTGCCTAAGAGCATCCTTTACGGAGGCACCAAGTAGTTCTAAGTGTCTCGTTCTATATTGCTGCCAGTTCGACATTTTTTCGTTTCCTTTCGACGCAGCGCAATCTCCATCAGAATTGTTAATCCGATTATCGTCATACCGAGGATATCGGACCAAATTTCCGGAACAAGCATCATACAGGCCCCCGTGAGAAGTACAAGCCTGCTCGGAATTGACAAAGGAGATCGAAAATACCCTGCGCCGGCGATCGACATGAATACAACTCCGAAGCCTGCTGTTCCTATAGCCGCAAAGAGCTCCGGGGAAAGAGCTTTGCTCCCAAGAAGGAGAACCGGACTATACACAAAGAGAAACGGAATCATAAAACCCGGCGCCGCTATCATCATCGACTGCCAAGCAACGTGGATAGGCTTTGCCTGCGCGATTCCTGCAGCAGTAAATGAGGCAATAGCAACAGGGGGAGTGATATTTGAGAGACAGGAAAAATAGAACACGAACATATGAGCTGAAAGAGGACCAGCCCCCATACGAATCAATGCCGGCGCAACAACTGTCCCGACTATGATGTAACAAGCCGTGGCGGGCAGCCCCATGCTTAGAACCAGTGATGCCAGAGCCGTCAAAAGAAGCGCGAAGAATAGATTACTGCCGGCCAAGCTGACAATATTATACGACAACACCTGTCCCAATCCAGTCATGGATGCAATTCCAACAATGATACCAGCCGCAATGCACGCCATAACAGCGCTTATTGATGAATTGACTCCTTCAATCAAACCTGTAATTACGCTTTTTAACGTCATACGATTCCTTTGAAGAAAACCTACCACAACTGTAACGATCATCCCTAAAAAAGCAGCGTAAATAGGCGTAAATCCATTGAACATAGCCCATATGATAACTACCAGTGGCAAAAGCAATGTGAGCTTACGATAAAAATCCTTTATTGCAGGTATTTCACTACGTTTTAGCCCGCAAATGCCTAATTTCAGGGCTTTAAAATGCACCCACGCAAAGACTGAAGTGTAATACAACAACGCGGGGAGGAGTGCGGCCATCATAATCGAACTATACGGAAGGACCAGATATTGGGCCATTAGAAATGCGGCTGCTCCCATAATGGGAGGCATAATCATTCCCCCGGTGGAAGCCACTGCCTCGACTGCACCGGAGAATTCGGGACTGTAGCCGATTTTTTTCATCATTGGGATTGTAAAAGCGCCCGTCGTCGCAACATTAGCTGCAGCACTACCACTAATCGTACCCATAAGGCCGCTCGAAATTGTCGCTACCTTCGCAGGACCTCCGACCGAAGCTCCGGCTATTTTATTGGCCAGCGCTGTAAAGAATTCTCCCACACCACTTTCTGCCAACAGAGCACCAAAAAGTATAAACAGGAAGATATAGCTTGAAGCTATTTGTGTTGTAATTCCGTAAACACCCTCGTCCACAAGATACATGCGAAGAAGCAATCTTTTCAGAGTAAAACCGAAGTGCCCGAGGACGCCCGGAACCAAATGCCCCCACAGGGCGTACAAAATAAATACAAAGGGGACAAATGCCATCCATATTCCGATGGAACGTCTTGCCGCTTCTATGACTAGGAGAACCGCGATTCCGGCCATAATGTAATCCAGCTGATTCGCGTTCAACATTTCCAGAGTGATTCTGTCTGTTGTAAAAACCGTATATAGACCCACAGAAAGACCTAGTACAGCCAGGAACCAATCAACAAATTCTGCTTTGCCTTCTCTTTTTTTAGAAGGATAGGAAAGGAATACAATAGCTAAAATACATCCCACGAAAAAACCGCTTTTTTTCATCGATGAGATCATCAGAACACTATTGGAGAGTATTCCAAAGATCGCCAGAATGATGCTTAATGCGTATACCGACATTTTTCTCAAGTCTGTACTTGCGATCTTCTTCATTGTGTTTTACTCCTTCTATCGCTTCAGTGCTGCGTCAGCAGCAAACCCAGCCCTTCGATCGCATCCTCGCAGCGCGATTCGCGGAGCACTCCCCAGAGAGTTGCCTGATTCGCAGTAACCACAGGTTTTCCAATATCATTTTCGATTTGTTGAAGAACACTCCAGGTTGCTAAATTCGTGCAGCCTATGAAAAGAGCGTCGATGTTTTGCGGCACCACAAACGAGCGAACCGCTTTGTAAAGAAGATGCTCCGGATAACTTCCCATGCCGGCGAATCCTCTAAGATCAAGTGCGCTAAGCGTTACCTTGAAACCATTCGCCTCCATATATTCTTTTAATTTCTCGTTGATCTCCGGGGTATAGGGCGTGACAACCGCTACTCGTTTTGCTTCTAGTTTCTTCAGAGCGAGCATTGATGTTTGAGTTGTGGTGATTACAGTTTTCTTCAGCATACTTTCCATTTCAATGCGGAAAGCACCTTCCTGTTCGTAACCGACGACAAAGCTACCGCTGGTGCATGCGAATGCGACAACATCCGCCACAGTTTCCAACGAGGAGAGAACGGACGGAATTGACTTGCGCATCTCATGAAGGCGTTGCAGAGGATCTCCTTTGGAGAGGGGCATCCGACTGTAATGAAAAGTAACCCCTTTCAAATGCAATGTTGCAAATTCGGCTTCGAGAACGGAGTTGACACTCGGGAGCATTATCCCTATTCTCGCCCTCCACCCTTTCAATTCATTCCACCTCCATATTTTCGTCATAAAGGTGTTTTAATTGGGATGCTGTAACAGCTTGCCCCCCATGCTGCAAAGAGTACTCTACAAATCTTTTGTATCTTTGGACATAAGATGGAATATCCATGGAAAACGAGTGAAAAAGAGTATGAATGTATTGTGTTCCACCGATTTTTGCTCTCTCCAGGACAATATCCCAGATTTTTATGACGGATTCTAAGGATGCCTTAGGGTAATCAATATACATGAGTTCCGTATTATCTTCTCCAAGTCCACTGGCTCCCAGAGGAATTTCCAGAACTCTGCTCTGTTCGGTTTTCACAGGCTTTTCAGTGTTCTCCCTGTTAAGGTAGTATGCGGAAAAAGGGCTGTCTTTCCAATGCGCGGTTCGATCTGCTCTGTCCACCAAAGGAGCTGCCGAGAGATCGATGAATATGTCCAATTTCTCCAAAAGCGGCGTTAAAAAAGGAGCATAGCCATAAAGGCCGCCACGGTATCCGACAGGATTGAGTCCCGCTCTTTTCAGGGTTCCGTACTGTTCCATAATAATGCGAGTCATATGCTCCTTATCAGAATTGCGGGTGCCTCTAGCGGCGATCTCTTCGTGGGTATGCAGAAGGATCTCTCCGCCGTTTTCCTCGCTCTTTCTCCAGATCTGCAGAAACTCATCCGAATGGAAACCTTCGCGACAATACGTTCCGGTGTGAACAGCAATGGCGCATCGGCCGTCAAAGAGTTCCTTTACGAGCGTTATTGCCTTAGTGCACTGCTCCGCGCACTCCTCCAGAACCGGCGGAGTGTGACTGTAGTTTTTTGCCGGGTTGAGCGGCCCGAAAGCCTCCCAGCTCACGTCTATGACCGGAACGAAATATACAAGAGTATTGCTCATGACTTCCCCCTTTCGAGGTTAGCGAGAAAAAAGGCTGCTTTCGAAACATCCCTTGTACGACAACTCCATAGCTCTCATTGCACTCCAAAAGAGCGCGAGATTACTGCTGATTACAGGTATTCGGAAATCCCTTTCAATATCTCGAATGACTGGAAAAGTCGCTATATCAGTACCTAAAATACAAATCAAATCAACGTTTTGAAGGTCAAAACAGCGTATTGCAGAATATAAAGAGAAAGGATCAACGATGGCGATTTCCCTAAAAGAGGATTTTTTCAGACTATGGCACAGGGCTACCTCATAACCGCTGTCTTCGAAGATATCGAGTCCACGCTGCATGAGTTCGTCTCCATACACGCAAAGCAGCGCTATCTTTTTTGCCCCGTACGCTTCCAATGCTTCAAAGGTCGCTCCCAACGCTGTAATTACAGGGGAAGAAGAAACATTCGCGTGAACATACTTCAAAATTTCTGTTTCCCATCTCTTGTTGACAAAACTTGTGGAAAGACAAGCATATAAATAGACATTTGCACCGAACACAGATAATTCTTCGCTCGCTCTTGCAACATTCGACAGAACATGTTGCAACCCTTCAACGCTTGCGTGTCCGCTTCGGCTTGTTATCATACGGGTCGCATGAACCGTCACACCATCGGGAGCTATTTCTGCAAACTCCGGTTCCAATACCGTGTTGTTCGCAGGCATCATAACTCCGATTTTTCCTCTCCAGCCGTACATTCGAACACCTCTCAATTTAAAAAAAGCGATGCGTTGCGCATGCCGAAAAGATTTTTCTGCATACCCAACGCATCGCCGCTCAGCCCTATTTCACAAGACCTGATTCTTTATAGTATTTCATAGCTCCCGGATGCACTGGAACGGGCATGCGTGTAATGCCGTAAGAGGGATTGAGGAACGATTCGTTAGCATATCCTGAATACGCTGCTTTGAGCCAATCAGTGTTTTCGTACGCGGTCTTGACGAGATGATAAGCAACATCTTCAGGAAAATCGTCTCGTACAGCCCAGTATCCGATGTGTCCAATTGTCTTGACATCTTCCGTGAGCCCGATGTAGGAACCCGCTGGAATGGTCATAGGAGACATCCACACGTTCTTTTCCAGAATTATTCCGATCTCTTCATCGCTCATAGAGTACAATTTTACATTCGTCCCGGGAGCCGCCATTGCATCGGAAATGGGACCAAGAGGAATAATTCCTATCAAAATGCTGGCGTCGGCCAATCCGTTTCTAATCGCATCGACAGCCTCGGCCTGCCCCACGTTGCTTTGGACAACATCATTCAGTGTAAAACCCATGGCTTCAAATATTTTGACATGAGTTAAGTGGGTTCCGCTGCCTGCTCGTCCTGTTACAACGCGCTTTCCTATTAAATCCTTGAGGCTGTTGATACCTGCTCCGTCTCTTATTACCATCTGATAGGGTTGAGAGAAATTTGGTGTTAAAATCCGAAGCTTCTTATTTGCTTTACCCTCATAAATATCGATACCCTCATAGGCGTATTGAAGTATATTGCTCTGAATGGCAACAACATTGGCCTCGTCCGCCATCAACAAATTGATATTTTCTATCGATCCGGCGCTGGTTGTTGCTGAAGCCATCATTCCACCCTTTTCCACCCACAGCTGAGAAAGCGCGATTCCCCCGGGATAATACGTGCCGCCTGTCGTTGCTGTGGCTATGTTGATTCTCATTGAAGCCACAGCAAAGGCTGCCCCGAAAGACAGGAGTAAACAGAGAGCTGCCGCCAACACCACGGATATTTTCCTCACATCAATCACTCCTTTGATGAAAGATAGAATGTGACTTTTTTTAGTCACAATACCCGACAAGCAACAATGCACAGCGCTTGGTCACGGATCCCATCTCCCCGAAAGCATATTCGGGTAACCTCCGGCTTCCCGCAAGAGCAAATCACAGCTTAACGCAACTGCCCCCCTCTCTCCCGAGCAACATTTCTCCAGCTGTTATGCGCTTGGCCAGCAACATCGCCTTTTTCAAGAACAAATGGTAACGCGGAAATGCAGTCGCCGCTACTTTTGGGAAAGGGACTCTATATACAGGTCCCCAATGAAGATCAAGAGCTATGACTATATTTTTCGCAAAACTACTGCAATACAACTGATAAGCGGAACATAACGCGTGCCAGAAATCATAGAGCGTCAAGATCATGAGAAGTGCAAAGAACCCCATGCAAGCAATGCGCGAATTGTGATAGCCAGCTTGAGAGCAAAGAAAATTGACAAGGTTCAAATATTCTCGCAACGTTCGTTAATGTTGCTCTTTTTTCTTTATAGCCATACTGGTAATACATATATTGCCCTTGGCTCCCGCTGTTTGATGGGAACGAGTATTTATAAACAATGCTTTTAAATATGCAGGCCAGACTTTGCAGACGAGTCCTCAGTTGGAAGCAACAAAGCCTCCTGGATTCACATCACTTAAAATATCGATCTAAGCCTTGAACAAAGTAAAACGTGTCTGCATAGCCCTACGCATTCTCCGGAGAAAACGATCAATCCAAGCCCAGAATTCTGGCAGGATTCTTCTTGAGCATTATGTCAATATCTTCCGGTGACATGCCTTCTTCCAACAACTTGCCTACAAAAATTTTCAAGCCTTGCGTTGGGGTCGGAACATTCAATTGCCCGCAGTCCGAAGCAAAGACAACATTCTCCGCTCCTACGATGTTGATCATATCCATGTTTTCTTTGGGCGAAAGCAAGTAGCGTCCCTGATGAATATACAGAGCAACATGCTCTATCAGAACACCCAGATCCACAAGTTCTTTTTGTTCCGACGGCGACCACACCCAAAGTTCATTCAGCTGAACGTGCTGGAGCACCAGCTTTTTCAGCCCCATCTTGTGCGCTTCCTTAAATAAAGTTACGATTTCTTTTTTAGAGAGATGTCCTGAAGCTATTGCGTTGTCGTGTTTTTTCGCCAAAGCCAATACTTCCACCGTCTCCGGGGTGAGATTGCCATTGTCATCAAGGATGCTGATACCTTTTCCCTCGGCTTCTGCCTGTTTTTTCCCGAACTCGATGGATATCTTCATGTGGAAGTATTCCGGAGCATGATACTGGGCGATATGATGCGCCGACCACTGGGTTGGAAACCATATATAGCGCCCGCCCAAGCGTATGGAAGCCTCAACGGAGTAAGGGTTTATTCCCCCTGAATAGCGGTTCATTACGACGCCTCCGTAGCATTCCATACCCGTCGCCTTCTGCACTAGAGTCGCACGATCCGAAGTGATGCCCTGGTGGCATTTAAAGCATATCGCCCTCATTCCTGCGGCTTTCGCTTCAAGAGCACTATCGATTGAATCACAAGTTCTAGGGAAAAGACTTGGCCCAGTATGCTGATGACAGTCTATCGCACCCTGAAAGAACTCATCCAGATACTCGCTGCTGATCTGATTGCCCATTCAGAAACCCTCCCAATCGTTATAATCAAAGGTTATTGTTAAATTGGAAAATCTGCAATAAAGCGCATTTCTTTAGAGTTGCAAACTTGATCAAGCGCCACCATTGTAAGAAAAAACCATATTAATAGCAAATTCAAAAAAAATATAAACTTATAAATTAGTTTTATGAATGCTTGAGCGGCAAATGCAAAAATCGCCGACTGTTTTCTCTTAGAAGGTCATACATCGCTTGGGCTGCAACGCTTAGGGAACGATTTGGACAGGTCAAAAGACCGATTTCTCTAGAAATTGGCGGATTCACAATTTTAATGAACTTAATTCCGTGAGCGCTTTTTGTTGGAAATGTTAACCATGGCAGTATCGAAAAACCGAGCCCTTCGTATAAGAGCCCTTCGAAAGCGCTTATTGTGGCAACAGTACAACGCGGGTGCACGATATTTTCAGGAAGATTTTCCAGTTCTCTTATTTTTGTATGAATGCCCGTCTCACTTAAAAACCCAATATAGTTATGCTGAGCTACTGCTTGCCAGTCGATAACACTATCATACCCTTCAAACCAGTCTCTTCTACATACCACCCCAAAAGGTTCGCTGAACAATGGCTCGAAGTTCAATTCCTTAGAAGGATCCGGACTGGAAATCCCAAAATCAGCCTCTCTCTGTTTTACTCGCGCGACAACGGCGGCAGAATTTTCATCACGAATACTCAAGCTGATGTTCGGGTATTTCTCACTAAAAATCCTTATTATTTTAGGAAGAATTTTGACTGCATACGATAAAAGGGAGGATATTGACACATTGCCCTTCCTATGTTCGGCAATTTCTTTAAACTCGTTTATGGTTTCATAAAATGAACTTGCAAGACTTTGGGCCTTAGGTAAAAGATCGGCTCCATCGGACGTCATTAAGACCGTGCGGGTTGTCCTGTCGAAGAGGCGTACTTCCAGGTAATTTTCCAATTGCTTGATTGTTGTAGAAAGCGCTGGTTGAGTCATATTCAAAGCTGCTGCAGCGACGGTGAAGCTTGATGTTTTAGCAACTTCCAGGAAAGCTAGAATATGACGCAAATTTATATTTGAATAATCTTGCTTCATGGCATTTTCACCTGTTTCTCTTTTTTTATTAAAAAATGCTCTATATCCAACAGCCTTACAACCAACAGTCGAATTTTGATCACCCAGTCCGTTTTAAAGCGAACAGCCTACAAGTATCCAGCAAGCATCGTGAAGCCTTCCACAGGACTCTGCGCATGAGCCAACAAACCCTCCGATTAATTGTTCGAGGGAATACGTATTAGCACCCTCTAAGTGCGTTGAACGACAGTACGCAACCTCCTGTAGAAGCGATTAGCCGTTGGCCCTTCTAGGATAAGGTTCGCCGATCATCCGCAACAACCGCTTCACTCCTCCTCTCCCCCGTTTCCCATATGCCGCTCGAAGGACTGCATTATCAGGCTCATGATGTAGGGAATGTCATCCTCCGGGGAGAGAAACACCTCCACATCGCCGTTTCCCCATCGGCCGAGTCCTTTCACGTCCACGAAGTTGGTCTCCGCCTTGTACGCGACGTAGAGCTTGAGGAACTCCTCGGTCACGCAGGGGTCGAGGGCGAGTATCTCTTTCCGCAGTATCTCGAACAGGGCGCGTGTTTTCGAGCCGCCGTTTCCGCTCTTGCCGCAAAGATGGGGGTGATCGTCGATGGTGTAGGAGACCGTGCGCGCGGTTTGGGTCCGGTAGGAGTCCAGCGTCTCCTTCGGCAACACGGGCGCCTTCCATATGTCGACCTCCATGCTGCTCAACTTTTCAGCCCTCTCCTTCTCCGACCACGAGTAGGTTCTCTGGTAGATGGGGATGGAAAACTGGGGCGATTTTTTGATCAGTTCGAGAAACGCGGCTTCGTTGGCTTTCATTTTGTACACTTCCTCCGTCAAACAAGATCAACGCGCAAGCAAAGCACCGGAAAGGCTCGTTCAGTAATCGGTCAAGAAAAACCGGAACAGCGGAGGCGCAGTCGACGCTCTACTCCACCATGGCTTTCAGCAGCGCGTCGCAGGCATCGGAGTAGAACTGGATATCGATCCTCGTAGCCATATCGTCGGAAAGATCGAACAGCCTGCGGCGGCACGAAACAGGCATGAGCAGCGCCGACGCGCCTTTTTCCACGGCTATTTCCGCCAGGCTGACCGGATCGTACACAGGGTCGAGCGAACCTCCGAGGTTGATATTCCCGGCGATGACAAGTCCTCCGCGGACGCTCTTCTTCAAGAGCGCGGTACACAGAGCGATCAGCCCCGCGACTCCCACTCCGGCCCCCGATTTCGATGCGTCGAACGCCCGGAGCTGCACAGTGAATTCGTGGTTGCGCGGCTCCTTGTCCCCTACCAGTTGCGCCGATCGGGCGTACAGATTCTGCTCCGCGAAGCCCATGCTCTCTTTGAACGCTGGAGGAACGGGTTTGTTGATGATTTTTACTCCCGAGCCCGGCCCCTCGTTGACCTCGATGCGGAAAAGCCCCGGATGCTCTCCCTCGCCGCCGGGGCCAAGCGTCCAGGCCTGTCCCGGCTCAAGCGGATCTCCGCCGATGCTGCTCTCGCTCCGAAGTTCGGGAGTGGAGACAAATTTTTCGACGCCGTCCGCCCCCAGCACGTAACTGAACGACGTGTTCCGGAACTCCGCCGCTCCTATCCGCTTCTGTTGCTCTTTCACACGCCTTCTAGCCTCCATAGCGAGACGGACGGCCCACTCGAGTTCCTCGTCGGGAACCGCGGAATCATTCGCGGGATAGAGCAGCTTGATCAAGCCGCAGACCGTCTTGTTCACGGCATTTGTGTCGCGGCCTGAGAGCGCGCCGCCGAAGAAGACCCGGTTCTGTAAAAGGCCGACGCGGCTCTGGTTTCGAAGCCGGTTCCAGCACTCCGAAAGGAAGTCGCTGACAAGACCGAAGTGGTCGGTGAACGATTTTTTACCGAGTTTCGGCACGTCCCATCCGGGTAGATAGGCGTGGATGCGGTCCATAAATGCCGTGTCGTTCCGCATTTCCGGGGGCATGGGGCCGAAAAGGTGTCCGATTCTCTGCTGATGCTCCACGTCCACCTCGAAATTGCCGACCATCACGATGCTGCCCTCCGCCCTGATGCTCTCCTTGCCACGACTGAACTCGCCCGACTCCATATACCCTTTCATGATGTTGACGCCGTCCTTCTGGTCGAAGGAAATACCGGATATCTCGTCGAAGCAGACCACGTCGTACTGGCAGACCAGTCCGCGGCGACCCTGCGGCGTGTTCTCGACGAACATCTTCGCAACCGTCGCTTTCCCTCCGGAGACGAGATGCGCGTAGGGCGAAATCTGCTGGAACAGATGGCTCTTCCCCGTTCCCCTGGGGCCAAGCTCCACCATGTTGTAGTTTCTTTCGACGAAAGGAACCATACGCAGCAGGAACGCATCTTTCTGACGTTCGGTCAGCTCCCCCGGTTCGATTCCGATGGAGCGGAGAAGAAAATCCTTCCACTCCCCGGTGGAGAAACGAGTCCTCGCCTCGGCGAGAACATCCAGAACATCCCGCTTCGAAAGCTGAATCTCGCGAATCGATTCGATACCGAAAGGGCGTCCCCTGTTTTCCTGAGCTATGGTCAGATCGAACGAGAGGGTGATCTCGGCGTAGAATCCGCCCGTGAAGATACGCTCGTGCCGGTTCGCAAGCTCCCCGGCAATACGAACATCCGTCAGCCGGAGGCTCGGGAGCGTGGCGAGGTACTCTCCCTTGCTGTCAAGGCGCGCAGTGACGAGGTCGATGATCTTCACCTCGCCGTTCTCCCTCGCCCTCGCTTTGAACAGCTCCTCCTCGCCCGCCTTGACGGTGCGCGACTCCAGTTGTCTGCGGACAATCTGCAGCCCCTCCTCGATCTCGTCCTGCTGGATGCTCGCGCAGTAACGCCCCAGGAGAAACTCCACGACATAGGTCGGAACCGGAAACTGACGGCTGAACGCGCGCACCAGATCCTTTCGCACCAGAAAACCGTCGAGACACTCCGCAGCCTTTACATCGATCCGGTCCAGTTCAATCATTCAGATCCCCTCCGCCGATCACGGTAGAAAACTGCGCAACAAGCGCGCCCGAGTCATTGAACAAGACGACGAACGCCTCGCGTCCTTCCAGACTCTCATCCTCGACGACCACGGAGGCCGTTCCATTCTCCTTCACTTTCCTCACTGCAAGGACGACGCTCGTCGAAGGATCGCCTGCCATCAGACGGACATCGAGCAAAACACCTGCGACGAAAGTGTCCAGCACTACGTTGCAGCGCAGCCCCTTCCAGACGATATCCGGAGAAAGAACCCCCAGGTCCGTCCGCCGCGCCATCCCCGAAGACACGCTCAGAGAGAGCGTGCAGCACTCTTGAAGACTCAACCCTCCGTGAGCGTACTCTTCTCCGTTTTTGAAACAGCGCACGCCGTCCGCCAGAGCGATCATCATCGACGGATTCCAGTACCAGGGAAAGAGACGCTCGTCGGACGAGGCTCCCGGCTTCAGGGAAGCGCACCTTCCCCACTTGCTCACCGTCAGTGCCGCCGAAAGCTCCGTCTTCGGAAGACACCCCGGAATCAGCAGCCAGCCGTGGTCCGTTACGATACGCACGCGCTTCCACCCCGCCGAGAAGAGCAGGGATACCATCTCGCGCACTTCCGACAGCAAGCCGTCGAGAGCCTTGGCGAGCTTGCTCCCGCGCTCGTGCCCCTCGCGGTCGATATCTCCGAATTCGAGCCACCCCTTCCCGGCGCCGTCTCCGGGATTCGACCTGTCCAGAACGCGCCATCCCTCATCGGCAAGCAGCTTTCTCAGCGCATATCCGCCCTTGAGCGACTGTCCCGTTTCCGCTACGGAGGGCTCGAAATCCGACGCAAGATCGCCGCCGGCGATCTTGCCGCGCACCGGAGAGACTGCCGCTTTACCGGTCGCCGTCACGCTCGGAAGAGCGGCCCACGCGGGCGACTCCCCGACCTCGAATCCGACGTCCTGAAGCATCCCCGCGAGGCGCTTCGCCGTATCCAGCCGAAGGCCGTCGACGAAGAGCATACACTCTCCTTCTTCGGAGGAAGCGGAATGCGCGGAGAGCGCCTTGTCTCCCGGATAGCCCCGGCTCTCCGCCATCGCCTGCAGAGAGCGGGCCGACTCCTCCGCCCACGGGAGATAGAGCGAACGGACAGCGCTCTCTATCACGGCGGAATCCGCAAGAGTATCCCCGAATGCCAAGGCACGCAGCATCGCATCGTCCGCTTTCCACCCGCGGCTTCTGTACGCCGACTCCAAATCCTCCAGAGTGCCTGCGGCAAGATGCTTCGAGGTAATTTCCGCCAGAATCGCTATGAATTCAAGCGCGGAAGCGAGAGGGGCCTCCCCCAGCTCCGTCCAGACGACGCTCCGCCGTCTCGCGTGCTTCATTTCAAGCGCGGCGACCTTCTCCCTTGCTTCATGGGGGGGCAGATCCGCAAGCGAGAGCAGTTCTTCCCGCAGCACCCTCTCCATATCCTCGTTCCACTGGGGCCAGCCGTCGAACGTTCCGTCGTTCAGCTTCCAGAAGATGTTTTCCTTCGGCGGCGAACAGGTTCGCAACAGGGCGGGGATGCCGGGATAGCGCTTCGGCGCCTCGCAGAAACGCTCCCAGACGTTCGCCCACGATCCCCGACGCGAGGCAAGCCTTTCAGCCCCCGAAAGCTCTCCCTCCTTCTGCGGGTTGAAACCGAACTGCGCGCCGCAGACCTCGACGAAGGCACGCCATTCGTTCGCTCCCCGGCTCTTCCTGAAGTCCTCCCCGCGGTCGAGCCAGAAGAGAAGATCGCGCACAGGATCTCCCGTGAGCAGCGTATTGAAGAAGTTGCGGTCGAGACGCTTTCCCTCAAACATCTTGAGTTCCTCGTTCAGCAAGCGATGAAGAGAGAGCAGCATCGCGCGCTTGGAATCTCCGTCCCTGGCGACATCGAGCGCGAGCCCCTTTTCCGACTTGAGAAAAGCCGAAACGGTCCAGTCCTTCCCGTTGCTCTGAGACCAGACGGTTCCCCGAAACTGCAGTTCAGCAAGCGGTTTGAGCTCGTTCGGATTTCCCTCGACGACGCGCAAATCCTGACGGCCGAATCCGGGGGTGTAGAAGACGGGGACGGTTCCCGCCGGTATCGGCGCGTCGGCGATCTTTCCGGCGAGGACGCAGCGCAGCCAGATCGCCGGGCCCGTCCTTCGTGCGGGCGCGTACTCTCCGAGCGCGAAAAGCTCCGGCATCGCCTCCTGAAGCATCGGCAGCGCAGTCTCCCACTGCCGTTCGCGATCCGGCCAGAGAATGCACACAGGAGGGGCCTGAACGTCGGGGTTGAACGCAGACGCGCCGCGGACGGCTGCCGCAAGGTGATCGAGGAGCTTCATCTGGGGGCTCCTTTCGCGGCAAAACGCCGCGCCTCCGTCTTTTCGGCCAGAGTCAGGTGGTGGTCGTTGATCCTGTCTCCTTTGAACAGAGGAAACCACGGAGAGGACCCGACATCCATGCCGCGGTCCTTGTTCCAGTGGATGCCGGGTTTTTCGCGGAGCACCCCGGCGCCTCTTTTCCCCACGTCGGGGACGCTCATGAAGGGACGAATGTTGAGGCGAACCCCGTCGTTCAGTTCCGGATTCCAGCCGACCGGCTGCTCTTCGGGAGCCTTCCAGCGAACGAAGACGTCGTAGGGGGCTTCGCCCTCGAGAATCAGCTCCAGTCTTTTCTTCAGCCCCTCGGCGGCGGCAATGCGCTCCAGCGCGCCGTCCACGCCGTTCGCGGCGTCTTGTTGCCGGGCCGCGATCCAACCGCCGAGAGAGGTGTAGATCAACGTCTCAAGCGCTTTGTAGTCCAGCGTGTGATAGTTCACCAGAGCGGCGAAGCCGTCCCGAAGGCCGTCCCAGATATGCCAGACGAAGGGGCGGTTCTGGAAGAGCTTGCAGTGCTGGGCGAAGAACTTCTCCCGAAGCCAGCTCTCCAGCGTCTTCCCCGCGTGACCTGCGCTCGTCAGCAGGAGGGAGAGCGTATCGTTGGACCATTCACGGCCGTAGGCGGCGACGAGGAGGTTCAGCAGACGATCGGCGGCGGAGGGCTCGCCGAGAAGCGGAGGAATGCAGACAATGCCGTACCGGTCGGCGAAAGGAAGCAGCGCGCCGCAGCGCGTCGCCCATTCGCGCTGTTCGTCGGCAAGCTCCATCGCTTCGTCCAACTCCGCAGGCCAGCGATAGCCGAGAAGGCGGGCGACGGCGATCTGCAGCACGTTCGCTTCGATGCGCAGCGGACCGCGAACAGTCCGCTTCTCTTCCTCGTCCCAGACCACGGAGCCGCAGGGGTGGCCGTGGAAGATCCACTGCGTGGGGTCGTCGGTGTAGGGTTCGGGGAGACCGTTGGGGTACTCTCTTTCGGCGACCTCCGTCCAATACATGAAATCAAAAGGAATCTTGCCGACATAACCATTGTCAACACTTAATTTTTGATTGAACCCTCTTAATGTGTCGGCAAATTCATGTGATTCACAAAAAACCCAAACACTCTTCAAGTAAATAGGATCTTTTGGAATAATCACTGGCAATGAATTGGGAAAAACACTACCAAGATACAGTGTGGCTGGAAGATAACGCATCTGGCCTATTGCTACTCCTCTTTTTTTATAAGCTTCCGAACCACGAAACGCAGATCCTTCAAAGTCAACCACATCATCCCATCTGGAAACAAAAGACTTTCCACCAAAATGTCGAGTCTCATTTGAGACTCCCTCAAATAATGAGTACGTTTTCTGCAAAACATCAAATTCCCAGAAACTAAAAACAAATTGGGGGTTATCTCCCGTAGAAGTTCCCTGATAACATATAATATAATTGCGAAACAAAGTAAAAACGGTATCGTGATCCAATCTAACCATATATGCTGGATTTTCCAGTTGTGTAGCTTGCACGACGCTCCGTATCTCCGCAGTCGGCAACAGAGCATCTTTTCCCGCTGCGGAACGCGCTTCCGAGACATCGACACCGCGCATCAGACCGGAACTTTCGCCAGTCGCGAAAAGACCGTCGTGCAAGGTTGCGGCATTCCCACGGCTCATGACGATGAGAGTAGCCTTTACAATCTCTCCGGTGATTGTCTCGAACGCCCCCGCTCCCATCCTCGCGATCAGGCGCCATTCGTGCTCTTTGAGCATTTTCTCGCGGAGCTTCTTGTAGGTGGTCAAAAAGAGCCAGTTCTGCGGCATCACGAGGCTCGACGTTCCCCCTTCGGCGCAAAGGTCCATGCAGCGCTCCAGAAAGACCGTCGCAAGTTCGTTCTTCGACGCGGGGAAGCGCTCGTCGCAGAAGGCGCGCAGTCTATCATCCTGCTTCCCTCTGCCGAGATAGGGGACGTTGGTGATCACCAGATGGTACTTGCGCGCCAGGAGCGTCGCGGCCTTCGAGATGCCTTGAGCGGCGACGGCCGCCTCCCGCCGTTCGTCGGTCTGCTCCTGCGCAAGGGCTTTATCGAGCGTCCCGGAGAGTTCGCTCCACCGCACCAGCTTCGCGGAATCGCTCTTCGACGGGTCGAGAAGACTGCCGAACGCGGGCGCGTCCCGGAAGACGTCATGCAGCCATTCGAGCGCGAGCGTCATGTTGCGCCTTCCCATGCCCATCGCGCCCCACTCTTCTTTGGCGGCGCTCACGGCCAGCCCGGAGCAGGCGATGTTCAGCTCCGGAAGGGGGCGATATCCGCCCGCGCCGTCGTACGTCCACGCCGCAAGGGCGAGAGCGAACGCGGCGATCTCGGTCACCCGCCTGTCGATGTCGAGGGCGTGGAGGTTTTCGCGGAGCACCGCGTCCACGGCCTCCCGCGGAGAGAGTCCTTCAAGATCTATTCGCATGGAAACGAGCATCGAAAGAAGCGCCACGAGGAAGTGCCCGGAGCCGCAGCACGGATCAAGGACAGCGAAGTTCCGCAGGCTCTCCGGCCATCTGCCGAACGTTCCCGCGGCAGGGGTCCAGCCGTCGTCGGTACGGACGAAGCGCAGGTACGAAAGCGGAACTCCCGGAAGAGCCGCTTTCGACCGAAGCTCCTCCTCGCTTTCCGCACTTTTCAGATCGGCGCCGGAAAGGCGGCGGGCCGCCCACCACGCGCCGATGGAGTTGTCCAGCAGAAAGGCGACCATGTACGGCTCGGTGAAGAGCTGCGTCACTGCAGGGAGCTCCCGCGCGCCGATCTTCACCCCCGAGTCGTTGATCTCCTCCTTCTTTCCGCTCTGCCAGAACTGGTACACCCAGCCGAGCGCATCGGACGCGGTGAACACTTCGCCGGGCAGTTCCTCGAGCAGGCGTTCCAGCTTCTGCTGATGTTCGGGAGGCAAAGCCAGTTCAAAGACGGGGGAACCGGTTCGGAAGATCCGCGGCAGCATCCGGGCGGCGAAACGGGCGGCCAGCTCCCACATTCCCCCGGCGCTCTCTGTTCCCTCGTCCAGAAGCTCGCGGCAGGTCTCCAGGGAGATATCCACGGGGTCGTCGTCCTCGTCGGGCCAGTACATCAGCAGTCCGTTCCCGGCAAGGAAGCGGGCGAAGAGCATTCTGTGCCAGTGTTCGTAGGCCGTCTCCTCGACAAGACGCTCCATTGACTGCTCCTTGCCGCCGTTCAACGAGTCGCCGAGCTGCCGTCCGTGGGCCCGGAGCCTGCGGCGCAGCTCCTTCTCTCCTTCGGAGAGATAGGAAAAAGGCGCAGATTCGGCCGTCCCGAGCTGCTCCAGCGCCGCCCTCGCTCCGGCCTCCGCGCTCTTCCGGGCCTCCTGCACCGCTTCCTTCAAAGAATTCCGCAGCGACTTATCCAAAGCAGGCATCGGATCATTGCTCCTTTCGCGGAATCACAGCGATGAGAAAGTTGCTTCATGAAAAACTCCCAAGCGGACCCCGATCATTCTTTTCGATGCGTATCGTCTTCATTTTCCTCGGCGGTTTCATTTTTCGCCGGAAGGCCGAGAAATTTATCATCCGTCAGAAGCGTCATCTGATGTATGGCGATAGTATTGAGTCTTTCAAGACGTTCTCTTTGAGAGAGCCCTTCGGAAATAAAAAGAGCGTTGAGGTTCTCCAAGTTGGAAAGACAGACGAGCTGTGTAATATCGGCCTCGTCACGCATATTTCCCTTGCGTCCCGGATTAACTTCACGCCACTGTCCCGCTGTCATCCCGAAAAGAGCAAGATTGAGTACATCCGCTTCACTGGCATACACCAGCGAAGTTTGCTGCGCATTCAGTTCCGGTGGAATCAAATGTTGCTTTACGGCGTCGGTATGGATTCTGTAATTGATTTTGGCCAGATTTCGTCGGATATCCCATCCCAGAGTCTTTCGTTCTTCTTCTTTAAGACGCTGAAATTCTTTGATGAGATAGAGCTTGAATTCCACGGACACCCAGGAAGCAAACTCGAACGCGATATCCTTGTGCGCGTACGTGCCGCCGTAACGCCCCGCCTTGGAGATCAATCCGATCGCTCCGGTCGATTCGATCCAACGCTTCGGCGTAAGGACAAAACTATTGAGCCCCGCCCTCGTTTTAATCCCATCGAATTCGATGGGATTAAAACGAGGGTTGTTCAGATGCTCCCAGATTCCTAAAAACTCAATCGTATTACGGTTTCTCAGCCAGTTTTGAATAACATAATCGGTGCGTTCCCTATCTTTATAACGGGCTATGTCCGTTAGGGAAATATATTCGTCATTTCGTACGGCATAGATGGCGACATCTTGTTTCAGCACACTGATCTTTGTCATCGGCTTCCCTCCTCATTTTGCGAATTCCAACTTTTTCAAGCGAAGTGCTGCCGGGATGTTCCAAAGTCACTGTACCGGGAAGATCCTTCTCTCTTGCATTCTCATATACTCACCGGTCCTTTTTTCACCAGCTCTTTCAGCAGAGCGCCGGCATCGCGGAGCCAGAGGTCGATCTCGGCCTCGTTCTTGAGCACTCTTCCGGGGAGTTTCGCGGGCTGCACCTCTGGCTCGCAACGCTTTGCCGCATCGAAAAGGAGCTGCTTGTATCTCCCCGGCATGGCGGCTATTCTATCTCCCAGGGCGCTCAGACCGGCGTTTTCAAGGCTTTCAAGTATGGCTTCCGGAGATTCGAGCTTGATGACTGGAAAGGCCGATTTGACCAGGCCGTACGGTTTCCGCAAGAGGTTGCGGTCTTCCGGGTCGAGCGCCATCCAGTTCTCGTCGTTCTGCAGAAGTTTTTCTCCCGCCGCCCATTCCGCATCCCAGAGCTCCTTCAGTTTGCCCAGCTCCTCCCGGTGCTGCTGGGCCAAAGCGGAGACAAGAGGGGCCACGGGATCGGGATCGTCCAGAAGGCGGCGCTGCTGTTCGACTATCTTTCCGCGGGCGAGAACCGCCTCGGAATCCGGAAGAGGAAGAGCATGGTCGGAGAGTTTGCGGAACAGATTCCACCCCGGCATCCGCTCCTCGATTTTCGTCCTCCGGGTGTTCCATTCGGAGATTCGGGCTTCGATATCCTCCCGGATGTTGTAGAGCGCGACAAGCTGTTCGTTACCCGATGCACCGCGCAGCTCTTCAAGGAAGGAGATGTCGGGGCGCTCCGGGGCGGGCGGTTCTCCCGACGCGCTTTTCGCAAGTTCTTCGAGCTTGTTCAGAAGCAACGGAAGAGAGAAGGATTCCTCTTTGTCCTTCACATGCATTCCCATTCTCTGGAAGAGTTTTCGTATTCTGGTCCGCTGCTCCGCGGTGACCGTAGTCGACTCCACCGAGAAGAGCGCTTTTCCGATATTCTTCCGTTCAAGCTCCTTGGGATCAGCGAGCTTGCCGCTTTCGTCTCTTCCGCGCAGAAGCCCCGAGAGCAGCAGCACGAGAAGGGCGCCGTCCACGGCGTCGCGCGACCATCCGAAGGGAGCATCCTCGAAGGCCTTCCGTATGTCGCTCCCCTTCTTGCCGGCGGCGACGAAACCCAGAATAGCCTTGCATACAGGATTGTCGCAGGCCTCCCCGTCGTACCCGACCGCTTTCAGCGCGTCAGGAGCGCCTTTGCGAGCCTGTTCGAAGACCTTCGCCCACCCCTGATGATCGGCCGCCTGAAAACGCGAAAAGAGGCGCTGCATCGCGTTGGACGCCGCCTCAAGAACAGTCTCCCGAAGATCGTTCCCAAGGACTTCGTTCCCGCCTCCCTGGAAGACCCTTGCTCCCGAGAAGACATCCTCAAGCAGCTCCGAGATTCTGTGTTCCGCTCCCTGTCGAATCGTCTCCATGGCGCCCCGTGCTTCCGTTCCCTCCGGAGTTTTAGGAACGCCGCGGCGTTCCAGGGTTGTCGCGGCGGCCTTGCAGTCGATCAGGTGGTTGCGCAGTTCGTCCGCCGAACGTCTCGGCAAGAATACGAAGACCGTCGGCGACGAGTTGCCCGCCTGTCTGGCGTCGGCGCGAACGGAGTTTTCGTCCGTGCTCCATCCGTCGCGCCCCCAGACATAGAGGCGCTCACCAGCGTCGTTCGGCAGGAACGGATCGAAAAGCACGTCGATAGCGCGAGGAACTTTGGAAATCCCTTGCACCGGGGATATTTTTCCAAACAGCGCCGTACACTTCGCCCGAATGCGGTTATCCCGTTCCGTATCGACACGGTGCGCTTCGTCCGAGAGCCGGGCACGCTGGTTCAAAAACTCGTCGTTCCATGCGGCGCTCTCTTCGGTCTGGATCCGGTATTCGTCTCCGACCTTCATAAGCAGAGCGCATCCCTCGAGCAGAGAGGGAAGTTTCGCCCGAAGGGAAGCGGACCCCTGCGACAGATCCTCGACAAGAAGGTCTGCGAGGGTGTCGGCGTTCGCCTTGATTCCGACGTCGTGATTGACGGAGTTCAGCTTGTTCACAAGAAAGACCAGAGCGCAAGCACGCGCCTTGAGGCGTTCATCTCCGGACCCCTTGCGCCATGTCATCGTCTGTTCGTAGAGCTTGCGGGGCAGAATTCGTGTTTGCAGCATCTTGTCCGCAGAATCGAAATAGAGGTAGTCGGCCGGGACAACACAGCCGATCAGAGCGTCCAGGTTCGACTGAATTGCCTTGTGGACCATGCTCAACTGGTTGCGGAGCTGGCTGTCGGTTCCGGTGACGTCGAGCACCCGAAGCACGTTCTCCCAGAATCTTCTGCGGACTGGGAGCACCGGATAGTCCCGGGGGAAGGCATCTCTGTCTCTTTCTCTGAATGCGAACGCCGTCCCGGCGAGATGGCGGGATATCTCCCCCATGTTGTTTCGCATCAATTCTTCAAGAGGCGTTTGAAATTCGGCTTTTTTGGCAAGTACAACCTTGCGTATGACGGCGTCCACATCGGCGTCGGATAGCTCCACTCTGACCGTGAAGCGCCCCTGAAGCCGTGCGAGATTCGCTGTTCCGGTTACGGCTGTCTGTCCGGTGCCGACGAACATCAGTTTTCCCCCGATGTTCTTGGTGATGCTTTCCACCATCTCCTGGACCGCTATCGAGCGCTCGGAACTCCCTCCGATATACTGCTGCACTTCGTCGAGCACTATGAGAGTCAGCGGCAGTCTGCCGTCGGGAGCTAGCGACCGTCGAAGCGTTTTCAACATCTCGTCGTCGTTGATGTCGGTCACATAGGGGTACAGGTTATTGAGCGTCGCGATACACGAATCAATCGACGGGAAGGCTTTCGGTTTTACTTTGACCAACGCCTCGTGAAGACCTTCTGCAACGTAGAAATTGTCCAGTTCCTCCTGCCAGTCGAGACCGTTCCGCTCCACAAGGGTCTTCACTTCCTCATAAACGCCCTCATGCCGGAGCCACATCACGAAACGGGCGAGGTGGTACTGGACGGGAAGTCCCGCCGCTTTGAAAACGACGCCGAGAAGCGCGAGGCGGACGCTGCCTTCGGCTCCGGAGCCCAGCGTTCCCGATGCCGCGAAAAGGCCGCCGTGCCGCTTGCCCTGCGTTACCAGTTCTTTCAAAAGATCGCGGACGTTCTGCGACAACGCCGCTACTCCGCGGGCCGTCGCCCCGTCGTCGAAAGAAGTGTCCAGCCAGAGAGCCCGCAGCATCTTCACCAAATGTGATTTGCCCGAACCGTAGAAGCCGCTGACCCAGACGGAGGGTTGTTGCGCCTGGTCGATATTCTTGAGGTATGTCTCAAGAATCAACTCCATGCCTCTTTCATACTGTCCGTCGCAGACGAACGTCTCAAGCTCGTACCGCAGGACTTCGAGCGCATGTGAGGTCCTTTCGTCGTTGACGTTGGCAACGCCTTCGTTCACCAGTTTTCGTGCGGACGGATCTTTTTGGTATATCTGCCGGTTCGTAATCATCGGAACTCCATCACCACTCCTTGTCCTCGGTAATGGTTACGGCGAGATAGTTCCACCCGTCGTAGCCGTCCAACAATCTGTAGTTGTCGTTCTCGCAGCTTCCAGGGAAAAAGACGAGAAGTCTTCCCTGCACCAGAGGCGATAATTTATCCACCAAATCCTTTACCTAGAGGAAACCGAAGAGAGTTCCGACTCCTTTCAAGGCAACTACGGTGTTCTCCTCTGCGCGGCGCTGCCGTAGAAATTCCGAGAACGCGCCTACGAGATGCTCCATGTATCGCCCAAGCAGTGTCGGAAGAAGGTCCGGATTTTCAAAATAACGCAGGGAGTATCGCTGCAAAATCAGCCATTCGGCGAAGGTATCGGTGAGATCGAAAAGCAGCCATCCGTACCCGGCTTCTTTCGTTACCAACTCGAACTCTTCCGTTTTCGCCCGTATCATCCGCTCATCGTTTTCGTTGTACACGCAGAAGATCACCCGCTGCGCGGCGGCGGCGTCCGTTCTCCAAGGAACGGCGATGTATTTTCCGTAGGATTGAATCAGCCGTTTAATCCTGCTCACGAAGAATCTTCATCTCCTGTTCCAGAATCAGTCCGGGGAAGAGAACTTCGAGGACGTCTCCAACTCGCTTAAAGACGATCCATCCCTTCCGGGATGCCTCCTCCGCCAGTTCAATCATACGTTCATAAGAACAGTCCAAGAGTCTGGAAAAATCCGTCCGGAAGAGAAAATCTCCCCTTGCACCGGCAAGATAGCCCAGAAGGAGGGCGTAGGCGACGCTTCCCGCCGTCGGCGAAGGGTGTGAACGAATTTTTTTTGCCTTGCCGATAAGATGACCTGATTGTGTCCAGGTCGAATTTATATTCTGTGCCGTCGATTTCAAGGTAGCCTTGCTGAAACGGTCGGGCTCGAATTCGTTGAGATATTCTTCAAGTACATCCCGGGAAACAACATCTCCATTTTGAAAACCAAGAACAAAATCAAGAGAAAGCCTCAGCAGAGGATCGCGGCAAAATGCGCAGAGAAGAGCCAGCAGCGGTTGCCCTTGTGAATCACGCTTCCAGAAGAAGAGCAGCGCTCGAAAAGTAAGCAACGAGGGGTCGAGAGAATAGAGGTCGACCAGATGGTAACAGGTCAGTGCCCGTGTTTTTTCGGAGCGCTTCCCCAGACAGTTCTCATCCCGAACTGCTTCAAGATATTTACTTTTAGAAACCTCAGACCCCTGAATACAAGCGAAGAGAGTACGAAGTTCGGCCAGCATCATTGTTCTCGCAGTATGCGCGCCCCCTCTTTCAAAACTGAAGCCAAGGCGGGCAAGTTTCTTTTGTGTCTGTTCATCGAGATGCAGCATAGGATTCTCCGTTTCTAACCTAGGAATATGTTTTCCGGTTGGGAGATGCATGCTCTGCTGTTTTCTCTACAACCGAACAATTCTTTCGGCAACCGGTTTGAATTGTATCACTTGCCCGGACTGAGAACAACGATTTAAATTGACTTTTCTATAAAAAATATGAACAAAATACCCCTCCAATCAGCCCACAAATCTCTCAAATGATCTCACATTCTTGGATACAGGACCATGGTAAACCAACCTTGCGCGGAATCCAGAAACAAGGAACTTTTTCTATAGGTGAAATCAAGACCAGATCAGAGAAATGCGAAGAAACATTTTTTTCAGAACCCCTTCCGACAGTAATAATGATCACATGGAGATGCTATAGTATTTCCTGTCGAAAGCAGTGAGGTTCGCCGCTATAAATTTTGCGGCACTCGGATTTTGACCATGGGTTGACTACAAGGAGCGCTGAAGATGTTCAAACTCCAGGAAATTCTCGATATCGACGAGAGAACATGGTTCAGCGCGGACCATCACTTCGGACACGCGAGCGTGCTGAAGTTCGACCGGCGTCCGTTCGCCGGTCTCGACAAAATGGAAAAGGAGCTGGTCGAAAATCATAACCGGACGGTCCCCGCACGAGGAGCGACCGTCATCTTCCTCGGCGACTGCGTCTATCAAAAGGGGAACGGGGCTCGCGACTGGAAGACTCTCCTCCGCTCTCTTTCCGGGGACAGAAAGATTCTGCTCGCCGGAAATCACGACGCGCATCTGCTGAAGGAGTACTCCGGGATTTTCGACGCGGTGCTGACCGAGGAAATGCCGTTGAGAGTCCGGTGGCGAGGAAGAGAGGCGCGGTGCGTCCACTCGCCGGAGTTTCTGTTCGAGGAAATTTGTCCAGGCTTCGAGGATCTGCCGTCGGGATACGGCGACGTTCTGCTGACGCTGGAGTACGGGGAGGAGCGGATCGAAGGAGAGTGGATCTGCGGTCACGTTCATTCGGTCTTCCGCAAGCTCGGCCCCGTGGTCAACGTCGGCGTGGATGCGTGGGACTTCTCCCCTGTGAATGTGTCGGACGTCTTCTCCCTTCTGGACGACCCGAGGATCGGAATTCCGGGGAGGAAAGGTTTCGACGGAAACTTCGAAGGGGCGGAGTGACACGTTCGAGCACATCCTGAAATACAAGTCAAGTCTTTGCAGCTTTCCATCTTCCCACCGGTTTTCATGCCGCCCTCTCTTTGAGCTTCGGAGCAAAAGGAATTTTGTTTCTCTACGGAATCCCCTCGACGGTCTCCCAGTCCCGCCCTTCTTCGAGTCCCGCCCGGCAGTTCTTCAACTTCGCGCCGCGTTCCGGAGGCATGGAAGAATTCAGCTTCAGGATGCGTTCGTTTACGAAGGAAAATCCCGCGTCGGTGAAATCAAGATCCCTGTGATAGTGACCGCAGAACCACTTTCTGAAGGACACTCTTTCAAAAATCCCGTCAAGAAATTTCGAGACCGGACAGATGTTGGAGTTGCCGTAAAGTCGCGGAAGAAAGCGTGAAGGGGCCGCGTGGGTCAGCACCAGGTCCACCTTCCACATCCGTTCTTCGAGCGAGTCCAGTCCCCTCTGAAACTCCTTCTCCGAGGGAACCTCCCTGGAGTCGAAACCGTACCCCGCCATGTTGCTCATACCGCGCGCTCCGCCCATGGCGAAAAGCGACAGCCCGCCGATCTCGTAGACGTAACCGCGCCTGAGGTGAAGGACGTTCGGACGAAGCACGCCGACCGGACCTTTGAATCGGAACTCCGTCCTCAGGCGGGCGAGCAGTTCAAAGTGCTCGTGATTTCCGTCGATGAAGAGCATCGTGTACTTCCTGGAGGCGAGATCGTCGAGATGGTAGTCCGCTTCCAGGTTGCCGGGGAGAACGGGCAGGCCGAAGTCTCCGGCGACCAGAAGGACGTCTTCTTCGGAGAGCGACGGCCCCCGGGGGAAGAAGCGCGGCTGCAATTTCTCGAAGTCCGTCTTGCCGTGGATGTCGCCTGTGATGTAGATGGTCATGGCTCCTTCTCCCTTCAAAAAATGACTCGCCGTCCTCCGATGCAAGGAGAGCGCAATCGGATTCGCGCGTATCTCCAACATGGTGTTTCGAAGCCTTTCGCTACCACCCGCCGACCGGATTCTTCGGATGCACTCTCTCGTCCCCCATCATCTCGTCGAAGTCGATATTCCATTTTTTGAAGTCGTCGACCGCGAGCTTCTTCTCCATCTTCTCCGAGACGGAGAGGGGACGGACGCTCTTGTACTCCGCTCGGAAGAGTCCGCTCGCGTTCGCCTCGAACGGGCGGGACTGGAGGTGGTAGTGTCCGAAACACCATTCGGAGAACTCCAGTTTGCCCGCCAGCTCGTCCAAGTAGCGCGACAGGGGGTCGTGCTTTTTCTCCCTCTGACTGTGCGCGACCGCGTAGTGGTTCTCCATCAGCTGGGCGAATGCTCGATACGGCGCTGCATGCGTCCAGACGAAGTCGACCTTCCATCCGGCTCGGTCGAGAGAGTCGAAGCCGCGCTCCGTCTCCTCGACGCTCGGCAGCTCGCGGAACCACCAGCTCTTGCCGGGAGTCCGGTATTCCCTGTCGATGCTCTCTCCGCCTCCGAAGACAAAGACGTTTTTTCCGGCGATGCTGTAGACGTATCCGCGCTTGAGATGGTAGACGTCGGGTGCGATTCTTCCGACCGGAGCGCCCCACCGCTCCTCCTCGTGAAGGGCGTCGAAGAGGTCGAAATTCTCGTGGTTGCCATCGACAACGAGCGTGGTCCACTTCTTCCCCGAAAGCCATTTCAGCCAGTAGCGTTCAGTGTCGGAGGGCGGATTGCTCCAGAGCAGGCCGAAGTCTCCGAGGACGACGACGAAGTCGTTTTTCGTCAGGACGTTTCCAGCGGGAAAGTTTCGAAGGGAGAGGTCCTTTATCTCGATCTCCCCGTGTTTGTCTCCGGTGACGAATAGCTCGGACATGATTTCACCTCCCGATTTGACGTTCCTCTCCGCAGGCGAAAACCTTGCCGGCAAATACTGTTCGGAAAAGGGTACAGCAGAATTTCCTGCAGCGCAAGCAATGTCCGGCTTCAACCCCGCCTTTCCGAAGAAGGCCACGCCGACGACGGTCTTCAGATATGCGGCATGGAGGAACCTCCATGCCGCATGCCATGCTTACGATTCCCGACTTCACTGTTTTCGAACGCCTCTGAACTTCGCGGTAGCTAATCCTGAGACTCGTTCTCCGGATTCTCTTGGTTGTGTTTTTCTATCACAAGACGAAAATGCTCAGCGTAGTGGTCGATGATCTTTTCAAAGCACCTGATGTTTTTTTCTTCTGGCGGCCTGAAAATATTCGGCGGCAGTACGTTCTTTCTCTCTTTCATCACTGTTCCCCCTTTCGCATCGCAACTTCGCAGAAGTTTTTCTGCGACCTTTCTATCCGCAATACGGTTCCCTTGCAACAACACTCGATAGAGAAAACACCTCCCTTCCGCTGTTACTATAGATTACTCTTATTTCATATATAGAGTAATCTTAATAAGCCGAGTTGTCCAGTGGTATAGACTGGTGAAAAAGAAAGAAGGCGGGGATGCTTGTATGGGACAAAGGACGAGTCCTCTTCTGACGTTCGTGGTGGACAAGGAGCTGATCGACCGGTTGGACGATTTCCGCTTCGCGCATCGTTTCCGCTCCCGGGCCGAGACGGTGCGGTGGCTGCTGGAATGGGCGCTCGACGAGAACCCGACGCCGGAGAAATAGCCCTCCCCTTTCCGCTTTTGGGGGGGATGCAAGGGGGCGAAGCCCCCTGCCGAAAGGGAGCGTTGCCGTCAGGCAATGCACCCTTGAGCCTTGCGGGAAAAAACAGAAAAGGCGCGGGGCTTTCGGAGACGGAAATCGGGGCGGGCAGCGCTGCTAATGGAAATAGCGGACTTCCCGAACAGGGGAACATGGAAAGACGCCCCGACAAACGGGCAGTCTTTTATCCCGCAAGGCTTCTCATATTCGCTCTTTGAAATGGAGCTTATTTTTCTGAGGGTAGGACTGGGACAATCCTTCAAAGAAGAGAAACCTCAAGACGCTTTCGGCACATATCCGGGGCGGATAGTGAAAACGACTTGAGATTTCTGTTCCAAACCGGCTGCTCTTTTGACTTACGGTCAGCGGATGTCAGATGGGGATATCCTGGGGAAGGAAACGTATCTCTTCTTCGGTTTCGACGTCGATTTCGGCGTCCTCGGAAGCGGAAAAAGAGGACATTCTTTCTTGGTTTGTCCCGCCGGCTTCTGTAATCTCGGCAGTCTCGGTAATCCCGGTTGTCTCGGTAATCCGGGTTGTTTCGCTTGTTTCGCTTGTTTCGCTTGTTTCGCTTGTTTCGCTTGCCTCGATTGTCCCGGTTGCCTGAGACGAGGCTCTTCGAAGAGCCTCGTCTCTTTTCATGAGCTTCGCCAGGATGGCATTCGTCTTCTCCTCCGTCCTCTCCAGGATGCGGCGAAGGGCGAACTCCTTTCCTCCGTTTTCGTCGATCACCAGCCACGTCGTGCGCTTGCCGCGCTTTCTGAGTTCGATGCGCCAGCCTCCGTCGCGCAGGGTACTTTCCAGCATCCCATATCCGAAAGACGATGAGCCGAGCGCGTCGACGATGCGTTGCGCGATGTCCTCGCGGGAGAGCAGGGAAAGAGTTCTTCCGGCGGCGACGAGCTCCGCCTGGAGTTCATCCTCGCGGGAGTGCAGTTTCTCTCCTCGTTCCGCTATGGCGATTTTAGCAGGGGTGATGTGCCGGCGCGGTCCCGGGTTCGTGATGGAATTCCAGTCGACAGCGAGACCCTGATTTTGAATCCATTCGCCCAGGGATTGCCGGAGGGAGACGACCTCTCTCCGGATGGATATCCGGTGTTTGGTTCCCGCCGCGTTTCGAGGACGATAGACGATGTGAAGATGAAGATTCTGCTCCCCGTTTGCTTTTTTCTTTGAACCGCCCTCTCCTCTGTGGAGCGCCCAGAGGATATCGGTGGAGTCGAGCCCCATTCCGGAGACCAGTTTTTTTGTGGATTCGCGGATTTCTTTATCGGTCATGCCGTCGAATATCATGTTTGGGAGAGGGAGGAACAGGCGAACCTGGATGCATGCATCGGAACGGGATCGCCCCGCCGGAGTATCCAGCGGGGCGAGTCCCGTCTCCATACGGGCGATGGCCTTCCATCGCTCTTTCGCCTTCCTTCGGTCGTCGATGACGTCTCCGCGGGAGTCCATCTCCCAAAGAAGGCACTCCTTCTCCCGGACGAGATACGCGACGTGGGAGGAGCTTTTCCCGAGCGATTTCATCCCCGATGCGAAGGAAGAGAAACGGACGTAGGGCTTCCACATGCCTTCTACTGTGTTGTGTCGGGAGCTTTCTTCTCTTCCGCTTTCTCATTGGAAGCCGCCGTTTCCCGGTTTCCAGCCGTGGCACTATCCGGTTTTTCCTTGGAGGAGGACTCCCTCTTTTTCATGATCTCGTTCATCGTCCGTGCGACTGCGATCACGGCTTTCGTGGCTTCGTTCTTTGCGTCGTGTTTTTCAACCATCTTCTTTTTTCCGCTCTTGACAACGGCGTCCAGATCGATGAGCTTCTCGAAAAGATCGTACATCTCCTTCTCGCTCATACATTCGGCAAGAGCGACACCCATCAGGACCAGTCCCCGGGTCCTTATGCTCTTGCGCTCCTCTCGAACCCGCCGTTCGAGATCCAATGCATGCTTTCTTGCTTGCTCCAGCGCTTCATCGATCGTACCCTGAATAACGATGCGGACCTTTTTTCGCATTTAAGCGGATCCCTCCAGATGAAAGATTTGGTTGCTCTTCTGAAACCTACCGGTTCGCTTCGTGCGAAACAGATGAAAATAATAGTTTCCGTTTCGTATTGCGAGCCACTATTTTATGAAGTGATCGGGCTTTCTCGGACTCACCGATCTCTCCGGCTACGAACAGGCCGGTTCCTTCTCCGGCAGCTCGAACGATGGAAACTCAATCAGTTTGTCCGACCCCGTTTCGCCCGGGTCATCCTTTACCAGAGCCAGCGCGGTGAATCCCGGTTCGTAGTCGTTGAGGTTACGTCGTTTCACTTTCGCCAACACCTCATTGATGTAAGTTTGGGTGACTGAGAGGTCCGTGTGGCCGAGGGCATCCTTCAAACGGAGAACATCCGGCTTTTCATCCCTCTCGTAGCAGCCGAGGATGTAATCCGTCGCGTAGTAGCGCCTAAAGTCGTGGAGCCCGGTGATCTTTATTCCGTGTTCCTCGTACAATTTTTTAGCCCAGCTCGAAATCGATCCGGTGTTGATGGCTTTTCCGCCATCGACATGAAGGGTTCCGCGGCCGAGTCCCGCGAACAGGGGGGAACTCGCATCGAACTCACCTCTCGCAGCAAGAGCGGCGTGAAAATTTTTCATCTCCCGGAGAAGAGCCAGCAGATACTCGATATTCGGGATATCGCTCTCCCTCTCCTGGCGGTTCTTCGCGATTTCGGCGGGGATGAAGATCTGCCCCTGCCCCAGGTCGAAGGAATCGGGATGAAGCTGGAGCAGTTCGCGGGCGCGTATACCGGTAGAGGCCATCAGGATAACGACCACGCAATTCCGTATCGTTTTCCACTTCTTCGCCCAGCGCACGTTCTTGTTCTTCAGCGTCTCCCTCATCAGATCATCGAGCACGCCGATCACCCGCTGCACTTCTTCGCGGGCGGGGATCTTCGGAACCCGGCGCACCTTCTTGATCCGGAACTCAGTCGCCCAGTTCGTCTGCGCCCGGCGACCCTTTTTCTTCTCCGCCCAGTCCCAGAAGGTTCTCAGGCTGATGATCCGCTGGTTGCGCAGGTCGGAGGGATTCCGGCACGCCTTGATCCATGTCCGGAAAAGTGCCTGCTCTTTTTCCCACTCGGGCGAAAAGGTGGAGTAGAAATTCCTGATGTGCGTGGCGTTCTCCCTCGCGGTTTTCTCCGCGACGCCGCTCTCGCCGGTGCGGTATTCCCGAAAGCCCTTCAACAGCCCTTCAATATGATCGTTCGCTATCGTCCGTTTTTTCGTTGTCATTCGGCGATGACCCCTTCCATGGAATCATGGTGTATGCTTTTTTTATTTTTTTCTTCTGCCTCAGACGTTAGCGGGTTTGTCAACAGCTAAACAAGAGCACTCGGTGAATTTATATGAAGTTTAAATTTTCAGCATGCATATAATGTTAAATCTCTTCGAATCTTCCTCACCCCCCCTTGTCAAACGTCGTATTTCTGGTATTATGTACCCCGCACACAGGAACAGGGTGTGCGGGAAAGTTGGGGAATCGTCCAATGGCAGGACGCCTGACTCTGGATCAGGTAATCTTGGTTCGAATCCAGGTTCCCCAGCCAAGCAAGATAGTGGCCCCATCGACTAGTGGCCTAGGTCGTAACCCTCTCAAGGTTAAAACACGGGTTCGAATCCCGTTGGGGCTACCATATTTACCGTGCTATACGATAGTACGGCTCATATACTAAAGACCGTCTCGCACAGGCGGTCTTTTTTTTGTTCTTTCAACCGGGTGAGCACTTTAGGATTGAGCTTATCGTCGTATGATGTTAGGATATACGAATCAACCGAACATATTTTTTACATAATCGAGGTGCTTTCCAACATGATGTTATGCTACATGAACGGGGTGTTTCTGGATGGGGACCAGGCCGCACTTCCCGTTTCGGATCTCGCGCTTCAGCGGGGCGTAGCCGTTTTCGACTCGGTTCGAAGCTATGACGGACGCCCTTTCGCTCTCTCGGCGCATCTTGAAAGGCTGGAAAATTCGGCGGCGCTCTCTCGAATTCCTGTGCCGCTCTCTGCCGGAGAGATCGCGGATATCGTCCGGGAAGGTCTTTCAAGGATCGGGGGAGACGCCCTTGCAAAGATCTTTCTCACCGGAGGCGACTTCGAAGAGAACGGCACGTTTCCGTCGCCGCGGTTTCTGGTTCTTTTTTCACCGGTGACCCCGGTTCCCGAAGAGTTTTATACGAAGGGGATCGCGCTTTCGCTGCTTCCTGAGGAACGCGAGCTTTTCCGGGTAAAGAGCATCAACTACATGAAATCGCTCACGAAACACATTCCCGGAACCTTCGAAGCACTTCACTGCGCGGGGGGAGAGATCACCGAATCGGCAACGAGCAGCTTTTTCGGCGTCGCCGGCGACAATATCATCACGGCCCCGGATCATCGAGTGCTCCGCGGCGTGACAAGAGAGATTCTCATCGGTCTCGCCCGGAAGGAAGGGTTCAACGTGGAGCTTCGCTGCCTCCATCTTGACGAGCTTCCGGATATCACGGAGGCGTTCATCACCGGAAGCGTGAAGGAAGTGACGCCGGTGACCAGAATAGGCGATCTCGTCATCGGCGACGGGTTGCCAGGGACCGTTACAGTGCGGATGTTGGCGCTTTTCAGACAGAATATTCCGCTCTTCCTTGAATAAGGCTGTTTCAGCGTCCGCGGACTGACTGCGCGAAGGAAAGAGATCATTCCTGAAAGGGGGACTGTTGCCTATGGGAAAGGGATTCTACATTTTTATCGCGGTTCTGGCAGGTTTTTTGGGGTACGGGATCTATATCTACAATACCCTGGTTCGAAGGAAGGCGAGCGTCGAGAACGGATGGAGCCAGATCGACGTCCAGCTCAAACGCCGCTACGACCTGATACCGAACCTCGTAGAGACGGTGAAAGGGTACGCAAAACACGAGCGGGAGGTTTTCGAACGGATCGCGGCCCTGCGGAGCGCCGCCCTTTCGGCGACTTCGCCGGAAGAGTCGGCCCCCATTCAGAACCAGATCACCGGAGCGCTGAAGTCGCTGCTGGCGGTATCGGAGAACTATCCGGAACTGAAGGCGAACCAGAACTTTCTTGCTCTCCAGGAGGAGCTGGCCTCGACGGAAAACAAGATCGCGTTTGCGCGCCAGTACTACAACGACGCGGTGAAGGCGTTCAATATCGCAATCGACGTCTTTCCGAACAACCTGATCTCCAAAAGGCTGGGATACGAACCGCGGGCGATGTGGACCGCAGACGACGCCTCGGAGCTGAATCCGGTCTCCGTGTCGTGGAGGTAGCGCCATGGCCAGTTTCGAAGGGCTCATCGAACATAACAAGCGCCTGAGCATTCTGTTGTTCTTCTCACTGCTGCTCCTACTCGGAATCCTGGGGGCCGCGGTCGGAACATGGTGGGGCGGCGAGTGGTACAGCGGTGCGATCGTCGCGGCCGCCGTCGCCGTGATCTATTTTCTCATTTCATGGTTCGCGGGCGGCGCCATGATCCTCTCGATGAACGGCGCGAAAGAGATCCGGCACGAGGACGCCCCCCAACTCTGGAACGTGGTCGAGGAGCTTTCCATTGCGGGCGGCCTTCCGATGCCCAAGGTCTACATGATCGAGGACAACGCGATGAACGCCTTCGCCACGGGACGGGATCCTCAACATGCGAGTGTGGCGATCACCACCGGCTTGATGCGGAAACTGAACCGGGAGGAACTCCAGGCGGTCATGGCGCACGAAATGTCGCACGTTCGGAACTACGACATCCGTTTCGCGATGCTGATGGCGGTGATGGTGGGATCGATCGTCCTGATCTGCGACATCGTCCGCAGAAGCGTTTTCTTCGGACGCCGCCGGAGCAGCAGTTCCAGGGGAAGCAACCAGGCCCAGGCGGTGATGGCGGTCGTGGCGATCATCCTGTCGATTCTCGCGCCGATCCTCGCTTCCATCATTCAGCTCGCCGTCAGCCGCCAGAGGGAGTACCTCGCGGACGCCTCGGCGGTGGAGCTGACCCGTAATCCGGCGGGACTTGTCTCGGCGCTGCAAAAACTGACGAACGACCCCGAGGAGCTGAGGGGAGCGAGCAGGGGAACGCAGCACCTGTACATCGTCAATCCTTTTCTGAAGAAGAAGCAGGGGCGGGACAGTCTCTTCAGCACCCATCCGTCCCTTGATTCGAGGATCGCCCGTATCGAGGGACTCACTGTGAAAAGAGCATGACTCTCATCCGCAAGAGATTCCTTGTGATGGGTGCTGTTCAGGGCGTGGGCTTCCGCCACTCGGCAGTCAGGATGGCGTTGAAGTTCGGTGTGACGGGATGGGTTCGCAATCTTCCGGACGGAGCAGTGGAAGTCCACGCCCAGGGTGAGAAAGAAGCGATGGATAAAATGGAGCAATGGCTCCGAAAAGGACCTCCGACAGCCTTGGTAAAACGCCTGACCGTCCTGGAGACCCCGTCGAAGGACGATGAAAGCTCCTTCGTGATTCGACATCACTAAAAACGCAACCGCGTGGTTCGGAGGTTTGATTTTTTTCTTATGATTGGTCTGCTTTTGCTCTTTCTTGTCGGTTCCAGCGGATATCTGGTATTCAAGAAATGTTCCCTGCCGGTTCCGGCGATTCTGGGGTCGCTTTTTTTCGTAAGCGCCCTCAATATCGCCGGTTCTTTTCCCGACGCCCCGCTCCTGTGGATCTCCCGCTACAGCAACATCGTGATCGGGAGTTATGTCGGACTGCGTGTCAACACCACATCGATCCGCTTTTTGAAAGAACTCCCGCTCCCCGCGCTCGTCATTTCCGCGGGGATGCTTCTGCTCTCGATTTTGGGAGGAGGCGCTCTCTACCTGATAAGCGACCTCTCGGTTGAAACCGCCTTTCTCGGGTCCACGACCGGAGGGATCGCCGAGATGGCCCTTCTTTCGATGTCCCTGGGAGCGGATGTCGCCAGCGTCACGCTGCTGCAGGTCTTCCGCCTTCTGTCGGCGATCCTGGTCACACCGTTCGTCTGCCGTAATTGGACGAAATGGTTCGGGATGAGGGAACGGAAGCGCTTTCCTGGTCCTTCGCCGCTCCCGGTTAAAGCGCCTTTCTGCGAAAATGGAGAGCCTGCCCCGCTCCCTCCCGAAGCCGCTCCTTCACTGAATGGGTATTCGCTCCTGATCGCGGTGGCGTTCGCCGGAGCGATTGCCGGGTACTTGCTTCATCTTCCGGTCGGCATTCTCACCGGAGCGATGTTCGCTGTCGCTGCGACGAACCTTTTCTGGGTGGAACTCCCTCCGATGCCGAGTTTTCCGAGGACCACGGCCCAGATCGGCATCGGAATCATCATCGCGTCGAATATCACGACCACCACGCTGCGGCAGTTCAGCTCACTCGCGCTTCCGGTCGTCGCCCTGACCGCAGCGATGGTCTTCTGCAGCGTTCTTCTAGCGGTCCTCCTCCACCGGATGACGGGGTGGGATTACCCGACGTGCCTTCTCTCGGCCTCTCTCGGAGGCCTCTCGCAGATGTCCATCATCTCGGAAGAGATGGGGGCCGACCCGCTGAAGGTGAGCATCCTCCAGACGGTCCGGCTGGTGAGCATCCTGCTGGTGCTTCCCTTCCTTTTCGCCTTCTTCTTCAGTTAGGCTCAAGGCGTCCGCCCGGATGCCTTGTCCGCCATATCCCGAAACATCTTCTTCAGCGGAGCAAAGAGAGCATGAAGCGCAGGGTCTGGAAAGAGGACAGGCCCTTCATGCTCCATTCTCTTGACATCCCCCAACGTGATGAAACCGGAACCTATCGCGGCGAGAACCGCGTCGCCGCATGCGGCATCGACCGACGGGTGCAGGCGGAGCTTCCTTCCCGTCATCGAGCAGACGAGCTGCATCAACTCCATGTCGTTGCACAAGCCTCCGGAGACGTTGATCGTCTCCGGCAGAGGAGCGGCAGTTTCCATCAGGGAGAGGATGCCGTCGAGTTCATATCCGAGCGCTTCCCTTCCGGCGAGCAGGAAGTCCGCCGGCGATGTGCCGCTGTTCATTCCTGAAAAGAGCATTTTCGCTTCCGGATTGTGAAAGGGGGTCCGGGCGCCATCCAACCACGGGAGCATGAGAATGCCGGTTGGAGAGACCGATTTCCCCGAGTCGCCGGACTGTACGACCGATCGCAGCCACTGCAGAAAACGCGAGCCGGATGAAGTGGCTGCGCCGAGGCGGTATGTTCCCTCCAGGAGAGAAATGCCGGTGACGAAACCGCTTAATCGGGCAGGATGCTGTGTGGTAAGGAGCACGCTGACTGTCGAACCGAAAACGACGACGCACTCCCCCGGCTCCATCGCTCTCGCCGCAGCTGCCTCCGCGTTGATGTCGCAGGCCCCCGTAATAACAGGTATCCCGGCCGGAAGTCCTGTCGACTGCGACGCCGCTTTCGTCACCCCTCCGAGGACGGAGAGGGGCCATCGGAGATCCGGAAAACAGGACGGGCTAATCCCCTGTTCGACGAAAAGTCCCACGGGCAGCGACATGCGGCCCCTGTCGACAAGACCGGCGGCGGCGGCGGAAGGGAAGTCCCAGGCCCGCGTCCCGGTCAGGCGGTAGGTGATGAAGTTATTGGGTTCAACATAGAGAGCGGTCTTTTTGTACACCTCGGGGCGATTCTCTTTCAGCCAGAGCACCTTTGGGAGGATGGAGTGCGTTGTGAAGGGGCCGCCCAGCATGCCGTCGAGTTTTTCGCCGTACCGGCGGTTGAGCCTCCCGATCTGCTCCGTCGCCCTTTTGTCGATGCCGTAAAGGATCGCGTTATGGGTCGGAGTTCCTTCTTCGTCTATCGGAACGAAGGATGCGCAGACCGAGCTGACGCAAAGCGCCGCCACGCTCTTCAATGAAACCGTCTTTCCCACCTCTTCGCAGAGGGCGAGAAACCCGCCCCACCAGTTTGTCTCTGCGTTCACCTCGTAGAAATTCTTCCGCGGAGATTCCGTAGCGCTCGGAATCCGGGCCCTGGTCACGACCCTCCCCCGCTCATCAAGAACGGCCGCTTTGAGCGATGATGTTCCCAGATCCACTCCGAGAAAAAGAGGCATTGGCGTCATCTCCTGAAAAAACGGCGCGGAAGGAAGCCCGTCCGCGCCGTTGGAATCGTTCGTTTCGTGAAATGGGCGTTACCGGGGAAGCGAGGTCCTGTCGACGAGAGGAGCGTCCATGTAGAAGATCTTCCGTCCGCCTGTGGCCTCCTCGGTCGATTTCCCCTCGACCGCGACGGCGTTCACGAGCTCGATGGCCTTTGCGGCCATTGCCTCGAATGGCTGCGAAACAGTAGCGGACATCTGTCCCGCCGCGATTCGCCGCATCGTCTCCTGGTTGCCGTCGACACCGACCACCACGGCCTCGATCCCTCTCTCCCGGAGGACGTCGCCCGCGACGTAGGCGAGCTGGTCGAAGGCACACCACACTCCGTCGATCTGGTCGCCGAAGCGGGTGACGTAGGTCTCCATCGCGGCACGGGTATCGTCCATGAAGCGCTTCGTCGCCACCACACTGTACTCGGCGAGCACTTTCACTCCGGGGTACTCGGTGAGCACGACGTCGAGGACTTTTCCCCTCCGGCGCGTGCCGTAGTGCTTCTCGAACTTGATGACGACGATATTTCCCTCTCCGCCGATGCTGTCCATGAGGTAGGTGGACGCCTTGGCGCCCATGGCGAAGTTGTCCGAAGTGATGTCGGCGACGACGCCGTCCACGTATCCTGAGTCGATCGTGATCACGGGGATATTGGCCGAGAGCACTTTGTCAAGCGCCGGGCGGATCTCCAGAGGATGCCCCATCGCCATGACCACGGCGTCGACTTTCATCTGGTACAGGTTTTCGAGCTGGTTGGACTGGGTTTCGATGGACCCGGCGGAGTTGAGCATCTTGACGTCCCACCCCTTCTCCTTTCCCAGCGCTTCAAAAGCATTCGCCACTCGTGCCTGCGCTTCCGCGGAGAAGTTCGTCGCGATGAACCCGACCGAAATTTGCTTCGCGGCGGCGACCCCTGTGAAGACAAGCGCCATCGCGCACACCAACGCAACAATAGCTCCGAATTTCCTCATTTCCATTCCCTCCTCGTTATGTTTTTTCCGTCCGTTCCAAGAAAGCCGGTCAGCTCCGGGCCATTCTTTTCGCCTGAAGGGATGTGAGCGTCACAGAGAGTATGATGATCAGCCCCTTCACAATATCCTGCGTGTAATACGGCGCACCCGCCAGCGTCATACCGTTGTTGATCACCCCTATCATAAGCGCCCCCACGAAGGTACCGAAGGGGTTCGCCCTTCCCACGCTCAGCACTGTCATGCCGAGCAGCGCCGATGCAAACGCGTCCATCATGAACCCCGACGCTCCCTCCGGATTGGCCGATCCCAGGCGGGACGTAAGGAGGATGCCGGTGAAGGCTGCCGCGAGCCCCGAAAGAGAGAGGGCCAGGATCTTGTACCGGTCGGTGGCGATGCCCGCAAGGCGGGATGCCGCCTGATTCGCGCCCGTGGCCTGCATGTACTTGCCGATGCGGGTGCGGGAGATGAATATTTGCGCCGCCGCGACGACGACGAACATGATGACGACGAGCGACGGGACCGGTCCTACCATGCCGCGTCCCATCGAGAGGAACGAAGGCGGCATCTGGCCGTAGAAGGAGACGCCGCGAGTGTACATGTAGACCATGCCGCCCGCGATGATGCCGGTTGCCAGGGTCGTGATGAGCGACGGAATACCGATTTTCGTGACCAGCAGTCCCGCCGCGAATCCGAAGAGCAGCCCCGCCGCGAGCGAGAGCAGCACGGCGGGCAGGGGCGTCATCCCTCCGAAGATGAGTCCCGCCACCAGTGCGCCGGACAGGCTCGCGATATGCGGAAAGGCCAGGTCGAGTTCACCGACGATCAGGCACATGGTGAAGCCCTCCGAGATCACCGCGAGCAGGGCGATCTGCCGGAGAATGTTCATGGCGTTCTCACGGGCTGCAAACCCGGGCACTGCGAAGGAAAAACCGGCGCACAGAATAATGAGCGCGAGAATGGTGCCGTATCGTGTCAGAAGCTTTTGAAGATGAAAAGCGTCATGCGACATCACTGCGTCCCTCCCCCATCATGGTCGCGAGAATGTGTTCGTCGTCGAACGGCGGGCGGAACTCCCCCGCGATCCGGAAGTCTTTCATGACGTAGATCCGGTCGGCAATGGCGAGCAGCTCCCGGAGTTCGGAGCTGATGAACCAGACCCCTGCCCCCGCCTCGGCCAGGTCGCCCATAATGGTGTAGACTTCCCGCTTGGCGTCCACATCGATCCCCTGGGTCGGTTCGTCGAAGACCCAGAGGTCCGACGATGTCCCGTACCACTTCCCCACGGAGACCTTTTGCTGGTTTCCTCCGCTCAGCGTCCGCGTCTCCTGCGAAAGGCCGGAGATCTTGATGGAGAGCCTGTCGACCACCCCGGAGGCATGGCGGTCACCATCTTTCGCCCTGATGAAGCCGAGCGAGGTCAGCGTTCCAAGGAGAGGCAGCACAAGGTTTTCCCCTACAGACATGTCGGCTACAACCCCTTCCTCCCTCCGGTTCTCCGGGATCATGACGACTCCCCGGTCAATGCTCTCCGCCGGACTGCGTGAGGAAAAAGGCTTCCCGGCAAGCGATAATTTTCCCTCTTCAAAACGGGATCCGCAGAAGACTGCCTTTGCCAGTTCGGTCCGGCCCGCTCCAACGAGCCCGGCGAATCCGACGATCTCTCCTCGCCGGATGGAGATGGAGATATCGTGCACCTTCCCTTTTCGGGAGGAGCAGCGCTCCATGGAAAAAAGCTCCTCCCCCGCTGCGATCTTCCTTTTCGGGTACTGGCTCTCCATGTCCCGCTCGATCATGAAACGGATGAGTTTCTGCTCATCCGCCTCCGACGCGTCGAGGGTGGCGGCCTTCTTTCCGTTCCGGAGGACCGTGATCCTGTCGGCGAGGTCGAGAACCTCCGAGAGGTGGTGGGAGATGTAAAGGATCGGGAGCCCTTTCTCCCGAAGGTCGCGAATCAGCGCGAAGAGGCTCTCGCACTCCTTGATGCTCAGCGGCGCCGTGGGTTCGTCGAAGATGACCGCCTGCGGATTCCGGAAGAGCACCTTGAGGATGGCGAGCATCTCCTGCCGCCCGCTTCCCAGTTCCGATGCGGGCATATCGAGGTCGACGTTCATCGAGTATTTTTCGACGAAGCGCAGGGCTTCCTCCCGCATCCGTTTCTTCTGCAGAAATCCGAGCGACGAGTACTCAAGGCCGAGAAAGAGGTTCTCCCACCCCGAAAAATGAGGAACCAGCTCCCGCTCCTGGTGGACAACACCCACCTTGTCGGCCGCATCCCGAGGGGAGTGGAAGTGCATCTCCCGGCCTCCGAGAAGGAAGGCGCCCGATGTAGGCGGATAGACTCCGGCGAGGATTTTTACGAGAGTCGACTTTCCCGCCCCGTTTTCTCCGACAAGACCGTGAATCTCCCCCTTCTCCAAGGTGAAGGAGAAGTCGGAAAGCGCCCGCACTCCGGGGAATTCCTTGGTGAGGTTCCGGGTCTCGAGGACGGTCATGGCATCCTGTCCCGGACGTCCTTCGCACGGCGGATGAACTCGGCCGCCTTCTCCGGATCAACCGGCTTGAAGGTGTCCCTGTCGACTTTGACGCTCGTCCCCATGATCACGCCGTCGGCGAGGGCGAGCATTCTCCCGGCGTTCTCGACGGAAACCCCCGTTCCCGCGATCACGGGGACGTTGCACGCGCCTCTTCGCGCTCCCTGCAGATCTTCCTCGGGAATCTCGCTGCCGGCGGTGGTCCCGGCAAGACAGACCGCGTCGGCAAGACCGAACTTGACGGCGCCCCTGGCGATATCCTCCAGCTTTCTTCCGCCGAGAGGCTCCGTGTGGCCGGAGATATTGGCGAAGACTTTCATCGAGGGAGCGAGTGAGGTCCGCAGACGCTGCAGTTTTCCCGCGTCCGGGTCGACGATCCCCCAGTCGCCCACAAAGACCCACGAGAGGAAGATGCGCACGAAATCGGCTTCCACGGCAGCGCCTATGGCGACCGCCGCCGCAGGGTCGGCGAGGACCGAGAGGCCGAAAGGAACGTCGAAGGTCGCCGCGGTTTCGGAGATCACCCTGCTCATCGCCGCAACGGTGACGTTATCCACGGTCGAAAGGTACGGCCGGTCTCCCTCGTTGCTGAACACGATCCCGTCGAAGCCGGCTTTCACAAGCGCCTCGGCATCCCGCAGGGCGGTGTCGCGTATCTTTTTCATTCCCGCGTTCCCGTCGTAGAGCGGCGATCCCGGAAGGGGCGGAAAATGGACCATCCCCAGGAGCGGTTTTTTCACCTTGAACATCTCTTCAAATACTGTCACGTTCCATCGCCTCCAGATGCAGGATATATGAGCTTGTTTCATAGTCGGTCACAAGGATGTTCGCCAGTTTTCCCCGAAGCGCCGCGTAGACGCCCCTGCATTTTTGCGGCCCTCCTCCGATCCCCACTCTCCGCGGAATTTTTCGAAGAGTGCTGAAGGGAATGCTCATCAGGTGTTCGTTGAAAGGAAGCGGCAGCTCCTTTCCCCTGCCGTCGATGATTCGACCGAGCACGTCGCCGACTCCACCGGCGCGCGCGGCCTTTCCAATGTCGAGATACTCCGCCGGAATGTAGGAGAAGGCCGGGGCGTCGAGTTCCGGTCCTATGGAAAAAAGAGCGGTGTCCACTGAGCTCCAGAGTTTTGTGGTCAGCTGGATCTGCGGTTCTTTCAGAAGGATGTCTCTCACCCCGGGAGAGCTGACGATCGCGGGGGCAAGGAGGTAGGAAAAGGCGCAGCCCAGGATGTTGCCCATGCTGCTGGCCAGCCGGTTGGTCTCCCGTTCGGGGTCTTCCTTTCCCCATCCTCCCATGAGAGGGACAATCCGGAGGTCGGGAAAACGGCGGGAGCGGTCCAGGGATTCGATCATCTCTCGTATGGTGATACCGCACCCGATGCCGACCGTGCTTCCGCGCTCACAAAATCTCGGGAGAAGCTCGCTGGCCTTCTTTCCGAGAAGCTTCCTGAGGAAGTTCTGGTCGGTCTCCTGGGGTGTTTCGACCACTACGGCGTCCAGCAGACCGAAACGTTTTTTCAACGTTTCCTCCGCATCGGTGCTCCTGGCCAGGACATCGCGAATGCGGACCTCGATGATGCCCCGCTCCATGGCCTCCTGCAGAATCCGCGAGACCGTCGGGGTGGAGACGCCGAGAATACGCCCGATCTCTGCCTGGGAGATACGGGAGTAATAGTACAGTTCCGCGGTTTTGACAAGAAGCGCGTCGGAATACATGGCCCCTCCTTGAAAATACTTCCTGAAATATTTTTCTCACTGAATCCAGTATAGAGGAGTTCTTCCGATTGTCAATCTGTACCGCGAAAACTTTTCGACGGAATATTGCAGCTGAGAAAGCCGTGAAGCGATCGAAAACTGCCGGAAGATACAGCACCGTGAGGAATGATGATGAACATTCCTCACGACTTTTTTCAATATGTCGGATTTCGGCGGTTTTCAGCAAGGAAGAGATAAATAAATAGTTTTGATCAGCGCTTCATAGCCTCCCGTTTCCTTTCGGGAGGCATTTTCTCTATCGCGTAGCGCAGCGCCGTTCTCGGCATGACGGCTTTCCTGTCCAGGACGTATTGGTAGACGTCGTCCTCGTGCTTCGCGCAGGCGGCCTTCAGCAGCCAGCCGTACCCCTTCTGTACCAGGTCGTCCTTGTCAATGAGCAGTTTTTCGGCGATCTGGAAGATCTCGTCCCTGAAAAGGCCGTTTCGGGCAGGTATGATCAAAGAGACCGCCGACGCCCTTCTCACCCAGCGGTTCTCCGACTCCGCCCACTCCTTCAGCCTGTCGACATACGCCGGAAAGCGTTCGACGAAGGAGCCGACCGTGTGATTGCAGAGCGTGTCGCATGCGGCCCAGTTGGTCACATACTTTTCGACCCATCGCTCGAAGACGGCAAAGTCATCCTCGGTGTACTCGCCGCGCAGCGAATAGGCCCATTCGCATGCAACGAACGACTCCTCCATCATACCGCTCTTCCACAGCTCTTCGCAAAGGCCGAAAATGTTGTCCTTCTTTCGCCCCCCGATCTCCTTGTAGAGCGTTTTTGCGATCTTTGAAACAACCGCGCTCTTCATGCCGTACATTCGGACGCTCTCTTTGAAAAACCGCAACCCGCTCTGTCTCAGCTGTTCGTCGGCCTTCTCCCGGAGCTCCGTCCGGAGCTTTTCGATCACGTTCTCCACCGATATCATCCTCTCCCGGAAGGTGTACTCACTATCCGCAACACGAAGAAATGCTGCGTATGCATCGTATTGTACTCTTGCCGCATGAAGATTGTGCTCCGCCCTCTGAATTTCACCCCGCTCTCTTTCGGAGAACCCGTTTCTCTGGTATCCTTGGTGGCAATCTTCCGCAAAAACATTCTGCATGAAGGAGCTGACACAAATGAAATATCTTCCGTTCGGCAAGACCGGCGTCTCCGTCTCCGAACTCGGCTTCGGCGCGATTCCGATAATCCGTCTTTCCTTCGAGGAAGCGGAGCGCGTGCTTCGAAGAGCCTTCGATCTCGGAATCACATTTTTCGACACGGCGAATTTGTACCACGACAGCGAAGAGAAGATCGGGTGCGCGCTTTCTCCGGTCCGGGACAAGCTGTTCATCGCCACGAAGAGCATGAAGCGCGACGGGAAGAGCGTCGCGGAGCACATCGACCTGAGCCTCTCCCGGATGAAAACCGATTACGTGGATCTTTTTCAGTTTCACCAGGTGGCACAGGAGAAGGACCGCGAGGCTATCTACGCGCCCGGAGGCGCGATGGAGGCCGCCCTCGCGGCACAGAAGGCGGGAAAGGTTCGCTTTATCGGCGTCTCCTCGCACAGCATCCCGATGGCGATGAAGCTGATCGAAACAGGCGATTTCGTCTCCATCCAGTTTCCATTCAACTTCATCGAGACGGAGGCGGCGAGCGAGCTTTTCCCTCTTGCACGACGCCTGGGAGTGGCCATCATCGGCATGAAACCTTTTGCAGGAGGCGCGATCACCAAAGCGTCGCTCGCGTTCAAGTTCCTGCGCTCTCAGCCCGATCTCTTTCCAATTCCCGGGTACGACTCGGTGGAATCCGTCGAAGAGATCGTTTCATTCTATGAAAAGCCGAACATCGTATCGGAAGATGACCTCGCCGAAATGACGGCGGTGAAGAACGAACTCGGCGGGCAGTTCTGCCGCAGGTGCGAGTACTGCCAACCCTGTCCTTTCGGGGTGGCCATCGCCGGCAGCATGATCTACCCGCTCCTTGCGGTCAGGATGTCTCCAAAGGTGGCGTCGGCGTTCGCGTCGCCGAACCTGGACACTGTACCGAATTGCACGGAGTGCGGCGTCTGCGTCTCCCGCTGCCCCTACACGCTCCCGATTCCGGAGATGCTGAAGAAGCATTACGAGCTCTATCTCGAACATAAAAGCGCGGCAGAGTAGACGGAACATGGCAGAAAAACCGCCCGTCTCGCCCTGGCTTGTTCTCTCCGTCGGTGTCTTCGCAATCTCCACGGGGGCAATCTTCGCCCGCATGGCGGATGCGCCGCCGCTTGTCATCGCCGCCTACAGGGTGGGCCTGGCGACGCTCTTTCTGCTTCCTTTCACGGCACGCCGGGCGTTCAGCGAGCTTTCTTCGCTCGGAAGGAGGGAGCTTCTGCGCGGCGTTGCCGCAGGAATCTTCCTGGCGCTTCATTTCGCCGCGTGGATCTCCTCGCTCTTTCATACGTCCGTGGCGAGCAGCGTGGTGATCGTGAACGCGATTCCGCTGTGGACGGGCCTGCTCTCTCCTTTTCTTACGGGAGACCCTTTCTCCCGGTCGCTGAAAAAAGGTCTGCTGCTCGCCCTTCCCGGCGCGGCCATCATCAGCTGGGGGGATTTCGCAGTGGGCTGGACCGCGCTGTGGGGAAACTTTCTGGCACTCCTTGGGAGCTTCTTCGCCGCTCTCTATATTCTGCTGGGACGGAGCGTGCGTCCACACATCTCGCTGGGGAGCTACGTGACGCTGAACTATGGAACGGCCGCTGTGATACTGTGGGGGATCGTCCTCCTTTCCGGGCTCCCTGCGACGGGCTACTCGGGAGGTACGTGGAGCGCGTTCTTTCTTATGGCGATCGTGCCGCAGATTCTCGGCCACTCCAGCTACAACTGGGCGCTTCGCTGGTTTTCGGGGGGAACGGTGGCGCTCTGCCTGCTGGGCGAGCCTATCGGCAGCTCTCTCCTTGCCGCGCTCTTCCTCGCCGAACCGCTGACAACCCTAAAGCTGCTCGGCGGCGGGCTCATTCTGGCGGGGATCTACCTCGCCTCGAGGGACAATTAGATAGAACATCCAATTTGATCGAACGAAAGGACTGATACGCATGTTTTCAGCAAGTTCGGAGCGCATTCGCAGGGATATCGAGGCGATGTCGGCCTTTACCGCCTCTCCCGGACAGGGAATGACACGATTCTCGTTCTCCGGGGAAGACAGGAAGACGCGTGACTATATCAAGGATCGAATGAAAGAGGCCGGGCTGACGCTCTTCGAGGATGCGGCGGGGAGCCTCTTCGGCAGGCGGGCGGGAAGCCGAGCGGACGCCCCGGCCATCATGATCGGGTCGCATTTCGACTCCGTGAAGAACGGCGGCTGTTTCGACGGTCCCGCGGGAGTGGTCATGGGCCTCGAGATCGCGAGAGTGCTCCATGAGAACGGCATCGAGACAGAATTCCCCCTCGAATTCGCCGCGCTCGTGGAGGAGGAAGGAGCGCGATTCGGCGGCGGCCTGCACGGCAGCCGTGCTATGACCGGCAAGGTCTCCCGGGAGCAGCTCGATAGCTTCAAGGACAGGGACGGGATCTCGGTTGCGGATGCGATGAAGAGCTTCGGGCTCGATCCGGAGAGGATAGCCGAGGCCGTCCGTCCGAAGGGAAGCCTGAAGGCCTTCATCGAGCTGCACATCGAACAGGGACCGATCCTGGAAGCGGAAGGAATTGAAATCGGCATCGTCAAGACGATCGTCGGCATTACGCAGCAGGAGGTGGAGATCCTCGGCAGGCCGGACCACGCGGGAACGACTCCGATGGACATGCGCGCGAACGCCCTTCTGGCCGCATCGGAAGCGGCGCTCTTCCTCGACGGGGCGGCGAAGGAGGCGGGCGAGGGGACCGTCGGGACCGTCGGAAGGATGGAGGTCTTTCCGGGAGGAGCAAACATCGTACCGGGACGGGTCTTCTTCACCGTCGACATCCGTTCGGTGAACAACGGGAAACTCGAGGGCGTCGTCTCTTCGCTGGGATTGTTCCTGAAAGAGATGGAGAAGAAGTACGGCGTCACGGCCTCGATGAAGGAAAAGATCAAGGTTGCGCCGGTGGAAATGTCCCGGGAGATCTTCGATCTTTTCAGCACGGAGGCGGAGAAACGCGGCTACTCGACGAAGACCATGCAGAGCGGAGCGGGCCACGACGCGATGATCATGGCCGCCGTTACCGACGTAGGGCTGATCTTCGTCCCCAGCAAGGGAGGGCGGAGCCACTGCCCGGAGGAGTGGACCGATTACGAGCAGATCAGGAAGGGCGTGGATGTTATCCTGGGGACCGTGCTCTCCCTTTCCGGAGCGAAAGTGTAGACTGCGAAAAGCGGAACGGGCTCCTCTGAGGGGAGCCCGTTCCGCTTTTCGCTATTTTTGCTCTTCTTCCTCCAGCTTGAAAAAAAGCATGCCGAGCGCCGGCAGGGAGAGCGTCAGCGAGTGTCGCGACGAATGGGGAAGAGGTTCGCTCGGAACGCCGCCGAAGTTGCCGACGCCTGTGCCTCCGTACTCCGGGGCGTCGCTGTTGAGCATCTCCTTCCAGTACCCCCCCTCCGGCACGGGAATCCTGTATCCGAACCGCGGGAGGGGGGTGAAGTTGAAGACCCCCAGGATCAGCTCCCCCTTTTTGCTCTTCCGGACGAAGGAGACGATGCTCTGTTCCCAGTCCGAGAGATCGCACCACTGAAACCCGTCGGGCGAGAAATCCAGTTCGTGCAATGCTGCTTCGCTCCGGTAGAGTGCGTTCAGGTTCGAAACCCATTCCAGCATCCCCTTGTGCCTCGGATACTGCAGGAGGTCCCAGAAGAGGCTGTCGTCGTGGTTCCATTCCCTTCCCTGGCCGAATTCACTCCCCATGAAGAGCAGCTTCTTTCCCGGATGAGCGTACATGTACCCCAGCAGCAGCCGGAGGTTGGCGTACTGCTGCCACTCGTCACCCGGCATCTTTCCGAGAAGGGAGCCCTTGCCGTAGACCACCTCGTCGTGCGAAAAGGGCAGAAGGAAGTTCTCGGAGAACGCGTACATGATGCTGAACGTGATCTTGTTGTGGTTGTATTTCCGGTAGACGGGATCCTGCTGCATGTACTCGAGAATATCGTGCATCCACCCCATGTTCCACTTCATGCCGAATCCGAGCCCTCCGAGGAAGGTCGGCCGGGTGACCATGGGCCATGCCGTGGACTCCTCGGCGATTGTCTGAACGTCCGGGAATTCCTGGTAGATCGCCTCGTTCATCCTTTTCAGGAAGCCGATGGCATCCAGGTTTTCGCGGCCGCCGTACCGGTTGGGAACCCACTCCCCGGCCTTGCGGGAGTAGTCCAGGTAGAGCATGGAGGCAACGGCGTCCACCCGTATTCCGTCGACGTGAAAGCGGTCGAGCCAGTAGAATGCGCTGCTTATCAGGAATTCACGGACCTCGTTCCGTCCGAAGTTGAAGACCTGGCTTCCCCAGTCGGGCTGGTACCCCTGGCGCGGATCTTCGTGCTCGTAGAGACAGGTACCGTCGAAACGGGCGAGACCGTAAGCGTCCGCCGGAAAGTGCGAGGGAACCCAATCGAGGATCACCCCGATACCCATTTGGTGGAGAGTGTCCACCATGTACATGAAGTCCTCGGGAGTGCCGTACCGGCTGGTCGGGGCGAAATAACCCAGCGTCTGGTATCCCCATGAGCCGTAGAAAGGGTGTTCCATGACGGGCAGAATTTCGACGTGGGTGAATCCTGCCGAGAGGACGTACTCGCCGAGTTCATGCCCGAGTTCACGATAGGAGAGGGAGCGGAAGCCCTCGGCGGAATTTCTGCGCCAAGAGCCGATATGAACCTCGTAGATCGACATCGGCGCGTCGAGTGCGTTCTTTTTCCCCCTGATTTTCATCCATTCGTCGTCGTTCCAGGAGTACTCGGACGGCCAGACCACGGAGGCCGTCTTCGGAGCGACCTCCCATAAGAAAGCCAGCGGATCGCCCTTTTCGAGGACCTCTCCCGTTCTCGTCCTGATAGCGTATTTGTAGAGTGTTCCTTTGCCTACTCCGGGAATGAATCCTTCCCATATCCCCGAAGCGTCCTTCCTGGGAGAAAGGAGATGCCGGCTCCTGTCCCAGTCGTTGAATGTGCCGATAACGCCGACTTCACGGGCGTTGGGCGCCCAGAGGGCGAAGTAGGTTCCGGAACGGTTCCCGTCTTCGATAACGTGCGCCCCGAGCTTTTCATACAGACGGAAGTGATTCCCCTCGCGGAAAAGGTACTCGTCCATCTCCCCGAAAAGGGAAAAGTCATACTGGATCTTTTCGGATTTCACCATTGTCCTTCCTCCTTCTGTGAAAAAGATCGCGCACTCCCAACCGGCCGCGGCGAAAAGCGGGAGTAGAAATGGCGCTTTTCTATTGTACCCTATGAGGGGGCATGCTATATACATTATAGGGATAACGACGAAAGGGAGAGTGCCCGCCAATGCCTCGAAAAATGCCTTTATTAAAGGAGGGGACAGCGCCTCTTCTCTTGTGGTACGGCGCCAACCGCCGTTCCTTTCCGTGGAGAGAGACCGGGGATCCTTACGCGATATGGATCTCCGAAGTGATGCTGCAGCAGACGCAGGCAGCCCGGGGGGTCGAGTATCACCGGCGGTGGATGCATCTTTTCCCTACGCTCCGCTCGCTGGCGGAGGCGGATGAAAGCGAGGTGCTGAAGGCATGGGAGGGGCTGGGATACTACTCCCGGGCGAGAAACCTGCTGAAAGCGGCCAGGCTTCTTCGCGAACGAGGGCTGGAGAACCTTCCCGGCTCCTTCGGAGAACTACTCACCCTTCCGGGAACCGGTGCGTATACCGCAGCCGCTGTCGCGAGCATCGCGTTCGGCATACCGGTTCCCGCGCTTGACGCCAACGGTAGGCGCGTCTTCTCAAGGCTGCTCGACCTCGATCTTCCCGCGGACCGGACTCCGGGAGACCGGGCAATCCGGGAAGCGTTCGCTTCGATGATCCCTCCGGATCGCCCGGGCGACTTTAATTCGGCGGTGATGGAGCTCGGCGCCACTCTCTGCTCTCCTGCTTCGGTCCTGTGCGGGGAATGCCCCCTCGGCTTCCTGTGCATGGCGGGTAAACGCGGAAACGCCTTGACGCTACCGGTCCTCTCCGTGCAGCCGAAGGCCGAAAGAATAAACGGAACGATGTTCGTTCTTCTGGACGATGGAGAAATTTTTCTTCGCCGCCGCCCGCCCGGCGGATTATGGGCCGGCTTCGAAGAGTTCCCTTGGAACGCGCCGCCGCTGGAACCCGAAAACAACATCTACGAAAGCATCCCGTGTGCGGCGGAGAACAGTCTCGGGATCATCCGCTGCTCGTTTACAAAATGGCGACTCAGTCTCCGGCTGCGGGTGCGGCGCCTCCGTAATTCGCGGGCATCTCTTCCCGAGGGGCATGGAAGATGGATCGGCGCATCCGAACTAGCGACCATTCCTCTTCCCGCCGGGAGCAGAAAAGCGCGCGAAGCGATCATCGCATCCGGTATTATTCCGTCCCTCCGCTGATTCTCTTGAGCCTCGGCCAGGCGAGATAGGTGAGAATCGCCGATACGACAAGAGTCGGAGCCATATACGAACCGTTGTAGACGGCGGAATAGAGCCAGACGTTGACTCCCTCGGGCGCGAAGGCGGAGAAAAAAACCACTCCGGAGAGGACATGGCAGCAGAAACGAAGGAAGCCGCCGATGCCTATTCCGAGCCAGAGAGGGCTTTTCCGAAAGAATCCCGCCGTTCCGAGAACTCCGAATGCCACCGGGTAGTCCAGAAATACCTGGAGAGGATGAACGAAATATCCTCCGGTGATGAGCTGCATAATTCCGGAGACTGCTCCAGCGGCACATCCGGCCTTGCCGCCGCGCCGGAGGGCGAAGAGAAAGAGAGGAACCATTTCCAGGGTGACCGAGCCTCCCTGGGGCATCGTCCAGAGGCGAAGAGCGGAAAATACAACGGAAAGGGCGACTGCGAGAGCTCCCTCGATAAGAATGGTGTTGCGGATATGAAACACAGGACACTCCTCCTTGAAAAAGATGATCCATCGGTGGAATGTCCCGAAAAGCGGCACCTTCCCTTCGCCGGCATCACCCGGATCAGGTTCCAGGAGTCGGGGCGAAACAGCCCCCTCTCAGTCCGTGACGGACTCCCCCGATGCGAACAAAATGATTATACACCCACTGCAAAAAAACTGTCAAAAAACAGGAGATCGCGGAAAGGAGGTGCTCGTCACCCGTTTTCCCAGCCCGGCAACCGCTCTCCCGGCCAGATGTACGGAAGGTCGGGCGGCTCCTCCCATCCGAACTGCAGATACCATTCCGGCTCTTTGCGGAGGAGGTTCGAACGATGAGAACGATGAAACTCCTCGTTCCCGAACCATGGCGGCAAAAAATCCGGATTTTTTCCGTTCATGGCCGCAAAATACCTAATTTCCAGCGCTTCTTCGGTCTCCACACGAACCGACATCCCATTGAGTGCGCGAATGAGTTTTTCCCTGCACGTATCCCGGTAGCCAAGCGAAATCCATCTTCTGCAGACAACTATGCCGTAAAACGCCAGGGCGGAATGATACCCCGCCCACATGCTCCGCGCCGGATGACTCCGCCACCCACGGAGCGAGTAGTGGGGAGAGAGTGCGTTGAGCAACTGAAGCGCTTCGACGCGCTGCTTTCCGAGACGCCTCGGATCAAGAACCCCGGCGGACCGGAAAAAATCAGGCAAGGGAAGAAATGTCTGCATTGAAACCTCCCGAATCAGTGGTATGGGACGCCCCTTCCTGAGAGGAGACAGTCGCATTTCAAAAATGATATCATATCGGAAAACAAGGTTCAGCGGAGGGAAAGTCCCCGCCGCGACAACGACCGGAAAAGGATGAACGTCCGTGGCGAACATGTCAGGCTTTCTACAGAATCTCCAGGGAGCAACAGTCCTCGGGATTAATCCTCCCGTATTCGACTTCACCTTCTTCGACCTCTGGGCAAAACCACTGGGGCTTCTCTATCTGCTCGACTTTCTGCGGAGCAGGGGAAACCATGTCTTTCTGCTTGACTGCATCTTTGAATCGCAGGGGGAGACCGTCTCCTTCGGGCGAAGAAAGATTGCCCGCTGCGAAATTCCAAAACCTCGCGTGTTCCGGAATATTCCGAGACGATATCATCGATTCGGACTGGAAGACGCGGAAATCCTTCGCCGATTGCGCTCTATTCCGCAGCCGGACTGCATTCTGGTAACATCCGGCATGACCTACTGGTACGAGGGCGTCTTCAGGGTTGTCGATCTGGCAAAGAAGGTCTTTCCAGGTGTTCCGATGCTGCTTGGGGGAATCTACGCGCAGCTCTGCCCGGAACATGCCGGCAGCTCCGGTGCCGATTTCGTCCAGGGCGCTCCACTCGACATTGTCTTTACCCGTCCTGGCATGGATCTGTACGCCGGTTCGGCGCGATACGCGCTGCTGACGACGTCTTTCGGCTGTCCCCTCGCATGCGATTACTGCGCCTCGAAGAGACTTTACCCCCGATTTCTGGAACGAACAAGGGAAGAGATGTTCGCGGACGCATCCTTTCAACTTTCCCTCCCAGAGGTACGGGACGCGGCTTTTTACGACGACGCCCTTCTTGTCGGCAAGGAAAAACGCTTTTATCCTTTCTGCTCTTTTCTGGGCGTCTCGTTTCCGGGAATCCGGTACCACACGCCGAACGGACTGCACATCCGCGAAATCGACGCGGAGTGCGCAAGGATCCTCAAAGAAACCGGTTTCGCCACGCTCCGCCTGAGTCTCGAAAGCAGCGATCCCGATTTTCAGCGAAAAGGATCTTCAAAAACTTCCGGAGAGGAGTTCCGGGAGGCGTTGATCTATCTCCGGAAAGCGGGTTTTTCAAAAGAGCAAATGGAGACGTACATTCTGGCGGGACTTCCCGGGCAATCCGCACAGTCCGTTGCCGAGTCGATTCGCTTCGTCCGGAATTGCGGCGCCAGGGCAAAGCTGGCCGAATTTTCTCCTGTCCCAGGAACCCGATCGTTCGAGGAGGCGGCACTCATGTTCCCTGAACTGCGCACCGAGCCGCTCCTCCACAACAAGACCGTCTACTCTTCCTATCTTTCCGGGAATCTCCCGCCGGAAGAGCTTCAACACCTGAAAAACCTGGCGAGGGGATAAGAAGACCCGCATTCCGCCTCTTTCCCAATTTCCTGAGCACCTTTAAAACGGTCCAAACTCTTTGTGAAAATCCCTTCGAGATGAGCGTCATTTTGCTTGACATCAGCAACGATATGGAATATTATTGCGGGAGAAGCTATTTTTTAAGAAGGGAAGTGATGATATTGAAAGAGAATATATCCGAGTTCACTCAAAAGATCCGCGCATTTAATCGATTTTACACTCGGATCATCGGCGCTGTCAACCAATCCGTGCTGAACAGTCCGTTCTCCCTGGCCGAAGTCCGCGTCCTTTTCGAGATCAAGCATTCGGAGAACCCGACGGCAAGCGATATCAACCGCGAACTTGAACTTGATCCGGGATACCTGAGCAGGATAGTCCGGCGATTCGAACAGGACGAACTTCTGATAAAAGAACGTTCCCCTTTCGACGGAAGAGCATACCTGCTGAAGTTGAGCGAACATGGCGAACGGGTGCTCTCCACTCTCGAAAAAGCATCCGACAAAAAAGCAGCTGCCCTTCTCGCATCTCTTTCGGAGAAAGAGGTATCCTCTCTCTTGCGGTCCATGGACACCATCCAATCTCTTCTGACGAAGTCCCCCCTGGATCTGTCGATCCGCACCGCCATGCCGGGAGACCTTGGCATCGTGGTCGAGCGCCACATGAATTTCTACAAAACACAGTACAATCTGGACGAGACGTTCGAGTCGTATCTTTTCGAAGGGATTGCGCGTTTCCTGAAAAACCGGGAAAACGGCCTCGGACAGGCGTGGGTGGTGGTTCACGGCGATATGATCGTGGGTTCCATCGCAATCGACCACGCGGAGGAAAAAGTCGCCCAGCTACGCTGGTTCCTTATTGATCCCGAATTCCGCGGCATGGGCATGGGAAGGCGTCTCATGGAAGAAGCTCTGGAATTCTGCAGGATGAACCTGTACCACAGGATCTTTCTGTGGACGTTTTCCGAGCTGCGGAACGCCCGGCACCTCTACGAAATGTATGGTTTCTCTCCCACGGAGGAGGCGAAACACGTCGTCTGGGGGCGCGAGATCACTGAAGAGCGGTGGGATATTCTCCTTTTCGATCCCGATGATGAAGTCGAGATGGTCTGACAGCCGGAGGAGGGCTTTTTCATTGCCTTACGGGAAAGCCCTCCCGGGTACCGGTTCGTGAGACGCGAAGGCGCTCACACGTCCGGATCTTTTTTCGTTCAGGCATAGACAGCCCGGTTACGCCCCTGAGCTTTTGCGCGATAGAGCGCGGCGTCGGCCGATCCCAGCATGTCGTCCACGCTGCTGACTGCAGCGGCACACGAGACCCCTATGCTGACGGTAACCGGGATGGTTCCTGAACGTGTGATCAGGCTTGTTCCGGCGATTCGCCTGCAGAGAGCGTCGTAGAATTCCATGAAACCGGTTCCCGCCTTCATCCTGAGAACGACGAGGAACTCCTCTCCTCCCATGCGCCCGGCACACCCCGGGATTTCACAGCGCTCGGCGGAATCTCTCAGGATATGGGCCAGCTCGCACAGGACATCGTCTCCCGTCTGGTGCCCATAGGTATCGTTGACCCTTTTGAAATGATCGATATCACACATCCCGGCGGTCAGAACCTCCTCGCGTTCATGAGCATGCGCCAGTTCGCTCTCCAGATGCCCAAGGACCGCCCTGCGATTGAAAAGCCTGGTCAGAGGATCGTGAGACGCTTCGTAGACCAGCGCCTCTCTGCTCTCGATCAAAGCATCCTGCATCTCCACCATCCTGCGCCCCACTTCGACACGGGCCTGAAGTTCCCCCGTGTCGAAGGGTTTTGAAAGATAGTCGTTCGCGCCCGCATCCAAACCCACGATAATATCGGACTTCTCTCCCCTGGTCGTCAGCATGATGATATAAGGAGGTTTTTTCAGATCGAGAGAGCGTACGCTCCTGACGACCTCCAATCCGTCCATCTTCGGCATCATCCAGTCGAGTATCGCCAGCTTCGGAGAGTTCTCTTTCCGCAGCTCGGACCATGCCTCGGCGCCATCCACCGTCTCGACTACTTCATGACCGATCTTCCGCAGCACTCCCGCGAGAACCTTCCTTGATGTCAGATCGTCTTCAGCGATAAGAATTTTCACAATTCCCCCTCCTTGGGTTCAATGAGACATGCAGTTCTCTTCATCGGCACATCTCTTTTTTCAGGACTTCAAAACATCTCCGCATCTCTTCGAGAAGCGCTTCCGCTCCATCGGCGTCTTCCGTTCTTCCCGCTATTTCGAGATTGAAGGCGATCACCCTCAGCGCCTCCGCCTGTATCGTTGCAGCCGCTCCCTTGATCGAGTGCGCTCTCTCCCGAACCCCGACAAAATCCTGTCCGGACATGGCTCTTTGAAGTTCGTTCATCTTGAGAGGCATGTCCTGAAGAAACCCTTCCACGATCTCTCTTTGCATGTTCTCATCTCCGAGAATCCTTTCAAGAAAGGTTTTCCTGTCCCAGACGTGTTTTCCATCGCTCTCACAGGTCGAATTTCGTTCAGCGGTTTCGACGCCATCATCCCGGTATCCCTTCGTCTTCCGGGAAAGCGGAGTCGCTTTTGGCAGCCATCGCTCCAGCACATTCGCAAGGGTCCGGGGTGTCACGGGCTTAGAGATATAATCGTTCATTCCTGCTTCCATGCACATCTCCCGGTCTCCCAGCATAGCATGCGCCGTCATCGCAACGATCGGCACCAAGGCGCCCGAATTCGGAGGGGTCAGGGCCCGAATTCGTCGAGTCGCTTCAAGACCATCCATCACCGGCATCTGCACATCCATCAGCACCACATCGTAAAGAGTACCCCGTAGTCTCTCAACGGCTTCAAGGCCATTCTCGACAGTGTCCGCGTCGATGCCAAGCTTTTCAAGAATTCCTACCGCCACATTCCGATTGGTAGGGTTATCCTCCACCACAAGAACTCGATACCCTTTCCACCGGAAAAGAGAGCGTAAACCGGATTCAAGCTCACAGACGGTATGCCGCGTGGCGAAAAAATCAGGCGAGATTTCATGCCCTCCGGCATGGACGAGAGAGAGAATACTCAGGAGTTCGGAACTGCGGACAGGTTTGGAAAGATAGGCTGAAAATCCTGCCTCCGAAAAGCGCTTCGCATCCCCCCGGTTGGCAAGAGAGGTCAGGATGACGGTCCGGGTAAGCGAGTACTGGTCGTTCTGCCGGATGGCGCGCCCCAGCGCTTCCCCGTCCATACCAGGCATCTGCATGTCGACGAGGGCTATCAGGAAGGGGTCGTCCTCTTCTAGAGCCCTGTCAAGATTACGCAACGCATCCGCTCCGTTCTCCACGACGGAAGGACGCATACCCTTGGAGGAGAGAAGCGATGCGAGTATCTGCCGGTTCGTCGCGTTGTCATCCACGATCAGCACGCGAATTCCGTCCAGTCCGGCCGGAGAAGGGAGACACGGTTCTTCCCCCGCAGGCTGTCTGCCGAAGTTCGCCGTGAAGCTGAACTCCGATCCCGGGCCGCCGGCTCGAGGCGCGCCGTCACCTATTTCTGTCGGCTCGTTCACAGGGCTGACGACGCCGATCGTCCCTCCCATCATCTCCACAAGCTGTTTCGAAATTGCCAGGCCGAGGCCTGTTCCTCCATACTGTCTGGTCGTGGAGGAATCCGCCTGCATGAACTTCCCGAAGATGCTTTCCGCTTTTTCTCCGGGAACGCCGATACCGGTGTCCCTCACCGCGAAACGCAGAACAACACCGTCTTCGCTTTCCTCCGCGAGGGAAATATCCACGACGATCTCTCCCTCGGAAGTAAACTTGATCGCGTTCCCTACGAGGTTGGTGAGAATCTGCCGCAGGCGCCCCGGATCGCCGATGAGACGCACCGGTACATCCGGCGCCAGCGAGTACAGAAACTCCAGCCCCTTCTCGTGCGCGCGGACGGCCATGCCTGCTGCAAAGTCTTCCAGCAGCACCGAAAGGTCGAAACGAAGCAGCTCCAGTTCGAGCTTCCCGGCCTCAATCTTGGAGAAATCAAGAATATCGTTCAGGATACCGAGAAGGGATTCCGCGCTTGCCTGTACCGTCTCCGCGCAGCGCCGCTGTTCGGCGGTCATATCGGTGTCCAGCAGGAGTCCCGCCATTCCGAGCACGCCGTTCATGGGTGTACGGATTTCATGGCTCATGTTGGCCAGAAATTCGCTCTTCGCACGGTTCGCCGCCTCCGCCTTCAATGCGAGCTCTCTCATCCTTTCCGAGGCTTCTTCGAGTCTTTTGTTCGTCTCCATCAACTCCCGGAGCGCGGCCCTCTGCCTTGTGATATCATTGAGGAAAGCGAGTGTCGCCGGGCGGCCGTTCCAGTCGATGAGCGCCCCGTTCAGCTCGACCCACGCAACAGTACCGTCCCTTCTCAGGAGCCGCACTTCGTAGCGCTGTTCGACGGGTTCTCCTGCAATGCGACTCTGGTAGTTGCGGAGGATCATTTCCCGGTCCGGCTCGAAAACGAGGTCAATGAAGTCGACGTTTGAGAGTTCCCTCTCCGGAATGCCGAGCAGTTCCGTCATGACGGGATTGAAGTAGACCAGCCGGTTGTCCTGGATCACGCAGATGGCCTCCTGCGCGGTCTCCACCAGGAGGCGGTATTTCTCTTCGTTCGCCCGCAGGTTCTCCTCAAGCCTCCTGTGCTCCGTCATGTCGATGTCGATGCAGTACATTTCGACCTCATCCCGGACATTCCGGATAAGCACATGGGCTGAGAAGACACGAACCCGGCTGCCGTCCGCCCTTTTCAGTTCAATCTCTTCCGAGGGTATGGGAGGGCCTCCGCTCATCCATTCCTCTATGCCCCGAACCACCTCGTCCCGCATTTCGTCCGGAATGATAAGATCCTCCAGCCTTCGGCCGAATGCCTCTTCGGTGCGGTATCCGTAGAGAAGCTCGCTTGCCCGGTTCCAGAAAATCACAGTGCGCTCTCTGTCGTACCCCTGCACGGCAATGAACGGGACCTGCTCGAAAAGCGTACGGAATCTGTTTTCGCTCTCCTCCAGCATCTCCTGTGTCCTGCGCACTTCGGTGACATCCTCGAGGGTTTCGATAACGGCTGAAACGCGCCCGTTCTTGTCGAACATCGGACTGTCGGAAACCCGGAAACTCCGTTGTCCGTCAACCGTTCTCTTCGTCCGCAACTGATGCGCTGTTTCGCCGCTTTCGAAAGCTTCTTTGATCCTGCAGCCTTCGCACGGTTCAGACCTCCGCTCGTCCCCGATGCACTCGTAACAGAAACGATTTTCTTCCGCGAGCTCGACTCCGAACCACTTCCGGGCCGTTTTGTTCAGCTCCAGGAGCTCCATGTCCGGGGAGATCATCGCTACGCCGAGGGAGAGGTTGTCGAAGAGCGTCTCGTACTTCTCTTTGCTTTCCGTTATGATTTTTTCGGATATCGCACGCCGCTTGTCGTAAGCGAAGAGGAATCCCGAAACCGTACAGTGAACCGCGAAATAGACGATCATGAAAGAAGGGTGGAAGTGCAGCGGAGCGATCCCCTTCAGGCCCGCGAAAAAGACTGTGAGAAGGACGATGTAGAAGAGCGCTACAAAAAGTGTTCCGACCTTGTACTGTTTGAACTGGAATGCAAGAAACGGAAAGAGAAATGCCCATAGAATTCCGGCGCCTCTCGTGCCCCCCTGATAGAAGAGATATGAGGAGAATACGCCGATGATCAACAAGAAGAATGTCGACCAGACGGAAAAGTTCCCGGTGCTGCGGTATCGGAAAAAGGCGAACAAACCGACCGCTATGAACAGAGAGGTCAGCGCGGCGTTGCCATACGTTCCGTTGACGATGTTCAAGACCACCATGGCGATACCCGTGACGCATATCACATAGGTGATGCTGCGTACCGTCTTGTCGTTGTTGCCGGAATGCCCTGATCGAGTTCCATCCATGGAGTCAACTCCACATGCTATGAATTTCAGAAACGAAAACTACAAAGGACTCGACACGAATTTCAGCTTATTGTATCACGAAGCGCATCCAAACAAGGAAACACGATATCGTGAGCATTCGCGAATCCCGGAAGGCAATCTCAGCGGAAAAAAGCGGAGCCGAATGAGAATCTTTTTCGGCTCCGCTGTGCAATCGTTTCACCGATATTGTTGCATGAGCGCTTTTCAGGTTTCCGTGATCATCGATTCGAACAGTCTTTCGGTATCTTCCCGACGGCACAGTTCGCTCCCCGGCGTCATTACGGCCGCAGTACCTGCCGCTACTCCGAAGAGGATGGCCTCGGCGAGCGGTCTACCCCTCGCAAGGCTCAGGACGATCCCGGCCACCATGCTGTCTCCGGCCCCCACCTTGCTCGAAATGGGAACGGTCGGCGGAACAATCTGTTTCGAGAACTCCTTCGAGGCCATCAGGGCGCCCGCAGCGCCGAGGGAGATCACCAGCGCCTCGCATTGGCCGCTCTCGACCAGTCTGCGGGCCGCCGCTTTGATCTGTTCCTTCTCTCTAACCTCCGCTCCGACCATCTCCCTGAACTCGCGAATATTGGGCTTGATCAGGAAAACTCCCTCCCGGAGCGCGTGTTTAAGGGCTTCCCCGGAAGTGTCGACGATGGTCTTGGCCCCTTTGTCCTTGCCGATGCGCGCCACTTTCGCGTAGAAGTCGGAAGGCACGCCCGGAGGCAGACTCCCGCTGGCCACCAGGTAGTCGGGAAAGGGTTCCATCGCGGACAGCTCCCGGAGGAACCCCTCCGATTCGCTCCCGGAGATCTCGGGACCGGGCATTCCGAACCGGTACTGCTGGCCGGTCGCCTCCTCGAAGACCGCGAGGCTCTCGCGAATACTGCCCTTGATCGGGAAGGGACGATGATGCAGTTGCTCCTCGTCCAGAAGCTCCTGAAGTCTCTTTCCTGTCAGTCCTCCCGATGGGTAGAGGAGCAGCGATTCCCCTCCCAGTTTCTTCACGGCCCTCGCGACATTCACTCCTCCGCCTCCCGCCTCGAAAAGGGGCTGGGTGCAGTAGAGTTTCCTCTCGGCAACAACATGATCCACACTCGTACTCTTGTCGATCGCAGGATTGAACGTGAGTGCGACTATCCTCTTGAAGCTGTTCAATCGGCATCCCCTCCCGATTTCTTTTCACGCAGGTCGAAGGTCAGCTTCTCCCCCGGTCGCATGTTGTGGAGCGTCTCCCGGAACAGGACTTTCGCTCCTTCCATCGCGCACTGATCGCACCGGACCGTCATGCTCGCGCTGGTCAGCCCGATGTCGAACCAGTTTCCCCTGTATTTCACCTTCATTGACAGGGCGGGCAGGTTGTGCGGTATCTTCGGGTTCAGCACGAGCACGTCTTCCCGGAATTCAAGTCCCGTATAACAGCGCTGCAGGATGTCGACGGTTCCCGCCATGGCTCCGAGGTGTATTCCCTCGGCCGTCGAGCCTCCCTGGATGTCCGAGATGTCGCTCTCCAGGCTCTTGTGGAAGAGGTCGAGTGAATACTCGCGGTTCGACCGCGACAGCACCCATGAGTGCACGACGTTGCTCAACGTGGATCCGTGCGAGCTGCGTTCCAGGTAGTACTCGATATTACGCGGAATACTCGCGGGATCAAACTCGTACCCCATGCCGGCGAAGAGCTCCCGGATCTCCTCGACAGAGAAAAGATAGAAGAGCATCAGCACGTCTGCCTGCTTGGAGAGTTTATACCGGTTGGGACTATCTTCCTCCGCCTCGAGAATCCGGTCCAATCTCTGGATGTTGTCGTATTTCTTCCGGTAGGCCTCCCAGTCAAGCTCCTCCAGATCCTCGTATCCTTCGAACTGGCTGATGATGCCCTCTCCGTGAAAGACGACGCGCATCTTCCCGATGATGTCCCGCCAGCGCTCAAGCTCCGTCTCTTCCATCTCAAGCGTTTCAAGCAGCTCTCTGCTCCTCCTCGAGGGAAGCATTTCGAGCGCCTTCAGAGCTGTCCGCAGCACCCAGACCGTCATCACATTCGTGTAGGAGTTGTTGTTCAGGCCTGGCGCCTCCGAATCCGGGTAGGCATCGTGATACTCGTCGGGTCCCATGACCCCGAGGATCTCGTAGCGGCCGAGTTCCTTGTTGAAGGTGGTAATGTCCGCCAGGAAGCGGGCGATCTCCAGGATCATCTCAGCGCCGTAGCTGCTCAGAAATTCGACGTCTCCGCTCACCGTGCAATACTGCCACACGTTGTAGGCAATGGCCGCGTTGACGTGGCGCTGCAGATGGGTATTGTCCGGAAGCCAGCGCCCCGATTTCGGATTCAGATGGAGCTGCTGCGTCTCTTCGCGTCCGTTGCTGCTGCTCTGCCAGGGGTAGAGCGCGCCCCGAAGTCCTTCGGCCTGAGCCGCCATTCGTGCCTTGTTCAGCCGCCTGTAACGGTACAGAAGCAGCGAACGGGTGAGCGTGGGAATCCTCAGGTTGAGATAGGGGAAAATGAAAAGTTCGTCCCAGAAGATATGCCCCCTGTAGGCCTCACCGTGCCACCCTCTAGCAGGCACGCCGATGTCGAGATCGATGGAATTCCTTGAAACGGTCTGAAGCAGGTGGAAGATGTGAAGCCTCAGAATCATCTGGGACCGATCGCTGTTTTCAAGCCTGATATCGCATCTGTTCCACAACTGCTTCCAATGCAGCACGTGGCTTGACAACAGCTCTTGGAACCGCTCCGCGTTCACAAGCGCCTCCACCGAATCCAGGACCGGCTCGGAGATGGCAAAATCCCTGGAGGTGAAAAGCGAGACAATCTTCTCGATTGTCACGGGAGTCTTTTCCGACATTTCGACGAAGAAATCCTGCCCGATATAGCCCGGCTCTTCAACGACCGACCGCTCGGTTTCGACCGGTTGCTCTCCGGAGTAGACGCGAGTTCTCGCGGCCTCGGCAATCCGCAGGGAAGACTGGTTCGTCTCAACGAGCAGGCAGACCGTTTCCTCGTCGACGGCTTCGCTCCGAACAAATGATAGATGTTCGCTGCTCAGTTTCTTGTAACGCTCCACCCCCGCGTTGATGACAGTACCGTCAAGGCTTGAAAGAACCTGCATCCGGCCGTTCCAGTTCTCGGGAATGATCGTCGTCTCCAGTCCGGCGAGGTGCATCTGCCCCATGTGGACAAAACGCCGCTGGATCAGGGTTGTCTCCCGCCCCTCTTCGTCCTTGAACGTGGCTGTCCTGGAGAGAATACCCTCTTTCAGATCCAGTTCCTGGCGATAGGAAAGGATCTCGGTGGAAACGGGGTCAATCCACTTTCCACCCTCCGGACGGAAGCGCATGACCAGCCAGTTCGGCATGTTCACCAGGTCTTCGTTTTCGACCATCCGGTCGGCGATCTTCGTCTTGAGCCTGTTATAACCGCCTGCAAGATATGTCCCCGGATAGTGGACTTCTCCCGCCTCGGATTCCGGCGCCGCTCCCCGGGATGCGAAATATCCGTTTCCGACGGTGCAGAGCGCCTCGCGCAAGCGCTCCTTCTTCGGGTTGAATCCATCGTAAACCAGCTTCCATCTGTTCATGACGACCTCCTACACAGAGGAACCAGGCGCAGAAGGAAGGCGCGAACTTCCTCCGGATCCTTGAGGCTGTAGACGGCGGCCGTCTCGTATGACTCCTCTCGGACGACTATGCCGATACCTCGCCCCTTGAGCGCCCGGAAAGCGTCCTCGTCGGTAACATCGTCCCCGATATAGAAGGGCAGAACAGCGTCCCGGTCGAGCTCAAGCGTTTTCATCAGGGAGAAGAGCGCCTTCCCCTTATGCCAGTCCACCTTGGGCTGGAGCTCGAAAATTTTCTTGCCGTAGGCTTTTCTGAGTTCGGAATGCCCTTCCGTCACTTCGTCAACGACCGCCTCGACGCGCTCCACATTCTCGGGAGCAACCAGCCGGTAATGGATCGCAATAGCGAACTTCTTTCGTTCCACGAATAACCCCTCGAGAGAGCCAAGTCTCTCTTTCAGCGCTTTTTCCGCGCTGTCGAGGGCGGGGAGGAATTCTTCGCCGACGGTATCCTCGAACTTCAGCCCGTCGGGGCCGGTGATGTCGAAACCGTGGCTTCCGGCGTACACGATGCTGTCGATCTTCACCTTGTCCCGAACATCCTCGAGATCCCGTCCGCTGATGATCCCGAGCGGACAGTGCCGAGCAAGCTCGATAACGGCCTCGCGCATGTCATCCGCCATAATCGCTTTTTCCGGCGTCTCGACTATCGGAGAGAGCGTGCCGTCGTAGTCGAGGAAGATAGCGAGACGTTTTCCGCCTGCTTCGCCGGCAATCGCGTCGAAGCCTTCCAGGGCGGAGGGAAGAGGGTCGCCAGCTTCCGGGCCTTCGGCGATGCGAACCTCGACGAGGTCCTCGACGACGATGTCCGCGCCTTGTTCCAGAAGTTCTTCCTTTCCGCCTGAACGGGCGATTCCGAGAACAAGGCCGAACTGGCCCGCCCTGCCGGCCTGCACGCCGGAAACGGCGTCTTCTATGACGACGGTCCTCTCCGGTTTCACGTTCAGCTGCCGCGCAGCCTCGAGGAAAATATCCGGAGCAGGCTTTCCGTTGATTCCCTTGATCTCCGAGATCACTCCGTCCACTCTCACATCGAAAAGATCCGAAAGGTTCACCGCGTCGAGAATCATGGCGCAGCTCTTGCTGGAGGAGATGACCCCAGTTTTCAATCCATGTTTTTTTGCGCTGCGGGCAAGGTCGACGGTGGATGAATAGACCTCGACTCCGTTCTCGCGGATCCGTTTCAGGAAATTCGCGTTCTTTTTCCTCGCCATACCGTGCACGGTCTCCATCGCAGGAGTATCTCCGTTCCCGCCTTCAGGCACGGCAATTCCGCGTGATTCGAGAAAACTCCTTAATCCGTCGAGTCTCGGCTTCCCGTCTACATAAGATCGGTACTCGGTCTCGATATCGAACGCCCTGAAGGGGATATTCTCCCTTTCAGCATGACGTGAAAGGAAGTCGTCGAACATATCCTTCCAAGCTGCGGCATGCACCGATGCCGTGTCGGTGATGACACCGTCGAGATCAAAAATGACCGCATCGTAATCGGTCGCTGCTATAAGATGCTCCGTGTTTTTCCGAGTCATGTTGTACACCTCCGGTCTATTACCTCCCGCTCGGGTAAATGGGTTCGCATGAACAGAAGCATTCTGCAGACAAATCTCAATGCAGGGACGCTTGCTTTGTTCTGCGTCGAAAGAACGTACCGCTTTTTCAGAAAACAGCGGTTCCGGCCTCAGAAGATCATTTCAGAAGCTGGATATACACAAGCGACAAACAAGGTTAAAATCTCAGCATAATACTATGCTATAGCAAATGCAGCATATTGTCAATTTATCTATTTAAGCACAGCAAATTGATTGTATTGCAGGGCTCAGCGGAATAAGTCCCCAAGCGCGCGAAAGATAGGGTATGAAAAAACGCAGGGGCCCCCAACCATGTCGGGGAGCCCCTGCGATTCACTTGATGTATTCGTTCACTCCCGCAACGGGATGGACTAATTCATGCTGATAAAAGAATTCTCGTCGCGTCTGCATTCATTCTTTTTACGGAACACGATCGGATCAATGATACGACCGTTATGCTGTTCGACGTCCTGCAGGCTGCCCTCTGGCAGGAGCCAGAATGGTTTTCCGGCCATGTAAACCAGTTTCTTGTTGAACATATGCTCACCTCTGTCATTCAGATATTCCGATGGTACGGCGCGCCAAAGAAGAGTTTCGGATGGACAATCTTTGAGGAAGTACGCGCGCAGTAAAAAACAAAAAGGCCTTCTGGAAAGAGCTCCAGAAGGACCTGGAAACTTTCTGGCTCCTCGGCGAGGACTCGAACCTCGAACCTAGTGGTTAA
>CAYRPJ010000012.1:0-103293 GCA_964426245.1 uncultured Synergistaceae bacterium
ACGCCCCATGCTCGGCGCGATCATCGGCGATATCGCGGGTTCACGATTCGAGTTCGACAACCACAGGAGCAAGGAGTTCGATCTGTTTACGGACAAATGCTTCGCCACGGACGACAGCATCATGACGCTTGCAGTCGCCAAGGCGATCATGGAGACCGCAAGGAGCGCAGGTTCCGGCGTCGTGCACGACGATGCGTTCTATTCCGTCCTCGGCGGCATGACGGTGAAGTACATGCGGGGAATAGGCCAACGGTATCCGCACTGCGGGTACGGAGGGAGGTTCCACGGCTGGATGTTCAGCCGGAATCCCGAGCCGTACAACAGCTTCGGCAACGGCGCTGCCATGCGGATAAGCCCTGCGGGGCTCGCCGCGCGGACCCTGTCCGATGTCCGGAGAATGTCCGGGGCCGTTACCGCGGTGACGCACAACCACCCTGAGGGGATCAAGGGAGCGGAGGCGACGGCGGTCGCCGTCTATCTGGCCCGCGACGGCGCTCCCTTGGAGGAGATTCGGGAAGCGATCGTCCGAGATTACTACCCTCTGGACTTCACCATCGACGGCATCAGGGAGACCTACCGTTTCAACGAGACATGCCAGGAGACGGTTCCGCAGGCTATCGAAGCGGTTCTGGAATCCACTTCATTCGAGGACGCAATCCGCACCGCGATCTCCGTCGGCGGGGACAGCGACACCCTGGCGGCCATCACGGGCGGCATCGCGGAGGCGTACTACGGGATCCCCCCCGATCTGCGGAAGAGGGCGCTGCGCTTCCTTGACGGCGACCTCCGGGCGATCTACGACGAGTGGGCCGCCTTTACGGCGGAGGACGGGGCAATCCCCCGCTTCCGTCCTCTGACCAGGTACATCGAAACGCTCTCGAAAGTCGAATCGTTCGGCGGGTGGATCGGCGGGGAGCAGGGCGACGGAACGCCGGGAAATCCCATGCGTATGCCGGTTATGGGATACCAGCCTGCCGCGATGGAATTCGTTGAGGAGTTCTATCGATTCGCCGCGAAACATCCGGAGTTCGGCCTGAATGACTATCGCGCCATCCTCGAAAAGTACGGCGTCGACTGGGGCTTCGACGGAATGCGCGGCGCCGACGTGCATGCGCTCGACTCCAGGTGCGTTCTGGCGATGATCATGACGGTTATTCGCGTGGACAGGTTCTGCGAAGGCGTGCTCTCTTCGGCATTCGAAGAAAAGATGATCGGAAAGTGGCTTGAGCGGCTGAAAGAGATCGACGAGGCATCGTCCTTGTGACGGATGCCCCCTATCTGAAAGTTACTTCGAGTTCTTTTTCAAGCGCTCGCGCGACTTTTCGGAGAAAGAGCACGGAAGGGTTGTGTCGTCCCGATTCTAGCCGGCTAATATTCCCCTGGGTGGTTCCGATTCTCTCCGCCAGCTCGGCCTGAGTAAGGCCTTTTTCAAGGCGGGCGCCGATAATGGAAGCGATAAGAGCATACTCTTCCTTCAAATCGTCGTAGGCGGAAGCCGTCTCCGGATTTTGCAGCAGTTCTTTTTTGACTTCTTCCCAGGATGCGGAATTGTTCATTCTCCACACCTCCTTAGATGATCTTCCATGCGTTTTCTTGCCGTTTCCAGTTCTCTCGACGGAAGGGCGTCCGTTTTTTTCACGAAGCCGTGCAAAAGCACGAAACGGTTTCCTTGAGCGAGAAAATAAAAAATCCTTGAAGCATCACCGGAAAACTGGATACGCAGTTCCCAAAGCCCGGTGTATCGACCCTGGCGAACCGCCGCTGCGTGAAGCCGCTGAAGTGCCGTCCCGAACTGTTCGAGAAGGTCGATTTCGCGGAGAGCCTTGGCTTGGTGTCCGGGCGGCAAGGTTTTCAAAAAATCCTTCACTGGACTGACACCATTCGCTTTTTCGTAGAAAAGCACCTGCCATTTCATCGCAAAGCTCCTTTCGATCCTTGACGCTTATTATATCATATAGGATATGAACCTCCAAAGCTTGTTCCGAGAAGAGGAGGGCGCCGGTGCGCGAGGTCATCGATCCGTTGAAAGTGCCGCCGCCTCGACACCCCTTCCCTCCGAGACATGATCGTGGAGGAAAGACTCCGCAGAGTCGAGAAGAGCATTTTCCAGCTATTTGTTGTTTGGCATACACTCCGCCGCAGTTCCGTCGCAATTTTTGAAATCTCTGTTGACAAATCCGGCACACCCTGCGTATAATTCCTCCCAACAACCGAATATCGATCGATTCATCCAGAGCGACGGAGGGACAGGCCCTGTGAAGTCGCGGCAACCTTCGCGAAAAGCGAGACGGTGCCAAGTCCTGCGGGAAAAATCCCGGGAGATGGTCGAGGCACGCGCAGCCCTTCAAGCCTCTTCCCTTATCCGGGGAGAGGCTTTTTTTATATACGAGAACGAGGGAAAGGAGGAGACCTGAAATGAACGCACGAAAGAGTTCGACACAACATTGCGGCATGATGATGCGCGAGATGATGATGTGCGGCAGGTACGGATCTCCTCCGGGAAGACTCGGCGCTTGAGCGCGCGCTGACTTTCGAACCGGACCGGGATCCCCGAACTGTCGGAGGATCCCGGTTTTTTTGTCTGCGAAGAGCGGAGTAAAAAATCTGTACGAAACGTGGTGGTTTTGATGGAGAGTGGACGGAACAGACACGGAAGCCCGGAGGACGCCTCTTCTGTCGGATGGACGGAGGCGAAGAGAATGCGGCTTTTCTCCCGGGAGGAGCCGTTCGTCACGGAGTTCGGAGGAACGATCCCCGGTGTGGAGGTTGAGTACGAGACTTACGGCGAGCTGTCGGCAGCGAAGGACAACGTGGTGTTGATAGAGCACGCGCTCTCGGGGGACGCGCATGCGGCCGGATGGGACAGCGCGTGGCGGGACCGTCCCTGGCGTGAGCGGAAGCCGGGATGGTGGGACGGAGCCATCGGGCCGGGAAAGGCCATCGACACGAACCGCTTCTTCGTGATCTGCCAGAACGTGCTGGGGAGCTGCTACGGAACGACCGGTCCCCGATCGGGAAATCCGGCGACGGGAAAACCGTACGCGCTCTCTTTTCCGGTGGTCACGGTGGGAGACTGGGTGCGCCTCCAGGCGAAGGTGCTCGACGAGCTTGGAATAGAGAGGCTGCACGCGGTGGTGGGAGGCTCGCTGGGAGGGCAGCAGGCCATCGAGTGGGGACTGGCCTTTCCGGAGCGTGTGGACCGGATCGGTGTGCTGGCGGCCGCGCCGAACCTGTCGGCGCAGGGACTCGCGTTCAACGCGGTCGGGAGGCACTGCATTCTGAACGACGCGGACTTCCGCGGCGGCGACTACTACGACGGTCCTCCCCCCTCGTCGGGGCTGGCGGCCGCGCGAATGCTGGCCCATATCACCTACCTCTCGGAGGACGGAATGGACAGGAAGTTCGGCAGACGACTTCGCAGCGACATCGAGCACGGCGGCTTCGGCGTGGAATTCGAAGTAGAGAGCTACCTGAACTACCAGGGCAAATCCTTTGTGAACCGCTTCGACGCGAACAGCTACCTCTACATCACGAGGGCGATGGACTACTACGACGCATCGCGCCGGGGAGGCGGCGACATCGTGGAGGCGTGCGGACGGATCGCGTCGGATGTGCTGGTGGTCTCGTTCGATTCCGACTGGCTCTACCCTCCCGAGGCGTGCCGGAACTTCTCGCGGGCGCTGACGCTGCGGGGGAAGAGCGTGACGTACGTCGATCTCCCCTCCCCCTTCGGACACGACGCATTCCTGGTGGAGACGGACCGGGTAGGGGCTCTCCTCCGTCCGTTTCTGGAGAAGAGGAGGAGTTCATCATGACGCCGGGGAGAATCAGCGCTGCGCTGAAACTGGCCGAGTTTTCCTCGCACTTCTTCGGCGTGCCGCGCGAGGAGATTCTCCGCTTCGTCGAGGAACGGCGGAACGGCGGCGGAGAGCGCTACGCTTCGCAGCCCGGCTGCTGGCAGGACGACGTGCTGGAACAGGAGATTCCGCCGGGAGCCTCGGTGCTGGACCTGGGGTGCGGCAGCGGAGAGCTGCTGGCCCGCCTGCTCGAGCGGCGGGGTGTGCGCGGCCAGGGTATCGAGCTGGCTCCGGAGGCCGTGTCGGACTGTATCGCCCGCGGAGTTCCGGTGATCCAGTCGGACCTCGACGGAGGGCTGAAGGGATTTCCGGACGGAAGTTTCGACTTCGTGGTGCTGGAGGAGACGCTCCAGACGCTGCGGAGGCCGCTTGGAATTCTGAAGGAGATGCTGCGTGTCGGCAAGAGGGGCGCGGTGTCGTTTCCGAACTTCGCCTTCTGGAAGGTGTGGGTCGATTTCGCGGTCCGGGGGCGCATGCCGGTGACGGGGAGCCTGCCGTACCAGTGGCACGACTCTCCGAACATCCATCTGTTCACGTACCGGGATTTCGCCGACTGGGCGGACTCGTCGGACGTGGTTCTTTCGAAGGTATTCGTGCGCTCCGGCGAGGATGTGCACCCTTTCGAGGAGGGCGATGATTTTCGGGGCGAGGAGATGCTCGTCTTCGTAGAAAAAAGGAGGAACTATCATGAGTAAGAGCAGCTACCGTTTCGAGACCCTGGCGATCCACGGCGGGCAGACACCCGATCCCGGCACCCTGGCGCGCGGCGTTCCGGTGTCGCGGACGAGCTCGTTCGTCTTCAAGAGCGTGCAGCACGGCGCGGACCTCTTCGCGATGAAGGAAGTCGGAAACATCTATTCCCGGCTCGGAAATCCGACGGTCGCGGTGCTGGAGGACCGGATTTCGCTGCTTGAGGGGGGCGTCGCGTCGGTCGCTGTAGCCTCGGGGACGAGCGCGGTCCACTACGCGATCATCACGATCGCCGGGCAGGGGGACGAGATCGTCTCGGCGAACAATTTGTACGGAGGCACCTACACGATGTTCGATGCGATCTTCCCGCAGTTCGGCATCACGACGAAGTTCGTTGATCCGAAGGACCCGGAGAACTTCCGCAAAGCGATCACGGCAAAGACAAGGGCCGTCTACATCGAGACCATCGGCAACCCGGCGCTCGACTTCACGGACGTCGGGGCGGCGGCGAAAATCGCGCACGAGGCGGAGATCCCTCTGATCGTGGACGGCACCTTCACTACTCCCTATCTGCTGCGGACCATCGAGCACGGCGCGGACATCGTGGTGAACTCGCTGACCAAGTGGCTCGGCGGCCACGGCTCGGCGATCGGCGGCATCGTGACGGACTCGGGGCGCTTCCAGTGGAAAGGGAACGCGAAGTTTCCGCTGATGAACGAGCCGGACGCCAACTACCACGGACTGCGCTGGGCGCACGATCTTCCGGAGGAACTGAGGGGAGCGGCCTACGCGCTGCGATTCCGCACGGTGCCGCTGCGCAACCTGGGAGCGTGCCTGTCGCCGGACAACGCGTGGCTCTTCCTGCAGGGAGTGGAGACGCTCCCCTTCCGGATGGAGCGGCACGTGGAGAACGCGGCGAGGGTGGCGGCGTACCTGCACGACCATCCGAAGACGGCGTGGGTGCGCTATCCGGGGCTCGTGGACGATCCGTCCTACCCGGCTGCAAGCCGTTATCTCGAAAAGGGTTTCGGGGGCATGGTGGTCTTCGGAGTGAAGGGGGGCGCAGGAGCAGGAGCGCGTTTCATCGAGGGCCTTGAACTCTTCTCGCACCTTGCGAACGTCGGCGACGCGAAATCGCTGGCGCTGCACCCGGCGAGCACGTCGCACAGCCAGCTCACCGAGGATCAGCAGCGCGCCGGGGGACTTTCGCCGGAACTGGTACGCCTCTCCATCGGCATAGAGCACATCGACGACATTCTGGAGGATATCGGGAGGGCGCTGGCGAAGGTATAGCGAACGGATAATCCGGCCTGCGGGGGCGTTCCGTCAGGGGCGCTCCCGCAGGTATCGTCCCAGGATCTCGCGAACGAACCGGGCATCGACGGGCTTCGGCATGTAATCGTCCATGCCGCTTGCAAGGCACTCTTCTTTGGTCTCCGGTTCCACATCGGCGGTGAGCGCGACAATGGGGGTTCTCGACGGGCCGGCTCCTCCGCCGGTGCGAGGAAAAACCGACTCCTTCTCCCGGATCTCCCTCGTCGCCTGCAGCCCGTCCTTTTCCGGCATCTGGACATCCATGAAGACGAGATCGGGGGCATGTTCGCCGAACATCCGCACGCCCTCCGCGCCATCGGCCGCCTCCAGAATCCTCGCATCCGGAACGATCTTCGAGAGAAGCAAACGCAGCAGTTTCCGGCTTATTTTTTCATCCTCGACGACCAAAATCACCGGAGCATACTCCGTTGAGAGCGGTTCGAGCGCCGGCGCCCAATCTTCGACGACCGGAGCATCGCTCTCCGGCTCTTCCGCCGGAGCGGCTTCATAGCCGGTCCGGAGCGTGAAGAAGAAACGGCTTCCCTCTCCGGGAACGCTCTCCAGCTCGAGAACGCTGTCCATCTTTCTCAGGAGCGCGTTGCAGATAGGAAGTCCGAGCCCGGTGCCGCCGTACTTTCTGGTCGTGGAGGAATCAGCTTGGTAGAAGGGTTCGAAGAGCCGCTCCCGCTCCCTCTCCCTGATGCCGATTCCCGTATCCGCAACGGCGAAGGTGAAGGCGCCCCTTTTCCCGCCTAGATCCTCGTACTCCAGCGAAAGCTCCACCGCCCCCTTCTCCGTGAATTTGACGGCGTTGCTCAACAGGTTGACCAGAACCTGCTTCAGGCGCACCGGGTCTGTATAGATGCGGCGCGGAACAGTGTCGCCGACGCTCAGGGAGAGACGAAGCCCCTTCTGCCTTGCCGTTGCACGGACAATATTCAGCGCCTGGCGCAGAAGCTCCGGCATATCGGTTCGGACGTACTCGAGCTCAAGTCTGTCGGCTTCGATCTTCGAGATGTCCAGGACGTCGCTGATGATGTCGAGGAGCGAGTGGGCAGATATTCTGACGTGATCCAGGTACTCTCTCTGCACCTCGTCGAGAGGGGTCTCTTCGAGAAGCTTGAGAAAACCGATGACACCATTCAGAGGGGTGCGGATCTCGTGGCTCATGTTGGCGAGAAAGGCGCTCTTCGCCCTGTTGGCCGCCTCCGCCTGCCTGCCGAGCCATTCAGCGTTCTCCTTTGCCGCCCGGAGAGCTTCCTCCTTCTCCACCAGCTGCACGTTTGCCGCGCTCATCTGTTCGTTGGCCGTTTCCATTTCGCCCATGTACTCGATGATCTTTTCGCGCTGTTCGTTGAAATTATCCACGAGCGCCTTCAGTTCATCGTCTTTCTCCGTGCCGCGCTTCAGTTCGAACGGCGCCCTGGAAAAAATCAGGCCATCCAAACGGATGAAACTGGAAAGGCGCAGCAGATACCTGCCGAAGGACATGTGAAACGCCCAGGCCATGAGAGCCGCCAGGAGAAGGGAGAGCGCCGTCTGCAGAGCCAGGATGAAAAGAGTGCTTCGGATCACGCCGAGGCGCATTCCGCGGGTGTCGACGTATATCGTGAGAGTGCCGACAGGGATGGAGGCATCCTTGTACCTGTAAAAGAGCTGTTCGGTCACTTCATCCGTGGAGGGATCCGCTTCCCCGCCGGAGATGAAAACTTCCCCTTCGTCGTCCGTGACCTCGACCCTGTCGATATGCCGAAAGCGCGCAATTGCCTCGATCTCTCTCCGGACTCCGTTCCCGTCGGTAATCCACAGGTTGGAGATCAGCCGGGGAACGTGCGTCTCTTCAATCTTGAAGAACGCATCCCCCAGGAAGGCCGTTTCTCTCCGGTACGTAACAACACCGTAGACGGAGGTAACAACGGCCGCAATGGCAAGAAAGCATGCAAGCGAGTATTTGAAGAATCTCCAGGTGCTCGAATCTCTCCAGTGCATTTCCGGTCCCTTTTCAGCGTGCGTCCGGAGGCAGGTGAGCGGTCGTCTCCGAGACGATGATGTCGTAGGTTCCGTCCCGCTTCATCTCCCGCAGCGCCCCGGCAATCTCTTCTACGAGTCCCGCATTTTTTGTATGCACGTACAGGAACATGTCCCTGCTGACCAGGGGCGGCTCGAGGTGTCGTATTTCCGGGAAGTTCAACCGGGCGACCGTTTCGTAGCCTGTCAGCTTGTCGTACAGCGCGACGTCGATTCGCCCCTTGTCGAGCATCGTGAACAGTTCGGTCTCCGTGGGAACGAGGATCACGTTCGGAAATCCGCGGGTGTTCTCTTCGAGGATCTTCCATCCCCGGACGATGCCGATATGCAGGTTCCGGATGCTCTCCCATCCGTCGACAGCGTATTCCTGCCCGGCGAAGGCGACGAAGTGCATGGTCATATTCGGCTCGGGCACCCGAACCAGGTTGGGGAAGGTTCGCTCCATGCCCTCGATCCTGTTGATCTCGGCGTCCAGCAGCCCGGCATCGACGTCCGGCAGAGAGCGCCCCGTGGGGGTGAAGACGATCTCCGCACGAAGACCGATCCTCCGGAAGGCCTCCTTGATCAGGCGGTCCAGCATGCCGGTCTGTTCGGGAGTGGAGAGAAGGCTCTTATAGGATGTGCTGACGCGAAAGACCTCCTCGCCCGCGGAAACCGCTCCTTGAGGAGCGAGGCCGATCAGTGCGCATACAATGAGTGCGAATACGATTCTGGGCATACGAAACCTCCTCCATGCAAACTCTCGAATCTCCCCGGAAAAAAACACGGGAAGCATACGACAAAGGATTGCATACAAAAATATGTCCGGATATCGGATTAAATACCAGTTTACACTATTTGCGCTCGAATGGCATCGCTTATTCCCCTCAACGTTCTGCTGCTCTGCCTAGGCATTGTTCCAGAATCTCCCGGACGTCATTCACTTCCACGGGTTTTGCCAGGTAGCCGTCCATGCCCTCCGCTATGCAAAGATTCCTCGTTTCGGGCTGGACGTCGGCTGTGAGCGCGATGATCAGCAGTCTTTTCTCTCCGGCCGGATCCTCGCGTTCCAGCATTCGTATCTCGCGCGCCGTCTTGAATCCGTCTTTCCGGGGCATCTGGAGATCCAGGAAGAGCAGATCCGGCGCATGCTTCCGGAAGAGTTCGACGCATTCGTTCCCGTCCGCCGCCTCGAAAAGCGATGCTTCCGGTATCAGCTTGGAGATGATGAGTCTCAGCAACCTCCGGTTGAGCTTCACATCCTCGGCGATCAGAATTCCGGGCGCTTTCATCGTCCGGGCGGGAACAGGAGCAAGCGCCTCCGATAAGCGCTTCGGCGCGCCCCGGAACGCGCTCTCCGTGTCGCTGCCGAATTCATAGCCCCCCCGAAGCGTGAAGAAAAAGCGACTCCCCTCTCCCGGAGCGCTCTCAATCTCCAGTTCGCTCTCCATTTTTTTCAGCAAGGCGTCGCAGATCGCCAGCCCCAATCCGGTGCCGCCGTACTTCCTTGTATTCGATGCGTCCGTCTGGTAGAAGGGTTCGATGAGCCTCTTCCGCTCCCCCTCGCCGATACCGATGCCGGTGTCCCGGACTGAAAAGGTAAAGGCGCCTTTTCCGTTCTCCAATGCCTCGAACTTCAACTCGAGATCGACGGATCCCTTTTCCGTGAACTTGACGGCGTTGCCCAACAGGTTCACCAGCACCTGCTTGACCCGCAGCGGATCCAGGACGACGTAGCGGGGAAATCCCTCTCCGAGACGGAAAGAGAGCCGCAGTCCCTTCTTCCGTGCCGTACTCGCGACAGTGCTCACGGCCTGACGCACGAGTTCCGGAATATCCGTCCGGATACATTCAAGATCGAGCCTTCCCGCTTCGATCTTCGATATGTCGAGGATGTCGCTGATAACGTCGAGGAGCGAGTATGCCGACGTCCTGATGTACTCCATGTATTCTCTCTGCGTCCTGTCGAGCGGAGTTCCCGACAGCAGGTCGAGAAAGCCGATGACGCCGTTGAGGGGAGTCCGTATCTCGTGGCTCATGTTGGCGAGAAAGACGCTCTTGGCCTTGCTGGCCGCTTCGGCCTGGCTGCCCAGCCACTCCGCGTTCGCCTTGGCGGTACGAAGCGCATCTTCCATACGCTTGCGGTCCGTAATGTCGAAGCCGATACCGTGGTAGACGGCAACATCTCCGTTTTCATCGAAGAAAGCCCTGTTCCGCCACTCCTGCCACCATTTCCTGCCGTTCCATAGCACTTCCTCGACGGAAACGCCGAACGGCCGGTCAGGAGTCAGAGAGAAACAATTCCTCCTCACCTCTTCCTCGGAACCTTCCGCGATGAACTCAAGGAAACGGCGTCCCGTCAGCTCCTCCGGGGTCATGCCGAAGAATTCGGCGTAGGCCCTGTTGACGTAGGTCAGCGTGCTGTCAGACCTGAATTCGCAGAGAAAGGCGGGAAGATCGTCGGCCAGAGTCCGGTAGCGTTCCTCGCTCCGGCGCAGCCCCTCTTCGGCTTTCGCCTGTTCCGTGATGTCTTCCGCGGAACAGACGACGTATTCCACGCTTCCGTCCTCGCGGAGTCTGGGCGATTTGAAAATGGAGAGCAGTCTCTGCTCTCCGGACGCGGACGGAAGCCACTCCTCAACTGAGACGGGTTTTCCGCCGGCGAAAGCCTTGAGGGTGCTCTTCCGGCGGGATTCGACGACCTCCTTCGGAAAGAGATCGTACATGTCCTTGAAGGCCATCTCCTCCTGCCGAAGGCCGTTGAAGGCGGCGTGCGACTTGTTGACCGCGCCGTAGGTGTGATCGTCGGTGAGATACCAGACCTGCGTCCGGATGTTGTCTAAAAGAATGGCGCGGTCTTCCAGAATCCTCCGCTCCGTTTCCATCCGGACGAAGACGCGTTGAAGAACTTCGGGCAGGCGGTCGATAAGGTCGGTATCCTTTACCAGGTAATCGGCCGCGCCCAGCTTCATCATCTCGACGGTAAGACGTTCGTCCCCCTGGCCGGTCATTATGACGAACGGAACTTTCAGGCCGCGCTCGATCAAATGCATCATCATTTCTCTGCCGGACATGTCCGGCAAATTATGATCGATCAGCAGGACCATGTCCCGGTGATCGGGAACCTTTTCAACGGCCTCCTTCCCTGTGGAAACTCCGTCGGCATCGAACCCCGCCCTCCGAAGCCGCCTGATGATCAGGCGACGCAGGCCGTCGTCGTCCTCAACGACCAGCACGCACCCGGAAACGGAGCGGTTGTTCACGTGGAGATTCTCCTTCCTGAAGTTCTCCTCCATGTCCGTCAGTGAACGCCGTTCACCTGCGGCACCTGCACGACGGCCAAGTAGAGGCCAAGCTGCCGCACGGCGTTCACAAAGGCCTCGTACTCCACCGGCTTGGTGATGTAGCTGCTGCACCCCAGCGCATGGCAGTGTTCCACCTCGCGCGGATCGTCGGTTGTAGTGATCATGATCACCGGCATTTTGCGCAGCTCCGGATCGGCCTTCACCTTTTTCAGCACCTCGGTGCCGTCGAGCTTCGGCATGCGGATGTCGAGCAGCAGGATGTAGGCGACACCGGATTCCCGATGAGGCCCCTCCCCCGTGCGGAAGAGGAAATCCGTTATTTCCTGCCCGTCCTTGAAATGGAGCACGCTGTTGGAGATGCCGGCGCGGGCGAGATTCTTCCGTATCAGGCCTGCATGCCCCTCGTCGTCCTCGGCTATGAGGATCAGAACTTCCTTCTTCATGCTATATCCCTCCATCGGACTTCGTCTCCTTTGCCGGTGCGAACGGCAGCGTCACAAAAAAGCGGCTGCCTTCGCCGGGTTTCGATTCTACACGGATTTCTCCGTCCAGTCTTCCGAGAATCTGCCGGACTATCGTCAGCCCGAGTCCCTCGCCTTCACCCGCGGAGGGGTCGAGGCGATGGAAGAGCTGGAATATGTTCTCCTGATGCTCCGGAGCGATACCGATTCCGTTGTCGGCGACGCAGTAGACGCAACGTCCGTTTTCGATGCCGCCTTCGATCGTTATCGATCCCGGGCGTTCCGGATCAAGATACTTTACGGCGTTGCCGAGGAGGTTCGAGAAGACCTGGGCGAGCTGTACCGAGTCGCCCCTGCACGGCGGCAGATCCGAAACATCGATGTCCGCGCCGGCCTCTCCCGCTTGGAACTGAAGCGAAGAGACGACCTGCGCAATCAGGGAATTCATGTCCACCGGACCTATTTTCAGCGCCGCCCGTCCCAAGCGCGACATCTTCAGCAGCCCCTTGAGAAGCGCGTCCATCTGACGCGTGCTGTTCCGGATTCGCTTCAGCGCGTCCGTCATGTCCGGCAGAAGATCGCGGATGGCCGCGTTTCGCTCCTCACAGGGCAGATCGCCGGCGTCGAGCACCTTCTTGAGATCCTCGACGGAATACTCCAGCTCTCTTCCGTAGCCGTCCACGTTGACCAGCGGAGACCGCAGGTCGTGTGATGCGACGTAGACGATCTGTTCCAGCTCCTTGTTCTTGGCTGCGACGATCTGTTCCGCTCGCTTGATCGCGGTGATGTCGGCGCTGATGGTGGCGAACCGGTTCTCTCCTGGAGAGACTGCGGAAATGGAGAAGTACTTGTCCATCGGAGCGAAGTAGACTTCGAAGAGATACGGCTCGCCGGTCAGGGCGACTTTAGAGTATTGCTCCAGGTAAGGAGGGGTTTCGGTACCGTAGACGTCGGTCGCCAGCCGCCCGACGGCATGCTCGGCACGAATTCCGGTCGTTCTCTCGTAGGCGGCGTTGCAGTCGATGATTCGATAGTTGACCGCGTTTCCGTGTTCGTCGAAAACAAGGTCGTGGAGCACCACCATTTCGGTCATTGCGGCGAAGAGCGCGCTGAGCTTCTTCTCGCTCTCGCGAAGGGCGTTTTCCATGCGCTTCCGCCCGCTGATGTCGGTAATGACTGCGACGAGCCCGGCAAGCATCCCGGCCTTGTCGAAGAAGGGCGCCTTGCTGAGGAGCACATCCCGTTTGTTTCCTTCCGTGTCCAGGATCGTGCATTCGTAACGCTGGGGCCCCGGTGAAGCAAAGAGCGCCTTGTCTCCCTTCCAGTATTCATCCGCCGTTTCCTTCGGCCAGATGTCGTAGGCCGTTTTTCCGACGATCGCCTCTCTCGATACGCCTATGAGTTCGCTGTAGGCATCGTTGCATCCGAGGTACCGACCCTCGCGGTTTTTGTAGAGAAGCGGGTTGGGGATCGTCTCGATCAGCGAACGGTTGAAGAGCAACTGTTCCTCGAGGCTCTTCTCCGTCGTTTTTCTGCGCGCCACCGCCTTCGTCAGCATAAAGAGAGCCAGCGACTGAAGAAGGATCGCGGAGACAAAGAGGAGGCCGATCAAGCGGTTTCTCTGCTGAAGCGCATTCTCCGCGGCGACCCGGTCCGTCTCGTCGACGATCATGGAAAAGAGCACCTTCCTGTCGCCGATGGAGACGGGATAGGAATAGACCTTCACATTCCGGAGGGAGCCGTCCGCAAGCCGGTGCCGGAAGTCGAAGTGGTTCCGGTTCAACCGGCGCGCGCGTTCCATCTCCGCCTGGATCTCATCGGGAGAGAGGGAATTGATTCGGCCGATATTCATTCCCTTGAGCTCCGCATAGCCGTAGAAACTGTTCGCTGCTCGATTTGCGTCAAGAATGGTTCCGTCCGCCGGATCGATCAGCATCATCGGCGAGCCGTTTTCAGCGAACAGCTCGTATCCGAAGAAAGTATCCTTTGCACTCTCTTTTCGTTCCTCAAGGAGGGCGGCCGTCCCGGCGAAAGACCGGGCGACGACGGGAGGGAAGAGCAGAAGGAGAAGAACTGAGAGCAGCACGAGTACCGATACTCCGGAACGGGCCGAACGCATTGCACGCAAAGAAGTGAACGAGGAAATCATGGCCTTCACCAGCTTTCGGACAGAAAGATCATCCTTTCTCAAACCGGATGTTTCAGTTGCAAGGAATCACTGCGGATGAGCGTATTGTATCATTTTTCATAGCCGGAAAAAGCGTTCGGGGTCACAACGTGAATGTTTTTTCTAACGGCGTACATGTTGGTCGCGCCGCGCTCTTTTACGATCAGGTCGCCGTCAAGGAGCGCGGCAAGAAAGGAAAGACGAAGGAAGAGTTCGTCCTTGTCTACGATCCCGGCGGCGGCACATTCGATGTCACCGTGCTGCGAACGGGAGGAGAGCGGCGTCGATCTGGAGGGGCATCTTTCCGCGCTCGCCCGTCTTTCAGCGGCAGCGGAGGCGCGCCTTCGCCCGTAGCGGATCGACCGCGTGCTGCTGGTCGGCGCGGATGCCCGCCGTCTCGGCGCTCTGTTGTCGCGCTACGAGGAGGCGCTTGCAGATGAATCGGAGGACTTGGACGGCATCGAGGACGATCTTCTCTCCATGATGGAAGAGAAGGCCTGAACAGGAGGGAACGGGGCCATGTCCAAAAAGAAAAGGAAGCCGCAGAAAGCCCCCGCTCCCTTCGAGGATCGTCTACAGCGATGCTGGGACCGGGAGGACTGGGCGACGTCCATCAGAGCGTCGAAAGCATACGGGACAGGGCGCGCAGGGAGATGATCGCACGCGATATCGTGACGATGTGGACGGTGACCGACACCTCGAAGAAGAGGGATCCCGAACGGGAGAAGATGATGGTGGAGCTCTGGAAGCTGTAATCATCGCTGTCCCCAATAACTCGCGCCAAGAAATCGCTTTAGGCGTTTCCTGGGGTCTGAATCGCTATTTTGGACAAATTTGTTGTAAGAAACTTATTTTCGACGAGAGTGATTCAAGATAAAGATATGACCACAAAATCCCCAAGCATGGGACGATTCGATTCCACGACATTAAAATTATTTCCTCTGGCGCTTTAATCGAGCATGAGGTATTCTCTAGAAAGAAAGTAGGAGTGTTTCCACTTCAAGGAGGAACGACATGCTCGACAGCGGGGCCAGAAAATTTGTTCAGCCCTTTTTCTCCCTCGTCGGTGGAGTCCTGGCCAGAGCGGGAGTCCACCCGGACTCGATCACTCTCGCCGCCCTGATCGTCGGTCTTGGGAGTTCGGCTCTCTTCTTTTTCGGAGGACGATGGTCCGCTCTCCTGCTCTTATGGTTTTCCGGCGTTTTGGACGTTCTCGACGGGTCGGTGGCCAGGATCGGGGGGAGAATGTCCCCCTTCGGAGCACTGATGGATCTTGTATTCGACCGCATCGTGGAGATCGGGTTCATCATTGCTGTCTCCCTTCGTTTTCCCCAGGCCAGGCTGGTTTCCGTTCTGCTGCTCTCGTCCATCATCTTCTCCTTCTCCGTCTTTCTGGCCGTGGGAGCTCTTGCGGCAAGCTCGAAACGCAGCGAAAAAGCGTTCTACTACCAGGCGGGCCTTGCAGAACGGACGGAGACATTTCTGGTTTTCTCGGTCGTCATGATCTGGCCCGAGTCAGCTCCGCCCGCATTCGCGATATTCACGGCCATGATCGTCTTCACGGGAGCGCAGCGCATGAGAGAGGCGTATATTCACTTCGGGAGGAGCAACAATAGCGACACCGCATCGGAGGAGGGGAAAAATCAATGAAGCGTTTCATCAAGGTCACCGGCAGAATCCTTTTCGGAACTTTTCTTATGAACCTGTTCCTGCTCTTGTCTCCGCCTGCGACCCCGGCGAACGAATGGGAGTCTGTTCTGAACTCGTCGCGAGGAACGCGGGTTACGTTCTACGGCTGGGGCGGCGATCCCCGCGTTAATTCCTGGCTCGACACCTTCGTGGCTCCACGCTTGAAGGAACGGTACGGCATCTCTCTGGAGCGGGTCGGCATGAACATCGGTGAGATCCTGAACAAACTGCTTTCGGAGAAGACGGCCGGAAAGAGCGACGGAGTGATCGATGTCGTCTGGATCAACGGGGAGAACTTTTTCGCGGCACGGCAGAACGGCCTGCTCTTCGGTCCGTTCACCGGCAGCCTGCCGAACTTCCGCGATTTCGTCGACGCGGAGGCCGGAGATGTCGCCTTCGACTTCGGTTTTCCGACCGAGGGGTTCGAGGCGCCCTACGGAAAGGCTCAACTCGTCTTTTTCCGCGACGCTGCCAGGCTGAAAATGCCGATTTCCGGGCACAGGGAGCTTCTGGAGGCGGCGAAGGCCCATCCCGGGGAGATCACGTATCCGGCGCCTCCGGACTTCACCGGGAGCGCCTTCGTACGCAACATTATCTGCGATATCGTCGGCCGGGAGAAGATCGCGTTCCTGCCCGCGGACAAGGATGTGCTCAGGGAGACCGTGGCCCCGGCGATGAAGTTTCTTTCGGAGCTGAAGCCCTATCTCTGGATGAACGGAGAATCGTACCCGGCCTCCAGTTCGCAGATAAAGAACATGTTCGAGGACGGGGAGATACTCCTCGGAATGAGTTACACGCCATTTCTCGCGCCGGGAAAGGTGAAGACCGGTGAATTTCCGGAGAGTACGGAGTCGTTCGTCTTCGAAAAAGGGACGCTGGGGAATACGCACTTTCTGGCCATTCCATTCAACGCGTCCAACAAGAACGGAGCAATGGTGCTGATCAACACAATTCTCGACCCCGAGGTGCAGGCGTCAAAGTACGACCCCGCAGTATGGGGAGATCTGCCCGTGCTGGATCCGGCACGACTTTCGGCGGAGCGGATCGCTCTTTTCGAGAGCATCGTCGTCGGCAAGGGATCGATTCCTCTTCGGACGCTCCTTGAAAAGAGAGTACCGGAGCTTCCGGCGACATTCATTCCCATTCTCGACGAAATCTGGAGGGAGACGGTCCTCCGTTGAATCGGGATCCCCTTCGCGCCTTCCTGCTCCTGGCGCCGGCCCTGCTGGTGCTGGGAGCCCTTTTCCTCGGAAGCTTGGTTCCGTCGCTTCTGCAGAGCTTCGGATACTTTCCGGCCGCAGGACTCAGGGAGCCCACGCTTCGCTTTTTCCGTGAGGTTTTTTCAAGCCCCGAGTTTTTGCCGTCCCTTCTATTCAGCCTTCGCGTCTCGTTCGTTTCCTCGGCGCTTACGGTCTTCCTGGGGACGATTCTGGCGCTGCTGCTGGACGAGACGGGAAAGGGAGAGCGGATCGAGGCTCTTCTCTCCTCGATTCCGATCATCGTTCCGCATACGGTGGCGGCGCTGCTGGTGCTGAACCTGCTCTCCCGAACAGGGATTCTTGCGCGCATCCTTTTTTCTCTCGGCTGGGTCGCCTCCCCGGCGGAAATGACCGGCCTCGTCTTCGACCGAAGGGGGGTGGGAATAATCGCCGCCTACCTCTGGAAGGGAATTCCATTCGTTGCGGTGGTCGTCTACGTCGTGCTCCGCAACATGGACGGAAGGCTCCGCGAGACCGCCCTCGTTCTGGGAGCCTCACGGATGCAGGCGCTTCGGCACGTGGTGCTGCCTCTTCTCTTCCCCACTTTGTCGTCGACCTTCGTGCTGCTCTTCGGCTTCTCCTTCGGAGCGTTCGAGGCGCCGTTTCTGCTGGGTCCGACGTTTCCGCGCGCGCTTCCCACGGCGGCCTACAGCGCCTATCTAAACCCCGACATCGCCTCCCGCCCGTATTCGATGGTGCTCATCGCAATCATCACCGCGATCGCCGTTTCGCTGGTCTATCTCTACTCGTTCCTGTCCGCACGGAAGGAGGAGCGCTTATGAAAAGAGGATTTTCACTCGCCTCCGCGACGCTTTTCCTCTTTCTTCTCGCGCTGCTTCTTCCCGTGGCGATTCTCGCAGTGTGGTCGTTCACGCTGCGATGGCCGTGGCCGGATCTTCTGCCGCGGGCTTTTACGACGGACCAATGGACCGCGTTATGCTCTTTCTCCGGCAGGGCGTTCGGAGTCGTCGGGCGGAGCGCCCTGCTCGCGGGGTGCGTCACGGTGCTCTCGCTGCTGATCAGCCTGCCCGCGGCGAAGGCGCTGGCGCTTCTCTCCTTTCCGGGGAAGCGGATTGTGGAGCTGCTCGTTCTGGCTCCGGTCATCGTGCCTCCCATATCCTACGCTCCGGGGATGCACGCGCTTTTTCTGCGGATCGGCATCGCCGACTCGTTCACCGGCGTTCTGCTCTCTCATCTTGTACCCTGTCTCCCCTACGGCATCCGTATTCTCGTCAACGTCTTCCGCGCTCTCGGAGAAAACATGGAGATCCAGGCAAGAGTGCTGGGAGCGTCGCCCTTCCGCGCCTTTCTCCACATCACGCTTCCTCTGATCGCTCCCGGAATCGCGTCGGCGGGCGGACTGCTCTTTATCGTATCGCTCAGTCAGTATCTCCTCACGTTCTTTCTGGGCGGAGGAACGGTCGTCACGCTCTCTCTGGTGCTCTTCCCTCTGGTGAAGAGCGGAGAACGCACCGCCGCCGCGGTATGGAGCATCGTCTTTATCCTCGTCTCGCTCTCTTTCTGTCTAGTTCTTGAAAAGGGAGTCAAGCGATACTATTCGTCGAGAGAGACCTTCTTTCTCTCATAGTGCTGCCGGAGAAGAAGAAAATCTTCGGGAAACGGAGTCCTGACGATGGCGCATCTCGAGATCCGAAACATATCCAAATCCTTTCCTTCCCGGTCGCAACCGGGATCGGAGGCCGTGCTCCGCGATATCTCGCTCTCGGTTGCGGACGGGCGCGTCCTCTCCCTGTTGGGTCCGTCGGGCATCGGGAAGACGACGCTGCTCAAGATCGTCTGCGGACTCCTTCCTCCGGATGAGGGGGACGTGCTTCTCGACGGGGAGTCCATTCTTTCCGTCCCGGTAGAGCGAAGGGGGGCGGTTCTGATGTTTCAGGAGGCGTGTCTTTTTCCTCACATGACTGTGATGGAGAATATCGCGTTCGGGCCGAGAATGCGGAGCGCTTCGCGCGCCGAACAGCAACGGGCCGCGGCGGAGATGCTCGCCCTGGTGGAGATGGAGGAGTACTCATACAAAATGCCCCGGGAGCTCTCCGGAGGACAGAGGCAGAGGGTCGCCCTTGCGCGGGCGCTTGCCGTGCGTCCGCGCCTGCTGCTGCTGGACGAACCCTTTTCCAGCCTCGATACGAGGCTGCGCCTCTCCATGCGCGCGTTCACGCTCTCCCTTCAGAAAAAAACCGGAGTGACAACGCTTCTTGTGACGCACGACTGGGAGGAGGCACTCCAGGATTCCGACCTGATCGGCCTCATGCTCGACGGAAGACTCGCCCAGTCGGGAACTCCCGAGGATCTGTTTTCAAATCCCGCCTCTCCGGAAGTCGCAAACTTCTTCGGCATCCGGAACTATTTCGATGTCGAAGTGACCGGCGGAAAGCTCGTTACCCCTTTCGGCATCTGCTCCTCGTCGGCTCCGTCCGGATCGTATCAGGGAATGCTCCGGCCCGACCAGATAACCCTCGCGGCCGATCCGGAGGGAAAGGGAATCGTTTCAAGAGCGGAGTACGGAGGAGAGAGAATCATCTATCGGGTGGAGTACGACGGAAACGAGCTTCAAGTCGCCGCCCCGTCCGATGTTCGGCTCGCTCCGGGCGGAAGGGTGGCGCTGCATGCTGATCCCGAACGGATTCGGCTCTTCACCGAAGAAAAGAGAGGCAAATAACACGGCTCCCCGCAGCGAAAGAGAAGAGTTCCGAGCCGGCGGGAATCTAGAGGTTTTTCCAGTGCTTGAACCCCTCCCCCACCACCTCTGCCACGTCAGCCATGATGATGAAAGCGTTCGGATCCAGCGAGACGGTAAAGAGCTTCAGTTCCATGGCCTGTCGTCGGTTCAGCACCACCATGATCATAGGCCGCTCGGTTCCGGTATAGGCTCCCTCCCCCCGCACGATGGTGGCCCCCTTCTCCATCTCTTCGATGATGTAGCGCTTGACCTCGTCCATTTTCGAGGTGATGACGGTCACCTGCTTCCTGCGGTCGAAGGACTTCATCACGCTGTCGATGGTCACGCTCTCGACGTAGAGCAGGACTCCTCCCATAAGGAGCTGCTCAAGGTCGACGGCGAACCATGAAAGAAAAAGGATCGCCGTGTTGATGTAGAAGGAAAACATGCCGACGTCGACACCCCAACGCTTCCTGGCCGCCGCGACGAGGACGTCGGTCCCTCCCGTGGAGCCGCCGACGCGGAAGACCAGCCCCATTCCGATGCCGCTGCACACTCCGGCCAGGAGCGCGGCCAAGAAGGTATTTGCCAGCAGCGGATAGGAGAAGAATTCGAAGAAAGCCACCGCTCCGGATGCGAGCAGCGAGACGTAGAGGGTCCAGAGGACGAAGCGGGGCGAGAGCACCCGCCACCCCCAGGCGAGCAGCAGCACATTCCCTCCGGCGATCACCCACGCCGGCGAGATGTCGAACACATAACGAGTCAGCAGGGCGATTCCGGAGAGCCCGGCCCCGGCGAAACGGTACGGTACAACGAGAGCCACGATCGAAAAGCTCATCAGAACTGCCCCCAGCGTCGCGTACCAGAACGTCCCCCACTCCGCGCGGACCAGCTCGCCGAACTGCTTCAAAATTTTTCGGATGTTAAAACGCTCCATGATATCTTCCTTTCGTCAACCGGAAAAATAAAGCCCTCGCTTGGCTTCTCTCCTTTACGACGTCATGATCGGCGCAACGCACTTCTGCAGTCTCCCTCGCTTCGACCAGACCGCTTTCATGCGTTCTCTTCATTATTGGAAGAATCCTCACATCTTCGGCTGAATCGTCCGCTGAAAGCCGCGCACAAAGCGTCGGTCGATCCAGCGTTTCAGCAGAAAAGCAAAACGCCCCTTCATGACAAAGGGCTTCCGGACGAGCAGCCCGGCCCGCCCCAAGTTCAGAATGATAAGGAACTCGCGCTGTGGAACAAACCGCTGCATTCTGTTCTTCGAGAGGTACGCGGAAAGGTTCTCGAAAAGAACAGGTCCCTGCCGGACGGCGTAGACTCCGGCCCTCCGGAGCGGAAGAGGCTGGAACGCGATGCAGTCCCCGCCGCCGAAGACGCCCTCCGAGGAAACGGACTGGAGGTATTCGTCGACGATCATCGCTCCCTCTCCGTCGACCGCGAGTCCCGACTCCGCGAGGATGCGGGGAGGGCGAACCCCTGTGGCGACCGCCAGGAAGTCGGCCGTTCCGGTCGAGCCGTCGGAGTAGGACAGCGTATGCCCGGAACGGCCGACGATGCGCCGCTCCGTGACCTCGATCCCCATCTTCTCAAACTCGCTTTCCGCAAGCCGCCTCGCCGAAGGAGGAAAATTCGGCAGCAGTCCGGCCTCTCCGATACTCAAGGTTATCCGTCCTCCTCTTCGATGACGGAGGCAGAGTTCACGGGCATTGGCCGCCGTTTCGCACCCGGAAGGCCCTCCTCCCGCCACGACGATGTGCGGCTCCGCGCCGGAAGGCAGCGCGAGCATCCGCCCCCGCAGATCCAGATAAGAGGATACGGGCTTGACGGCGAAAACCCAGTCCGGAGCGCCGTCGAGCAGCGGAGAGGTCACTTCGCTGCCGACATTCAGCGAGAGCGCGTCGTAGGGTATCTCTTCCCCGTCCTCCGTGAGAACATACCGCTCCTTCGGACGGACGGCGGCGATCTTCCCCTCAAGAAAGCGTCCCCCCCGCCTTTCGACAAGCGTCCGAACGTCCACCGAGGCCTCCCCCGCTTCGTAGCACCCTCCGAGCATCCCGGGCCCCATGCCGGAATACCAGAGAGGCGTCGGGGAGATCACCGTGACCTCCGCTCCTCCGCGGAGAAAGTGTTCCAATCGCGCCAAGCTGAAAAGGTGCGCGTGCCCGGCGCCCGCGAAGACAAGGCTCTTACCGGAAAACATATTTTTTCCCATCGCGGTGCTCCTTTCTCATTCGGTTCATTCGTTTAGAACGTATCATATATGCCGCCGGGCCGTCCTGCTCGGAATAGGGTGTCCTGAGTACGAGGAAAGGAAACGCGGATTTTCGCCGGAATACTTTCGGACTATTATACGACATCGGCAAACCGCTCCAAAGGGTGTAGAATCAATTTTGGAAGGATAGAAAAACATCCAAGTATTCGATCGAAACGACCCGGCGTACGGAAATCCGGGGAAATACACCGTCAATAAAAAGAGGAGGAACCGCTCTTGAAATCGAAAACGCCGCTGTCCGAACGCATCCGTGTCATTTCTCCGGGAAAGATCGCCCTGCTCGTCGCCGGGGCGCTTCTGCTCATTCTCGCGGCCCGATTTTTCGATGTGCAGGAGATCTTCCGGAGCGCGCTTCTGCGAGTGGAGAACGCGGGTGCCGCCGGACCGTTGATTCTCTTCGCGCTGTATATGATCTCGTGTCTTCTCATGCTGCCCTCGCTGATCCTTACCATCGGCGCGGGGAGCATTTTCGGCGTGCTGAAGGGGACGATTCTCGTCTCCGCATGCTCCACCGCAGGGGCTTCGGCGGCCTTTCTGACGGGACGATACCTCGCCCGGGAGCGGATCGCCCGGCGCTTCGGCCGGAACGAGAGCTTCCGGCTGATCGACGAGGCGGTGGCAGCGGAGGGGTGGAAGATCGTCTTTCTGACGCGCCTCTCCCCCGCCTTCCCCTTCAACGTCCAGAACTATCTCTACGGCCTCTCGGGCGTATCCTTCCGCGACTACGTTCTTGCCTCCTGGATAGGCATGATACCGGGAACCGTCATGTACGCCTACATCGGTTCGCTCGCAGCCGACCTGGCTACCCTCGGCGCCGAAGGGCGAGTCCGCACTCCCGCGGAGTGGGGGCTGACGATAGCGGGCTTCGTTGCGACGGTCGCAGTGACCATCTTCGTCACCCGAATCGCGCGCAGAGCGCTTCGCAAACGAATTCCGAAATCCGCGGAAACGAAAGAGGAGGAAATCTCATGAACAGCTTGCAGTCCCCCGGGCTCTTTCCGAACGACGAACACAACCTTGAACTGCTCTTCCGGGTGCATCCGGAGGAGTGGCGCTCTCCGGAGCCCCATCCGATCTACAATCTGGTGGTCATCGGCGCAGGGACGGCAGGACTGATCTCCGCGCTCGGATGCGCGGCGCTCGGCGGAAAGGTCGCTCTGGTTGAACGCCACCTGATGGGAGGCGACTGCCTGAATGTCGGCTGCGTGCCTTCGAAGAGCCTGCTTCGCTCGTCGCGCGCGGCGTCGGACATGCGGAACGCGGATCGATTCGGCCTGACGCCCTACGAAATCGGAGCTGGCGACTTCCCTTGTGTTATGGAGCGGCTGCGCCGAATACGCGCCTCCATATCGGAAAACGACTCGGCGGAGCGCTATACATCTCTCGGAGTGCATGTCTTCTTCGGCGAAGCATCTTTCGAGAACGATACAGCGGTTGTTGTCGGCGGCAAAACGCTCCGCTTCAAAAAAGCGATTATTGCGACCGGAGCGCGCGCTGTGCATCCCGATATTCCGGGGCTGGGCACGGACTTTCTCACCAACGAGACCGTCTTCAACCTCACGGAGCTTCCGCCCCGGCTCGCCGTCATCGGAGGCGGCCCCATCGGCTGCGAACTCTCCCAAGCCTTTCGCAGGCTGGGAGCCGAGGTCACCATCATCCAGCACGGGCGGTTTCTTCCCCGCGAGGATCCCGAGGCTTCGGCGCTGCTCGCATCGGTCTTCGAGCGGGAGGGGATCTCAGTCCTGCCGGAGTCGAAGCCTCTGCGTGTGGAAGCGGCGGAGAGCGGCAAGAGAATCTTTGTGCAGACACCCGAAGGCGAGCGCATTGTCGAAGCGGACGCAATTCTGATAGGAGCCGGGAGGCGACCGAACGTCGAAGGACTGTATCTTGAAAAGGCCGGAGTCGCCTACGACGACCGTCGCGGCGTCCATGTCGACGACTTTCTGCGCACGTCGAATCCGAACATCTTCGGGGCGGGAGACATCTGCATGAACTGGAAGTTCACCCACGCGGCGGACGCCGCAGCGCGCATCGCCGTCCAGAACGCTCTTTTCCGGGGGAGAAAGAGGCTGAGCAGCCTCCTGATGCCCTGGTGCACCTACACTGAACCGGAAATAGCGCATGTCGGCTTGTACGAGCACGAAGCCGGGGAAAAAGGCATTCCTGTCGATGTCTTCAAGGTCGATCTCGCGGAGGTCGACAGGGCCGTTACCGACGGGGAGAGCGAGGGGTTCGTCAAGGTTGTGGTCAAGAAGGGGACGGACAAAATTCTTGGAGCCACCATCGTCTCATCGCATGCGGGAGAGTCGATCAGCGAGATTTCTGCGGCGATGAGAGGCCGGATCGGACTGAAAGGGCTTGCCGACGTCATTCATCCATACCCGACGCAGGCGGACGCGATTCGAAGAGTTGCGGCGGTATGGAACAAAACCCGGCTGACCCCCTTCGTAGCCGGAATACTGAAGTGGTGGCTGAAAGCGCAGCTGCGGTGAAAGGAAAGGCGGACTCCCCGTACAACGCAGCACGGGAAGTCCGCTCCTATTGCATTGTCTTGCTGTCAGGTAAGTCCGGGAACATTTTCAATCCCGGAAAAAACTCCCGGCGGCGAAAATTCCGCCGCCTAGACCCAGCGCGGCTCGTTCCAGAGAGTCAGCCTTGTTCCGGCGTTCTTCTCGAGGGCCCGTTCGTATACCTTCCGTGCGACGGCAACGTCCTCCGCCCCCATCCCGACGCCGCAGAAGTAGGTCGTCTCTCCGTCGCTCTCACGGCCCGGCTTCTTCCCCGAGGTTATCTCACCAAGTTCGGCATACAGCTTCTCCCGCTCGAATTTTCCCTCGCTGTTCATGATCGCGACGGTCTGAATGCCGCGGTGAATGACCGCGTCCCAGTTGTCGAGGACGACCTTGTCCGCTTTCAGAACGGCGCCGAAATCGTACTCGTAGTTGCCGACATTCACCATGGTGACTCCCGGCTCGATCCATTCGGAACGGACGATGGGATTCTGTGTCGTCGTCGCCGTCACGACGACGTCCGCCCCCCTGACCGCGTCTTCGGCGGACGAGAACCCCTTGAAGGAGATACTGGGGAAATTCTTCGTTTCCTTTTCGACAAAAGCATCGACCCGCTGCTGTGAAAGATCGCATATGCGGATCTCCTCGATGGACGGCAGAGCGGTGACGACGGCCAGCATCTGGGTGTGATTCTGTGTTCCGGCGCCGATGAAAACGGCCGTCCTGGAATTCTTTCGGGCCAGGTATTTTGTCGCTACTCCGGTAACGGCTCCGGTCCGCATGGCGCTGATCACGGTCCCGTCCATGACCGCGAGCGGAAATCCCGTCTCGGGGTCGTTGATGATCGTCAGGGCCGATGCCCGGGGAAGCCCGTACTTCTCTGGATTCTTCGGCTTGCTCCCGATCCACTTGATTCCTGCGGTGTCGACATCTCCGCCGACGTATCCGGGCATGGCGTTGATCCTTCCCGTGATCATCTCCGAAGCGGCATCGCCCCATCGAAGGGCCGTCTTATCGGGCGTGATCGTCTGCCCCGTCGCGTGAAGGGTGAAAAAATGCTCGATACGCTCCATTACCATGGACATGTCGGCGCCGCCGCACTCGACGACGTCATCCTGGCTCAGATACAGAAAATCCACTTTCTTGCTCATTCCGGCAACCCCCTGCACAATAGATGTGTATTCAACGTCTTCCTACGCCTCGCGGAGCACATAGGCCCCGATATCGGCGACGGACATTCCTTCAAGGCCCAGCGACTTCAGATTCCTGCCGACCGCCCTGTAATCGCGTTTATGAAGACTGTCGGCCAGAACGACGACCGCATCCATGAGCGGCGTCCCGACTCCGGCCGCCCTGCCCAGCTCCGAAAGGGGAACGAGGCCGGTGGGGACGTCCTCGCTGATATAGCGTGCGAACGGATCCTTGGGAGCGGCGATTCCCCGGTACTGCTCCTGCCGCTGAATGGCTTCGTAGATGCCGGCGGCGTCGCGGGTTCTGACATCGTAGGCGTCCTCGAGCCATTCAAGAGCGGACATCGTCCGGACTCCCATAGCGGAGGCGACGGCGAGGCGCTCACGGTCAAGTCGTTCGAGAACGTTTGCGACGGAAGGGGAAATCCCCTGCATGTAGTGTTCGAAATTCTCCCCCGCGTCTATCCTCGCGATGTTGAGGATCGCAGGCACCGGGTGAAAGATCGCGCCGATGTTCATGAGACTCGTTTCGAGAACGCTGCCGGCCGGAACGAACTGGGGAAAGCATGGAGCGAGCGCCTTCACCACCTCGTCGGTCCTGGTCGAAGGAAGCGCTGCGAGAGGCATGCGCTGTTTGACCTTGTAGACTGTTGATTCCGCAGGCCCTGTCTTTCTGCAGGCGAAAAGGAGCGACTGCGCCTCCGCGACGATGAAATCCGCGTCTGGATTGCGCTCTTTCACCACGTTCCGGAACTCGAGGGCTCCTGCCGTCCGTCCCGGATTGAGCACGACAGTCTGTCCTTCGGAGAGAAAGGGGGCGCATGCGTCCGCCACATCCCGGTGAGCGAAAGCGGGGGTGGCCACCATGACGAGAGCGCTTCCCTCAAGAGCTTCCTCTATATCCGAGGTTACTCTGTTCAACCGGGCAAAGCCGTTCTTGGAAGGGCTTTTCAGCGAAACGCCGCCCGCGTCCCGAATATCGGTAAGGGTTTTCTCGAACTTGTCGTACAGGTTGACACGGCATCCTTCGAGCGCCAGCCAGGCGGCAAAGCTCAATCCGCCGTTTCCGGCGCCGACAACGGTCACATTATTCATTGTTTTTGCTCCCTTCCTGCAGTGCAGCATTCCGCGCCGCAATCCCGCGGTTTTTTTTCGACAGTTTGACGGAGAAATAGATGATGCACAGCACGACGATTCCTATCGCGTCCGAAATCCACCCCGGATACATCAGGACCAGCGAGGCTCCTCCGAGAAGAATGCGCTCGAACATCACGAGCCTCCCGAAGAAGAAGTAGTTCTCCAGGCAGGAGGCAAGGGCGATCACTCCGAGGATCGCGGTCAGAATCGCCGCCAGGGCCTGCATTATCGTCGTGTCGAGAAGGAGCAGGGCGGGCTGAACGGCGAAGACGTACGGTAGAATGAACGCCGCCAGCGCGAGTTTCAGACCATGAAGAGCGGTCTGCACCGCATCCCCCTTCGCGATCGCCGCCGCGAGGTAGGAACTCAGCGCGACGGGAGGGGTCACCGCGGCCATGCACCCGAAGTAGAAGATGAACAGGTGGGCGGCGACGATAGGGACGTTCATCGTGACCAGGGCCGGAGCGACCATGGTGCCCAGAATAATGTACAGGGCCGTGGTCGGCATCCCCATCCCCATGACGATTGAGGCCATCATGGTCAGAAAGAGCGCCGGGTAGAGCTGTCCACGGGCCAGCATGACGATGAAATCCGCAAATTTCAGCCCCAGTCCTGTCAGTGTCACCGTTCCGACGATCAATCCCGCAACGGCGCATGCCGACACGACGCTCAGCGAGGTCAGGGCGCCGTTTTCAAGGGCATGAAGGAACTGTTTCAAATTCATCCGCGTCTCTTTGCGGCAGAAGCTCGCCACAATGACGAAGACAACGGCCGTGAAGGACGCTTTTATCGGTGAATACCCGATGATGAGCATGTAGACGATGCTGAGGGGAGCCAGAAGAAGAAATCCTCCCTTTTTCAAAACTTCAAAAAAACGGGGAAGTTCTTCTCTTGAAAGTCCTTTCAGCCCCATTTTGGCGGCCTCAAGGTCGACCATCAGAAACACCGAGACATAGAAGAGAATAGCGGGAATTGCCGCGTGGATGATCAGCTTGCCGTACGGAACTCCCGTCATCTCCGCCATGATGAACGCGGCGGCGCCCATAATGGGGGGCATGATCTGGCCGCCGGAAGAAGCGGCGGCCTCCACTCCGCCTGCGAACTCCGGCTTATAGCCGACACTTTTCATCAGCGGAATGGTGAATGTCCCGGTTCCGGCGACATTTGCGAAAGAGCTTCCCGATATGGTTCCCATGAGTCCGCTCGCGACGACAGCGGCCTTTGCAGGGCCTCCGCGATAGCGCCCCGTCAGGGAGAATGAGAGGTCGATGAACGCCTGCGCTCCTCCCGTCTCTCCGAGGAAAGAGCCGAGCAAAATAAAGACGAAGACGAAGGTCGAGGTGACATAGATTGCGACGCCGTATATCCCTTCGCTTGTGAGGAACATGTGCTCGATGACCCGCGCGAGATCGTACTTTCTGTGGCCGAGAACGCCCGGAATGAGATGGCCGTACAGCGCGTAGGCCAGGAACAACGAGGCGACGATAACCAGCGGCCACCCCATGGTGCGCCGGGTCGCTTCAAGGACCACGAGGGTCATGATCCCCCCAAGTACGATATCCCTTTGCAGGGGAGCGCCGGCCCTCATGACAATGGCCATGTAGTCCACCGCAAGGTAAGCTCCGACGAAAAGAGAAAAAAGAACCACGACCATGTCCGGCCAGAGAAACCTGTTCTTGTTTTTGGCGGAAAAAGGGTACACCAGATATGTAAGTGCCAGGGCGAATGCAAGATGGATCGGACGGAGCTGCAACTGTGGAAGCATGTAGATTCCCGACGAGTAGAGATGGAAAAGAGACATGGAGACGGCAAGAAACGACACGAGCTTCGCCGTCCATCCTCTCAGTTCCCGCTTGTTGTCGAGCTTTTCATTGATTTTCTGGAGCTGGTTTTCAAGATCTCCATCATCGTGGTGCTGCCGTTTTTTTTGAAAAAACATCGATCTCACCTCGCGAAAGATAGTTCCACATCGGAATCTGCTCCGTAAAAATGTCGATCCGGTCAAAATCATCAACAGACTGCGTCAGATCGATCTCCCGGGTACCGTCGTCGAGCAGGAGGCGTGGACGTGCTATATAACTCACCCTGAAAGGAATACAGTCGATTGGCCGGTCCATCCCCTCGATGACGACAAAGGCATCTTGTATGTACGAACGCTCGCTGAAAGTGGACGGAACGCCCCAGCCCAAATCCTGCAGTTTCGTTCCGCGAAGAATCAGCCTCCCTTTTTCATCGACCGAATAATATTCGTAGACCGGCGTCAAGTGCACCGAATGGCGGATGAGCGTAGCGAACGCATAGCCCGGCACGGTCCTTTTCCAAAAAAGAACCTCGTTCCGATCTTTACTCCGGATTTCAAGCATCGTTACGGGAGACAAGAGAAAGAAAACCGCGATGAGAACAAGAAGAACAAAGAGAGTGATGCACGTTTTTTTCATGAACGAATTCGTCCGTCTGCCGGCAGCGGGGCGCCCGCCCCGAAGGTCTATGGAGCGGGCGCGCACTGCGGACCGTCGTTCCGGCGGCTTATTTAATCAAACCGACCATTTTATAGAACTTTTCCGCACCGGGGTGAAGAGGAATCGACATCGCGCTCAGGGCTGTTTCGAGCTTGACCATTCTTCCCTGCGCGTGAGCAGCGGCCAATTCGTCGAGATTCTCGAAAATCGCTTTCATGACGTTGAAGACCAGGTCCTCGGACACATCGGCTTCAGCGCTCAGGATAGCCGGGCTTGCAACGGTCAGGACATCCTCGGCTACCCCCCTGTATGTTCCTCCGGGGACAACGAAAAGAGCGAGATACGGAATATCGGCGAGGAATTTTTCCATCACGGCCTTGTCGACCTGCAGAAGCTCCACATCGAGACTGGTGGATGCATCGACCACTGCCGACGTCGGAATACCGGCTCCCACTATGGCACAGTCAACGAGCCTGTCCTTGAGGGCCGTCACCGCTTCTCCGAAATTCAGGAACTGCTCGTCAAGGTCGTCGTAGGTAATTCCATGAGCCTCGAGAACCATGTTCGCAGTGCGCTCCGTTCCGCTTCCGGGAGCTCCCACCGCCACCTTCTTGCCTTTCAGATCGGAAATCGTCTTCAATCCGGATCCTTTCATGACGATGAACTGGAAGACTTCAGGATAAAGAGAGACCATGCCTCGGATGTTCTTGACGGGAGCATCCTCGAACGGAGCATGTCCTTCATACGCGCCCCAAGAGGTATTCGAAGCCCCCATCATGAACTCCACGCGCTTGTTCTGGAGCATTCTGAGGTTCGCCACGGAAGCGCCGGTCGACTCGGCGGTCAGTTCAACTCCGGGCACATGTTTCATCACGATGGAAGCAATTGCCGAACCGATCGGATAGTACGTCCCGGCAGTTCCGCCCGTAGCCAGGGAGAGGCGCTCCACCGCGCCCGCCGCGCCTGCGATTCCGAGAAGTGCGACGACCAATAACAACGCTACACCTTTTCTGATACCCATTTTTTTCCCTCCTTAAAATGTTTTGGAACGTGACTGACTTCAGATTTCGAAGCACCCGATTCAAACGAACTCCTCAACACAGAATCATTCAAAAACGAAAAGACATGCCGCCAAAGATCGAGACATTTTCTTATGATTTTTTAAAGTGTCATTTTTTATTAAAACGACATCTTGAAAAATCATTTTTTCAATATAAAGAATGAATCCCTGCGTGTCAATATTGTGAAGCAAAGAACTTTAATGTATAATGAATACAATGTTATCGCTTGCCCCATGGGGTATTTTCTTCGTCCCTGACCGGGCAACTTTTCCGAACGCCCTCTGACACCCCCTCCCGCCGCCTTAAAAAAGCTGCGCATGTGGTGCTCGGGAGTCGATTTTACAACTACAAGCCCGCTCTTCTCATCGCTCCTTCGGCAGGTGATCGGATTCGTGGAGGAGATTTTTTTGGAAGAAGGACTTGAATGTGGGGTAAAATCTGCTTATTATCGCGTAGTATAAGAGCGCGTCAAATACATTGCTTTGAATGATCCGGTTTTCAGAGCACACTGGCCCGGACTCAAGTTTATGGAAGAAAGAGGTGCAACTCCTTTGAAAAAAAAACGCCCCGAAGCAGGACTTGAGAAATTCACCGGGGGGATATTCCAGCACCTGCGGGCAACGAGAACGGAATTGCCCCGACAGCAGAAGGCGATTTGCGATTATATACTGAACAACTACCAGCAGGCTGCCTTCCTCACCGTCGAGGATCTCGCCAAAGCCACCGCGACAAGCTCGGCGACGGTCCTCAGAACCATAGCGCGACTCGGCTTCAGCAGTTTCTCCTCGATCAAGGAGGAATTGCAGAGGGTAATGTACACCTCGATGATCCCTCCCCTGGACAGGTTACGCGATACGTTCACGGGAGTCGATGAAAACACCGTCCTCGAAACAATCATCGAGGAGAACATCCAAAATTTGAGAGCAATAAAGAGTCAGCACCTCACCGAAAACTTTCCGAAGGCTGTTGCTTTGGTCGAAAAAGCAAGAAGGATCTATATTATCGGCTTGCGTTCGACGAAGGGAGTCGCGTTGTATCTGCACGCATTGCTGCAGCAGTTTCTTCCGGACGTATTTCTCGTGGACGCGACCGGTACGGACACCATGCTGGACGTTCTTCTGGACGCGGACGGAAGCGACGTTCTCATTGCCCTGATGGCAGGGAGCCCTCATTACACGAAGCGGACGATTTTCTGCGTTCAGTACGCTCATGAAAACGGCATACCGACGATTCTGATCACGAACAGCCTCTCCAGCACGGCAGCACCTCTTGCGACCGAACTTCTTCTGGCGCCACAAAACACGCGACACTACAGCTCGGTCTCCCTGATGACGGTTTGCGAAGCCCTTGTCGCAGCCATCGGCTCAAAAAAGGTCGATATCGCACGCAGGAAAATTGATAAGCTGAGCAAACTGCTCACGCACTACGACATTTCGATTTGAGTTTTTAAGGAAGTGTTCCGGGAATAAACAGAGGAGTGATAACGTTGCCGGCCCCACCTTCAGAGCGTTCACGCTCTTTCCGGGTCAGGAAATCGATTCTGTTCACAGCGGCTCTCACGATCATTCTCTCCGTGGGAAGCATTCTCGATCTACGGAAAATCTTTCTCAACTCGATTCTCGTGGTTGAGAACGCGGGTGCGGCGGGTCCGCTTATTCTGCTTGCTCTTTACGTCATTGCATGTGTTTTCATGCTCCCGTCCTGGTTTCTCGCCATCGGCGCCGGCAGCATCTACGGCATCCTGAATGGAAGCCTCATCGTCTCCGTCTCCACAGCGGCGGGCGCATCGGCAGCCTTCCTGACGGGACGCTACCTCGCCCGCGAGAAAATCGCCAGGAGATTCGGCCGCAACGAGACATTCCGGGTCATCGACGAGGCGGTGGCCTCGGAAGGGTGGAAGATCGTCTTTCTGACCCGCCTCTCTCCCGCCTTCCCCTTCAATATTGTCAACTACATCTACGGTTTTTCAGGCATCTCGTTCCGGCACTACTTTCTGGCGTCGTGGGCGGGAATGATACCCGGAACAGTGATGTATGTCTATATCGGCGCGCTCGCGTCCGACCTTGCCTCACTCGGCGAGGAGAACCGGGTCCGCACTTCGTTGCAATGGGCTATGACGGCAGCCGGTTTTGCAGCTACGCTCGCAGTCACCGCCCTCATCACGCGCATCGCGCGCAAAGCACTCAAAAGACGATTATCGCAGCCGCCGCAGACAGAAGAGAACTCCCGAACACAATAGGCCGCTGATCCCCGCCCGATTATTGCGGGACTTCCGAAACCAGGTCGAAGAAATCGGCAAGTGAAGAAAAGAGAGTTCCGCCTCCGTTGCGCGAGGAGCATCCGGAGGCGGAACTCTTCAGCCTATCCCGTAATGAGAAGTGCGATCCAGGGAACCAGGCAGAATACCGCGATTAAAACTTTATATACCCCCATCAAGACGTACATTATGGTATCGAAAGAGTCCCTGTCAAGGGCAAACCACTTCCGGTGAAGCTGGTAAATTTTGTCGCCCGCAAGGGCAAACCCAAGGAAAAAGCCTCCCAGAAAAAGGTAGTTCAAAAAGGTGCACCAGAAAAAAAACCAACGCAGAGTACTGAGATCCATTGAAAACCCTCCTTATTGTTTTGATCTGTCGATCCGTAAACGGCCCGGCGATTTTCCCCGGACAGCACACATTGGCGGAATTCAAATCTCTGTTCTCTTCCGGAAAAAAACGCCCGGTAATGATAGTACCCTTGTCAGCCGTTTTCATCAAGAGCCCGACGTATTCTCTTCCAGGCTTCCAGTTTTTTTTCGAAGCTCATAGCAGCATGTGCAGGGCTTGTCGACGGAAGAGAGACAAGCCTCAGGGAGCGAAACGGTTCAGGGAGGACGGGAACGACTTTCCCCCTGTAGATCATCCCGGCTTTTGCACCGTTGAAAAAAATCGTCGTGATGCTGGTGTGCAGTGTAAAAAATGATTGAAAATCGTTCAGGACAATACTTGACGCTTCGATCTTCGAATCGAGACTTCCCGATCGCATACACGCCCCCAGTACATCCCAGAGGGCAATACGCCTGATCCTGATCTCCTCCAGCCGTTCTTCGTAAGGAAGGGTCCACGGAATTCCCAGAATCGCTTCAATCACGGGCCAAAAAACATTTCTCGGGTGAGCGTAGTACCGTGAAGCGGCAAGCGATGCGCGTCCCGGCATGCTCCCTAATACAATGAGCCGGGCGTCAGGGCGGGAGACCGGAGGAAAGCTGGTGAGAACGGACATAAATTCCCCTCTTTTCGGATCAATAATAGCGACTCCTGCACTCCCCGCTTACAGAAGGGAAGAGGCCTCATCCGCCGAAAAACCAGGTACATCAGGTAACTGCAGACGCGGTTAAAGATACGCCGAACCGGCAGTCTGTCCGAGAATCATATCATGGAGGAGAGACGTGTCCACGAAAACCGGATTGCCGTCTTCGACGACCGAAAGAGCCTCGGTCGAACAGGCCCACTCATTCAATACCTCGAGTGAAGCGTCCGGCGAAAGAGAGAGTGATTCGCACACGGAGAGCAGTTCCTGGCGCGGCCAAATGCTTTTCCCGGAGAGCCGGGCCAGGAGCTCACGGTGGACATCGTCCAAAATCTCGAGACGGGCAGGCGAAGCGCCGAAACCGGAGAGGGCAGGCGGGAGCGCATCGCCGCCGGTCAGCATCTCTGAAACACACTCTTCCGCGACGGCGCGGATCCTCTTGAACGGCGTCGCTAAAAGGAACGGATCCGGAAGAGACGGCGCACGAAGCTTCATTCCCATTCCTAGAGACGGGTTCGCTGCGTTATAGACGAGATTCAACGGAGAACGGTTCGGATTGATGCGTATTCCGTCGCCGAAGCGTTTTTGATACGACTGCAGAAACAGCTTCTTGAATGTTTCTGGAAAGCGGCGCGCGGCAGTACCCGGTCCGCTCTCCGGGTGAAGCACGACCCATTGATGCGCTATTTCTCCCGGAATCGGTTCATTTCTGGAGACATGCAGCGCAAGCATGGCATCAAATGTCCCTGCACAAAAACGATCAGTAAAATCAAGCCATTCGGGAATCTCCGAGTAATCTCCCTGAAGAACCCAATTTGTCGCGAGCAGGTTTCTGCAATACCCGAGGAACGAGCGATGTTCTCCGTATACGGTCATGAGCCGGCGGACTTCCGTTGTTATCGATCGGCGATCCTCCTCTTGCACATATCCTCTCGGTCCGTCCAGAAAAAGACGGCGCTCCAGGCCGTAGAAAAAAAGGAAGAGCCAGGCTGGATCGGTTAAAGGTTCTGTGCGCCCGCCCCCAAGCCAGTTCAGATATCCTCCTCGCTGTTGCGGAGTCATTTTTTCGTAGTGCGGACGGACATCTCCCACGTGTTCAGACGAAACAATACCCTCTGTGACAGGCAACAAAGGGTTGATGAGGCAGGAATCATTCTTTCCGCTAAAATCACGCATTCTCTCGCCGACATAGACCATGCCATCGGGGACAGAGTACCCTCTGCACACAAAAGATCTGCCGGCCTCAAGCCACTGGAAAGCATAACGTCCGGCGCCGCTCCGGAATTCTCCTCCGGTATCGGAGAGAACCAGCGGAGGAGTCTCCTTGGACGATACTAAATAGGCCTTGATCAAGCGGACAAAAAGAACAGCAATCAGAAGAACGAAAAAAAACTCCACGTCTTTTCCTCTTTCCGGATATGGCGCCTGCATTCATTGGTGACGCCGGATGGAATTCGGGGAAATTTCCCTTTATATCGGTATCGGAAGATCAATCATTCTTCTCCAGAAAACCCCGGATTTCCGGAGAAAGAAAAGAACGGAGAAAGTCGGTTATCTGCCTCTCTTTCCTCTGCCACTTGATTCCAAGCCAGATCACAAAAAAACCGACGAAGGAGAGGACGAACGGAAAGACCGGACTGTGGCGAAACACGCGCCAGGTAAGATGCCCTATGTACCCGGCAGCTCCCATTCCTCCGAAGACTGCGAATGACCGGCGTGAAAGAAACGCTCCCGCACCGATTAGGAGCAGATTCACGCATAAGTACAAGAACTTTCCCAGTTCGGTGTCGGAATCCATCAGCGAGAGTCCTCCCCAGAAGGCCGCGAGACCGGCTAAATAAAGCCAGAACGCGAAATCTTTGCGGGAGCGTGTTTTGAAGTCGACCCTCACTGCCAGGACGAGGACAGCAAGTCCGAACCAGAGTGAGACAATACGGCGCAGTTCCCATGTGATATCGGCATCTTTAAATAGGAGGGGAGTGAGATCCATGCTTATGTACCACAGTGTCAGGGCGACCGGCATGAGAAGAAAAGGAAGTTTCCATTTCATAAGCAGCAGAATGGCCGCCGTAAGCGTGGCAAGTTCCATGGACATCCATCGCCAGTCTATGTAAATATGGTAATCACGGTACATTCTGCCGCCTTCCCAGAAACCGAGCGCATTCTGAAGACCGTAAACCGCGAGGGGAACGAGCGCCGTCACGAATGCCCCGAGAATACCGGCAGGAATTGAGAGACCGGGTTTCTTCATGAAAAAATCCAAAAAAAAGAGTCCCAGGATTGCGTAACAGACCGAGATCGCAAAAATACCCCATCCGCCGAAAAGCTCCCACCCCTGATTCATAAAGAGAGTCATCGCACCGATAGCGATAAGACCGCCGAGGTAGTACAGTATATGCGCCATCTTGAATGAAGGTACCTCTTTCATTTCATCCGAGAAGAATGTCCAGAGTCTCTCCGCCTGATCCTCGGACAGAATCCCCTGATTAGCGGCCTTCTTCAGGTCGTCCTTGCCGATGTTCACTCTTTCCACCTCCGCACAGTAAGTTTTGACCGACTTTCCATGTATTCTACATCATAACAATCCTTCCGGAGGACTTATCCTAAAAACCGCAGCGAAGAGTTTTTTCAAACAATTCAGAGGTGGATTTTATAACGTCCTTAGCATAGACTGATTAAGATCCATCGCTTCCGGCTGTTTGGTCGGGAATTATGATTCCGGTTCCAGCCGGAGAAAGGAGTTTTTCATGAAAGCAGAAAAGGGATCCCGCGTTAAAGTTCACTATACCGGAACACTGAAAAACGGAGAAATTTTCGATTCCTCAAAGGGGCGCAATCCTCTTGAATTCGTAGTCGGCGCCGGACAGATGATCCGCGGTTTCGACAAGGGAGTTGTAGGAATGTCGCCGGGAGAAGAGAGAATCATGACACTCGCACCCGAAGACGCCTACGGAGAACGGCGTGAAGACCTGCTCTTCCAGGTTTCCCGGGAGGCCCTCCCGGAGGGCTATACCCCTGCCCTCGGAGACCCTCTCAAGATTTCGCTTCAAGACGGCGGTTCTCTGAACGTCCTTGTCTCCGCCCTCGAAGAAACACATATCCTTCTAGACGGCAATCACCGCCTTGCGGGTGAAGAGCTCACATTCGCGGTAACCCTTGTGGAAATAGCGTCACACTGAATCCTATTCAAAACAGGAGGAGGGCATCCCCATGCTTCGCCCTCCTCTCCTCCCTTGTTCTTATAACGCAAGAAGGTCGTTGTTTCGATCATTTTTCCGGGGCGAACGCGAAGCCACGACCTCCTGCTCCAAATTCACAGACAGAAAAAACCTGCGGAGTCGCTCCCCATATTCTCGTCATTAAAAACCAAGAAAGACACCTCTATGAACCTTACGTTCTCCCTCACCTCTCGACCTCTTGTTGCATGTACCCAATCTCCGTGCTCCGCCGCCTTGCTTTTCCCTTTCTAACACCTTACTCTATGCCTATCCCTTATTTCCCGGGAAATATTCAGAGAGGAAGATCAAACCCATGACATATGGTATTTCCCGGCAACTGATGCGAAGAACTCAACTCCTCCAGGAAGGCACTACCGGGACCGGCCCCGTCATATACTGGATGAGCAGGGAGCAGCGTTTCGAAGACAACTGGGCTCTTCTTGCAGCGGCAGACGCAGCCCGAAACCTACACCGGCCGCTATTATGCGTCTTTTGCTTCACCCCTTCGTTTCCAAATGCGCAAAAAAGACACTACTCGTTTTTAATTGCCGGGTTAAAAGAGACACAAGACAAGCTTGTAATAAACGGAATAGATATGCACTTTTTATTTGGTGATCCCGCAATCCAACTATCAATCTACGCCGAAGAATTGAATGCTTCCCTCATCGTGAAGGACTTCGATCCGTATCCTGAAAAACAAGGATGGATGAATGCCCTTGCCGCAAGAATCAAGATACCGCTCTACGAAACAGACGGGCACAACGTGGTCCCTGCATGGACGGCTTCTCCTAAAAAAGAGTATAGCGCGGCCACATTCCGCAAAAAGATGCAGCCACTCCTCTCCTCGTTTTTGGAAGACTTCCCTCCCCTCCCGCATCTTCATCCTTTTGAAGGACTAAAACCTGAAATCTGCTTAACGCTCCAGGAGGCTTCATCTCTCGTAAACTCATTATCCGGAGGCCCTGCGATCGAATGGGCGCGACCGGGAGCTTCAAACGCCCTCGCAGCCCTTCGTCTTTTTCTTTCCAAAAGGCTTTCCTCTTACGATACAGCAAGGAACAATCCCGCTCTTCCCGGTAGTTCCGACCTCTCACCGTGGCTTCATTTCGGTCAGATCTCTCCTCACCGAATCGCTTTGGAAACACTGAAACAACCTCCATCCGCCGGAAAAGAAGCCTACCTCGAAGAGCTGATCATCCGCAGGGAACTTGCCGACAACTTCTGTCTCTACGAAACCAAAGCAGGGCAGTATACCGCCCTGCCGGAATGGGCCCGAAAGAGCCTCGCTCTTCATACCATGGACAAGCGCCCCGTACTCTACACAATGGAGGAGCTTGAACAAGCAAAAACCGCTGACCCTCTCTGGAATGCGGCGCAAAATGAGATGATTTTCAGAGGAAAGATGCACGGCTGGATGAGAATGTACTGGGCGAAGAAAATCCTGGAATGGTCTCAAACTCCGGAAGAAGCTTTTGTTCGCGCGCTGAACCTCAACGACCGGTACGAACTTGATGGTAGGGATCCGAATGGTATTTCCGGCGTTTCATGGGCTATCGGAGGCCTTCATGACCGCCCTTGGCCAGAAAGACCCATCTTCGGTTCGGTTCGCTTCATGAATGACCGCGGAGCCGCCAGAAAATTCCGCGTGAAAGAGTATATCGATCTTGTGAACGCGATGATCGCGCATCATATAGGTCAGGATTAATCATACTCTTCATCTTCTTTCACAGGTTTTTTTCGAAACAGAACAAATCAGGTTCTGCCTTGTATTGATTAAGCCAAAACCGGCGTCTTCAGCGAGTCCCATCGAAATTAACACCGTACGTACGCTCTGGAGCATCTGTGATGCGTTCATGGGGTCGGAAGCATACCTTTGCGGGTTCCGCCGATGCACACCCCACAACAAACCCGGATACGATAAAGAGAGGACCCGGTTCTTTCCAGGGCCTCTCTCTATCTTTCAAATGCCGGCAAGCGGGCGGCAAGAGCACTTCAGCTTACGACTTTGAAATCTCCCCAGCAATCAAATGCCTCCGTACCCCAAGAAGAGGACATATCTTAAGCGCAAAAAGAGAAGCAACTCCCCCCTTCAGGAGATCGGGAACGATAAAAGGAAAGACGCCCATCGTGACAGCCTGATAGAAGCCAAGTTCCTTGCCTGCCAAATAATTGATATTCAAATAGAGAACGGACGTGCCCAAAATGTAGATCACTGCAATCCCCGCAAGTGCCGATACTGCAAATCGGGGAAAGCTTTCCCTTCCTCCGCCGGAAATATGCCCGACGATCCAAGCGGCAATAGGATACGAAAGAAGATAGCCGAACGTCGGGGAGAATATATATCCGATCCCGCCTCCTCCGCTGAAGACAGGAAGACCTGCAAGACCAAGAAGAAGAAAGATGATTTGGGAAAACATACCGAATTTCGGGCCGAGAACAAAGCCGGAGAGCAGTACCATAAGCACGTGAAGCGTCAGAGGAACCATTCCAAAAGGAATACGAAAAAAGGTCCCCAAAACGGTGAAACCAGCGAAAAAACCCGCAAGAATCCATTCCTTATTCTGCAATAAGAATCGCCCTCCTTATGTCACCTTGTTATTCTATTGGTTGACATTGTTTTTTGCAACCCTTGAAGCCTCTTTTGACACCTCTCTTCTACAAATTTCTATAACTGACGGCATTTCGCACATCAGATGACTTTCCTCTCCGGATGCAGGAGGATGTTATCCTGACAGAGAAGGCGGACTGCCGAAAAGCTATGATAGCGGCCTCGCTAAGAATCCCAGACTTCGAACAAAACACACCGGAAAAATCTGTGTCAACCGTAAACACCTTCCCCGAATCCGCAGTCAGAAAGATCATCAACTATGTTCACTGTGGCCGTCGTTGCTGATTGTAATTCTTGCCAACTCCTCAACCGGCAACTCGGCTTATTGCATTCGTCGGTTTCCTGCTTGTGAAACCTACATCCATATCGTTTTATCGGTCAAGGCGCTGTCCCCCAGTGAGTCCTCTCTTTACCCCTTACGGGGCACGTTCAACTGAGGCCCGAAGGACACCCCTAAGCCTCAGATATCTGCGGATAGAGACATTTGCTCCATGACGATCTAACTCAGCACTACTAACACCTCCCCTTCCGACTTTTGGATTTCTATAGAAAATCCAAAAAGAAAATGCCTACGTCGAAACAATAGCATTTCCTTGGCTTTCAACATTGGAAGATACAACAAAGTAGCAAAAAAATATACAAAAAAGAAATAATAATTAGTTATAAACTTCAGCTCAGGCCCTGAAATGAAGAAGTCCGCTGAAGGCGACATTGAATAATCATAAAGACGATCAATTGAGAAATCCACGATAATTTCTAGCAAGACTCACAATGTAACCACCTTCTTACAATGGACGCTTGCTATAAATTTCTGCGCATGAAGAAGCTGATCTTAACTGACCTTACGCAATCTAAAAATGCTTCTTTTCTTTGTTTACAATAGACTGATGATATTTGTATGGGTTCTCGATGCGGACCATTACCTCGAGCTCCTCCGGGAACGCCCCGGAGCCTTCCGGGACGCCCGTCCGCTTTCGGAGTGGAAAAAGACGTGGGGGGCCCTCCCTGAACGCCCTTCTGGAACGGTTCCGCGAGCGTCAGGGAGAGAGCCGGGGGATCAAGGAATTCATCGACGTTCTCCTCCTCGTCAGGACATACGGGCAAAAGAGGGTGGAAGAGGCGGCGGAGCGTGCCCTGGAAAGCGGACTGGGCAGCGCCGCCGGAATCCGCCACCTCCTCGAGTCGGCCGAAAGGCGGGAGGAAACGATTCTCCCTCTCGAGTCCGAGCGGTGGACCGTCCTTCCCGCGGCGGCCGATGAATACGGCCTTCCTCCTGCAGCTTCATGAAAACCTGAAGAGCCTCACCCTGGGCAATGCCGCCCGGCACCTTGAGGAACGTCTTCGCCAGGCCGCGGAACGGGGATCGAGCTACGAAGAGTTCCTCCTGGAGCTCACGGACCTGGAACTCCGGATCCGCTCCGAGAACAGGGAGAAGAGACGGCTGAAAGAAGCCCGTTTCCCACTGGTCAAAACATTGGCGACCTTCACCTTCGAAGAGGCGCCGCAGCTCGACAGGAGGCGCGTCGGTGAACTGGCCGCAGGAGACTACACCACCCGGCGCCGGAACGTCCTTTTCCTGGGCAAAAGCGGGTGCGGCAAGACCCATCTCGCCACGGCCCTGGGAATAGAAGCCTGCCGGCAGAATCTGCGGGTCCGTTTTACCACGGCCTGCAATCTCGTCAACGAACTTCTGGAAAGCCGGGGGGAAAAGACGCTTGCCCGTACTCTGGGCAAGTACACCCGGTACGACCTGCTCATAGTGGACGAACTGGGCTACGTTCCCTTTTCGAAGGAAGGAGGAGAGCTGCTGTTCCAGGTCTTCGCGGAACGGCACGAGCGCGGATCGGTCATCGTGACGACGAACCTCGGATTCGGCAGCTGGACCGAGGTCTTCGGAGATCCGAACTTGACGGCGGCCCTGCTCGACCGACTGACCCACAAGGCGCACATCATCGAGGCGCGTTGGAAAGCTACAGACTGAAGGAAACGCTGAGGGAGGGGAGAAAGAGAGGACAAATACTGCTCAAAATAGCGGACGAGGAAGAATGACCGGGGTGATCAAAATTCGGCTGTCGCTGGTGGTCAATTTTGCATTGAGAAAACTAAGAACTCCCTTGACTGCGAAACAAGGTCTCCCAAACACATGGACAGAAGTACCAAAGCGGCGCTTCTCTGGAGTCGCGGCGCGGATTGTCGTTCTTGAAATGTCCTATCGAGCAACCCGGCTTTCTTCGTTCTCCGTTTCCTACTTGAAAGACCGACACCCCTTCCTGTGTCACGGCCCATGTTCTTCCAAGGTGTTTTCTCTGACTCCTGACCTATCAAATTCATCATATGTCCGACGATACCTCCTCTACTCTGCCCCAGAAACCTGCAGATTAGGAGACTCATAGCTTCTTGATTGCCGATTGAATTGTCTTTCGTCGTGAATTCTTGAATTAGCGCAGCGTCCAATTACCTACCACCGTATTGGAGCTCCATCATTCTCCATAATTTTGCTCTTACAGATCATTTTGGATTTAGTACTCGAAAACTGATCAGTTGGGGTGGATGTGCGGAAGTAATTCTGAACAGATTCGTCCACAACACGCACATGATCCGGGTTCAATGGAAGGAATCGATGTGGTAGAAGATAGATATTTCGACTACTGCATAGCGTGATTCCGGGGGGGAACATCTGGTCACGAGATAGCTCCCCTTCCGGAGAGTCGGCTCCATGTCGTCGTAATAGCGGCTCTCTTTCATAGGAGAGAAGCCCGTCATGATCGGAACTGTATTGGCTCTAAAACAGTCCACACCCGGCTCTACAAATGGAGACAAGTGACTCTACGGAAACGTAATTATCACGAACGACGCCTTTACTTAAGGAAACTCTGATTAAAGGGGTTTTCCTCTTGAAGGAGATCGATTGCATTAAGTTCCTGCGGGGCCAACTCAGCTTTATTCAGAGATTCCTTAAGAACCTGCCGGACTTCAATATGCCAATCGGACAGACATATTGCACTGAGGTACTCAGAAGAATTCTTGATTCCCTTCTGTCTTAGGCATAAAGGAATTCTAATGAAATAGCCTTTCTAAAAACAGTCAACAATAGAGTGGTCTTGAATTCTGCGCCGAGAAGTGAACGTTCCAGGAAATACGTTCAATTGAAGGAGAAACAAATTCTGGATTCCTAACCGGGAAAATAAAGAAATAATTCCGGTTCAATGGAATTTGGACTGCCAGACCATTAGCACAACCGATTGAGTGTAAATTCAAATATGCTCGTTGAATAACTTCCGATACGTATTTCCTAGATCCGATTCCTGTAAATAAAAATTCAATCGGTAATCTTTTCCCAAGTAAAAAGCTGGCCGGTATTTCTCATTTCCTCAAGAACACTCTCGAAGTATGACGTCGATATTCGTGGCAACGAACAGACGATATCGACCTTTTCTCCGTAATACCAACACACATCCTCTTCTGTGGCGCCAAGCTGAGAAATCAAACGATTCAGCGACTTGATCCGTTCATATGACGTCACAATCTTATAAGTAAATTTTACGATGCGTTGCACAATCCCGGACATACGAATCGCCTCTGTTGCGGTGCTCCCATACGCTTCTATCAAACCCCTTACCCCAAGCTTTATTCCTCCGAAATAGCGGGTTACGACAACAAGCGTATTCGTCAGGTTCTGTCGTGAAATGGAACCCAGTATAGGTTTGCCTGCAGTTCCAGCAGGCTCTCCGTCATCGGAGTAATACTCCGTCACTGAATCTGCTCCGAGCCTATACGCCCAACAGTTGTGGCTTGCCTGCTTGTGCTTATCACATATCACCTTTAACTGCGATCTGACCTCAGCTTCAGCTCTGCATACTTTAACTTGTGCTAAAAAACGGGATTTCGATATTTTTAATTCGCATACCCCTTCGGAATAGGGTTCATTAAATCCGCCTTCCATCAGTCCCAAGCTTCCTTCATCTTTTTGTAGGTATCTGCAAGACATTCGGCAACTACACGCACATCGGAAAAAACAGGCATAAAATTTGTATCACCGTTCCATCTCGGAACAATATGCAGATGCAGATGGTCATCGAATCCGGCGCCGGCAACCTTACCCAGATTCACCCCAAGATTAAATCCTTGCGGATTCATTGCTTTCTTGAGAACCGATACACATTTCCCAGCCAAACGATGCATTTCCAACAATTCAACATCACACAAACCTTCGTATTCTGAAGTATGTCTATAGGGCGCAACCATGAGATGGCCTGGGTTATAAGGAAAAATGTTGAAAATCACAAAACACGATTCACCGCGAAAAAGTATAAATCTCTCTTCATCGTTCTGTTCCTTAGGGAAATCGCAAAAAATACATCCGTCCTGATTTTTTGAAACAGCTATATACGCCATTCGCCACGGAGCAAAGATATGATCCACAAGACCACTCCCCCTCAAAGAATTGTTTCACGTGAAACATGTTTTACGACATTTTAATGGAATATGTTAACGTTCACACTTTGTGTTTCATTTCACTTTTTTCCTTTTTGATTTTTCTGTAGCATTTCACGAATTACCCTGTATCCTTGATGAAGTCCTACAATAGCTCCTGCTGTCGGAAAGGCTATTTGCAACCATTCCGGCCATCCTCTTAAAATAAGTCGCATTGAAATGTAATAACCTGCTAATATGTATCCTATTATAAGGAGTGAAGTTGAAGTTATCTTTGCAAAAACTACAATTTCATGAGGAGGCTTCATTATTATCTCCATTATTTCCCGGGAAATACTTCGAAGCGGTCCGTTCTATATGATACAAAATTTCGTTCAGCAGTTCTGATTGGACACCCTCAATATGAAGTTTCATTTTCGAAGGTTTTCCGGAGATTTTGATTGATATTCCGAGTGCCTTTGCGGCATCTGATATTTGGATTGGGAGTTCGTAGAAATGTTGATTTCTGTGTTCATTTGGTTTATGTGTTTTCGCTTTCTTTACGAGATCTTCCAGTTGTCGGACTGAAAGTTGATTATTTACAGCGTCATTTGCAAAAGCAATCATGATATCGTTTGATTCCAGAGACAGAAGCAGTCTGCAATGTCCTTCGGTGAGTTCGTTATTATTCAAGTATGTCTTGACTTCGTCCGGGAGGTTCAAAAGCCGAATTTTGTTTGCGATTGCTGCGCGGCTCCATCCAATGCTTGAAGCAATTTCCTCCTGCGTGAGATTAAAAGAGGATAGGAGTTCCGAAAGAGCGAGAGCAGTGTCAATAGGTGAGAGATCTTCGCGCTGGATATTTTCAATGAGAGAAACCTCCCGCATCTCGATGTCTGTGCCCTCGATTACACGAACCGGAACTTCTAAAAGCCCGACTGTTCTCGCAGCTTTCCATCTTCTTTCTCCCGCGACGATCCAATAATCTCCGTCTTCATTTTTACGGACTATTAATGGTTGTATTATCCCGTGAGCGCGTATCGATTCGGCGAGTTCGGCTAGTGTATTTTCATTGATTTCTTTTCGTGGCTGAAAAGGGTTCTGCAATATTCTATCGATCGGAAGCATCGTGATTTCAGCGGTCTCTTCTCCTACGACCGACATCTGAGCCGAAGGGAGAAGCGCTCCGAGTCCTTTTCCTAATGCGCGTCCTTTAGCCAAAGGGACGACACCTCCTTGGCGAATTCTTCATATGCTTTTGCACCTGAGCAGGAAAAATCATAGTAACAAATCGGCTCTGCATAACTAGGCGCTTCCGCTAATTTTACGTTGCGTGGGATAATGGTCTTGAAAACAATATCTCCGAACTGGCGGCGAACTTCTTCTGCCACATCGTTTGAGAGTCTTGTTCTGGAGTCATACATTGTTAAGAGAATTCCGCTGATCTCAAGGTTCGGGTTCAAACTGTTCTGAACGAGAGAAATAGTACGGGAGAGCTGACCGACTCCTTCTAGTGCGAAATATTCGCACTGGATAGGAATTACAAGCTTGTCGGCAGCCACGAGAGCGTTTACAGTCAACATGCCGAGCGAGGGTGGGCAATCAAGGATCGCTATATCGAATTCCCGAATGCGTGAAATTGTCCGCCGCAGTTTCGTTTCTCTGCTTATCACACTCGCAAGTTCTATCTCCGCTCCTGCAAGGTCCAATGTGGCAGGAAGAATTGAGACGCCCTTCCATCGTGTTTTGTGGATAGCCTCTTCAGGAGGAACTTCACCAAGAAGCACATCATATAAACTCGGCGTATTTGCAGGAAGAGCAACTCCTAGACCGCTGGTGCAGTTTGCCTGAGGATCGATATCCACAGAGAGAACTGAAAATCCTTGCCGTCCTAGTTCCGCCGCAAGATTGATACACGTGGTTGTTTTCCCTACACCACCTTTCTGATTTGATACTGTGAGAGTAAGCACGCGCACATCACCTCCACCATTTATTTTTTTCTGCAATGCCTATCTTCCGGGGGAAACGCGACGGGGTCGGGGCTTCCTTTCTCCATAACAGGAAGAAACGTTCTTTTTCGTTTGTACTATATGCAAAAATCTCCGGAGCGCCAAGTCCTAGTGCGGACCACTTCCCGCTCAACGGGGAAATTTCGTCTTTGTATTGCGGTCCTTTGAAGGCAAGAATGCATCCTGAATGCATAACGAACGGCGCAAGGTACTCGAGAAGAAGATCTGTTGCGGCTAAGGCACGTGCAGCGGCTAACGAGTATTCTTCTCTTCGTTCTTTCGCGTACACTTCGCATCGAGCACATACAACGGAGATGTTGTTCAACTGCAAAGCGTTTTTCATCTCTTCGAGTGCTCCGCATTTCTTTCTTACACTATCAATCAGAGTGACTTGGAGGTCCGGTCTGCAAATTGCCCATACAAGACCAGGCAAACCGCCGCCTGAACCTGCATCCAACACCTCTCCCGATTCTGGAAGGTATGGTAGGGAAGCAAGACAGTCCATTATGTGTTCTTTCCATAAAATTTCCGGGTCGGTCGGGCCTGTCAGACGAATTTTACCTTCGTAAGAAGCCAGTAAAGCGACATATCTCCGGAGTTCCTTCTCATGGCTGTTCAAAAGAGCTATGCTGTTTTCCGTCAATTACGTTCTCCTTCCTTATTTTTTCTTTCAAATCTTTATCTAAAGTATCTTTATTTTCCGGATCACTACGTATAAAATATAGCCGCAAAGGAGGCGCGGAATGCGTTTATATGATTCTATTCTTCGGAATGCACTTCGATCTCCCGACGGGGAGGCCGAGAATTTAGTTCTTGGTTGGAAGGGTAGTTTTCTCTCCATCAAAGATGGGCGATGGGGTCTTGGCGCGCTCCCCCCCGCCGGAGAGCCTCTCTCCCCACGCGAAGATCACACGAGAAATATTCTCTCATGCAGAGCTCACGGCCTTGCCCGCCTTCTTGTATCCCCGTATCCGCAGGAATTCTCCGCAGCTTCAGCCGCTCTTGCTGCTCTTTCTCCTGCCGGACATGACGGAAAACCGCTTGAATATCTCCTTCCGCTACCATCCGGAGAAAACGTTTCTCTTCTTGCACCCGATCCCTGGGTCGTCGATTTTCTACGGGACTGGAACTGGAATATCTCTATTTTCGACGACTTCAGCCGGGGCGTCAATGTTTTTCCAGAATGGACAAGTTTTCAGCACCTGCACACAAGCAATTGGATTTGGTTCACCGCTGAAACTCTCCGAAACAGGCGTATTCTTTCGTTGATCCCCATCCTGCGGCAAAAAAAAGGCGTTATACTGCAAGGACCCGGAATTCCTTTCCTCCCCTCTGTCTTTCTGGAAGCGGGAGTAACCCACCTGGTCCTTCCGGTTTCCCGACTTGAAGAAAAAGAGGAGACAAGACGGTACATTGCCGCCGGAGGAACACCTTGGAATTGCCCTTCGCTTCTCTGGAAAGTCTTTCCTTTATTATATACGGAGAGAATGCCTTCATGATGGGGATAAAAAGATCTTTCGCCATCTTTTGTATGCTCCTTTCTGTTTTTGGATTGTTTCCTTTGCTGTTCCGCGATGATGAAGACGTTCTTCTCCCTCCCTCCGTTGTCCAGGTTTTTGACGGAGATACTATTGAGTTGACAGAAGGTGGCCGAAAGAGAAAAATCCGATATCTTCTCATAGACACCCCCGAGCTTCATCATCCTTCACGTCCCGCCGAAGAGCTCGGCGAAGATGCGCGTTCCTTCAATGCCCTGCTCCTTTCCAAGGGACAGATCCGCCTGGAATACGACAGGGAATTGGAGGACAAGTACGGCCGGCTTCTTGCGTACGTCTTCGTCGGCAATAGCAGTGGAGAGATCTTCATCAGCGAGGAACTTGTCCGTTATGGACTGGCTCTTCCGATGGTGATCCCACCGAACGACAAATACGCCCTTCGCGTTTTCCGTGCCATGGAAGAAGCACGAAACGAAAAACGCGGACTCTGGAGAAGAGCGGATAACCGCCTCTTTTCAGCTGCACAGGCTTGGAACGAAGCTCCTTTTCTTGCGGGATCCTTTATCACTCTTATTATGGCCATCGATAAAATTGAAACCAGCGGAAGGCGTATCTTTCTCCGGAACGGAAGAACTTCGATCTCCGCTTACAGGAGCCCTCAAACCGAATCCCTTTGGTATCTTCGGGAGGGAAATTCTTTGCAAGCCGCCGGGAAACTCATTGCATCCTATGCCGGATGCGAAATTCAGGTTGTTTCGGATCTTCAGGTTTCCCTTTTACCGGAATAAAGAATGCGGTGTTCAAGTCTTTCCCCTGACTGTTACGATCCGGCGCTCCTTTTTTCGACGGCATTTCAACAGTTCCGCCTCGTTCCGGATCTTCGTTCTCATTAGTCTTTCATATGCATCTCCGCCGATTTTCAGCTTGAATTCAGTAAGATTGCGTTTGCTTTTCGGCTTTGAATTGATATGATTTTTTTGTTCTTTATCAATGGATAGTTTTAGTAAATGTGAAGAAAGGATTATCAACATGACCAGGAAGACAAAGATATTTTTCTGGGCCTCGGCTTTTATCTGCATCGCCGCCGTCTCAGCGATGCTTTTTCTCTTTTCCGGCCGGGATGCGGGAACATCTTTTTTCAAGACTGAGCTTGAAGGAGCAGTCGGAGCATTGTCAGGATGGTCGCTGGAAACCGACGGGATCTCAGGAAATCCTGTCACTGGGTTTCATGCATCCAATGTGCGCATCTCGTTCGAAGGAACGGAACTTGCACGTGCAAAGCGCCTCTCCGTTACTCTTTCTTTGCTTGCACTTCTCCGTGGAAACGCGGGATTGGACAAAGTTACCGTTCAGGAGAGCTCTTTATCAGGTGAAGGGCTCCTGAACGCGCTGCGCCGCTCCGACTTCTCTCCCGACAGCGCCGCTATTCCGGGTTTCGTTCTTCCGGTCATCCTCTTTTCTCCGGTGACTATCACGACGCCGCTCGGCAATCTTGACCTCAAATCCCTCCGGCTGACTCCGGGGCAGGATACCATGACATTCCACGGGCAGGGATACTTTCTCGATTTTCCGGTGGAAGCCGGCGCCTCTTTCACCACAGGAGATCAGCTCTCCATCACCGACGGATTTCTTCGAGGGGGAGGGAGCGTCGTTTCCTTCTCCGGTCCGGTTTTTCCCGAGACTTCTCTTGAGGGCATCATCAGCGACCTTCGTCTCGATGTCATTTCAGAGCTCACCAACCTTCCCTTCACGACTAAAGGAAGCGTGGACTCCACACTGCATATCGAGCGGCCGAACGAAAAATTTCTCATCTCCGGAGAAGGGCGCATCGACAGCGGAGATATTTGGGACCTGCTCATAGACGGGAGTTTTTTCTGGTCGGCCGACGAGGAAAAAGCTGTACTGTCGCCCGTCGAAACAAACGTCTTTTCTTCATCCACTTCCGGAATGTTCGCTCTTTTTTTCGGCGAGGAGCCGAGGACGGAAATTGCGCTCTCCATTAGCAACATGAAGCTGAAAGAGTGGGAACGGTGCTTTCCGTGGCTTTCCTTCGCCCACGGAACACTGTCCGCCCTGAAGCTGAATCTCTACGGACCGTTCGAGCACCTCGACGGTTCCATCTCCTTTAATGCGCCTTCTATTGAAATACAGGGGGTTCCAGTCGAAGCTCCCCGGGGGGAGCTTCAGCTGATGTCAGGTGAAAAAATGCTGCTGAAGGGGGCGGGGAAGTGGGCAGGCTCCCTCTTCTCCTTCTCCGGTGAAAGTATTCTGAACGCCCCGGGAGGAATTTCCACCAAGATATCCCTTTTTTCGACTAATTTCGATCTGAAAGCCGCGGGCGAAGCTTACGCACCCGTTCTCTCCGCGCAGGGAAAAGGCGCGCTTGAACTCTCCGTAAGCATTCCTCCAACAGAAGGTATAACATTCGGAGGAACGGTCTCCGTGCCGAAAGCCTCCCTTTTCGGCACGAGCGGAGAGAGACTTTCCCTCGCCTTCTCAGGAAACCCTGAGCGTGTAGAACTCCCGTCACTCTCTTTTTCTCCATCCGTGGGAGGAACCATCTCAGGAAAGGGCTTCATAGCCGAAATCGGAGGAAATAATCCCGCCATTTCATTGGAAGGCGCCGGGCAGAACATCCCATGGTCCCTTCTGAACTCAATGATCGACGGAAATTTGCAGATGGGCGGACTCTTCGACCTTTCCTGGGGCGTGAAAGGTCCGCTCTCGGCTCCTTCCACTTTTTTCGAGCTGAAAGGACGCGATCTTCCGCTTATGAAGGACCTTCCTCTTCGTAATGTCGTCCTCGACGGACGCGTTGAAGGGGAAACCCTCTCTCTTACCACGGCCTCCGGCCGTCTTTTCGGCGGTACAGTTTCATTGGATGGCAGCGCACGCCTCGGGCGGAACCCAGCCCTCTCTTTCAAGGGCACATACAGGGATTTCTCCGCAAACCAGATAGCCGCATTTGCGGGAGCGGATCCGGACACTGCGGGTGGACTCCTTGCGGGAGATTTCTCCCTGTCGGGAACGCCGTCTTCTCCTTCGCTGGCGTTGACGGTCTCCTCGCCTTCACTTACCGTTTTGGACCTTCCGGTATCGGCTCTCAACACGCAACTCGAAGGCTCGTTCTCTTCGCTTGCCGTCACAAATTTCTCAGCCCGCTTCCTGGACGCGCCGCTCACGGCATCCGGCGCCATCGGCTTGTCCGCCGGAGAGAGAACAAACCTGAAGATGACAGTACGGAATCTCGACCTTCATGGCATCTCCACCGCCTTTTTCCCGGAAACCCGCTTTCTGGGAGGAGATCTCAACGCCGAGCTCAGCGTCACGGGACGCGCCGGGGGGGATTTCTCATTTTTGGCCTCCGGTACGTCTCCGTTTCTCTCATTTCAAGGAGTCCTCCTGGAAAACGCAACGGCCTCTTTGAAACCGGACGGAAAGAACGCTTTCTCTCTCTCCCTGGAAGGGCTCCTCGGAGAGAGCACCCTTGCTGTCGGCGGCCGGATGGTGCTCTCCCCGTCAGGTCCGGCATTCAATCTCAAAAACACGAAAAAACTCGACCTCGGCAAGACACTCGCAGCTCTCTCCACCCAAACCGCCGGTATTTTCGACGGAGACATCGATTTCCGGATCTCCGGACAACTGGGTTCTTCCCCGTTTTTCGAAGGAGAGGTCACATCCTCTTCCCTCGGCTTCTATCGGACGGAGGCTCAAGATGTATCCGTTCCGTTCACATGGAAGGACAACACGCTGCTCTTTTCGGACGGAAAAGCTCTCTATCACGGAGGAAAAACTACGTTCAGCGGCAGGATGGATCCGATGAACATGCGGTGGGAGGGTAATCTCGCAGTCAACGGAATGGATCTCGCAAGTGCTTCGGAACGTCTTCTCGAGGGAGAGGGGAAGATCTCCGGAAACGCCGACCTCACACTGAGAGGAAGCGGTACCGGAGGCATGCTCGGCCTTGTTTTCGGAAGCGGCCAGATCAGCGCCCGAGAGGGCTCCGTTTCCGGGTTCGAGGCTATAAATGCCGTTTCCAATACGGGAGAAATCCGCTTCTCTTCCGTCCTCGCGAGCTTCAACATGGATGGTCGAAACGTCTACCTCCTTCCCGGCAGCCGAATCTCCGCACCTCCGGGGGATAATGTTTATCGCTACTTCTCCGCGAGCGGTTCCCTGGGATGGAATGACACTCCCATCGACCTCAGGTGCGTTGGAGACATCAATGTCAGGGCGCTCAACGCCTTCCTGGGAGCACTGCAGGGTTTAATCACCATCGACGGCAACCCGCTGGCGGATCCTCAGTTTCTTCAGCGCTTCCTGACCGGGATCGTCGGCGGGATGACGCTGCGCGACTTCAGGGAGACATCGTTCAACATAAAAGGAACATGGGATTCTCCCGAACTTCTTGATCTGAAGGTATCGCAGGGATCGGCGCCCCTTGTGCTTCCGCCTTCCAATCCGGGAAGAAACGAGACGCGGATTAAGATAACCGTCGAGATTCCCACGGGGTCGGGAAAAGATACTTCCACAAGTCCGGAGGATCAGGTGAGGAAACAGCTCCTTGAGCAGATTATGAAATCGATCATCAGGCCGGGCACTCCGGAGGAAAACTAGGAACTGCAAGGCTTCGCGTCTTCGAATGCGGCCGTCTCCGTGAGAAGTCGACCTCGCGACCTGCGGTCCGAAACGTTATTGTTTCATTCGAACACAACAACCGTTACCGAAAGGAGTTATTCTATGACAAAAAGAAAGAGAGGAAAGGGATGAGTTCTCTGCGATACCGCTCCGTCTTCATCTCCGATTTTCATCTCGGAACGCGCTGGTGCAGGGCAAAGAGCCTGGCTTCATTCCTCGGATCGATGGAGTGCGACAAGCTCTACTTGGTGGGCGACATTATCGACGGATGGAAACTGAAAAGAAGTCCGGGTTGGCCCGGTTCGCACAATTCCGTGATAAGGAAGGTGCTCAAACTCTCGAAGAAAACGCCTGTTACCTACATTCCGGGCAATCACGACGAGTTCATGAAAGAGTTCCAGGGGTATTCCTTCGGCGGCGTAAAGATCCGCGAAAACGCGATTCATACCGGCACGGACGGGAAGCGCTACCTGGTCGTCCACGGGCACGAGTTCGACGTCGCGGTGATGTACAAACCCTGGCTCGCCTTTCTCGGAGACCGTGCCTACGATTTCGCCCTCCATCTCAATACCGGGTTCAATGCCGTCCGCTCGTTCTTCGGTTTCAGCTACTGGTCGCTTTCGGAGTTTCTGAAGAGGAAGGTCAAGGACGCCGTCAAATTCATCGGACACTACGAGGAGTGCGTCGCACGAACCGCACGGAAGTACGGTGTGGACGGAATTATCTGCGGTCACATCCACAATCCTTCGATTAAACGATTCGATGGAATCGACTATTTCAACTGCGGCGACTGGGTCGAAAGCTGTTCTGCGCTTGTGGAACACCTCGACGGAGCGATGGAAATAATCCGCTGGTTCGAGAAGAAACCGCTGGAGGGCGAGGAGCAGATCGTCTTCCTTGGGGAACGCCAGGCCGTCCAGGCGGCTGACTGAATCGTTCCTCTCCATGAAAGAAGGACCGTTCGGCACGTGCGCCCCGAACGGTCCTTCTTTCATGGAGATAGATTACGAAAGCGTAACACTTTCGTAAAAGAATTTCTCTGCTGTCGTAAAAAGGGTGTCTTGCGTGTAGGATGGATGAATATTCCGTGTGATATCATAAGAATAATGGAGGAGGTTCATCGAGATGCTTTCCACCTCTTCTCCTGAAAAAGGAGAGACCACGGAGGAGATCATGAGTCCTAAAAAGAGCCCTGAAGCCATGCCGCCCGATGATGTGCACAGCCTGGACGATCCGCGGCTCTACCTGAACCGTGAGATCAACTGGATCGACTTCGACTCGAAGGTGCTCGACGAGGCTATGGATCCCTCCACCCCCCTGCTGGAGCAGCTCAAGTTCCTGGCCATTTTCTTCAACAACCTCGACGAGTTCTTCATGGTTCGCGTCTCCGGGCTGCTGGAGCAGTATCGGAACGGCGTAGCCTCCCTCTCGCCCGATGGAATGTCGCCGTCGAAGCAGCTTGCTCTCATCAGGAAAAAGGTGCTTCCTCTGATCGCGGAGGCTCAGGAATACTGGTCAAAATCCCTCCGTCCCAGGCTTAAGAACGCGGGCCTGCGGTTTGTGGAGTACGAGGACCTCAGTGACAAGCACAAAAAGTTTCTCGAAGGATACTTCAAGAACGAGATCTATCCGATTCTCACCCCGCAGGCGATCGACCCCGGCCGCCCGTTCCCCGTGATCTCGAACCTCAGCCTGAACTTCCTCGTCCAGCTCGCCGATCCGCTGAAAGGCGGTCGTTTCGCACGTCTGAAGATACCGAAGAACCTCTCACGCTTCATCTTCCTTCCACGGAACAAGGAGGCGAAATCCTACGAAAGCCTCGGATTCTCCTCCAACGCGAGGCAGTGCGACGTCCTGCTCGTTGAAAGCCTCATCGCGGAACACCTTCACCTTCTCTTTCCTGGACTCCAGGTAACCGCCTCGACAACCTTCCGGATCACGAGAAACACCGATGTCGATATCGAAGAGGACGAATCTCCGGATCTTCTGGAAGCCGTAAGGGATCTCGTGGACCGGAGAAATTTCGGTGAAGTGGTGCGTCTCGAGGTCGCTTCCGGCGTTCCGAAGGACATCTTTCTGTTTCTCGTTCGGAACTTTCATCTGGCCCCGTTCCAGATCTACAAGCGGAAAGGCCCGCTGGCCTTCTCCGGAATGATGGATCTCTACAGCGTGGACCGGCCGGATCTGAAGGACGAACCGCTCATTCCCCGTATTCCTGCGCCCTTTTCGGAGAGGGTGTCCGTCTACACCGTTCTGAGAAAGCATGATGTCGTGCTCTATCATCCTTACGACAGCTTCGTGCCTGTTCTTGACTTCGTGAGGAGAGCCGCCACGGACCCGAAAGTCGTGGCGATCAAGCAGACATTGTACCGGGTGGGGAACGAGTCCCCAGTCGTGGACGCGCTGATTACGGCACGCAAGAACGGAAAGCAGGTGACAGCCGTCGTCGAGCTGAAAGCCCGCTTCGACGAGGAACGGAACATCAACTGGGCGGAGGCTCTCGAAGATGTCGGCGTCCACGTCGTCTACGGCCTGGTGGGGTTCAAGATCCACGCGAAAATGTGCCTCGTAGTCAGGCGGGAATCGGAGGGAATAAGGCGATACGCGCATATCGGCACGGGGAACTACAGCCCGGCAACGGCCAAGACCTACGCCGACCTTGGACTCTTCACCTCCGACAAGGCGATCTGCGCCGACGTCACGGACCTTTTCAACGCAATCACCGGGTACTCCCGGAAGGAAGACTACCGGCAGCTCCTCGTCTCTCCTCACAACACACGATCCGGGATCGTCTCGCGCATCGAGCGCGAGATCTCCCGCCACAAAGAGTCCGGAGGAGGTTGTATCGCCTTCAAGATGAACCAGCTCGTCGACAAGGAGTGCATCCAGGCCCTCTATCGCGCCTCGCAGGCAGGTGTCCGCATCCGCCTCCAGGTACGCGGAATCTGCTGCCTCCGCCCCGGAATTCCCGGAATCAGCGAGAACATCGACGTGACCTCCATCGTGGGGCGATTTCTGGAACATGCCAGGATCTTCTATTTCCGGAACGGAGGCGAAGACGAAATGTTCATCGGAAGCGCGGATCTGATGCCTCGAAATCTCGACCGCCGCGTCGAAGTGCTCGTTCCCGTCCGCGAGAAGAACCTTTGCAAAATGCTGAGAACCGACCTGCTCGACATTCATCTCGCCGACAACATCAAATCCAGACGACTTCTTCCCGACGGCGGTTACAGTCGAATCCAGCCGGGCCCCGAAGAACCCGGGATCGATTCGCAGAAGATCATGACATCCAGAACTGCAGGCTGGAATCCACCGGAAGGGGGTGAGGAAACATGAAGGAGAAGGAAACGCTGCGATCATTTGCCGTTTCGACGATCGTTCCCCTCCTGGAGAAGCTCTCTTTCCAGCTCAAGGCGCTCCGTACAGCGGAGGACATCGAATTCCTTCACCGTGCCCGCGTCTCCACGCGCCGGCTCCGTGCGGCCTTGACACTCTTCGAACCCTGTTTTCCGCCCGGCGACGCGAAACGGTGGCGCCGGACGGTGAGCAGGATCACGAGGACTCTCGGCGCCGCCAGAGATCTCGATGTCCAGATGGAGGCGGTAGACAAGGAGCTCCATGAGACCGACGGACGCAACAGAACCGGGCTCTCCAGGCTGTTGCTGCGCCTTTCGATGCGCCGGGAGAAACTTCAGCGGAAAATCTGCGCCGTCCTTGATGAAAAGGATCTGCGCGAACCCCTCGAAGAGATGGCGGAAGGTCTGCGGGAAGCAGTCCGCAAGGAAATTTTAAGCGAGGAAAACTCGCCGTCTTTTTCCATTTGCGAAGACGAAATACGCGACCGAATCGCCGACGTGCTCAGTTTCAGTCGTTTCGTACGCAATCCGGACTCGGTGAAGGAACTGCACGAACTGCGGAAGGCCGGCAAACGTCTCCGCTACGCCCTCGAGATCTTCGAACCCCTCTACGAAGGACTTCTTGTTCCCTTCATCGACAGGCTCAAGAAACTGCAGGATATCCTAGGAGAAATTCACGACTGCGATGTCTGGATTGATTTTCTTCCCCGTTTTCTGGAGCAGGAAGAGGCTCGGACGCTGAAATACTACGGCCACGTCCGCGTTTTTCCGCCTTTGAAAACGGGAATTCTCTTTTTTCTGGAAAAAAGGAGAGAGCTCCGTACAAAAAGTTTCTCCCGTTTTCTTGAAGAATGGAACGCCCTCGAATCCGAGGCGTTCTGGGGCAATCTGAAGACCGCGTCGGGAACGCTTTCTTCATCGCGCGGAAAGGAAGGGGTGGGGAATCCGTGAAAATCATACTGCTGGGAGACGTGCACGGCAATCTTCCCGCACTGGAGGCCGTCCTTGAGGACGGCCGGAAACGGGGCGGAGAGATCGTGATCAATACAGGGGACTACGTGGGACAGGGACCTTTTCCCGACGAAACCGTCTCTCTGCTGGCTTCCGTGGAAGCCGTGGCCGTGGCGGGCAACTTCGACCGCAACGTCCTCCGCGCCGGAAAGGACGGGAAAAAGTCGGAGCTGCACCGCTGGAACCGCGAACGTCTTTCAAAGGAAAACAGGAGATACCTCAAGAATCTCCCCCTGACGAAGAGATTCTTCCTGGCCGGCAAGCTGTTTCTCCTCACGCACGGCAGCCCGGAGGACATCGAGGAGAACATCACCGGGGAGACCGCAGGTGAACGTCTGGAGCACCTTGCGAAACTCGCGGCGGCGGATATTGTCATTACCGGGCACACGCACGCCCCCCTGTCGAAAAAGTTCGGGGATACATGGTTCCTCAATCCGGGAACGACCGGACGCCCTCCGGCAGAAGATCCCAGGGCCTGCTATGCGCTGCTTCACATCCAGCCGGGATACTTCCGGGCGAATCACTACCTCGTCGACTATGAAATGTCGAAAACCGCGGATGCCGCGCTCTTCAGGGGAATGCCGGGCGACTTCGCATCCTCGTTTCTTCCCGGGCGTGCCGTTCCCGGAGACCTTTCGCTCGAGGACGAAGCGGAGCGCATTCTCGAAAAGACGGTTCCGGTCCACGCGGACCACAGCCGTCACGTCGCCTCCATCGCGCTCGCTCTCTTCGACGACCTTCGGGAACTTCACGGACTTGACGAAAACGCCCGCTTCCACCTGCAGATCGCCTCGACGCTTCACGACATCGGCTGGCTGAAAGGGCAGAAGGAGCACCATAAGGTCGCAATGGATTTCATCCTCGGTCTGAAAAACGTCATCCCCGACGAGCAGGAACGGATTGTGATCGCCTCTATCGCGAGATATCACCGCAAGGCTGACCCGGACGACAGCCACCCTTATTTCGAGCGACTGCCCGACCAGGAGAGAGAGGCGGTCCGGAGGCTTTCGGCCATCCTTCGAATCGCGGACGGACTTGACTGGACGCACTCGTCCGTCGTGCAGGGAGTGCGGTGCGCCATCGACACCGACAAAGTCACGATCTTCTGCACCGCCTCCGGCGACGCGGAGGCGGAAAGGGTCAGGGCGATCGAAAAGGGAACGCTCTTTGAGAATGTCTTCAAAAAGAGACTGGAGATTCAATGGGCCCTCAGCTGAACGCGTCCGGCCACGTCGTCGGACTCATCGACCTCGGGACGAACTCCGTCCGGCTCTTCGTGGTGAGAATCAACGAGAACAAGTCCTACACCATCCTGAACCAGCACAAGATCATGGTCCGGCTGGGAGAGGGAGAGTTTCTGAAGCACCGCCTCAAGCATGAGGCGATGGAACGGACGGTCCTCGTCCTCGGACGTTTCGCCGATATGGCGCGGAACCTTGGCGCGGAGGAGATCTTCGCCGTTGCCACTTCAGCCACCCGGGACGCGGAAAACCGGGATGTCTTCCTCGACCGGGTGCGCAAGGAGGCAGGATTCGAGCTGAAGGTCATCTCCGGTCTTGAGGAAGCCCGCCTCATCTATCTCGGCATCGTCAGCGGCATGCATCTCGGCGACAAGACGGCGCTCATGATCGACATCGGCGGCGGAAGCACCGAGACAATCGTGGGAAAGCAGACCGAATACTTCCACCTCGACTCGCTCAAACTGGGAGCGGTCCGACTCTCATCCCTCTTTTTCCTCCCGGAAGAGACAGGACCGGTCTCGCCCGACCGTTACGCGCTGCTGCAGCAGTACGTCCGGAACGCATCGCTCCGGAGCGTTCAGCGCATACGGGAGTACCCGCTCGACCTCGTCGTCGGCAGCTCGGGAACGCTGGAGACTCTGGCGGAGATGACTTTCCGCAGGGCGAACAAAAAGCACAGGAGCACGCCCGCGGAGAAGGAGAACACTGAGCGGAGCATGTCCTATCATCAGCTCGACGCACTGGTGAAACTCCTCTGTTCGCTCCCCCTCGACGAACGAAAAAAACTGCCCGGCATGGTCCCGGAGCGTGCCGATATCATCATCGCCGGCGCTTCCATCATCCATACGCTCATGGAGGACCTGGCACTGGATTCTATCCGGGTCAGCTCCCGCAGTCTCCGAAACGGCCTGCTCGTGGACTATCTCATGCGGGGCAAGTGGGGGTACCTCGATTCCGGCTTCTCCGTCCGCGAACAGAGCGTCCTTCAGCTCGCGCGCTCGTGCGGCTTCCATGAAGAACACTCCCGTCACCTGGGAGAGCTCTGCATGCAGCTCTTCGACAGCGGCAGGGAAGCGGGGCTTCACCGTTTCGGGGACGAGGCAAGGGAGCTGCTCTACTACAGCGCCCTGCTCCACGACATCGGGCTCTTTCTTTCGTTCAGCAACCACCACGCCCACAGCTACTACATCATCCGCAACGTCGAGCTTCTCGGTTTCCACGACAACGAGATCGCTGCGATGGCCGCTCTCGCCTATTTCCACAGGAAACGGTCGCCGAAAAAGAAGGATCCGCAGTTTTCCGAGCTTGATCAAAACTCGCAGCGCCTTGTCTTCACCCTCAGCATGTTCCTCCGTATGGCGGAGAGCCTCGACCGCAGCCATCACAAGTATGTGCACGGAGTCCGCTTTGTTCGGGAGAAAAAGGTCCTTCTGCTGAAAATACAGGCCGACGAGGGGTACCAGCTGGAAATCTGGGCGCTTGAGGAACATCAGAAATATTTCGGAAAGACTTTCGGAGAACGTTTCGGAATTCAGGTGACCTCTTCCGGTTTGTAAGGTATAATGTATGGCAAATCCAGATGAAATATGAGGGGGCTTTTCTATGAAATTCCGGCCGGAAGTCAAGCCGTTCCTTCTGGCGTCTGTTGTTTTGGGTATCATCGTGTACGTGTTGTCGAGATTTCTCGGCGCATCGAACGGCCTGGGGTTCTTCTTCGGACTCCTGGTCGGCGGCGCAGGAGTGGGCTACATGCTTTTCTTCTTCCGCGATCCCGAAATGAACACGCCGGCGGAACCCGGAGTCGTCGTCGCCGCAGCCAGCGGCAAACTCGCAAAGATCGCCGAAGTCTACGAAAAAGACTATCTTAAGCAGGACACAATACGAATCAGCATCTTTTTGAGTCTGTTCGACGTGCATGTCAACCGTTTTCCGATAGGCGGCTTCTCCACTTTCCTGGGATACTTTCCGGGAAAGAGGCTCTTCACCTTCGACGAAAAGTCTTCGGACGTGAACCAGCACAACGCCATTCTCGTCCGCGGGGAGGATACCATGTGCCTCGTCCGGCAAATCGTCGGCCCGGTCTGCCGGCGTGTCGTCTACTGGCTCCGCCCGGACAAGATGGAAACGGTCAAGCGTGGTGACCGTTTCGGCATGATGAAGTTCGGATCCCGTCTCGACATGTACTTTCCAAAGGGAGATATCGAGATCGTCGCAAACCTCGGCGACCAGGTCACCGCAGGCGAGACGATCATCGCCCGGATCGTGAAGAAAGGGAACTGACAATGACGGGAAAACAACTCCAAAAACTGAGGATCCTCGCAAACTGGAGGCGGATCGTCCCTACGCTGGTGACGCTCTCCGCTCTCTTTTTCGGTTTCGCCAGCGTCCTCTCGACGCTTGAGGCGATGCGCCTCGGCAACTGGGAGCTGCTCGCCCGGTCGGCGCAGTACATCATGCTCGCTCTGATACTCGACGGACTCGACGGCAATGTCGCCCGCTGGCTGAAGGGAACCACGGATTTCGGCGCGGACTTGGACACCTTCGTCGATTTCCTGTCGTTCAGCGTTGCTCCCGCTGCGCTCCTTTACGCCATGCTCCTTCACGGCCCCAGCCCGTTCTGGCGCACGATGCTCCCGTCCATCATCGTCTTTTCAGGCGCTCTTCGTCTCTCGCGTTTCCGGCTGATGGATCCGCTGCGCGGTCAGGGAGGGTTCATCGGCCTCCCTGTGACCGTAAACTCCTCGTGGATCGCCCTTGCGGCTTTCTCGGCCCAGGTCATGTATCCCGAGGAGCACATCCTGGTCAACGGTCCGGTCGCCGTCGTCTTTCAATTCCTGATACTCGTGATGATCTCGCTCCAAGTCTCGAACCTCCGGTATCCGAAACCGTCGAACAAGGTCCGTTACTTCGCCCCGGCGGCGTTCATCGTCCTTCTGCTGTGGATTCTCAGCCGGACCTGGGCAGCGTGGATCGCGGCGGTTCTGGTTTTCTTCTGCTTCGTCTACGTTCTGACGGGCCCCATGATTCACAAACGTTCGGCTCTGCACCAGGCCCGCGAAAAATAACGCCATGAGAGCCGTCGGCGTCGATCTGGGAGGGCACAAGATAGCAGCGGCCCTCGTGGAGGACGGGAGAATCGTCCAGCGTCTCTCGGAACCCACCTCCGCACGGGAGCCTGAAATAGTGCTGGACCAGATCGCCGCCCTGGCCAAACGCCTCGGCGCATCTTCGGATTGCCCTGTTGGCGTGGGCGTTCCAGGAGTTCTCGACGCCGCACGAGAGGTATCTCTCCTGTTGCCCAACTTCACCGGATGGAACGGTCTACCGCTCCGGAAGATGCTTTCCTCAAGAATCGGCCTGCCCGTCGAGATCGAAAACGACGCGAACTGCTACGCCCTCGGTGAAGGGTGGGGCGGGGCCGCCAGAGGCATGAACGACTATATCCTGCTTACTCTCGGAACGGGCGTCGGCGGAGGCATTGTCCTCGGAGGACGCATCCTCAAGGGATTCCACGGCATGGCCGGAGAGCCCGGGCATCTTGTCGTGGGCGCCGGAGAACCCTGCGGCTGCGGATCCCACGGTCATCTCGAAGGGATCAGCGGCGCTGACGCCCTTGAGCGGACTGCAAAATCCATGGGCCTGCAGCCCGACCTCAAATATCTCTGGACCCGCCGGACCGATCCCGCAGTGGCGCCTCTCTGGGACCGGGGATTGGAACACCTGGCAAAAGGGATCGCTTCGTCGATCCACCTCTTCGATCCGCAGGCGGTGATCCTCGGAGGCGGTCTGAGCAGGGGAGAGGGGTTCATCGACGTGCTGAAGCCGCGTGTCCTGGACTATCTTGCCCTCCCGTTCCGCAAGACGCTCGACCTCCGCCTCAACCAGCTTGGAAACGACGCCCCGACCATCGGCGCGGCAGCTTTAACGAGGAAACAGCCTCTCAGTCAATGACGGAAACGTTCATCCGAACACCAGGATCTCCGGCGGGCAGCCTGCTTCCTCCGGAGACTTTTTCGTACGCTCCGCTTGACCGGAATCTTCTGGACATCCTTCCGCTCGCAAACCGGCATTCGCTCTCCGTGGCCGCCGGAAGAAGCGCCCTTGCGAAGGCCCTCGACACCGTCATCAAAGGAAGCTGTACAGGCAGAGCTTGGCTTCCCTCGCTCTGCTGCGCATCCCTGGCGCCTTCATTTCTCCGCAGGGGATTCTCCCTCCGCTTCTACAGCATCGAATACGGCCTTCCTCGGCTTTCATCCGGAGACATCTTCCTTTACATCCATTTTTGCGGCTTCCCCAACCGGAAAACGGAGCATGCTCTCGACACTCTGCCGCCGCAGAAGCGCCCCATCGTCATCGAGGACTGCGTCCACTCGCTCTTCACTTCCGGAACCGGAAGATACGGCGATTTCGTCCTGTACAGCTTCCGCAAGTTCCTCCCGGTCCCGGACGGCGCGCTTCTTCTGTCGCGGGACGAGCCCGACGGAACGCTCGAAGACCCGCTTGAGCAGTTCGTCAACATCAAAACCCTCGGCCTTATAACGGGTTCAGCGAACCTCCTCCGGAGGGGGGAGGACATTCTGGACGCCGACGAAACCGTCAGGTCTCCCTCCGCGATGGGCAGTTTTCTTCTCGACCGCCTCCCCTGGAAGCACATCCCGGAATTCCGGAGAAAAAACTATATTTCGCTTGCGGAGCGCATCGGCGCTCCTCCGCTCGATGATCACACGGTGCCGCTCGGACTCCCCCTGCTTGTTCAACGGGGAAAGGCGGAGCTCGAACGACGCCTCCGTGCCGCCGGCTTTGAACCTCCTCTCTCCTGGGACTCCCATCCGGACGCTCCGTCCGGCGGCGCAGACCGCATGGTGATTCTTCCCTGCGACGAGAGAATCACCGAACAGGACGTAGAAACAATGGGTCGACTATGCGCCGATTTCTTCCGGCGACACCCCGCATCGTTTTTTTCCTGACGGATATCGATACCGGAGGAACACAACGCATGGTTTTATTCTTTACCCCTTTCTCTTCCGTATATAAACTTCCATATTCTAGTTTCCGGGCTTCAATCGAAAAAGGAAATTCGAATACAGACTTTACCTCCGGCACAAAAAGGAGTAGAATGTGATGCGTAAAGAATTTGTATTTTCAGTGAAGATAGGCTTGAGAAAAGAATTCACACATTACCCTTTCAGAACAACCGTTCATCTCTTTTTTGAACACACCGGCTGAATTCCCGTTCGGTTTTCGGGAAATTTTTCAGATCTTCCAAAGGGCGAAGTCATCGGAACCGGAATTTCGGATCGATTGTCTTTCAGCATCCCAACCCTCCAGGTCGTTCCGGAAAGAAAAGAAGCACAATCAAAGAGGGGTGTTGCATGAAAAAAAGATCATGTTTTCAGCACAAGGAGGAAAGGGACCGCAAACAGCGAAGTCACCGGTTGAAAAAATAACCGATGACGGCGAATTATTTCGAAAATCTGCGACATTGCTTTAAAAAACACAGAAAAGGACGTGATCAGAGATGAGAAAAGTGTGTAATCGTGCTGTTCTGTGGATTCCGGCGATGCTCCTTCTTTCGCTTCTGTTCGCCGCATCCGCAGCGGCGAACGTGGACATGGACGTTCTGAGTTTGGCGCCGATGAATCCTGAATTCGTCGAATATCAGCAGGGACGGTTCTCCGCCGCCGGAGTGAAGGGCCCCGAGGGACAGGCGCTCGGCTATCAGCCCTCGCCGCTCGACCTCTCCCACGTCGTCGCTCCGACATCCGGCAAGTACGGCGTGTTTCCCTTTGCGTTTCCTGCCACGTACGACCTTCGGCCGTTGCTTGCGATGACGGCCGTGCGGAACCAGAATCCCTACGGAACCTGCTGGGCCTTCGGCGCACTGGCATCCCTGGAATCCACGATGAGAAAGAGCGGAAAGGGGACCCTCGATTTTTCGGAATGGCACCTCGCCTACTTCGCCTACGTGGACCAGAACGCCGCACTTCCGGGCTTCACGCAGGCCGTACCGCCCCCCTTCGGCGGCGACCAGATCTTCGACCAGGGAGGCAATCCATGGAAGTCCGCGGCCATCCTCTCTCGCTGGACGGGGGCCGTCAACGAGAGCGCCCGCCCCTACCAGAACGTGAGCCCCTGGCCGGCGTCGAGCAGGCCCCAGGCTTCCGATCCCGTCTTCAAGCACCTGGAGCACGTCCATCACCTCGGATCGGCGTTCAACATGAACACGACGAAACAGGCCCTGATGTCGCAAGGCGCGGTGGCCATCCGGATCGTCTGGAACAGCGCGGCGTACAGATCCTCCACGGGGGCGTACTACAACCGTGCGGGAACGGGCGGCGGGCACATCGTCACCATCGCCGGATGGAACGACAACTATCCCGCTTCGAATTTCAACGTCAATCCGGGCGCGAACGGCGCCTGGCTGGTGAAGAACAGCTGGGGGACCGGATGGGGGAACGCGGGCTATTTCTGGCTCTCCTACCGTGATCCGACGATAGGCCAGCCGACCGTCTTCCTGGGAGCGGACAAGACGAATTTCGATCGCATCTACCAGTACGACCCGCTCGGATGGACGCAAAGCGCGGGGTACGGCAGCAACACGGGATGGTTTGCCAACATCTTCAACGCCATCGGACATTCCGGCGGGGAACAGCTCCGCGCTGTCTCCTTCTATGCCGGGCAGGCCAACTCCAGATACAGGATCGAAATCCGAAAGGGCGTCGCCGCCAACTCACCGCGAAGCGGAACCCTCGCACGCGCCATCGAAGGCACTCTTGCCGCGGCCGGATATCACACCGTCCGTCTTCCGGCAGGTATTCCCGTCGGAGCGGGCGAGCGCTTCTCGGTCGTGGTGCGCCTGACGACCCCCGGCTATAACTTCCCCATTCCCATCGAACGCCCTCTCGCCGGAAACAGCACCAAGGCAAGGGCAAGCGCGGGGCAGAGTTTTGCCAGCAGCAACGGCACCGCCTGGGGCGATGTCACAGCCACATGGGCGAACACCAACGTCTGTCTCAAGGCCTTCTCGACGATTCCATCAGTCGTCCCTACCGGCTCCGTCAGGGTGACGATCAACGGCCCCTCCGCGGCACGGTGGAGGCTCTTCGTTGAGCACGCGGGCGCCGCAGCCCCTATTTACTATACAAGCGGACAGACCGTCTCGGGCGTCCCCGCGGGAAGCGTCGTCGTCCTCTTCACGAACGTCAGCGGCTGGAATACACCGGCGGGCAGGATCTTCAACGTGAACCCGGGGGCCACTTCCGCAATAACGGTGACCTACACCCGTGCGAGCGCGTCCTCCGAAAACACGCCTCTCCCGATCCTCCCGGTCGAAGATGATGAGTCGGAAACTCTTGATGTTCCCGACATGTGAGGCAAACCGCATCACTCCGATTCGGCCACCGATCGTTTTCGGAATGAGGCCGATATCATAGGCCCGGAACAGATCATCTCCATATCCGCAGACAGGGCGAGGCGAACGATTCGCCTCGCCCTTTTCGCGGACGTATCCATGCGAATTCCGATTCGGAAATATAAAACTACGAATCCGGTACGATTCATTTCATGCACGATGCTGTACAATGACACATGAGACACTAGACGTACCCAGGCGATCCGTTCGGACCGGACTCATCGAAAAAGGAACTGAAGAAATCTCCTCGAAAACGAAACCCTGGAGAAAACAGAAAGGGGAGGGTGCGCAATGCCGGAAATATGTTCGCAGATAACGTTCTTCTACTACAGAGATTTGAAAAAAGCGCAGGACTTCTATGAACGGATCCTCGGATTCGAGCTTGTGGACGACCAGGGAACATGCCGCATCTACCGGGTGCGGGGAACGGCGTTTCTCGGCATCGTCGACGAAAAACACGGGCACTGCTCGGCGCCCCGCGAAGAAAGCAGCGTCCTCGCGACGCTGCTCGTGAACGACGTAAAAGAGTGGTGGAACTACCTGCGGAAGGAGGGCGTCAAGATCACGTCCGAGCTGCTCTTCAAGCCGGAGATCTTCATTGAGGCGTTCTTCTTCGAGGATCCGGAGGGGTACGCCCTTGAAATTCAGTCTTTCCTGAAGCCGGAGTTGAAGAAAGTCTTCGGCCAGGAATGATCGGAAGGCCGGTACAACGGGATCGGTTCCTGAAAGCGAAGGACAATATCACGACAAGGAGGGAAATGAGATGAAAGGGTTCAAAACGGTATTGGCGGCAGCGGCAGTGATCGTTTTCGGTACAGCGGCATTCGCCGCGACGGTGCAGCTCAACTTCTCGACAGGCTCGATGGGAGGAGGATTCTACGCGATCGGAGGCGGTCTTGCGGACTTTGCGACCAAGCATGTCGAAGGAGTGGAGATCACGGCCGTTACCTCGGGCGGAGTGAACGAGAACATCAACCGCCTCGACTCCGGCCAGGCGGAAATCGGCATGCTCAACACGATCGACCCGCCCCTCGCTTTCCAGGGCAAGGCTCCCTACAAGAAGGCTTTCGACAAGATGCGCGGCATGGGGATTCTCTATCTTCAGTACGGCCAGCCCTACACCCTGAAAGGGACCGGAATTACAACCTATCTCGACCTGAAGGGGAAAGTCGTCTGCGCGGGCTCTCCGGGCGGCTCGATGCACCAGCAGTTCTTCGACTGGGTCCGCGTTCACGGTCTCGATCCCGAAAAAGACTTCAAAAAAGTCGTCTATCTTCCCGCGAGAGAGGCCATGGAGGCGTTGAAAACCGGCCAGGTCGACGCGGTCATGGAGGTTTCCACGCTTCCGACGCCCGCGATTTCGGAGATCGCGCTGACGCACGACCTCGTCCTCATAACCTTCGCGCCGGGCTACCGCGACAAACTGATCGCGGAGAAGCCGCAGTACCTTCCTCTCTCTGTCCCCGCAGGAACTTACAGGGGAATCGACGCCGAAGTCGAGACCGTCGGCTCCGGCGCCATGTGGGGCGTCCGCGCCGATGTCGACGAAAAGGTGGTGTATGAGATCGTAAAGGCCGCCTACAGTCCCGAAGGGCTGGAGTACATGGGAAAAGTCCACGCCGCGGGCAAGGGGATGTCCCTTGAGAATGCCGCGAAATGGACGCCGATTCCGCTTCACCCCGGCGCGGAGAAGTTCTTCCAAGAAGCCGGAGTGCTGAAATAAGGAAATTCGTCCGCTCGAGCCGGACGCCCGCCTTCAACGGCGGGCGCCCGGTTTTTTGAAAGGAGTCATTTGTTATGAAGAAAGGCGCATCGCTCGAGGAGAAAGCGAACAGAGAGACGCCGGAAATTGTGTCGATCGAACGGTCTTTTTCCGGCATTTCGCTTCACCTGGTCAATTTCGGACTCGCCGTTCTCTCGTTCCTCATCCTGTACTGGACGGTGTACATAGGGACGGACGTGGTGCTGAAACACGCCGTCTTCCTCATGACCGTCTGCACACTCACCGCAATTGTCTATCCGTTCTTCCGAAATCCGAAACACAGACACCTCTCCTTGTGGATCGACTCCCTGGTCATCGTTCTGACCGTCGCGGCGTCCGTCTACGCGATGTACGACTACAACGAAAGGTTCATGCGCCTCGGCAGCCTCGATCCACTGGACGTCGTCATGGGAACCGCCATGATACTGGTCGCCCTGGATATAGGGCGGAGAGTCATCGGATGGGCCCTGACATCGGTCTCGCTCGTCCTTTTGGCCTACGCCTTCTTCGGCAACCTGATTCCGGGAGCATTCGGCCACAGGGGAGCAGACCTCGCAGGCGTCGTCAACAGTGTCTACGCCGGACTGGAGGGCTTCTACGGCCTCTCCGCCAGAATGATGATCCTGTATGTCGCACCCTTCATCATCTTCGGCGCCTTCCTGGAAAAAACCGGCGCGGGCGAGTTCTTCATCCGGCTGGCCTTCTCGTTGACCAAAAACACTGTCGGCGGACCGGCGAAAGCAGCCGTCATAGGAAGCGCCATGATCGGCTCGATATCGGGCAGCGCGATCGCGAACGTCTCTTCAACCGGGGTCTTTACAATACCGATGATGATCCGGGTCGGGTACAAGCCGCACGTCGCGGGAGCGGTGGAAGCCGCGGCATCCACCGGAGGCCAGATCATGCCTCCGATCATGGGCGCCATCGCCTTCCTCATGGCGGAGTTCACGCAGATTCCCTACATTACAATCGCCCTGGTCGCAACGACGCCTATTCTGCTCTACTTCGCAACGGTCTTTCTTTTCATTCACTTCGAGGCGAAAAAGGAGAATATCGGGCACGGCGGAACAGAATATCGGGAACCGGTGAAGGAAGTTCTCAAGGACGGCTGGCACTACTTTTTCGCGCTCGTCCTCATCGTGGTCGTCATGGCCATGGGATACGCCCCCGGAATCGCCGCCCTCGCAGGAATCGCCGCCCTTCTTGTCACACATGCATTCAAAAACAGGAAAATCGATGTAAAGAACTTCTACGGCTGCATGGTCCTCGGCGGGAAATATCTTCTCAGCATCGGCAGTCTCACCGGTTGCATCGGCATCATCCTCTCCATCGTGGGACTGACAGGAGTCGGCTTGAAGTTCTCCTGGTTTTTCGCGGCCCTCTCCCAGGGGAGCCCCTTCATCGCGATCATCCTCGTCTGCCTTATTTCGACGGTTCTCGGCATGGGGCTTGCCAGCAGCGCGGCCTACATCATCACGGCGATCGCCGTCGGGCCTGCCCTCCTCGACATGGGGTTCCCGCTGATTGTTGCCCACTTCATCATGATCTGGTTCAGCATCAATTCGGAAATCACACCCCCGGTAGGACTGGCGGCCATCGTAGCCGCCGGAATCGCGAAGGCGGATCCCTGGAGGACCATGTTCACGAGCTTCAAATTCTCCAAGGGACTGTACATCCTGCCCTTCCTCTTCTACTACCGTCCGGAGATCCTGTTGCAAGGTTCCCTGACTGACTTCGCGATCACCACGCTCGTCGTCATGTGCGCCCTGACCAGTCTCGCGGCGGCCATAGAGGGGTACCTGAGCACACCGCTTTTCCTCTACGAGCGTTTCGTGCTGCTGCTCTGCGCCGGACCGCTGTTCATTCCGGGCAGAATCTGGGATGCGGTAGGAGTTGCTTTTTTCGCCGTTGTCTTTCTGCTTCAAAAGCGGAGAAGCGCTTCTTCTTCGAAAACAAAGCACGAGGCAATCTGAGCAATTCAGCCCGTTCTTTCACTGAAAAACCTAAATCCGCAGGCAGAGGGAGCGTTACAGGGCGTCAGGCACACCCCTTCTGCCTTAGAAACCTGCGGATTTGGGAAAAAAATCAATGATTGACAATTCCCTGAACAGGGGATAGCATAATAATGATGCGTTTCATTCTGGTTGATCTTGGCCGATCAGAAATATTTGCGCTAAAAGTCAGGCAAAGCGCAGCTTCCGGAACAGGAATAGCCACATGCTCTTTTTCAAAGGCCTTATAGATCCATCATAACCAAATCTTTCAAGGAGGAATGGTGCATGAGAAAATCGAAGTGGGTTTTCGGAGTATTGGTAGTTATGGTGTGTATTCTGGCAGGACAGGCCGCCTTCGCAGCCTATCCGACGAAACAGATCACCGTGCTTCAGGGGTTCAGGCCCGGCGGCGGAAGCGACACCCTGGCGCAGCTGACGCAGCCTTATCTCGAGAAGGTGCTCGGACAGTCCTTTATCAATCAGTACATCCCCGGCGCGACGGGCGCGATTGCTTGGACGCAGCTTGCGAAGACAAGCAGAAAAGACGGTTACACCGTCAGCATCACGAATACGCCCATGCTCCAGACGAACTACATCATGAACCCCGAGATCACCTACAACATCACCGAACTTGAGCCCTTGGCGAACGTTATCACCGATCCCGGCATCATCGTCGTCGGCAAGGACAGCCCTCTCATGACGGTGCAGGATTTCTTCGAGGCTGCGAAGGCGAACCCCGGAAAGCTCACAATCGGAAACTCAGGAGTCGGAGGCGACGACTTCTTCACCACACTCATCGTAGAAAAAGCCACCGGCCTGAAATTCCAACTCGTGCCCTTCGAGGGGGACGGCCCCTCCTGGCAGGCAGCGATGGGCGGCAAGATCGACGCCAGCTTCAACAACCTGGGGATCACCTACCCCCAGATCAAGGCCGGAAATCTCCGCGCACTCGCACTCTTCGCGGAGGAACGTTACGAACTCATTCCCGACGTTCCGACATTCAAGGAACTCGGCTTTGACGTCGTGGCAGGCTCCTCCCGCGGATACAGCGCCCCGAAGGGGATTCCCGCCGAGGCCAGGGACACCCTCGTGGATGCATTTCGGAAGATGGCCGCTATGCCCGAATTCGTCCAGGCATGCAAGGACCGCGCCTCCATCATCGACATGAAGTACGGCGACGAGTACACGAAGATGCTGCAGGAGCAGGAAGTGATCTTCAAGGCGATCTGGGAGGAAGTGAAGGAGCAGTACCAGGGCAAGTAGTTTCCCTGTACGCGCAGCGCCGTATCGGCTCACCGTACGGCGCTTTTCTTTTTTCACCTCCGCTCGGCTTTTCCGTCGCGTTCAGACCGACTGAAGAGCCGGGCGGAAATCTCAGGAGGTAAGTCGTTTTGAACTATATTCTCAAACACGTTCTTTTCGCGCTCTTTACATGTGGGCTTGCCGGGTACTTCTTCTTCAAGGCGTCCTCGATGCCCCGAAGCGCTTCGCTCTTTCCCCAGATCGTCGCCGGATTGATCTTCCTTCTCTCCGCGGCAATGGTCTTCAAGGCAGCCCACGACGTCCGGGGAAGCGGAGGAGAGGACTCCGGAGCCCCCGCAGGAAAAATTCACGTGGCGCGGGTCGTCGTCTTTGTCGCTTTGACAGCCGCGTACATCTTTCTCATCCCCCGGATCGGCTATTTCGTCGTGACCCCTCTGTTCATGCTCGTCATGTACACTTTTCTCAGGGCCCTCGGCATTTTCAAGGCCCTTGTCATAAGCGTCGGATTTTCGGTCTTCATCTACTTTCTCTTCATCTGGTTCCTGAAGCTCCCCATTCCGATGGGACTTCTCGAAGCGTTGTTCGAACGCTGACGAAAGGAGGCGAAGCATCATAATACTCGACAATATTCTCCTCGGGCTGACGTCCGTTCTGAGCTTCCACAATCTGCTCGCCGTCGCCGCAGGAACGGGACTCGGTCTTCTCGTCGGGGCGATGCCCGGACTTTCAGCCACGATGGCAATAGCGCTTCTTGTGCCGGTGACCTTTGTCCTCCGGCCGGAGACCGGCATCAGCATGCTGGCATCGATCTACATGGGGGCCATGTACGGAGGATCCATCGCGGCAATTCTTGTGAGGACGCCGGGAACTCCTTCGGCCGCGGCGACAATCATGGACGGCTATCCGATGGCCCAGCGGGGCGAGCCGGGACGAGCTCTCGGCATTTCACTGACGGCTTCCTTCGTCGGCGGCACGATCAGCTCCGTCTTTTTGCTCACCATCGCGCCGATACTCGGGGGCATCGCCGTCATGTTCGGCCCGGTCGAGCTGTTCGCAGTCGCGGTTCTCGGCATGACGATCATCGGTTCGCTCTCGCAGGGTTCGGCCATCAAGGGCCTTCTTGCCGGAGCGATGGGTCTTCTGCTGTCAACGGTCGGCATGTGTTCCATCACCGGAATCCCCCGATTCACACTCGGAAACATAAACCTCTTCTCGGGAATTCCGTTCACAGTTGCCCTGATCGGCCTTTTCTCGATTCCGCAGGCCATCCGACTCATCGAGAGAGACGAGGGAGAGGTGGAACGGGTCAGCGTCATCAACGATCGGATCCTTCTTCCTTGGAAAGAGATCGTCACTCTTCTCCCCACGTTCGTCCGCTCCGGACTGATCGGCGTTTTCACGGGCATCATCCCCGGCACGGGCGGTGATACGGCGTGCTGGTTCGCCTACAATGAGGCCAAGCGGTTCTCGAAGGACAAGGAATCCTTCGGCAAGGGGAATCCCTACGGCATCGCGGCTCCTGAAGCGGCGAACAACGCCGTGGTGGGCGGAGCGCTCATTCCGACGATCTCCCTGGGAATACCGGGGAGCTCCGCGACCGCCATTCTGCTCGGAGGGCTCATGATCCACGGCATCATGCCCGGACCGACCCTGATGACCGAATACGCGGGAGTGACCTACACGCTCCTTTGGGCTATCCTGCTCTCGAACTTCTTCATGCTGGCGGAAGGAATTGCTTTCACGAAGCTCTGCATCTACGTCACCCGCATCAGCAACCGGGTCCTCTCGGTGGCCATCGTGGTTCTCTGCGTCGTCGGCGCGTTCGCCATCAACAACAACTTTTTCGAGGTCGGGCTCATGCTTGGATTCGGCATCCTCGGGTACTTCATGGACAAGCTGAAAATTCCGGTGGCGCCTCTGGTCGTGGGGCTCATCCTCGGCCGCATGCTGGACGTGAGCCTTCATCAGTCGCTCCTGATAAGCCACGGCTCGTGGATGGTCTTCCTGACGAACCCGATATCCGCAGTGCTGCTCGTCATCGCGTTCTTCTCTCTTCTTCAGTCGACGCCGATATACGCCCGATGGAGAGCCTCCCGCCGAAACTAAACTGAAGACGCGTGACGCTGTTTTCGGAAAGAATGCCCATACTCTGAAGGGAGAATGATCTTCATGGAAAAGACAATGCTCGGACTGGTCACGCACGCCAACGGCGACGTGGTCCTCGAGGAAGTTCCGGTTCCAAAGCTGGGAGAGAACCCCTACGCGCCCCACGACGTGCTGCTGGAGGTCGAATACTGCGGAATCTGCGGCAGCGACATCCACAAGTGGGGATCGAGCAAGGAGGAAAAAGCCGCCGTTCTCCATCCTCCCAAGAAAGTTGTGCAGGGGCATGAGATCGTCGCCAAGGTCGTCGACATGGGACCGAAGGTCACCCGTGTGAAACCGGGCGATCGCGTGGTCTGCGAGATCGTCACCTTCTACTGCGGGCACTGCCCGGCATGCCTGGAAGGCCGCTTCAACATCTGCAACACCCTGAAGCCGATGGACGGCAGGGCGCACTACGTCACCGGCGGCGGCTTCGCGAAGTATACCATGTGGCCGGAGTTCCAGCTCCACGTCCTTCCGGACAACGTCGATTCAAGAGCCGCAGTCCTTATGGAACCCACCGCAGGATCGATCCACAGCATCATCTCGCGGATGGGAGTGCGGGCGGGAGAGTCCGTGGCCATCCTCGGCCCCGGAGCACGCGGTATTCTGCTGATGCAGGTCTGCAAGGCCATCGGCGCGGGGCCGATCTTCATGAGCGGGCTGGAGAGAGACGCCTCCTTCCGTCTCGAAATGGCGAAGAAGATGGGCGCTGACGTCGTGATCAACGTCGAGAAGGAGGACATCCGCAAGCGTATCGCCGATCTCACAGGCGGCATCGGGGTCGACGTGGTCCTCGAGAACACCGGCTCGGTGGAACCGATCGCCGAATCCCTCGACATAGTCCGGAAGGGCGGCAAGGTGCTCTGGGCGGGCGGAGGCATCCGGGGCGGCATCACGGCGCCGGTGGATACCCACAAGATCATCGTCAAGGAGATCGACGTGAAGGGCGAGATCTCGCAGATTCCCTACGACTGGAAGACCGCCATCCACCTGGTGGGGACGGGCGACGTCGTCCTCGATCCTCTCGTGACGCACGAATTCCCCCTGGAGAAGTGGGAGGACGGATTCAACATGGCCGCCACCAGCCACGACTGCCTGAGGGTGGCCCTGAAGCCGTAAACGGAAGGCGGGAGAGAGCAATGTCGGCTATCGACGAACTTCTTGCGCCCATACCGATTCCGAGGATGGTGAAGGTCCGGCAGATCTTTCCCCGTCCCGTGATCGGGGATATCGAAGCGGAGCTCTCCCGGAAGCTGCGGGAGGGCGGCTATTTCGCAAACATCCGCCCGGGATGGAAAGTGGCCGTCACGGCGGGAAGCAGAGGCGTCTCTAATATCGCGCTTATGCTGAAGGTCATCGTGTCGGAGATAAAGGCCGCGGGAGGGGAGCCATTCCTCTTTCCGGCCATGGGGAGCCACGGCGGCGCCTCGGCTGAGGGACAGATCCACATTCTGCACGCCATGGGCGTGACGGAGGAGTACGTCGGCGCGCCGATCCGGGCGACGATGGAGACCGTCCGGATCGGAACGTCCTCCAACGATCTGCCGGTCTACCTCGACAAGTACGCTGACGAGGCCGACGCCATCGTCGTCATCAACCGGATCAAGCCCCATGTCGCCTTCCGCGGTCCCTGCGAGAGCGGCCTGATGAAGATGGTCACTATCGGCATGGGCAAGCAGAAGGGCGCGGACCACGCCCATATGCTGGGGTTCGGCAGCATGGCGGTGAACGTGCCGGAGATCGCCAAGGTGACCCTCGCGAAGAAGAACATTCTCTGCGCCGTCGGCATCTTGGAGAACGCCTTCCACGAGACGGCCCGGATCGAAACGATGCGGGCCGAAGACGTGGAGAAGCGCGAGCCCGAACTTCTGAAGGAGGCGTGGTCGCTCTACCCGAAGATCTACTTCGACGAGCTCGACGTGCTCATTCTCGACGAGATAGGAAAGGACATCAGCGGGACCGGCTTCGACACGAACATTGTCGGGCGGTACCACACGCCCTACGCCTCGGGCGGACCGGTCATCACGCGCGTCGGCGTCCTCGACATCACCGACAAGTCGAACGGCAACGCGAACGGACTCGGCATTCTGGACCTGACGACGAAGAGAGCGTACGACAAGTTCGACTTCGAGCAGACCTATCCGAACTCGCTGACCTCGACGGTCCCGATGAGCGTGAAGATCCCGATGGTGCTGAAGAACGACAAACAGGCCATCCAGGCGGCGATCAAGATGAGCAACGTCGCCGACCGGACCGCGATACGAATGGTGCGCATCAAGAACACCGTCCACCTCGGAGAGATCGAGATTTCGGAGAACCTGACCGGCTACGCCCGGGAGCATCCGAACCTTGAAGTCGCCGGCGAGCCGTACGAGCTGGTGTTCAACGACCAGGACAATCTCTTCTGAGAACCGGTCATTTCACAGAAGCGAAAGAGCGGGCGCCGAGGGAAAGAATCCCGGCGCCCGCTCTTTTTATATGCGGATCTACTCCTCGTCGTCCCGGAAGAGCCAAAGGGCGCCTTCAGAGGCGCATCCGACTCCTTTCCGGTAGGCCGAAAGCACGCCTGCCAGAGGGCGCATCGGGCGCTTCACCGCCTTCCGCCGACGGTCGAGCTCCTGTTCGGGCACGTGCAGCGTCAGGATGTTCGCCTCCAGGTCGATCTCGACGATATCGCCGTCCTCGACCAGGGAGATAGGACCTCCGCGCCATGCCTCGGGGCTCACGTGGCCGACGCACGGTCCGCGCGTCGCACCGGAGAATCGACCGTCGGTCACCATGGCCACCGACGTGTGAAGCCCCATTCCGACAAGCATCGCCGCTGGAATCGAGAGCTCCCGCATGCCGGGACCGCCTGCGGGCCCCTCGTAGCGTACCACGAGCACCGAGCCGGGCTCGACGCGCTTCGTCAGAAGAAAATCGCGGACCTCCTCCTCGGAGTTGAAGACCACTGCAGGTCCCTTGTGGCGGTACATCTTCGGATCGACACCGCTCTTCTTGACCACGGCTCCCCTTGGAGCGAGGTTTCCGGAGAGGATGGAGAAGCACCCGGCGGGGTGGAGCGGGTCTGAGAGCGGCCGTATGACCTCCCTGTCGACCGGATTCCGGAACGAGTCGAGCGCCTCCTTCATCGTTCCTCCGATCGCAAGCCGCACGGATTCGTCCAGAGATTCGCGGATCGTGGAGAGCAGCCCGAGGACTCCTCCCGCCCGATGGTAGTCGCTGATGTTCTTGTCCGCCGAGGGTTTGAATTTCGCGACGACCGGCACCGAGGACTGTATTTCGTCGAACCGTTTCAGATCGAGCGGAATACCGAGCACCTTCGCCAGCGCGAGGATGTGGAGCACCGCGTTGGTCGAGCCTCCGGCGGCGGAGACATACTTGATCCCGTTGACCAGCGAGGCCTCGCTCAGAACGCCCGAGAAGTTCATCCCTTCGCGGACGAGCGCAACGACCCGCTCTCCCACGTCCCGGGCCTGTCGTACCTTCTCCGCCCCGCAGAAGAGCATCGTGGCCGACCCGAAGGGCGCCGCGCCGGTCGCCTCCAGGAATGTTCCCATGGTATTGGCGGTACCGAACATCGAGCAGACGCCTCCCGAAGCGCAGAAGTTGCCCGTCCAGCGGCGGAAGGTCTCGTCGTCGATGGTGTTGCTGTTTCTCTTCCCGATGGCCTCCTTGATGTCGCAGGCGACGAATTCCCGTCCTCCCTCCGAATAGGGGACCATGGCTCCCGCCGTGATGAAGATCGTCGGAAGGTTCAGCCGGGCCGCCGCCATGAGCATCCCGGGGATGATCTTGTCGCACGACGCCAGCATCACGAGACCGTCGAAGGAGTGCGCCTCCACCATTGCCTCCACGGAGGCCGCGATGAGATCGCGCTGGGGAAGGATGTAGTGCATACCCGGCCCCTGGGCGATGCCGTCGCAGGGCGCGGGGACGTTGAACTCTCCGGGCGTTCCTCCTCCCGCCCAGATTCCCTCCTTGACATGGCGGGCAAGCTCGAAGAGCGGCTTATGCCCGGGATTGACGTCGGTCCAGGAGTTCACCACCCCGATGACGGGCTTCCCGAGATCCTTTCTCCGATATCCCGCGCCCCCCATGAGCCCGGTATAGTACGCCTCCGTGATATCTTCAGGTCTTCTTCGTCCCGTCACTCGACCAACGCCCCTCTCTCCGTTCTTCTGATCATACGCAGGTACCGCATCGCCAGAAACTCGACTCGCAGTATCCCAAGATCTCGGAGCGGGTCTTCTTGCCGTTTCCGACGGCCACTATCTCGTCGAATATGGCGGCGCCCATCTCGTCGATGCTCACTCCTTCTTCGAGCACGACGCCCGCGTTGATGTCCATGTTGTCCCTCATCTTCGCAAAGGTAGCGGGGTTGCCCGTTACCTTGATCACCGGGGCGATCGGGTTTCCCACCGGGGTGCCGAGTCCCGTGGTAAAGACGCAGATCTGGGCCCCTCCGGCCACCATTCCCGTGACCGAGTCGATGTCGAATCCCGGAGTGTCCATCATCACGAGCCCCTTCTTCGTCGGCGCAACACCGTAGGGAAGCACCTCCTGCAGCGGAGACGTCCCGGCCTTGTGGACGCACCCCAGCGACTTCTCCTCGAGCGTGGTGAGGCCGCCCGCGATGTTGCCGGGCGAGGGGTTTCCCCCGCGCAGGCTCGTCCCCATGTCGAGCGCACGCTGCTCCATCTGTTTGCAGATCGAGCAGAGCTGGTCGCCGACCTCCGGCGTTACGGACCTTGCGGCGAGAATATGCTCCGCACCGATGAGCTCCGTCGTCTCGCTCAAAATCACCGTTCCTCCGGCAGCCACAACGCGGTCGCACGCGGAGCCCACCGAGGGATTCGCCGCCAGGCCGGATGTCGGGTCGGAACCGCCACACTCAACGGCAACTACCAGGTCGGCCACGTCGCAGGGCGTCCGTGTCTCCATGCTCGCCTTCGCCACCAGGTCCATGGCCAGACGGACTCCGTCGTTCACCGCGTTGACGCTCCCTCCGGACTCCTGGATGACAACGCACTCCACGGGCTTGCCACTCTCGGCGACGGCCTTCGCGACCTCCCTGGGGCGGGCCGTCTCGCAGCCGAGTCCCACGACCAGGACGCCGAAGACGTTGGGATTTTTTCCCAGCCCGACGAGCGTATCGATCGTCATGCGCGCGTCCTTGCCTATCTGGCCGCATCCGAGGTGATTCTGGATCGCCACCGTCCCCTGAACCTGCATCGCGATCATCCGAGCGGTCTCGGCGGCGCAGACGACCGATGGAAGAACGAGCACCTTGTTGCGGATTCCGACCGAACCGTCGGCTCTTTTGTACCCCATGATCTTCATGGCCGCCTACCCCCTCAGCGTCTTCACGTTGTGGATATGGACATAACCGCCCGCGGCGATGTCCTCCGTCGCTTCCCCGATGCTCTCGCCGTACTTGATCACTTTTTCACCCGACTTGATCTCCTTGAGGGCGAACTTGTGGTACACGGGGATATCGTCCGCAAGAAGCAGCGTTCTTGAACCCACCGCCACCGTGCTTCCCCTGGAGAGCGGTTTCAGCGCCACCGCGACGCTGTCCTGCTCGGCAATTCTCAGCGCATCCTTCGACACCATCGAGCCCCTCCTGATCGTGCCCGCGGAGCATCTTTTCTCTCTCCGCAGGGTTGATTTTTTCTGATCGGCCAAGATCGACCAAACACCGTATTTATCGTATCATATGGTGAATCGGGGAGCAAATTCCTTCCGACAGGAATCTGTTGCGATATACTCACGAAATTCTGCGGCGGAGGTTAAGACGATGAACGATGCAAAGAGAGATCTGATAAAGCGGGTCTACATCGCCCTGCAGGCGGGGGAGATCACGAAAAACGACATGCTGCTGCCGGAGCGGGAGCTTGCGGAGTACTTCCAGGTGAAACGGTCCTACCTCAGGGAAGTCCTCATCGCCTTGGAAGCCCTCGGCGTCATCGACATCCGGGAACGCCAGGGAATGTTCCTGGGAGGGAAGGGGACCCAGAACGTGCTGGACAGCCTGAACCTCCTCAACGTCTGGCCGGGCGACGCCATCGCCCAGGTTTTCGAACTCCGGACGATGATAGAGGGACCTACGGCCGCCTTCGCCGCCCTCCGCAGAAACGAGCGGAACATTGCGAAGATCCAGAACGCCCTTGATCAGCTCGCATCTCTGCGGGAGCGGAAGCACCCGCAGATCGGCACCCTCGGCGTTCAATACAACGCGATCCTCCACACCGCCATCGTCGAGGCGGCCCACAACCCCGTGCTGCTCCGTGTCTACGAGGGAACCTCCAGACTCTACACCGAGGGGATCATCTCGGTCGGCTCGAGCGAACGGGAAAAACTGCCGTACGAAAAATGGCCGGAACAAGTATTCCAGGAGCACTTCGACATCGTTCAGGCGATACGGAGAGGGGATCCGGAGGAAGCCAGGGCAAGAGCAATCCTCCACCTGGAGAACTCGCGGAACCGGATTCAGAGCGGAATCTCTGACGGCGGGAAAAGCGCTTAAGACCTCCTCCCCGGAAGCGCCAGCGAAAGCAGGTAGACGACCGAGGCAACCGCGATGATCACCGCGCCCGCCGTCAGGTTGAACCGCACGGCCAGGGCAAGCCCGGAAATCGAGAAGATCGTGCTCAGAACGCAGGAGATTCCCATCATCGACCAGAGCGAACGGGAAAACTTCTCCGCCACCGACGGCGGAATCGTGAGCAACGCGATGACCAGTATGAGCCCGACGATGCGGATGATGAGCACCACGGCCATCGAGAGCACCACCACCACGCCGAAGTGGAGAAGCGTGACGGGAACGCCCCGCGTGCGCGCGAAATCCTCGTCGAAGGAGAATGCCGCGATCTCACGGTGCCGGAAGAGTCCGGCGCCGAGGACGACCGCCAGCAGGCCGCCCATCATGGAGAGATCCGTCCGGGCCACGGTGAGGATGCTGCCGAAGAGGTAGCTCATCAGGTCCGAGCCGTACCCCGGCGTCAGGTCCGCGAAGATGACGCCGGCAGCCATTCCGGCCGCCCAGAGCACGCCGATGATCGCGTCCGCCCGGGACTCCCGTTTCAGCATCACCCACGCCATCAGCAGGGCGAGAACGAGCGAAAAACCGACGGCCCCGAGCTGCGGCGAAATTCCGAGAAAGAGCGCGAGCCCCACGCCTCCGTATGCCGCGTGTGCGATGCCTCCTGCGAGGATCACGTATCGTTTCACTACTACCAGAGTTCCCAGGATGCCGCAGAGCGCGCTACAGAGCAGCGCCGCCCAGAGGGCGTTCCGCATGAATTCGAACTGGAGAAGTTCAATCATGGGAGCAGGTTCCTTCCGTATGCTCGTGTCCGGAATTCCGCCCGTGCGGATGGACGGCGAGCACCCGGTGCGGGATTCCGTGCGCCACCATTTCCACAGGACACGTCCCCCACGCCTTCTCGAACATTCCGGGAAGGATCTCGCCCGCGTCGTGATAGAAGACGCTGCGGTTGACGCACGCGACCGCCGTCGCACGCCCCGGAATGGTCGAGACGTCGTGGCTCACCATCACGACGGTCATCCGGCTGCAGAGTTCGGTGAGCTCCTTCATCAGCATACCTCGCGTGTCCGGATCGATGCTCGCCAGCGGCTCGTCGAGCAGCAGCACCTTCGGCTCGGAGACGAGTGCGCGTGCGATCAGCACTCTCTGCCGCTGCCCCTGCGAGAGCTCCCCCATAGCACGGCGGGCAAGATGCTCCACTCCCATCCGTTCCAGAGCATAGAGGGCCGCACGCTTGTCGGCTTCACCGTAGAAGAGCCCGGCCGGAGCACCTCCTGCTCCGAGGCGGCCCTGCAGTACCGCCTCCAGCGCGGTGATCGGGAAATCCCGATTGCGTCCTGCATCCTGGGGAACGTACCCTGCGGCGCTCCTGTCCTCCTCCGGACTCCTGCCGTGGATCCGTATCGTCCCCGAAGAGGGTGCGAGCAACCCCAGGGCGAGCTTCAGCAGCGTCGTCTTCCCTCCTCCGTTGGGGCCCATGATCACCAGGAACTCTCCTTCGGGAACGGAAAAAGAGACGTCCTTCAGCACGGAATCGCCTCCGTAGGAGAAATTGACGCCGGAGAAAGAGAGTGCAGTTTCCGCAGTACGCATATTACGCCTTCTTTCTTTTTTGATCCGGTTTCGGATCCGGGACCGGTTGGGAGCTTCCGTCGAGCGCCCTCCGAATCCCGTCCGTCACGGTGCTCAGAATCCTTATCCGCGCCAGCTTCTTCGAGTTCGTCGAGACGACGGTCCAAGGAGCATACGGCGTTCCGGTGCGTACGATCATCTCTCCCGCAGCAGCCTGGTAATCGTCCCACTTCTCGCGGTTTCGCCAGTCCTCATCGGTCAGTTTCCATGCCCGGAAGGGATCGTCGCGCCGGCTCTCGAATCGCCGGAGCTGCTCCTCCTGGTCGATCTGGAGCCAGAATTTTACGATCAGCGTGCCGAAATCGGTCAGATGCCGCTCCGTCTCGTTGATCTCGCGGTAGGCCCGATGCCACTCGGCGGGGGAGCAGAACCCCTCGACGCGCTCGACGAGAACGCGTCCGTACCAGCTCCGGTCGAAGATGGCGATATGCCCTTCCCTGGGAAAGTCCTTCCAGAAGCGCCACAGGTAGTGGTGACTCCGCTCCCAGTCGTTGGGGGCGCCGATCGGATAGACCGTGTAGTTCATCGGGTAGAGGGCTTCGGTGATTCTCCGGATAGCCCCTCCCTTTCCCGCAGCGTCCACTCCCTCGAAAAGAATGATGACCGGAAGACGCTCACGGAAAACCCTGATTTCGAGCGACTTCAACTCGGCCTGAAACTCGGCGAGCTTCTTCGCGTACTCCTTGCCGTCCAAGTCGCCCTCCGGCTCCGTCGCGGAGAGAGCCGCGCTCTTCTCGTACTCCACGCCGCCAAGAACGCCGCCTGTCTCGGGCCACTCTTCGCCGGAGAGACGCGCTCGCAGCATGCGTTCAACCGTGGAGAGGATCTTCCATGCCGCGAACTCGAAGTCGCTCGCGGCCACAATCGTCCACGGGGCATACTCCGTTCCGGTGAAGGAGAGCATTTCCTCGACACAAAAGAGGAAGGAGTCATACTCCCTGTTTTCCAGCCAGTCGCGATCGGTGACCGACCATGAGAGCGCGGGGTCGCCACCCCGCTTTTCGAGGCGCTTCTTCTGGTCCTTTTGTTCGAGGTGGCAGAAGAATTTCAGGATCACCGTTCCGCTGTCGGCGAGGTGGCGTTCAAAGGCGCAGATGTCTCGGAAGACGCCGGAGTAGTCCTTGGAGTGCTCTCCCTTCTCCAACCTCCGGCGGAGCACTTCCCGGTACCAGCTCCCGGAGAGGATCGTCATCTTTCCAGCAGGAGGAGTAATCTCCCAGTAGGGGATCAGGAAGGGGTAGTGTTCTTCACCTCGTTCCGGAGGAGCCAGAAAGAGGTAGCCACGGGGGTCGAGCGCCTGCAGAAGCTGGTTGACGAGGCTTCCCTTGTTCGCGCCCTCCCAACCCTCCACGACCAGGATGACGGGGACTCCCTTCTCCTTGGCCGCCCGCTGCAGCTCCCCGAGCTTCGGGGCCAGCTCGTCGAAGGCCTTCCTGTACTCCTTCTTCTTCATCTTCACGGACATATCGACCGCTTCAAGCATTATTCCTCCTCCTTTCCGTGCGATCCCGATTTTTTGCTGAATACAGGCATCCTTTTCATCGCGTCATGAAAGCACGATGAAAAGGATGCGCAAAGCTCAAGATTACATCCGGGCCGTTCCGTTTTCCGCCCGGGTCTTCGGTGAGCGCCGGGTTGTGTTGTTCCAGCTACAGTCTTACCATTTTTTCCCCCGGAGAGCAAGGAGCACCGGCACGATCAGCAGAAGCAATGGGGTCGCGAATCCGGCCGCCCCGGCGACGGAGCATCCGCCTTCCGAGAAGGCGTACCCGACGAGATACGGACCGACGATGGAGTTGAAGAGGAGGAATCCGTCCGCAAGGTACTGGATGATGGCGTACGCGCCGTTCCCCAGGTTCTTCTTTCCAAAGACCGTCCGGTGGATCGTCTCGCCCGTATTCCAGTCGAGCCCGGTGACCTCCCAGCCGCTTCTCTCGTAGTACCCGTTCACCAGGGCCATCGAGGCGGACTGGCTGTGCACAGGGACCATGCTGGTGGAGGAGACGTCCGGGCGGCCCCATACGGACCGCCATTCGTCCGTCTCAGGATCCCACTCGAAGCGTTCGACGCCCAGAGACGCCGGAGATCCCGGTCCCATGACGGAAACCTGGAGTATCTTGTTCGCCGCCTGCAGCTCAGGATCGACCGTCGTCGGCAAATTGTTCACGACGAAGGCGCCGTACCCGGAGACCACCACGGACTGCTCCGACTGGAGCCACTCGGGAAGGGGAGCGGGCAGGCCGAACGTCGCCTGAATCTGCCCCGCGATGCGCCGCGACGCCGTGCCCGGCTTCTGGACGAACCCCTCGGGGATTGCGTCGCGCCAGAATGCCACCAGCTTCATGTGTTTTGCGCCGTCGGTGATGACCACCAGCTTGTCCGGATCGTCGCCGAATCCCATGAGCGTCGGCGTGGAGCCTGTTCCCATGCCGACCTTGATGATCGGAGGCAGCACGTCGGAGCCGTCGTAAGCGCTGGCCCATGCGCCGTCCTCCTCCCTGTCGGAGATCGTCGTTCCCGTCCAGACCAGCTTGCGCATCAGCTTGTCGCTCGCGATGTACATTCCGTTGTTCTCGTCCACAGCGATCGAGTTGCTGACGTACTCGTCGTCCCCGAAGCGGTAGAACACCTTCGAGGCGAGGTCCAAATCGCGGTCGATGACCGACACACCGTTGCTGAACGTCACGATGAGCCGCCCGTCGTAGGTCATGGAAAGCCCGAAAAGACGCGTCGGACCCAGAGCCAGGGGAGCGGTTCGATTCTCCGAGCCCCCCTGGATATCCTCGATTACGTTCGCTATTTTGTGCTTCACGAGGATCCCAGAGGACGGGTTTTCCGGATCCTTCAGGGCAAAGGCGTAGAGGCTGTTGCCGAAGTTGGTGTAGAGCACGTTCTCGTTGTCGACCACGGAATAAACTCCGTTGCCGAAACGAGCCCGGTAGTTCGGTCCCAATATCTCCTCAAGATACGCGTCCATCTCGCTCACGCTCATTCCGACGGCGGAAGACTCTCCGAACTCCCTGAACTTTTTGTCCGGAACGGGCGGCAGAAGATTGTCCGTCGCGTCGGCGAGCGCCTCGAAAGTGGCGACGGGCTTCCACGCGCCGTTGCTCCTGTCCGCGTAGCTGACCCGGTCGTGACCGACCACCCACATGAAGTCCGGATCAGTGGAGGCGAGCGAAATAATGTTTATAGGACCGCCGTAGACTATCGGCTGTTGCGAAGGCTCGATGTCGAATCTGCCGCTGGGCGGACCGAAGGGAGTGGAGTCGCTCTGCGAGGAATCAAAATGTGTGATCCCGTACAGCGGAGACGAGAGGAACGGGTTCGGGGCCGGAGAGCTTGCAGCAGCGGCAACGGATGTCGTCAATAAAAGAAGTGCGAAAACAGAAAGCACGATCTGGTCCATGAACACGGTATTCTTGCGGAAAAACGGAAATCGCATAATTAAAAACCTCCTGACATCCGGGCACCATAAACCTCGGCATTCGAGGTTCATGCGTTTGAAGCGCCGCAGCGAGTTCTTTCGAAACCACCCCGAAGATCGGCATACAACAAGAAACACTGGACGCTTTCCTGGTACAGCGCGTCTCCGCCTCAACCTCCTTTCGGAAAAAACTCTTCTTCGTTTCAGCATCCGTCGAAGAAACCGCATTGGACATCGCGAACCTTCCGGTGAATCTTTTGTAAAATGATACACCTTTTCATGGCGTTAAAGTCAAGCGGCAAAACAGTTCACTCCGGGTGCGCTTGAAAAAGCGCTCCATGATGTAGAATGGAGTCGAAATCATTCCGCAAGAACGGAGGGGAAAATGATGCAGCATATCCTTGAAAAAGCGAATGAAATCTCCGCGGAGATCACGGAGTGGCGGCGGCATCTGCACGAAATTCCCGAACTGGGGCTCGAAACACCGAAGACGGCGGCCTATATCGTCCAGGAACTAAAGAAAATGGGGGCCGAAGATATCCGCGAGAAAATCGGCGGATGGGGTGTTTCCGCCCTCGTGAAGGGGGATCTGCCGGGGAAGACGCTGGCGGTTCGGGCTGACTGCGACGCCCTTCCCATCAAGGAGGAGACAGGGCTTCCGTTCGCCTCCAAGAGCGGCCTCATGCACGCATGCGGACACGACGCCCACGTCGCGATGGCGCTGGGAGCGGCAAAGCTCCTCCTGGCGCACAAGGCCGAACTGGCGGGTACAGTCAAGTTTATTTTCCAGCCCGCTGAAGAGAACGTACAGGGAGCCAAGGCGATGATCGACGACGGCGTTATGGAGAATCCCCGCGTCGACGCCCTCATCGGCCTGCACACCGGCTGTCTGTGGAAGGAGATCGGCCCCGGAGATATCGGCGTCCGTTTCGGATCCCTCATGGCGGCTGTCGACCGCTTCGTCATCACATTCAAAGGAAAAGGAGGGCACGGCGCCACACCGCACCTGACCGTCGATCCCGTCACAATGACATCCACGGCCGTGCTGGAGCTTCAGACCATCCTCAGCCGCGAACTCTCGCCGCTCGACTCCGCGGTGCTCACCATCGGACGGATCGAAGGCGGCCGGGCTTTCAACATCATCGCGGAGAGCTGCACTATCGAGGGAACGGTGCGAACCCTGAACCCGACCACCCGTGCCTTCGTGGAGGAGCGGATCCGGGCCATCGTCTCCCGCGTCGCCGAGGGGATGCGCGGCGAGGCCGTCGTGGAGTACGAGTCCGGCCCCCCTGCGCTTATCAACGATTCCGACTTTACGCGAAAGTTCCAGGCGTTCGCGGTCGAAATGGCGGGTGAAGGCAAGGTGAAGGAGATCAGCGAGCCGACGATGGGCGGCGAGGATGTCGCCTACTTCCTCGAACTGGTGCCGGGGACCTTCTTCGTCCACGGTTCATGCGATCCGGAGAAGGGGCAGATCTACCCTCACCACAATCCTAAATTCGACCTCGACGAGGGAACGCTCCCGCTGGGGACGGCGCTCTTCGCGGGTTTCGCACTCACCTGGCAAAAGTAGAAGAGAAGCGCCATGAACGAAAAGAACCGGTACGGACAGAACTTCGGCGAACAGGGTGCTCCGCGTTCGCCGGCCGAAGTGTTCACCGTTTCGCAGCTGAAGGATGGCGGAGCGCATGGAAATCCTGTCCTTCTTTGACATTCCCGGCTTTCGGACCGGGCATGAGCAGAATGCGGAAGCCGGTACCGGCTGTACTGTCGTGATCTGCGAGCAGGGGGCCGTCGCGGGCGTCGACGTTCGCGGCGGCGCTCCCGGGACGCGCGAGACGGATCTGCTCGACCCGGCCAACCTGGTGGAGCGGATTCACGCCGTGGTCCTCGCAGGCGGAAGCGCCTTCGGGCTGGAGGCGGCCTGCGGAGTGGCGGAGCTGCTGGAGGAGAGGGGCGTCGGGTTCGACACCGGTGTGACCAGGGTCCCCATCGTCTGCTCGGCGGTGCTTTTCGACCTGCCCTGCGGCGACTGGAAGGTACGCCCAGACAAAGCGATGGGCCGCAAAGCCGCCGAAAACGCCTTCGACGAGGCATTCATCCCGATGCCCGGCTCGGTCGGTGCTGGAACCGGCGGGCTTGTCGGCAAGTTCCACGGGCTCGACTTCGCGATGCGCGGAGGGCTCGGCTCCTTCGCCTACCGGACGGGACCGTTGTTCGTCGGGGCATTGGCCGCCGTAAACTGCCTCGGCGACGTGATGGAGCCCGGAACAGGCAAAATCCTCGCCGGGGCGTGGGACAGGAAAGAGCGCCGCTTCCTCGGCACGGAGGAGGCTGTGATGAACGCTTATCAACAGAAGAAGAACGCCTTCGCCGGGAACACGACGCTCGGAATCGTGGCCACCAACGCGCGCCTCACCAAGGCTCAGGCGAAAAAACTCGCCTCCATGGCACACGACGGGTTCGCCCGCTCGATGCGCCCGGCACACACGATGGTGGACGGCGACACGATCTTCGCCCTCTCGGTAGGAGAACTTGAGGCGGAGATGAACACTCTCGGCGCCCTCGCCGCACGAGCGGTGGAGGAGGCAGTAGCCGACGCGGTGCGCTCCGCGGCAGGTGGATACGGCTTCCCGGCGGTCGCCGATATCGGGAGTTGAAAATGAAGTCCGTGCTGCGGCAGATACGAAAGGGGGAGGCAAAAGCCTCCCCCTTTCGTATCTGCCGCAGCATCTTCTCCCAGCTACCGTCTTGCCCGCCAGGTATCGTCCAGGGAGCATTCCAGCGGCTTGCCGTGAAAGAAATGCCCGACGAGGCATTCATTGCATGAAATGCACGTTGCCCTGGAGGTGTCGCCGCTTTTCCAGCGGTTCACGATCCCCGGCTCGCGGATATAGGGGCGGCACATCGAGACGAAATCCGCCTCGCCGTTCCTGACGACCTCCTCCATGAGCGCCGGGGTCCGCAGCCCTCCCTGCATGGTCACCAGAACCCGGTCGCCGACTGCGGCCTTCACTTTTTTCGTCCATTCGCGGAAATAGGCCTCTTTGGCGAGCGACGTGACACCCGTCCTCATGCTGGTCTTGTTGAAATCAGCGGGATCGTGCAACCCCTGGCTCACCTCGATGATATCGGCCGTTCCCTCGCCTGCTAGAATCGAGGCTGCGCGCAACCCCTCCTCCTCCGGCATTCCGCCGGGGAGGAGATCTTCGATACCAAGCTTTACAATGACCGGGAACGCCTCTCCAGCCTTTTTCCTCATATCCTTCAGGATCTCGCGGAGAATACGGCAACGGTTCTCGATCGTGCCTCCCCACCCGTCCTCCCGGACGTTGTAGAGCGGCGAAAGCCACTGGGAGAGCAGCGAATCATGGGCCGCATGAATCTGGATACCGTCGAAACCCGCCTTAACAGCTCTCGCGGCGGCATCGCCGAAGGCGGTCACAACGTCGTGGATCTCCTCCTCGGAGGCGGGGGTGTACTCCCGGTTCTCCTCGGCAAAGCTCCCCTTGGGGTTCTTGAGATAGAACGAGGCGACAAACGGTTTTCTTCCGAGGGAGAGCTGGTAGTGCGCTGCGCCCGCGCCGCCGTGGGTCGCCTGCAGAATTGCGGCGGCCCCTCCCTCGTGGACCCTGTCCGCGAACGTTCTGAAGGATGGAATCCGGTCATCCGAGTCGAACATCGGCCTCGTCTCGTTCGTCCGGCCGGAAGGATGGATTCCGCTGACCCCGCCGGTCGGAACAAGCGCACAGCCTCCCTTGGCGGCCTCGAAGTGAACGATGGGCACATCGTAGTCGATATCGCCGTCCCGGTCTGCGGAGTATGCCGCGGCGGCCGACATGAAGATCCTGTTCTTCAATGTCAGCCCGCCGACCGTCACCTGTTCATACAGAATATCGCTCATAAGACTTCCCCTCGCTTTCCGCCTTCCTATCCCGTCCGTTGAAAGGAAATCCGGATCAGTACGCGTCTCGCTCGAAAAGCAGGCGCGCCACCTTCACCTCGTCGTTCGGACCCAGCCTGAAGCCTACGTGTATCCGCTGCATCCCGGAGTGGTACGTCCAGACCCAGCTCCGTACGTCGTGAGGATCGCCGAGCACCTGCTCGACCTTCTCCGGACCGTCGCCGAAGGAGATCGGCCCGAACCCCCGGGCGCCCCCCTCGAAGTCCAATTCCACAAGGAAAGGAATCATGTCGATCAGCCAGTAGATTACCTTGCCCTCGGGGTAGAGCATTTCGACCGACGTGACGTCCTTGGAAAAATCCTCGGGGCGGAACGTCTGGCGTTCGATCTTCAGAGGTTTGCCGAGCAGACGCTCGGTCATCGCCGGCGTCGTGCCGAAATCCCTCCTGACCAGCAGGAAAAACCGCCAGAGCTGGTCGTCGAGCCCCTCGAAACGCAGATAGCGTCCGGATATCCATCCCTCTCCGAAATGTTCGGAGAGGGCCTTGTACCAGAGATGCCCGTCCTCCCCGGAAGCCGCGTCCACCACCAGAAGTTCCTCCCAGGCCTGTCCCTCTCCGAAGCGCCCCAGGATCTTTCCCTTCGTCGACGGCTCGGAGCGGAAGTTCACGTTCCTGCCCGTCACGACGGCTGCAGCCGGCATCTCTATCAGCTCTTCCCTGGAAGGACCGGCTGCAGCCGCGAGATCCGCCGAAAGCAGAAGGAAGACTGAAAAAAACAGGACACCGCACTTTCCAAGGAAACGCATCGCTCTCTCCTCCTTTTCGCTCAATCGCTCTTTCGGGGGTGACATGACTTCCCCCCGCCGCGTTTCGGAACGTTCACGTTCAGTTCTCGGTATCTCCGGAGTTTTTTTCGCCAGCTCCCTTCTTTTCCGCGATGTCCGGATCAGAGAGACGCGCCGGAGAGGAACGCCCGCTCAAGAGCCCGCTTGTTGTCGCGGACGGGAGTCGTTCCCGAACAGACGCCGATGCTGTCGCAGAACTGCATGTCCAGAAATTCGCAGATATCGCGGAACGTCTGCTCGATCAGGCGCGGGCCGGAGTTCGGATCCTCTCCGCCGTAGGTCATCAGAAGAGAGAGCTTCTTCCCCTTGAACCCCGGATAGTCCATCGCGTAGAGCCGGTCCTGGAAGAGTTTTGTCTGCGCAGGCATCGACCACCAGTAGACCGGGAAGGCGTGGACGATGACGTCGGCATGCCCGACGAGAGAGTAGAGCGCGGTCATATCGTCCTTGAGAACGCACCGTCCCGTTCCGGCGCCGTTCTTCTTGCACCCGTCGCACGCCGTGCACGGAAGAATCTTCTTTTCGTGAAGCCATATTGTGTCTCCGGAATGCCCTTTCGAAGCCGCTCCTTCGAGAAACGAGTCGAGCAGCGCGGCGCTGTGTCCGTTTTGTCGGGGGCTTCCGAGCAGAGCAAGGTAACGCATGGGACCATCTCCTTTGTTTTTCTTTTCAGTATACATGGTGTTTTCAAAATTACTACATCCTGTCCTGCAACGCTTTCAATCGATTTTGCAGTCGGGGGATTCGGACACTCCCAGAAAGCGGGCAAGCTGCCTCGGGGTGGGCAGCTCCGTCCGGAATCTGTTGGACAGTTTCTTGGCGCCGAGGATCCGGTACGATCCGCCTTCGCAGTCTGGCAGAATGTATTTGACGACGATCCTCTCTTTCTCTTCGCAGAGGAGAATGCCGATCGACGGATTTTCCCCCTCTTGGCGAATCTGCCGGTCGAGCGCGGAAAGGCAGGACTGCATCGATTCCGCAAGCTCAGGCAGAAAATCGCCTGCTTTCAGCTCCACGGCGACAAGGCAGCGAAGACGCCGGTGAAAGAGCAGAAGGTCGATGAACCGATCTCCGCTCTCCACCTCGAGACAGATCTGGGTCCCCATCGACGAAAACGCGCCCCCCATGGCACGCAGAAACTTTTCGACACGCCTGGAGAGGGTCGTCTCCATTTCACGCTCCCTCTCCTCGTCGGCGAGATTGAGAAAGTCGAAGATGTATTCGTCCCTCGCGGTACGCCAGCCGTTAGCCCGCATTTCAGATGTTCGGGGCACATCGAAGGATACCACTCCAGCCTGCTCTTTTCCGAAGCTGTCGTTCTCGATATGCCGGAGCAGCTCCTCCCTTGACCAGCCGAATCTGCGGGCCATGCGGACGTAGAACTCCTGTTCGAGCCGGTCTTTGCAGCGATGCAGTATGATCGTCTTGTAGCTCCACCCGATTTGAGCGGACAGGGGATTCACCTTCGTCAATTCGGGGTAGAGCGAATAGAATTTTCTCATGGTGAAGACGTTTCTGCGGGAAAAACCGAGGAGCGCGGAAAACTCCGCCTGCAGATCCTCCGCGAGCCGTTCAGCAATCAGTGAACCTTGATCAACGTCATCCTGGTATTCGACGATCATCCGCCCGATATCCCAGTACAGTTCGACCAGTTCCTTGTTGATTGTTCCGAGGGTTTCGCAATGAGCGGTACGGACACGCTCCTTTACTGTTTCAAGGAGTTTCGTGTACTCTTCGGAAAGAGAAATGCTCATGGTACTCTTTCACCCCTCTTCTGGATCTGCGGAAGTTCCTGATCCTGTTCCTTTCAGAATCCGGACGGACCGCCGCGGCCGGCGCTTCGTCGTCCTGATCCCGGAAGCGGTGCTGGGAGGTGCACACCATGATGAATCCCTTTATAAATTTTGGAATTAACAACTTTTTACAATGATACAATACAGCTATCTTTCTGACAAGAGATTCAGGGCTCCCCGAAACCGCAGGCAGAGGAAACATCACCGGTGCTCGCCGAGTGAAACAGGAGAAGAGAGTTCTCCGAGGTTTAGAGGGAGAGCGCTCTTGTTTCGAAAAACCTGCCTCTATATCTGAATTCCGTCCAGAAAACCGCTACTTTCTGCCCAAACGCGCGACACCCTGTTCGTCGGCCATGGTATCAAGCGCGACCAGGAATGTCGGAGGAAGAGGAATTCCGGATTCCATCCGCTGCTTCCGCATGAAATGCTCTTTTTCGCCGGGGACGTAGATGCGGTCCTGTCCGGGCTCCTTCCTCGAGTTCTGAAGCTCGCGCAGGATGCCCCCCGCGACGGAGCGGAAGACATCGAGCGGAAGAAAACGGGTTATGTCGAGAGCAAGCAGGAAATGTCCCATGCCGATCCCCGTGACCTGCTTGAGGTAGGGGCCGTTCTGGAGCGCGGCGGAGAGAATCTCGACCATGATGGCGAGCCCGTACCCTTTGTGTCCGCCGGTTTCCTCCCCTCTGCCACCGAGGGGGAGAAGGGCTGCCCGGTCCTTGAGCATCCCGGCCAGTATGGCTGTCGGATCGGTGAGAACCTCCCCGGCGGGGCCGACGACGAGGCCGGAGGGGACGGGGCGCTCGATACGCTCATAGAGTTCGACGGTCCCCCTCTGGATGATGGAAGTGGCGGCGTCGAAAATGCACGGAAATTCGAGGTCGGTCGGCGCACCGAATGCGATGGGGTTGGTTCCCAGCATGGGCTCTGTGCCGAATGTCGGGCAGATGGAGGGGCGGGCGTTGGTGAAAGCCATGCCGACCATTCCGTGCTCGACCGCCATAAGCGGATAATAACCGGCGAACCCGAAGTGGCTGGAGTTGCGCACGGCGATCCCCGCGATGCCGTTCTCCTTCGCCTTCCGGATGGCGATCTCCATGGCCTTCGCCGAGACCACATGCCCCATGCCTCCCCCGCCGTCGACCACTGCGGTCCCGGGCCCTTCCTCGACCACGACAACGTTGGACGCGGGAGCCTGGGTTCCGGCGCGCAGGCGGCCGACGTATATCGAGAGGCGGCCTATGCCGTGGCTATCGATTCCGCGCAGGTCGGCTTCGAGGAGAACGTCCGCCGAGAGGCGTGCTTCGTCGGACGGAACGCCGAGGCTTTCGAAGATCTGCTCCATAAATCGGCGCAGGTCGGCGGCGGTTACATAGACGCTGTTCGCGAGAGGCTGTGGAAACATGAATGACACCCTTTCTTTATGTGATGTTCTATAAGAATGCGGAGCGGTCGGGCATGGAAGGAAAATCCGTTCCGCTCTAAAAAAACCGTCATTTTTCGAAAAAAAAGCACCTGATTTTCAACTGAGTACCGCTACTGGAGCTTTCCTCTGCACAGGACCGGAATTTCCCCGATCACTTCGTCCCCGGAGACCAGGAAAGCCGTGTCGTACAGATTGCAGACCGGGCAGATATGCACCGGAATGATCCGCACCCTGTCTCCGATCGCAATCTTCCTGCGAAACTCCCTGTCGTATATGATGGCGTGTTCGTCGTAGACCGAGTCGATGGTGACGCCGGGATATTCCGGAAGCGTCCCTCTCCCCTTCGTCGAGCAGATTCCCTCGCTTCGCGTCTGCATCGTCAGCCCCTTGGCCCCGACGTCGAGGATCACGCGCTCCTCGGTCGGGCGGCTGATGACCGTCGCCAGAACGGTGGCCGCACAGCGGTCCAGCGTCCCGATCACATTGGCCTGGCAGGCATCCATGAAAATGTAGGTTCCGGGGCGGATCTCAGTCACACCCTCCACGATCTCCGAGTACGTCATCATGGACGGCGTCGACCCGACGCTCACCGTCTCCGGTTTCATGCCGAGTTTCGAAGCGAGCGTTGCGAATTCGAGGGTTCGTTTCTGCGCAATGACGGATATCCTTCGGCACTCCTCCTGTGTGGGGGCACTGTAGCTGTTGCCGTCATGAGAAAAGACTCCCTTGAAACGGACATGGGGGCAAGCCTGAATCGTCTTCAGCAACGCGAGAAAATCCTCCTCCTCGATGATGCCGGAGCGGTTCTCTCCCACCTCGATTTCGACGAGCACCTGCGCCGGCCGGCCGGCCGACGCGAAGACCTCCTCCGCCGCCTCCACCTGGCAAGGCGTGTCCACGCCGAACGAAATATCGACGCTCCGCGCCAGCTCGCGAATCCTCTCCAGCTTGCGGACGCCAACGATTTCGTTCGCGATGAAAATGTCGTCGAGACCATGCTTCGCCATCACCTCGGCCTCGCCAACCTTGGCGACGGTGATCCCGCGCGCCCCGGTCCGCTGCTGCTGCATCGCGAGTGCAGGCATCTTGTGCGTCTTCGTGTGAGGACGCAGCGACACACCGTGGCTGTCGGCGTACTCCTGCATATCCCGCAGGTTCTTCTCCATGATATCCCGGTCGATCAAGAGCACGGGGGTATCCAGTTCATGTATTCTCACGGAATTTCCTCCTTTTCCGTAGCACGCACGGCTTCATCGGTTTTCTCCCGTCCGGATCCATTATAAACCCGCCGGGCCCCGTCGGGGAAGATTTTCTGTAAAATGGTCGGAATCATTCCCGAAACCCCGTTGATGATACAATGAAGAAGCTCCCCGTTCATATGCGGAGGAGCAATCCTCTCCTACGGAGGTGTGGAATGATGAACTCTCTTCGAACCATTCGTAAAATCGTCACGGGAACGCATACCATGGACGGGGCGGGCGTCAAACTGGTGCGTGTCATCGGCTACAACGACACGAAGGAGTTCGACCCGTTCCTCATGCTGGACGCGTTCGACTCCGTCAATCCGGAGGACTATGTCAAGGGCTTTCCATGGCATCCGCACCGCGGCATCGAGACGATCACCTACCTGATCCGCGGGGACATCGAACACGGGGACAGCCTCGGAAACAAGGGCAGTATCCTGGACGGAGAGTGCCAGTGGATGACGGCAGGCTCCGGCATTCTCCACCAGGAGATGCCGAAGGCCAGCGAACGGATGCTGGGGACCCAGCTCTGGCTCAATCTGCCCGCGAAGGACAAGATGGTTCCCCCCAAGTACAACGACATCGTTCGGAAAGACGTCCCGCTGATCGACGAGGGGAACCGGAAGATCCGCATCCTCTCAGGCGAGTACAAGGGAACCCGGGGAGCCTTCCAGGGTGACTACGTGAAACCTCTCTATTTCGACGTGGAGATGGCTCCGGGCGCCGAATGGACGCTGGATACCGATCCGGAGGCGACTCTTTTCGTCTACATCGTCCAGGGAGCGGGCTCATTCGGCCCCGGCGATACCTCCATCGCCGCAAAACATGCGGTCCTCTTCACCGAAGGGGAGCAGTTCCGCGCCCTAGCCTCCGCTGAAGGAATGCGCTTCCTGCTGATGTCGGGAAAGCCTCTCGGAGAGCCCGTCGCCTGGGGCGGCCCGATCGTCATGAACACCAAAGAAGAGCTCGACCTGGCGTTTCGGGAACTCCGGGAGAATACGTTCATTAAAAGATAATTTTTTCGGAACGGTTGGAAAAAGAACTCCGGCGCCGGAGAGCAAAGGCCGGTTCTTCATATATTCAGCAGACGTCACGGCAATGCTTTCCGGTTCAGTCCCGGAGCGTCAGCTTCCAGTCCTTCTCGGATGTTCCCAGGCGGGCCTGCCACAAGCGGTGCGCCGCCCGCTCCCGTATATGCGTCCTCGCCGCGTCGTTGCTGCGGAAGATCTCGTACGTCCTCTCGCACTCCATATTTTTTTCGATCTCCACCGAATCCGCGGTCACGTGAATTCCGCAGACATAGGTGCTGGCCAACCGCATGGCCTCGAACTCCTTTCCTCCGAGCAGCGAAAGGAAACGGTCGACGGTCCCGTAGCACCCTCCGGCATGCACCGTCGCAAGCACGGTATGCCCGGTCTCCGCGGCGGTGAGCGTGGCTACCGCCGTCTCGGCGTCCCGTATCTCCCCGACGATGATCGTGTCCGGATCTTCCCGCATCGACATCTTCACCCCGGAGGCGAAATCCGGCACGTCGATCCCGACTTCACGCTGAGACGCGTACCCCGACGAGTCCGGCGAGCGAATGAGGTATTCGACGGGGTCCTCGATTGTGACCACGTGCGCTCCCAGCTCGAGGTGGCGCATGGCGACCGACGCGAGGAAGGTTGACTTCCCGCTGCCCGTGATTCCGGAGACCAGGAAGAGCCCGGGGTTGAGGCTGTCGAGTTCGGGAAGAAGATGCGCAAGCCTGCGGAAGACCGGAGGAATGGTCTCCGGCAGGATGCGGATGAAGATCTCGCCTGAACCGAGAGAACAGGTCGTACGAATCGCAATCCTGAGACGCCGTCCGGACGGAAGGCTCGCTGAAAAGTCCGGCTTCGGAGGATTGCTGAGCAGTCCGAAAAGCTCATCGTTCACATCGGGTTCGACCTTCATAAGAGGTCCGAGGATTCCGCCGATCCGCACCCGCGCCGCTGCAAACGCGAGGGGGGGATCATTCCGTTTCAGATCGGGCGACGGAAAGAGATGGACGTCCGTAGCCTCACCGTCGAGAGCCTCTCTCAAGGAGAGAGTGCCGGTAATCTCGAGAACATGCTCCTCCTTCGGAGCGGAACTCTCTTTTCGCACCGTGGAGGCGTGATGTTTCGCTGCGCCATGAGGAGCGCTCACAACAAAACCTCCGCACAATACGACGGCTCGCACTCATCGTACCCGCCGCCGGGCGGGACCGGAGCGTGAAAGAATATGACAACATATCCGGGAATTGACGCAAGTATCTCATTCTTTTCTCTCATTCGGATTCAACTCTCTTTGGCAGAATAAAATCGCCGCACTGCGACAACTAAAAGAAAGAAAAAGCAGCGTTATCACGAAACGAACAATGGTTTTAAAATCTTTTCCGCATCACAGTATACCATAAAATCATACTTCATATCAAAATGGATGCACCGGCGGCACCAGCGAGCACCGGTGACGCTCCCTCTGCCTGCGGATTAGGGAACGGAACGATTCGTGAGCAGGGAACAAAGGCAGTCGAGAATACACGAACGGAATCCCTGGAAGGCCGGCGCACGGATTTTCAGCGAGAGCCCGTAAACCATGTGCCTTCAAACGCCTGACGCGAACAAAGCGGCGCCGTCGGCATCGCTCATCGGGGCAAACACCTGACTTTCAGTATCCCGGTCTTCACAAGAGGACAACACCATCGACTGCTCCATGAAAAAAACCGACACGCAAACGGGCGCCCATTATCGCAGCGCCGGCAGCATTTCATCTTCCGGCCTTCCGCTCCTTGGATCTCTTTCTCCCCGGAGAAGGAGATCCATCGCTCATTTCCGCAGCGGCTCGATGTCCAGCCACCCTTCCGGATGAATCGTTCCTTTCACCCTATAGACGATCGTCTCCCTGACGGGGAAACCGAAAGAGTCCTCTTCTTCCTCCACGCTCCGGTGTTCGAAACCGAAAGTGATCGAAGGTCCGCTCCCCTTTGCCGCGGCGACCAGGTCCTTCCACGCGACAACAGCCGCCTCGGGCAGCTCATCTTCCTCGAGACGGGATTCCGGCCCCCGCCAGGGAGGACCGTTGACACATCCGCCCATCTTCTGATCGAAGGCGGGACATTCTCCCGATGCCCCGGACCAGCCCACAGGAGGCTCCACGGTGAACTCCGGCAGACCGACGAACATCCAGAACTTTCCTCCGCCGGCATCCTCAATCTCCGGCCAGGCGGCGCGGACATCCGTCACCGGCAATGCGAAGCTTCTTTTCCCCATCACGAACCCCTCTCCGTTGATGCAGGTATGCGAGCCGACGACCTTTGCTCCGCCGGCGTGCGGCATCTCGGGACTCTGCTTCCGCCCCGGCGAGACGAAATACCCCTGTCCTCCCTTGAAACGCACGAATGTCCACGGCCCCGTGTGGCGATACCCCCCCTCCCAGTCGATGTGGGCTTGAGCAGGCGGATCTCCGGCCATGAACAGATACTCGCTGTGAAGAGCCACCTCCATCTCGATCATGGCGACGACTTCCTCCTGGATCGCTCCGGAGGCAGCAGGAGAAAATAGCGCCAAACAGAACCCCATGAGCGCTAAGACACAGCCTGTCCGCGCATATAGAGAAAATTTTCCGCTCATTTCAATTCCACCTTTCTTTTCTATTTTGTCCCAGTATAGCAAATAGTGCCGGGAAAAGCCCGCCTGCTAGCCTCTTCCTTCTCCTTCACCGAACGAAGCACGGACCGCCGGTTCCCGTACCGGCAATGTCGGCATTCTCCGCCGAAATGACCGGCAAGCGCCCGGAACGTCTCCTTGACCTGGCGGTTTTCCTGCACCGCACTTGACGGAATACATCCGAACATATAGATTTTGAAATGTGCGGACGAAAAAACGCATCCGCAGCAAAGAAGGGAACCGGGGAGGAATCTGCATGGACAACCTCGAAATAAAGGTCGTTGCGATAGGAGCGGCGAACATCGACGTGCAGGGCTTTCCGGAGCGTCCGCTCACGATGCGGGACTCGAACCCGGGACAGGTCCGGACCTGCCCCGGAGGCGTCGCCAGGAACATCGCCGAGAACCTGGCGCGCCTCGGCATCCCAGTCGCCCTGATCACAGCCCTCGGCGACGACCCGGAAGGCGAACGGATCCGGGAGTCCTGCCGCGGCCCCGGAATCTCCCTGGAATACAGCATGACGGTCAAGGGGCACGCTTCCTCCTCCTATATCGCCATTCTGGACGAGAACGGAGACTTGGCTCTCGCTCTCTCCGACATGAGTATTCTGGAGCACCTGGGAGAGGATCATCTCCGCTCGTGCCTGCCGCTCCTGTCGCAGGCCTCCGTAATCGTCGCGGACGCCTGCCTGACCGCCGGCGCCCTGAGGTGGCTCGCGAACGAGCTTCAGGGCGCGAAAATCTACATCGATCCGGTATCCACAGGCAAGTGTCCCCGGATGGAGGAGATCGCCGGGCGATTCTACTGCATCAAGATGAACAGGATAGAAGCGGCATATCTGGCCGGAATGCCGATAGAAAACGACTCCGACTTGAAGGAGGCCTCCCGCCGCCTGCTGATCCGGGGAGTGAAAAGACTGTATATTACTCTTGGAGCAGAAGGTGTCTTCTTCGCCGACGAGAAGCACGCCGGAAAGGTCCCAGCGTTTCCGGTCCGCCCGGTGAGCGCTACCGGCGCGGGAGACGCCTTCACTGCGGCGGCGGTCTACGGCGATCTGCTGGGATGGAGCATGGAGGAGACAACCCGGTTCGCGGTGAGGGCCTCCTCCCTGACTCTGCTCAGCCGCCGAACGGTGAGCGAGCGGATGAGCGTCGCCGCCGCGGAGGCGCTGCAATAAGACCTCTTGCGCCGCAATCTTATAAGAAAAGGAGAGCGAAGAGCATGGAGAAGAGCCGCATTGTGCAGGAGAGAGTGTGCGCGGCTTCCGAAGTCAGGGAGGCATTGGACGCCGGAAGAGCCGTCGTCGCGCTGGAGTCTACCATCATCAGCCACGGCATGCCCTACCCCGAGAACGTCGAAAGCGCGCGCACCTGCGAGCGGATCATCCGCGAAGAGGGGGCCGTCCCTGCGACCGTCGCGGTGATAGGGGGGATCATACGCGTGGGCTTGAGCGAGGAGGATCTGGAACACATGGGGCGCGGCAGTAGCATCCGCAAGGTCAGCAGGCGCGACCTCCCCATGACGCTGGCCAAGGAGCTCGACGGCGCGACCACCGTCGCCACCACCATGATCGGCGCGTCGCTCGCGGGCGTGCGCGTCTTCGCCACGGGCGGCATCGGCGGCGCGCACCGGGGCGCTCCGCAGACCTTCGACGTCTCGGCCGACCTGACGGAGCTGGCCCGCACCCCGGTCGCGGTGGTGTGCGCCGGGGCAAAGTCCATCCTCGACATCGGACTGACCCTCGAAGTGCTGGAGACGTACGGCGTCCCCGTCGTGGGGTACCGGACGGACGCCTTCCCCGCCTTCTACGTGCGCAACAGCGGCTTCCGCGTCGACGAGCGCGCCGACGACCTGCGCGAGATCGCCCGCGCGCTCCGTCTGAAATGGTCGCTCGGGCTGGAGGGGGGCATGGTGGTCGCCAACCCGATCCCCGAAGAGGACGAGATGGACCCCGTCCTGATCGCCCGAAGCATCGACGAGGCCGTGAAGGCCGCCGAGGTGCGGGGCATACGGGGGAAGGAGATCACCCCGTTCATCCTCGCCTACCTCCACAAAGCGACGGGGGGAAGCAGCCTCCATGCGAACAAGCAGCTTGTTTATCACAACGCCCGTGTAGCGGCGCAGCTTGCGGTGGCGTACGCGGAAGAGGCGGGGGAGTAGGGGGGGGTGCGGCGGAATTGCTGTTCGAAGAAGGTTTCTTCGATCTCCGCATGACGGTCGATAGCCTCCATCCAGCCGTTCTCCTGATTGATCCTCAAAGTACGCGAAGAATGACGGTCTTGAGCGCGAAAGTCTCTAAAAAATCTTCCGGTCCTTCGACGCGAAACCTGACTAAGACAAAGCCCTAAAGCCGTTGATGCACTTGGCGTCGAACTGGGAGATTTTTTCTCGCTCCGTATGGAGGACGCAACACCCACAGTAACAATGGAAGCTTTCACGAAACCTCCGCAAAAAACTGGACGTTTGGTGAAGGAAATTTCTTTGTTCTCTGGTATAATCCACCTATTCTGGTGAAGAGGACGATTGAAGCAGCACACGGGGCTGGCCTAATTTTCTTGAAGAACTCTTGAATGCGCCGCCGCTTTCAGAGATTCCTCATAATTTTTTCGAGAATCCGCCTTGGAAAAAGCGACAAAAAGTCTTTATCCGGGCAATTTTTCAACAAGGGGTGTTTAAAAATATTTCAATTTTATCCTCGCTTCATGAATTTGATACGATACATTGTCGGAGTTTTATTTTTAGTCATCACCATTCTCACGATCGCCCAAGTCTTCTTTCGTTTTGCCCTGAATTCACCGCTGATCTGGAGCGAGGAGCTAGCTCGGTTCATGTTGATTTGGATGGTGATGCTTGGTGGCGCTGTTTTGACATTTCAAGACACACATCTTGCAATTCCGGAACTTGCTCAAACATTTCCGCTCAAAATACGATATCTCATAGACCTGCTGTTCAGGATTGCCGTGGTCGTGATGTTGCTTATTATGGTATGGACCTCTCCGAAGCTCTTAAAAGCCTCATGGCATATTTCATCAGGCGCCTTGCAGATTCCATTCTCGTTCTGGCGCGCCGCCGCTCCAGTTGGAGCTTTTCTAATGGCATGCAGCACCTTGTATCACATCCCGGGTATCCTTCGCCGTCTGCTTGGCTCCGGAAGAGAGGCATAAGCATATGGTTGCCCTGATGTTTGTGCTTCTCGCAGGATTGACGATCCTTGGAATGCCCATCGCATTTGCGACCGGCATCAGCTCGCTCGTTTATCTGATCTATATGGGAATCCCTCTGAGCGTAGTCTCGCAGAATGTCGTTTCCGGAATCGATTCTTTTACCATCTTTGCCATACCTTTCTTTTATCTCGCGGGCGAGCTGATGAACTTCAGCGGCGTCACCGAGCGCATCATTTCGCTCGCCAAGGTTTTGGTGGGGCATATCAGGGGCGGGCTCGCCCAGGTAAACATTGTTGCAAGTGTTTTTTTTGCAGGGATTTCGGGCTCGGCTACGGCCGACACCGCCGCACTCGGCTCGATTCTGATCCCGGCCATGAAGAAAGATGGATACGACGCCGAGTTCTCCGCAGCCATCACCGTGGCCTCTTCGATGATCGGCCCGATTATTCCGCCCAGCATCGGACTTGTCCTCTACGGCGTGCTTGCCCAACAGTCTGTGGGCAAGCTTTTGGTTGCCGGTATCCTTCCCGGCTTCGTCATTGCGATCTCTCAAATGGTGTTCACTCACTACTATTCCATTAAAAGGAATTATCCCGTTACAGAGAAGGTCACGCGTAAGGAGAGCAAAGACGCCCTTATACGCGGCATTCCTGCAATTGCCATGCCGATAATCATCGTTTTAGGGATCCTCAGCGGGGTTTTCACCCCCACCGAAGCGGCTGCGGTCGCTGTGCTTTACGGCTTCATCATGGGAGCGGTGGTCTACAAAGAAATAGATACAAGAGGAGCATGGAACCTTATTCTCGGAGTGTCGCTCCGCAGCATCAAGGTTCTTTTGATCATCGCTTTCGCATCAATGTTCAGCTGGGTTGTAACACGAGCTCAGATTCCTGCAAAGGTTTTGACGTTTCTGCTGGATTTAAGCACCAACAAACACATTATACTTGGTCTCATCACACTGTTCATTTTCATGATGGGGCTATTTATGATTCCATCCGCCATACAGGTAGTCCTTACTCCCATCCTGGTTCCGGTTATAATGAAACTCGGCATCGACCCGATCCACTTCGGCGTGCTTCTCGTCTTTACAACCGGAATTGGTTCCATCACTCCGCCTGTAGGGATATGTCTTTCCCTGGCATCTGAAATCGCGGAAATTCCGTATGATCGCTTGGTGAAGGCCATGATCCCTCTCTACATCCCCATGTTCGTCGCAGTGCTTTTAATCGCTTATATCCCATGGTTTTCCACGTTTATTCCCAATTTATTCTTAAAATGAGACAACTATATTTCGCGAAAGGGTGTTGTTTATGAGCAAACATGAACTGTACCGCATGACATGGAAGGAGATCGAAGACGTTTACACAAAAGATCCAGTGATTCTGATTCCTCTTGGATCGACAGAACAGCAGGGACCTCACACACCCACAGGCGATTATCGATGCGCCGAGGCCGTGACAAAGGCAGTAGCGGAAGAAGCGGATGCATACTGTACGACATGCATTCCTTTCGGATACTCGGAATACTTCCGAGGTTTTCCCGGATCCATTTCGCTGCAACCGCAAACGTTGATCGGCTTGTTACACGATATATGCTATAGCTTCCTGGACCATGGGGTTAAACGCATTATGTTCTTCAACGGTCATGCAGGCAACGATCCCGTACTTGATCGCGTATCCAGAATTATTTTAAGAGATCGTGGCATCATGATTCCGAATGTGAACCTTTGGGCCTTGTTGAAGCCTGATTTTCGCAAGAGTGTTTTCGGTGATCTCACAACGTCGGGGCACGGCGCCGAGCCTTTGACGTCGATGAGCACATTCTTATTTCCCGAAGACATGAGGATGGATCTACTCAAGGATATAACGACCAGGAGCGAGATTCAGGGAATGGAGGTCAAAACCCTGGCAAAGGTTGCTTTCGAGGACATGGAGTTCTCCCTTTTTCTGAATATGGAAGACATATCGCCCGACGGTGTGATGGGCAATCCCTGGCTCTCCAGCGCGGAAAACGGAAAGAAACTTTTTGCCGAAGTCGTTCGCCGCGCAATCATTCTAGTCGAGAAATGGAAAACAGTGGATACGAAATGGCCTTCAGGCAAAGGGCATGTTGTTGAAAAAAGGTAGCTAAATTCTATTCAGGAGGTAGACAAATGAACAAAAAATTTCTTGCCGTCTTTGTAGTCGCGTCCATGTTGTTTTGCACCAATGCTCTGGCAGCCTCGAAGGAGATTCACTACGGCACATGGGCCAGCAGTGGAGAGGCCGCTTATGAAGGTATGGAAGAATTTAAACGGATTGTTGAAAAAGAAACCGATGGAGCAATTAAAGTTTTCCTCTACCCCGCGGACCAGTTGGGGAAAACCCAGGAACAGCTTGAGCAGGTGCAGATGGGAACGATCCAGATGATGTCCAGCGGGCAGCCTCCCCTGGTGCAGATCGAATATCTTAGCCTTCCCTATCTCGTCAAATCTCTTGATAACTGGAGAATAATATTAAGCAGCGAAATAGGAAAAGAGTGGAACGAAGAGTCTATTACAAAACGCGGTATTCGCACTCTGGGTCTTCTTCCACGAGGCCCCCGCGTAATCAGCAGCAACAAGATCATCAATGAAATGGCCGATCTGAAAGGATTGAAGATTCGTTCCCCAGAGCGTGATTACTACGTCGAAACACTCGCAGCTTTCGGTTCGCAACCTACCACCATGGGCTTCGGCGAGATTTACACCTCGCTCCAGACCGGCCTTGTGGACGGCCAGGAGAATCCCATCGAAACAATAGTGGCTGCCGGATTCCATGAGGTCCAGAAGTGCATTGCTCTGACCAACCACATCAACAAGCCGGCATTTGTCATCATCAACGAGGAATTCTTTCAGGGGCTAACAACAGAACAGCAGGAGATCGTAATCAAGGCTCAGGAAGCAGCCGAGGCTCTCACCCAGAAGTTAATGGAGGAACAGCAGGAATCGTTCCTTGAAAAAGCGAGAAAGAGCGGTGTTGTTATAACCTCTCCCGACCTCGCACCTTTTATTGAATCCACCCAATCAGTTCGCGACAAACTTGGAAACAAAACTTGGGGACCTGAAAACTACAAAAAGATTGTCGAGATGGGCCGGAAGTAAAAACTGTTTGTCCGGGGAGTACCTCTTCGCAGGAACTCCCCGGTATAGCAACAGGCCACGATATGCGGTTTTCGCAACAACACTGCCTCTGTCTGCTGTCAAAGTATCTCGCAGAAGGAAAGAGCTGGTGCTGAATATTGCGCCGGAAGAGGGGCGGCGGCTGGCTCTCTACAGCTATGCCTATATCGGATCTTCACTTTTTTCAGAAGGCTAAAAATCATCCGAGGCCTTTCCCCCAGCGGGTTAGGCCTCTTTTTTCAGCTTCTTGTACGTGCGCACATGCGCGGAACTCTGCGGAACCACGCCCGGAAGAATCACTCCGAGCGCTTCGAGAAGCTTCAGCGTTACGACCCCATCTCTCCATCGTCTCCGTCCGTCGGAAGCGCTTCGCATCCGGCCTCGATCACCCTCCGGAAGCTGTCGGAGACCACGTGCCAATCGAGCACGTCCACCCTGAAGGGGAGGTCCGACTCCTCGAACGCCTCTTTCAGAAGGCGCAGCGTGTCGAAATCCATCCGCCCCTCGCAGACAACGGCCAGATCGAGGTCGGACGAGGCTTTCGCGGTTCCGGAGACGCGCGAACCGAAGACGCGCGCTTCGC
>CAYRPJ010000013.1:0-101851 GCA_964426245.1 uncultured Synergistaceae bacterium
TCTTTACTTTTTCTCAACTGCCCCTATTGACTTTTGATAGCTGGTCTCCTTTTTTAAAACAACCTTACCGGCCCGTTTTCAGATATCCGCTCGTGTCGTTATAAACATATACTCCACCCCGACGCACCTCCTTTACCTGTTGCTCCGAAAACAAGTCGGTTCAGGAAGTTATCTCTCCGCGGAAGACAGTGACGGCCTTTCCTCGCAGCAGCACCCGCTCCCCTTGCACTTCGACCAGCATCGCGCCTCCTCGGGCGGAAACCTGCTCGGCGTTCATCAGCGTCTTGCCCAGCTTTTTCCCCCAGTAGGGGGCGAGCGCGCAGTGAGCGGACCCCGTCACCGGGTCTTCGTTCACGCCCACGGCAGGCGCGAAGAAGCGGGAGGCGAAGTCGAACTCGCAGCGCGACGACGGTGCCGTCACCATGGTTCCCCTGGCCTCCACGTCGGAGAGCGCGACGAAATCGGGATCGAGCGAGCGCACAAGCTCCTCGTCGGGGAGCTCGAGGAGATAGTCGTCCTTGTTCTTCCCGCAAAAGAGGAACTCGTCGCGTTCCAGCCCGAGCGCCTCGATGAGCCCCGGAGGAGGAGTGACGGAAACGACCTTTTTCGACGGGAAGTCGAGCACGATCCACTCTTCCTCGGCTTTTGCGCTCAGAGGACCGCTCTTCGTGTGGAAGACGGCTTCGTTCCCCGGCAAAAGAATCCCCTCCTGAAGCATGATATGCGCCGTGGAGAGGGTCGCGTGGCCGCACAAAGCCACCTCCACGCGCGGTGTAAACCAACGGAGAGACCAACCGGACGGCGTCCCCAGAAGGAACGCCGTCTCGGACAGATTCATCTCCGCCGCCATGCTCTGCATCCAGGTATCCGGCGCATCCGCTTCGAGCAGGCAGACTCCCGCCGGATTTCCCGCAAAGAGCGTTTCTGTAAACGCATCCACTTGAAAAAGCTTCACGATTCCATCTCCCTTCCTTCGAAATAGGATAAAACGACTGGTCAGCTCAGTCGCAAGCGCGTAAACTCGTCCTCCGCAAGGTCCATCCACAGCAGCTGATCTCTGAGCACCTTCCCCTTGCCGGTGAGAATCTTCACCGCCTGGGCACACTCAAGAGCAGCCACCACGGCCGGAGTGAAAGGAGGATTCCCTGTCTCGGTCTCCACGCCCTTGTCCGTATCTCCCGACAGAAATTCGGCGAGATTCTGATCATCGGGCATGGCAATTCCGACCTGCCCCCAGAACCCGCCGATAGCCCCCGAAACCACCGGTATCCCCCTCGTCCGGCATTCGGTAAAGAGAACACGCCGGGTCGTGAGACTGTCCAGGCAGTCAACCGCCAGATCGCACCCTTCCAGAATTCCGGGCGCCGTATACTCGTCGAACATGCACTGCCGGGCTTCAGGCTCCAGCGCGCCGTTGATCTCGTAAACACGCTGTGCGGCGACTTTCGATTTCGAGAGTCCCAGATTTCCCTCGGTCGAGAGAATCTGCCGGTTCAAATTCGTCTCGTCAAAAACATCTCCGTCCACAAGAACCAGGCGCCCTACTCCCGCCCGCGCCAGCAGATCGGCGACAAGGCCGCCCAGTCCGCCGCATCCGATGACCGCAACCGACGAGCGCAACAATCTTATCTGGCCGTCGATTCCGATCGTTCCCATGTTGCGGATATACCGGGAGGGGACGTACCCCCGCTGAAGACAGCGTATTTCAGCTTCTATCGGCGAGAGTCCTTCATCCTCCGCGGCCTCCCGGATTTCGAGAAAAGAGATGATCTGCCACGGTCCCTGTCGTTCCGCCCTTAAAGGAAGAAAATCAAACCAGCTCAACACACTCTCACCTCCTGATGTGCAGACTGATTATACAAGAAAAAGAATCCCGAGAATTGACAGGTGCTCTTTTATGGTATAAAAATAAAGGGAAAGATATAAAGAACAAGGTGAACAGTCAAATACACCTTCGACCCGGAACGTCTCTCCGAGATATTCCGGGCATTGGGTGGAGAGGGCGATCTCTCCGCCGGCCGCGTTTGCAAAGAAGGACGAAAAGCCGCCGAGGCTGTCGTCCTTCTTTGTTTTTCCAAGGGCATGAATCGGAATCACTATATTTAAGGAGGGGAAATACGGAATGGATAAATTCGGATCGATTTTGCGCATCAACCTCACCACAGGAGCAGTCTCAAGGGAAAGCCTGTGCGAAAAGACGATGAAGGATTTCATCGGAGGACGAGGATACGCGACAAAGGTGCTGTACGATGAACTCCCGAAGGGAGTCGATCCTCTTTCTCCCGGGAACAAGCTTATCTTCGCCAACGGTCCGCTGACAGGAAAAGGCGCTCCCGCAGCGGGGCGCTACATGGCGGTCACCAAGAGTCCCCTCAACAACCGGATCGCCAGCAGCAACTCCGGCGGTTTTTGGGGTGCGGAGCTGGCACGGGCCGGATGGTTCATGATCATCCTCGAAGGAAAGGCCGAAAAACCATCGTATATTCATATCAACGACGACAAAGTGGAAATCCGCGACGCCTCGGCATTCTGGGGACTTGACAGCCACCAGGCGACCGATAACCTCCTTGGAGCGGTCGGCGACGAAAAAGCCAAGGTTCTGTGCATCGGTCCCGCCGGAGAGAGGCTCTCCAGCATCGCCGCCGTCATGAACGACAAGAACAGGGCTGCGGGCCGAAGCGGTGTCGGCGCGGTCATGGGATCGAAGAACCTCAAGGCGATCGTCGTCAAAGGAAGTTCCCGTCCCCACGTCGAGAACCAGGACGAGATGAAATCGGTGCTCGCAACCGCCATGGAAAAACTGAAGACCAACCCCGTCACGAGCCAGGGACTTCCCACCTACGGCACGGCGGTACTGGTCAACGTCATCAACCAGATCGGCGGCTACCCCTTCAAAAACTGGCAGGGAGCCTACATGCCGGAGGCCGACTCGCAGTCCGGCGAGACGCTCGCCCGGGATTTCCTGACCAAGAGATACTCCTGTTTCGGCTGTCCCATCGGCTGCGGACGCGTCACCAAAGTCGGCGAACGCGAGGGAGAGGGTCCCGAATACGAGACGATTTTCTCGTTCGGCGTCTGTTGCGGTGTGGAACCCCTCGAGCCGATCATCGAGGCCAACTACCTCTGCAACGAGTACGGACTTGACACCATCAGCGCGGGCGTCACCATCGCGGCCGCAATGGAACTGTACGAGAAGGGCTACATACAGAAAGAAGAGCTTGAGGGCGGTCCGGAACTGAAGTTCGGCAGCGGCGAGGCCATTGTCTACTGGACGAAGAAGATGGGGCTCGTCGAGGGCTTCGGAAAGAAGCTCGCCATGGGTTCGTACGCTCTTTGCGATATGTACGGCCACCCGGAGTTCTCCATGACGGTCAAGAAACTGGAGATGCCGGCATACGACGGCCGCGCCGTCCAGGGGATCGGCCTGAACTACGCCACATCGAACAGGGGCGGCTGCCATGTTCGCGGATACACGACATCCCCCGAAGTGCTCGGCATCCCCGAGAAGCTCGATCCGGCGGACATCTCGACAAAACCCACCTGGGTCAAGATCTTTCAGGATCTCACCGCCGCGATCGACTCGTCCGGCATGTGCCTCTTCACCTCGTTCGCGCTCGGCGCCGACGACTATGCGGCGTTTATGAAGGCCGCCACAGGCTTCGAGTACGACGGCGCCGCCGCCCTCAAGGCGGGGGAGCGCATCTGGAACATCGAGCGCCTCTTCAACCTGAGGGAAGGAATGGATACCGCGGAAGACACCCTGCCCGTACGCCTTCTGAAAGAACCCATCCCGGAAGGCCCCTCCAAGGGCATGGTGAGCCGCCTCCCCGAGATGCTCCCGGAATACTACAAACTGAGGGGCTGGGACTCGAAAGGCATTCCCACCACAGGAAAACTGGAGGAACTCGGACTGAAATAATCTTCGCTTTCGCATCGCAGGCTCCCTTCTCTTTAAAGGGAGCCTGCATCCTTTGTTCGACATATCGGTACGTCAACTGTACCAAGGGAAAAAGTAAACCGGATTCAATCGTGTTTTTGCAATGCCGGCCTTCGGGCTCCTGTGGATATTACGGCCTCCGGAAGCCGCTGTTCAGACTGCAAAGAGCAGCCCCCCTCTTCGGAACTCAAGCTAAACGGTAGTCGAAAACCCTTGCTTCTCCCGCACCGACTCCCTCGCTTGGATCCGGATCATGTGCGCATTAAGGAAAAGACTGCACTGCTTGAGGGCGTCTTCCAGCACATCCGTTCCCCAAGGCGGAAAATCATTCCGAAGCAACCCTCGAAACCGGACGCAGAGAAGGTGGAGGCATTCGCAATCGTTCTCCGGCGGTTCATCGTTTTCAGCTCGCCGGCATGGGGTGGATTTGGACGCAACCGCAGCAACACTTTTTCAAGGCCGTAAGATTATTTGCCGGAGTTTTTTCAGAGATTCCTTAGAATTGACATCACCAGATTGACCCTTGACACGGAATTCAGGGTCTGATATATATATATGGAAAATATCCACTAAATGGCAAGAATTACCACACGATAGAAATGTTATATTACACGGAATAAATTCACTAATTGCTAATATGTTATAAATTAGAATCATCAGACTCTGGAGGGTTGAGGTAACCAGAAGGATCAAAAACGCCAAAATCGGGACCGGCAACATGGTCTGCGATGTGGTGTATATTTCTGTTCCTGCGGCAAGCCGATGAAAGAGGCTCCGGCGTTCCGCATTATTCCTGGAGTTCATCCGGCAGGAAGCGGAAGCTTCCGGCAAATGAACCGGGGGCAGAAAACCAAGTGGAAAGTAATGACGAATAGCATGCCGGAACATTTGATGCAAAAAGGATGCCCCCGGAGAATGCGATGATCGGTTCCTCAGGTGGGACGCCTTTGAAACCAGGCCGGAGGTGAAGGTATTGAAGATACTGAAATGGTTGAATGAGCATTTCGAAGAATATGTGTTGAGCGGTCTGCTCATTGTCATTGCCGTCGTCATGATGCTCCAGGTCATCATGCGATATGTCTTCAACGCGTCGTTGTCATGGGCCGAGGAGGCCTCCCGCTATGCCTTCGTCTGGTCAGCCCTTATAAGCATCGGGTATACGATCAAGGAAAACAGTATTCTGAAAGTCGATACTCTTGTTGAAGCCCTCCCCGCCGGCATGAAGCATCTCATGGTCACTTTGATCAACGTGTCTGTAACTCTTTTCTTCGGCTATCTCTTTTTCAATTCGATTCCGGCGATTCAAAGGGTTATCAGGACCGGTCAAACGAGCCCCGCCCTGAAAATCCCCCTGGGTTGGATCTATTTCGCGGCTATCGCCGGCTTCTTCCTGGCAACGCTGAGGTCCGTCCAGAAAACGGGACAGGACATGAGGACAGCCATCAGCAAGAAGGAGGCATAAAGATGGTTCTGACACTGTTTCTTATCCTGATCGGCGGTCTGGCCCTCGGAGTTCCTATAGCAGTAGCTCTGGGTTTTGCAACAATTTTCCCCGGACTGACAAATCCAGGTTTCCCCGCTTCACTGGCCTATGTCATCCGGAATATAGTGAGCGCCCTCGACAGCACACCGATGCTGGCCATCCCTCTTTTTATCCTCTCGGGAAACATCATGACCAAAGGGAAGATTTCGGACAAACTGTTCAATTTCTTCGCCTATTTTATCGGGGATTTCCCGGCCGGAATTCCCATAACGGCAATCTTCACATGCCTGTTTTATGGCGCGATTTCAGGATCCGGCGTGGCCACGACTGCCGCCGTGGGGGGCATGGCAATCCCCTTTTTAGTCTCCCTGGGGTATGACAAGGTCTACAGCGCCGCGCTGGTGGCCACGGCCGGAAGCCTCGGTGTCATAATTCCTCCCAGCATTCCTTTCGTAACCTACGGAGTGGTCACCGGCGTATCCATCGGCAGCCTCTTTATCGCAGGAATCATCCCCGGGCTCGTCATCGGCCTCAGCCTCATGGGGTATGCCCTTTTCTACGCAAAAGTGCACGGCGAGGACAGAAAACTCATTTCCGAAAAAGTGAAAAGCCTCCGTTCAGGCGGTTTTCTGAGACTGTTCAGGGAGAGCTTCTGGGCCTTGCTCACTCCTGTCATCATTCTCGGCGGAATCTACAGCGGGATCGTGACTCCTACGGAGGCCGCCGCCGTATCCGTCTTCTACGCCCTCCTGGTATGTCTTTTCGTCTACAAAAGCTTGTCGTTCAAGGAACTGGGAGCAGTCCTGAGAGACACTGTCAAATCTTACGCACCTATCGTCGTCCTGCTGTCCCTTGCCATTGTGTTCGGCCGGGTTCTTGCCCTCCTGCAGGCCCCCGCTGTTTTGAGCAACTTTATCCTGAACCATTTCGCCGGGAACAAGTACATTTTTCTCATCACGCTCAACATTATTCTCCTCGTCCTGGGCATGTTCATGGACGTGGGACCAGCCATCGCCATTCTTGCGCCCATGATGCTCGCCGCAGCCACGGTCCTGGGCATAAGTCCCATCCATCTTGGAGTCATCATGGTGATCAACCTTGCAGTCGGCATGGTCACACCTCCCTTCGGCGTGGATCTTTTCGTTGCGGCGCCGCTTATTAATGATCATGTGATGAAAGTCGGCATAAAAGCGATTCCCTTCATCATCGCATTCATCTTCGCGCTCCTTCTGATTACCTTTATACCGCAGATGAGCCTCTTGTTCCTGTGAGAAGGGATTGGGGAGGGCGGCTTTTCGTCAATGAATAACAATGAGCGTTTTTCCATCCATTCCAAGCTCTTAAGGGAGGTGAAAAGGGAAAGACTTTTTCAGCCCGATCCGGAAAAAGGAGTTCGGGAGATCAGGTACCGCAAAAGAGGATAACTTGAAAAAAGGAGGGGTATGAAATGAAGCAGGTCAGGGTGTTTTCACTTCTATTGGGAATTGCATTTGTTGTGTCGGTGCTGTTCGTGTTTACAGGTCCGGTGGCGGCCCAGGAATATACGCTGCAGTTGGCGGGGTCCTATCCTTCCACCGGGGAAACTCCCAGAGCGCTGGCTACCGAAAAGATCAAGGAGCTTATCGAGAAGAAATCGAACGGCAAGATCAAGGTGCAGATCTATCTCGACAATCAGCTCGGCGGCGACCGGGAGATCCTCGAAGGATGCCAACTCGGCGATATAGCCATGGTCTCTCAGACGACAGCTCCCCAGGTAGGATTCATACCTGAACTCGCCATTTTCGACATCCCCATGCTGTATGAAAATCTGGATGTGGCGAGGAAAGCTCTTTCCGGGCCGTTCCTGGCAAAGCTCGAGGAGTGGTATGACAGGGCCGGCCTCAAGCTACTCCTTTTTGAACCGATCTATTACCGCGAGACGACGACCAGCAAGCCCATAAACACCGTTGCCGATTTTGCCGGACTCAAGATCCGGACCATGGAGAACGAATACCACATGGCCTTCTGGAAAGCCCTGGGAGCCAATCCAACCCCGTTGAGCTTCGCTGAACTTTACGTCGCCCTTCAGCAGGGAACGGTCGATGCCCAGGAAAATCCCTACGAGATCATCTGGTCCAGCAAATTCTACGAAGTCCAAAAATACCTCATCAATACTCATCACATAGCGTTTATTCTGAGCATCAACATCAACAAGGATATCTATGAGGGGATGCCCAAGGAATACCAAAAGATCATCGACGAAAGCATGAATGAAGCGGCGGATTATCTTTTCGACCTGGCCAAGGCGAAAAATGATGCAATGCTGGCTTCCCTGAAAGAAAGCGGCATGACGATCATTGATCCTGATCCGGCCCTTCAGGCGGAATTGAAAAAGGCCGCTGCGGAAACCGAAAAACTGATCCGTAAAAATTTAGGGGACGCAGTAGTCGATGAAGTGTTGAAGTCCGCCGAAGGAGCAAAATAACAGCGATTCGCTTCTGTTTTTCGTATTCGAGAAGAAGCCGAGGCCGTTGCGGCACCGGCTTCTTCTTTTTTAATCCCGGATTTCCCCCTACTCATTACGAGGCGGGAATCCAGATTGTTCCGGATGCGCGAAATACTCACTTTCGCGGCATATCCGCAAACTCTGCCGTGCAAAGAGACCAGTTGCCGATGTATTATTTTACTTTCTTCCCTCTTTTGAAAACGCCCTGCACCTTTCCGAGAGCCTGAATATCTTCAAGCGGATCGCCTTCCAGCGCAACGAGATCCGCTGTAAAGCCCGGCTGAACGACTCCTTTAAGGGGCATGCCGCACAAAGCGGCTCCATTGACGGTCAGGGCGGCAAACGCTTCAGCATGAGTAAAACCGCTCTTGAGAAGGGCCGAGGCTTCCATGACCGGATCAAAACCGTGCGAATCGCCTCCGGCAACCACACGTACGCCGGCTTTCTTCACTTTTGAGAGCGTCTCGTGATAACGTTCCACCATCGATCGAGCTTTTTCCTTCAGCAAGGGCGGTGTTTTCGGATTGACAACCGCATCGTATATGGCCTTGTATGTCATAACATAAAAAGTGCCTCGTTCCGCCATGATTTCGATATCTTCATCCGACAGGGAGGCTCCGTGTTCAATCGAATCGACTCCGGCGCGAAGCGACCTGCTTGCGCCTTCCCCTCCGTATGCGTGAACTCCTACCTTCAGTCCGAGTTCATGGGCTTCCTCCACCGCCGCCCGTATCTCATCGTACGAATACTGCGGGTCGTAAGGAGTCCCGGGACCCGACAGAACGTCGGAAACCATTAGCTTGATGAATTCGGCGCCGCGCTTCCGCTCTTCACGAACAGCCTTTCTCAGGTTGTCCGGGCCGTCGACTTCGAGACATACACGCCATTTCGTAAATCCCGTCCGTGAAATCCGGTGGCCCGGAACAATCAGGTCAGGACCGGAAAAAAGCCCTTCCTGAAGCGCTTTCTTGATCACGATGTTGACCGCTCCCCTGGACCCGGCATCCCGTACCGTGGTAACGCCCTTCGAAAGGAACTGCGCGCAAACGCCGACAGCCCGTATCGCGAAAATCGCTCCGACCTCGGCCTCCGGAACTTCCGCCGCAGCGGAGTCCAGCGTCACATGCTCGTGGCAGCTGAACAACCCCGGTATCACGATATAGTCTTTCCATGATACGAGGCCGCTGTGTTCATCCGGTTCGACATATCCCGGGAGCACTTCCAGAATCTGGTCGTTCTCTATGACCACCGTGGAGGGTTCAACAGGACCGGATCTCCCCGGATTTCTTATTCCTGCGCAATGTAGAAACTGTCTCAAATGAATCTCTCCCTTCAAGTATCCTCCAATTTATTCACTGAGAAAGAAACCTCTCATGGAATCCACTCATGCTCTCCCGTTCGGCGTAACGGAAGCATCGATACTTTTTCTCAATTGAAAGAAGACAACTGCCGCGGCGAGAGAAAAACCGATGACGCTGGTTAAGAAAGCCGCATCGATAAGGAGCATGGCAGCCGCACCGAGCGACAGAATTTCAAGAAGCTTGAGCTTGCGGAACATATGCCCTTCGAGCGCCGCGGCCAGGCAAAAAAGAGCGATGCAGCACGAGACGAAGACAACGAGAGCATCGAGAGCTGTCCCGCCGATGAAGAGTATCTGGGGCCTGTAAATGAAAAAGACCGGAAGTAAAAAACCGGGGACGGCAAGGCGGCTCGCGGCGATACCCGTCATCATGTAGTCCGATTTTGCGATTCCGCTGGCCACGATTGCACCGACCGCGACCGGCGGAGTCACCATGGCCATCAGGCCGTAATAAAACACATAGAGGTGAGCGGCGACAATCGGAATTCCGAACTTCACCAGCGCAGGTGCGGCAAGAACCGAGACGACCATGTACACACCGGTGGTGGGCATCCCCACCCCAAAGACGATGCACGTGATGGCCACCAGAACAAGCAGGAAGGGGAGATATCCTCCTGAAAGCTCGACCATCTGAAAAGAGAGCTTCTGGGCGAATCCGGTCACTACAACGATCTCGACCATAATCCCGAGGCATGCCAGAATAAGACCGACCTTCAACCCCTCCATCGCACCTGAAAAAAGCCCCTTGTAGAGGAAATGGATCATTTCCTTGAAAAAAGCCCCGATGTTGAACTTGAGCACGAAAAACGTCCTTATCGCGTACAACCCGATCAAGATAAAGATCGCATAAAAGGCGGATATCGATGGAGACATGTGCTGCGCCATAAACCACATCAATGCGACAATGGGAAGGAGCAGATACCCCTTCGCCTTCAGAGTGCCGATCAGGTTGATACCGGGCGGCATCTCGGGACGCGGGAGGTTTCTCTTGAGAGCACGGAAATGCACTGCGGCGAACAGATACACGTAGTATGCGACAGCCGGCAGGAGAGCCATCTTGCAGAGCGTGAAATACGGAGTACCCGTACTCGCGGAAATCAGAAAGGCGGCCACCCCCATGACTGGCGGCATCAACTGCCCTCCGGTCGAAGCGACGGCTGAGACGGCGCCCGCGAACTCCTTGCGGTATCCGTTGTTTATCATCAAGGGTATGGTGACGGAACCTGTGGTGATGACGTTGGCGGCAACACTTCCCGAGACCGTCCCCATAAGGCCGCTCGCGACGATCGCGGCCTGAGCCGGACCGGAACGGGATCTGCGGCCGATCGACTGGGCGCATGAAATAAAAAAGTCGATCGCTCCGGAAGCGGAAAGGAACGCTCCGAGCATGCAGAACATGAAGACTTCCATGGAACCGGTTCCTGTAAGGGAGCCGTATATCCCCCGGAAGTAGGTACTTGCGTATGCGATGAGCCTTGGAAGCCTCATGCCGCCGTGATAAAAAATGCCCGGCAGGGCTTTTCCGAAATAACCGTAGAGCATCGCGAGGACGACAACGACAGGGATGACCTTTCCCCAGGCCCTCCGTGTCCCCTCGAGCACCAGCAGAATGAGAATAAGCCCGACGACGGTATCGGCGAAAACGGGAAAACCGATTCTGGTGGCGATCGATTCGTACTCGATAACAACGTACGCGCTCACGCCGGCGGCGAGCAAGGCAAGGCACCAGAGAAAAAGACGTTTGAACGGATGTTGTGCCGAAAGCCGTATCGCCCCTAAAAAAACGAGACAAAGCCCTGTTCCTATGTGAATCACCTTATGCTGATCCAATGGCATGAAAAGCCATCGCACCATTACCATATGATAAATGGCGGCGGATACCGCAATGCATTTAATTAGGACATCGACATCAAAAAGCCTCTTTTTCTCGTTCAAATCCATGTGATTATCCTCCCGCCCCTGAGAATAGCAGTTTCGCATAAAAAAACAACGGCCCCGTAGAAGTTGTTTTCAGCCTAATACGGGGCCGGCCGTTTCATCGTTCCGCAGCCGAACTTCAGGCAGACTACTTATACATCACGTACTCGTCGGTCCATTCGTTCTTTTCTTTGTAGTAGCGTGCTGCTCCGGGGTGGACTGGATATGTTTTGACAAGCCCTTTCAGCGCGAAGTTCAGTCCGAAAGCCTGGAGAGCATCCGGCGCTATGCTCCGGACCTCTTCCTCGTTGTCGAGCAGTGTTTTCGTTATCTTGTAGATCAGATCTTCAGGCAGCTTGGGGTCGCACACCACGCCCACAGTCACGCCCGGCGCGACTTCGTCCTTTTCGTAGAACGGGAAGGCCTCTTTCTTCACAACGCCGACGGAGATTCCGTCGTTCTTGGCAGCGACTCTGCGAAGAATCTCCTCCTCCATTTCGACGACGCGAAACTGGTGGGTGAGAGCAACCTGCTGGAAGCCGGTGTGCGCGGTCACTCCATCCGAGTGCCACACGGCCGCCGCGTCTACCTGCCCCATCTTGAACGCTTCCGGTCCCTCGGCCCAGCTCAAGTAGACATATGTTATGCTGTCGCTGATACCGTACTCTTCGAAAACCGACCTGATAATGGGGACGGCCGCTCCGCCGGCGGGACCGACAAGAACCTTCTTGCCTTTCAGGTCGTGGACCGTCCTGATATCGGAATTCGCCATGGCGACAACGGGGAGAGACGCAAAGGTATAGGCCAGCACCTGTGCGAACTCCACCTTCTGCTTGAAAGGACCAAGCGCGTTGGTCGCGAAGTACATGTCGGAACTCTGCGCTTGCCCGAACTGAATCTCCTCCTGGGCCAGCAGGGCGAGGTTTTCCATGCCTCCCGCGGTCGAAATAGACGAGTTCCTCAGGTCAGTATGCCTGTTCACGGTTGAGACGAGGGCCTCGATGATAACGTACCCTCTTGACCCAAGCGAGGCGGATCCCCACACATAATCATTCGCTTCAGCCGGCAGGCTTGCGGAAAAGGAAAAGAACATGGCGAACACCAGGAAAATCGTTGTAATACGGCACTTAGCTTTCATTAAAACCCCTCCTCGTTGCGGTAATATGGAGCACTCCGATCTCAATGCGAAGATGTGTCTTCCGGAAAACCTCCAATCTCCTCTTTTCATCGCCGGGGAATTTCTGTTCACTCATTTCTCCACTGAAAATCATTCTCAGCAACACAGAAGAAACATAATTGCCATTCAAATTTCATGCATGATACATCATGCAGCGGAAAAATTCAAGAAGTGATGGTATTCTCAATCCAAATCCGGATGGAGTCAAAAGCCGAACCAGCCTCGCAAAGGGATTGCTGCAAGAAAAATCAGCTCTGGCAAATTCATCCGATCTGAGTTAAGATATTCTTATGGTAAAAATACTCTTTTTTGCAACCATAAGGGACTACACACAAGAAAAGGAGAGCAGCGTCGACGGCGCTTCCTCTATCAGGGAGTTGCTTTTGTTGCTGTCCGGCCGCTATGGAGCTCCCTTTCAGGCCGAAGTGCTGGAAGGAGACAATATTTCCGACCGGGTCATTGTCCTTGTGAACGGAAAACATATAGCTCACACCGGAGGACAGGAAACGCCTCTCAAAGACGGCGATACCGTCGCCATTTTCCCTATCATCGGCGGCGGCTAGATTTCCGCCCCGTCGAACGGCAACAGCGAACTCCGTAGCCCACCCGTAGTCGAAAAAACGAGGGGCTCGAAAACAGCCCCTCGTTTTTTTACTTCAACACCATCTTCTTCTCGCCTGCCTGGTAGACGGCCGAGAGTCCTGCATACAGTTCTCCTATCCGCAGAATCCTCCCGCGGACCTTTTCCTGATCCTCCAACCCTTCCGCGATGTCCATCAGCGAACGGCTCTTGTAGTAGATATTCTCCTTCGTCGGAGCGGCGCAGCCGAACACTTCCCGCAGCATCCGGAGATCGTGAGGGATGTTGAAGTCGTCCTGCGTCTGCTCGTAGCCGAAGAAGTAGTAGATACCGCTGAATCCGGCCCAGGCAAGCGCGGAGATACACATGGAACACGGTTCATGGGTGGAGAGGAAGATACACTCCGACGGATCGGGATGCCCCTGCAGCTCGTAAAAGAGCTTGATGGTGTACACCTCTCCGTGCCACAGCGGAGAGAAAGCTTCGTGGTTCGTTCCCGCCACGACAAGAGAGAGGTCGCCCCTCCGCAGGACCGCAGCGCCGAACACCTTGCTGCCGATGCTCACCCCGCGTGCCGTCAGCGGAACAATATCCCCCTCGATGACGTCCAGCATACGATGGAACAGCTTCTCCTTCTCCACGTAACCAGCCCCCTTCAAAGAATAATGAACACCGTAAACGGTTCGCGATGCCCTCCTACTTTTCCGCGAGGATCTCCTGTGCCGATCGGACGAGCATCTCCTGGTACGTTCCTTCCTCCACGGGCCTCCACGAGGCCCATTCAGGCAGGACGAATCACTGGTCGAACATTCCGAACGTGTCCAGCGCGTAATCGAACATGTCCTGGACACGGTACTCGCTTCCGTCGAGGCGGATATTCCACTGCTGTATCTCCACCAGGTTCTGTGCGGGAAAAACCAGATGCACGTAGGTTTCGAGGACCTGCTCCGCCCCCGGAATACAGTCGTCCACAAGGCGGGTCCTGTCCACAAACAGCGAGTAGGTAACGCCGTCCCGCTCGACGACATGACGGATATCCCCCCGCCATCCCAACGGCACGGGAGCGGACCAGGCCGTTCCCGCAAGAAGCGTGAGCAGAGCGCATAGCGCGAGTATTTTCTTCATCTTTTTCACCTCCGGAAATTTGACAACGGATCTTGAATTCTCATCTCTTTCAAAGGATATTGTACCAGTTGACAGAGGATAAAAGACAGGGGATTATTGCGGAGAGAAAAAGAGAGGGCGGGTGAAAATATGAATGTCAAATATCTGCGTGTCATCAATCGCGATCAGTGCATCGGCTGTTTCAGCTGCATGTACGCCTGCAGCCGCATGGTCCGCAACGCGGCGGGAAGCGGCAAAGCCGCCTTGCGCGTCAAGGCGTACGCCGGAGTGGAAGGAGCGTTCTCTATCCGTGTATGCGCCCGGTGCACCGACCCCGACTGTGCGAATGCCTGCCCTGCCGGAGCGCTCACGAAGGCCCCGGGCGGAGGCGTCCGCCTGAATAAAGAACTCTGCATCTCCTGCATGGCGTGCGTCAAGGCCTGCGCTATCAGCGCCCTCCAGTGGGACGAGGAGGAAAAGCATCCTCTCCCCTGCATCCACTGCGGCCAATGCGTCAAATACTGCCCCAACAACGTCCTCGCACTCAGCGAGAAAAAGGAAGGAGGCGACCAACGATGACCGGAACGATCATGCATATCGATATGAATACCGGGACGGGGAGCGTCCGGCACGACCCGGAACTTTTCGCCGCCTTTCTCGGAGGCACCGCGGTAGCGACGGAACTGCTCTTCCGCCACGGAAACCCGCAGGGCGATCCGCTGGCGCCGGAGAGCCCCATCATCTTCACCATCGGCCCCTTCAGCTCACTCTTTCCCGTAGCGACCAAGACGGTAGCCATGTTCAAATCTCCGCTCTCAGGAGAACTCGGCGAGTCCCACGCCGGCGGACGCATGGCCATGTCTCTTCGCGAAGCCGGACTCGACGCCCTCGTCATCACCGGCAGGGCGGAAAGGCCTTCCTATCTCGTCATCGAAAACGAACAGGCAATCATCAAGTCGGCCTCGACGTTCCACGGTCAGTCCTCCGCAGCCACGGAACGCATTCTAAGGGAAGCAGAAGGAAAGAGCGGACGCAAGGTCTCCATTCTGCGCATCGGCCCCGCAGGAGAGCGCCTCTCTCCCATGGCCTGCGCGACGGTCGACGGCTCGCGCCACTTCGGCAGGCTCGGGCTCGGCGCGGTGCTCGGAAGCAAAAATCTCAAGGCGATCGTCGTCAGCGGGACAAAGACTCTTCCCCTTGCCCGGCCGAAGGAATTCAAGGCTGTGTACGACACGCTCTACGACCGCGTTGTGAAGTCCAAGGAGATGAAGAAGTACCACGACCTGGGAACGCCCGCCAACATCCGGCCGCTCTCGATGATCCGCGGACTTCCCACACGTAACTTCTCCCAGGGGAACTTCGAGGGCGCCGACGCAATCTCCGGCGAACGGTTCGCAAAGGACTTCCTCGTGCAGCACACCTCCTGCGCTCACTGCCAATGCGGCTGCATCCACATGGCGGAACTGCGCGAGGAATTCGCGCCGTACCATTACAGCACAAACCGCATTTCGTACGACTACGAGCTTATCTACGCGATGGGGAGCATGCTCAGCCTCTCCTCGCCCGAAGAGATTCTCAAGCTCCTGCTCTTCACTGAAAAACAGGGGTGGGACGCCATATCCCTCGGCTGCACCCTTGCATGGGCGACCGAGGCTTTCCTTCGCGGCACGCTCTCGCTCGATGATACGGAAGGGCTTCCTCTGTCCTTCGGCGATTGCGGATCCTACCTCTCCGTCCTCGAACGAATGGCGAAGGGGGAGGGGGAATTCTTCCGCGATCTCGAAAAAGGGTGCGCGTGGTGCGCGAACAAACGGGGAGGTACGGAGTGGGCTATTCAGTACGGAGGCGTGGAACCCGGCGGTTACCTCACCGGAGAGAACTTCACCGTCACCTGTCTTCTGGGAATCCGCCATTCGCACCTCGACGACAACGGCTACTCGATCGACCAGAACCTGCTCAACGCCTCCAAGCCCCTTGAGGAACAGGTACGGGCACAGGTGAAGGAGGCCCGCTGGCGGATGGTGCTGAACTCCCTGGTAGTCTGTCTCTTCGCGCGGGGCGTCTACGACGCGGAGGTCATCCTGCAGGGACTCGACGCGCTCGGCGAACAGTGGAATGAAGCGCGCCTACGGGACCTCGCGGCACAAGCGCTCAAGAGAAAGCACGAGTGGAAGAGGCTCTGCGGATTCGACCCGGCCGAGGTCGCCGTGCCGGAGAAGATATACTCCGTTCAGACCAGCAACGGCATGATCGACCGGGAGAGGCTGGCGGAACGCCTCCGGCTCTACCGGGAGGAAGCCGGAATCTGACGGGTACCGATTCCAGGCCCGTCCTTCGAAGGACGGGCCTGGAATCGTTCTGAATCAAACTCCGGATTTTTTCCACTGTATTTTTTTGAACACGTAAAACAGGGCCAGTATGGAAAAGCCGATGCTATCCATCAGAAGCCCGGTCTCGATGAGCATCAATCCGGCCAGGACAAGGACAATCCTCTCGAATGTCGTGAGCTTCGTAATCATCCATCCCTGAACAGAGCTGGAAATAGCCATCATGCCGATGATGGCCCCCGGGATGATGCGGGCCAAACCCAACGGGGTGGCATCGATGAGCACCAGTTCCGGCGACAAGACAAACATGTAGGGAATGATAAACGCTCCTACGGCCAGTTTTGAAGCGTTAAAGCCCGTCTTCAGGGGATTGGCGCCCGCGATGCCCGCGCCGGCGAACGCCGCGGAACACACCGGAGGTGTTATATCCGCAATGATGCCGAAATAGAAGACGAACAGGTGAGCCGCTACGACCGGGACCCCCAGATGCATCAACGCCGGACTGCAGATCGTCGACGTAATGACGTAATTCGCCGTGGTAGGAACCCCCATTCCGAGGATAATCGACGAAATCATCGCCAGAATCATGGTGATCATCAGATTGCCCCCGGCGAGATCTACAAGGCCGGTAGCCAGTTTAAGGCCGAGTCCCGTCAGCGAAATGGTTCCCACGACGATTCCGGCTGTGGCGCTGACGACCGCGACTCCGAGAGCGGTTCTGGCTCCGTTTTCCAGGGCTTCGATATAATCTTTCAGCCCCATTCGGTTCTCCTTGTACAGCGAACCCGCCAGAATCGAGGATGCGATCCCCAGCAAACCGGCCCGCATCGGCGTATACCCCATCGCAAGAACAATGACAATAACGACGACAGGGGAAAAAAGAATACCCTTGCGTCGTATCACGTCCCAGAGCGACGGCACTTCATCCGCGGCAAGCCCCTGCAGATTCAATCGCTTCGCCTCGATGTGAACGGCAATGAATATACCGGTGAAATACAGAATCGCCGGTATCGCCGCCGAAACGGCAATTTTCCAGTAAGGTACCCCGGTAAATTCGGCCATCAGAAACGCGGCGGCTCCCATTATCGGAGGCATCAACTGCCCTCCCGTCGATGCAGCCGCCTCTACCGCCGCCGCGAATTCGGGACGATATCCCATCTTTTTCATCATCGGAATCGTAAAACTCCCCGACGCGACGGTATTCGCAATGGAGCTCCCCGAAATGGTGCCTTGAAGTGCGCTGCTCACCACTGCGACCTTCGCCGGTCCTCCAACTGCCCTTCCCGTCAGGGCGTTCGCGAAATCGTTGAAAAACTGTCCCACTCCGGTTTTTCCAAGAAACGCGCCGAAAAGAAGGAAAAGGAACACGAACGTACTGACCACACCGATGGGGATGCCCAACATCCCCTCAGTACTCAAGTACATGTGCGCAACAATTCTTTTAATGGAAAAACCTCGTATTTCAAAAAACTCCGGAAAATACGGCCCGAAATAACAGTAAAAAAGAGCGAAAACCCCGATGAAAAACACCGGATAACCGCAGACCCTTCTTGTGGCTTCGAGCGTCAGGAGGACTGCAACTATACCCATGGTGAAATCGAGATTCGTGATCGCACCGGCCCGGAAAATAATCTCTTCGTATTCGACAATCCAGTATATCGCCACCAGACTGCTGACGGCGCTCAGCAGAATATCGGTCACGCCGAGCGGCTTTTTCCTCCGGGACTTCGCAAAAGGATACAAAATATAGACAAGGACGAGAGCGAACGAGAGGTGTACAGATCTTTGAAGCTGCGGAGGCAGCGCTCCGAACATCGCGGTATAGAGCTGAAACAAGGAGAAGAGTACCGCGACGACGGAGACGAAACGTCTGGAGAAGCCGGTAAGACTTCTTGTCGCCAACTCCCTGTCATATTTCGCGACAATATCTTCGATATCCCCTTGGCTGGAAGTCTTTTCTCTGAATTCGTGCAACGGCATCGTCACTCCTTCATAAAAATAAAGGAGGAAAGCGGATCCCCCAAAACATGATCCGCTTTCCTCCCTGCGTAATGCTGCCTATTGCTTCCAGACGCCTTTTTCCTTGTAGTAGCGGACCGCTCCCGGATGAACGCCTATCGTGATTCCCTGAACAGGATCCTCGGGATCCATCTCGGAAAGCTTCACCATCATATCGGAAAGTTCCTTCTTGTTTTCCCAGAGGACTTTTGTGAGGTTATAGACGATCTCCTCGTCAAGATCGTCTCTCACGGCAAGGACAGCCCGTACGGCGACCGTCTTGATATCTTGCTCCTGCCCTTGATATGTTCCCGCAGGGATGACGATATCCTTGAAGAACGGGAATTCCTGCCTTATCCTGGCGAGATCGTCATCGGAAAAACCGAGAAGGCGCACGTTTCTGGAAATCGCCAGATCCTGGAATGCCGCGTTCGGAGATGCGGTCGTCACGAAGATCGCGTCCAGCAAACCGTCCTTCATGCGGTCGACGGCATCGACATTTGTAAGATACAACGGCCTGATGTCGTCGAAAGTAATCCCCCAAAGGCTGAAAATCTGCTGGGAGTTTACCAGTCCGCCGCTCCCCTGAGAACCTACGGAAACTCTCTTTCCCTTCAGATCGGCCACGCTCTTGATATCGGAATCCCTGTCGACGAAAATCATGATGTGTTCGGCAAAAAGAGACGCGATCGTCGTCAGGTGCTTCGAAGGCGTGCGGAACATGTGCTGCGCGTTGATTGCATATTCGGCGAGATCGGTCTGCGTGAGGCCAAGCTCGATCTCTCCGTCTTCCAGAAGGCGCGTGTTTTCAATCGACGCGCCCGTGGACTGGGCGGAAACGCTCACATTGTCGATATACTTGGTCCAGACCCTGGCCAAGGCTCCGCCGGTGGGATAGTAAGAACCGGCGACTCCTCCGGTACCGATGATCAGGCGGACCCGTCTCCCTGAAGCCTCGGCGGACTCATGTCCCGCCATCAACGGCAACACGACCAGCAGACTCAAAACAAGCAGCGCCAAAAACTTCGATTTCCTGAACTTCCTCACAATATACCCCTCCTTGAAAGTGCGTTTTATGAAGCCCCGCTATAAAACATAAAACGAAACCAGATTCAAGAAAAAATCTGCAACTCTATTATTAGAGTAGCACGTCAAATATTTGATGTCAAATACCTTGAAGACTAAAAGTTGTCAGCTTCTCTTTTATTTTTGGATAAGAGCGCCTTGATTCTCATCAGTTCGTTTAAAACCCTCCTCCGGGTGACGGAAAGATGGAGCCTTCCGGAAGTTCGAAATTCCTCATGAAGAACGCGGACCGTCTTTTGTTAAAATCACGCTATGCACCTATATCCGGCATAGCGTGCTCCCGTTCCGGAATCTTCGGCTTGATTGCAAAAAAGCATCCGGCATGCTATTTTCTTAAGCGCCGATCATTTCGGCTGTTGAAGTGCCCGGCCGACATCTTTCGTCAAGGGAACATTTCAAGGAGGGGGAAATCGTGAAAATCGCGCTGAAGCTGCAGGGAAAGATAACGGCCTTGATTCTCACAGTGGTGCTTCTTGTCTTTATTGTTATTATCGGCGCAGTTACATCTATGAACCGCACGGAGAGCATCGAGCAGGCGCGCCTGATCGCTGTAAGCCGCTCTCAGGAGTACGCCAACGAGATGCGAACCATTCTTGAGGTCGCCTTGGAGAGCGCCCGCACTCTGGCCCGCGTGCTGGAAGGACTCACGGAAAGCGAAGCGACGGACCGGGAACAGGTCGCTCAGATCCTCGCCGGAGCGCTCCGCAGAAATCCGGCCTTTCTGGGAGTCTGGTCGTGCTGGGAACCGAACGCTTTCGACGGGCGGGACAGCGAATTCGCCGACACCGAAGGACACGACGCCACAGGACGATTTATCCCCTACTGGTACCGCCAGGGCGGTGAAATCCTTTTCGAACCGCTGGAGGGTTACGACAATACGGGAGAGAACGACTACTACCTCATCCCAATGCGGACGGGGCGTGAAACCATCCTTGAACCCTACTACGAGGATCAGCTCGGAGACCAGAAGAAACTCATCACAAGCCTCGTCATCCCGGTCGAATCGAAAGGGAAACGGGCGGGAGTCGTAGGAGTGGATGTCGCGATGGATAATATCCATGAAATCACGAATCGCCTCCAGCTCTATGACACCGGTTTCGGACGCCTGATTTCGCACGGCGGCATCGTGGCAAGCCACAAGGATCCGCGGCGAATCGGCGAACAGGCTGGCGAACTCACGCAGCAGGGCGGCGAAAACATTCTGAAGCGAATCCAGGCCGGCGAAAGCTGGTTCGAAGAAGCGTGGTCCGAGTCGCTACAGAAAACGACACTCAAGGCATTCGCTCCTGTCCGTATTGGCAACACGGGGACACCGTGGAGCTTCGGCGCGGTCATTCTGGAAAACGAGGTCATGGCATCCTCGCAACGCATCCTTTTCATCACCATTCTGATAGCGGGCATCGGCATTCTGCTCATCGTCGCGGCCGTCTGGCTCATCGCACGGTGGATCGTCAAACCCCTGAGAAAGGTCCTTGAGCTTGCCGCCAGGGCGCAGGACGGAGATCTCATGATCGGGCGCGAGGATTTCGGCATCCGCTCGCATGACGAACTCGGAGCCATGGCCGACGGCCTGGCGGAGATGATTCGCTCGCAGGCCGAAACGATTCTCCGCATCCGCAAAGTCGCCGAAGACGTCTCTGCGACGGCGGAAGCCCTTGCCTCACTCTCCGAAGAGACAAACGCCTCCATCGAAGAAGTGCGAAGCAACCTCGACCAGGCATCCGACCTCTCCGAATCAAACAGCGCCTCCATAGAGGAGACCACGGCAGGCGTCCAGGAGGTGGCGGGCAGCGCCCAGACGATGGCAAAGGCAGCGAACGAAGGTGCGTCCGCAGGAGAAAAAGCCGGAAAAACCGCTGCAGCCTCCGTTGAAAAGGTGAACAGCGTTGTCCGCGACCTCGGTTTCGTGGGGGAAAAATCGAAAGAGAGCATCGAAGCCATCAGCCGGCTCGCCGCTGCCGTCAAGGATATTGCCGGTTTCGTCGGCATCATCAGCTCGATAGCGGACCAGACGAACCTCCTGGCGCTGAACGCAGCAATCGAGGCCGCACGGGCCGGGGACGCGGGCAGGGGGTTCGCCGTTGTCGCGGACGAAGTCCGCAAGCTCGCCGAAGACTCCAACAAGGCTGCGGCGCAGGTCTCAAAACTCATCGGCACACTGGAGAACAACACCAAGGGTGCCATCGGCATCACCGAAGAGGCGGGAAAAATTATGAAGGAGACGGTCTCCCGCGCCGAAGAGGCCGGAAGGGAACTTCAGGTCGCACTGAAAGAGATCGGCCGGGTTATCGACGCTATAGGCAGCATCGCCTCCACATCGGAAGAACAAGCCGCTTCCAGCCAGGAAATGGCCTCGGCCATGGACCAGATAACGCAGGGGACGATGAAAATCGCCGGGCTGATCCGCAACATCTCGAATGCCTCCGAGGAAACGTCGAAAGCGGCCGAAGGCGTTGCGCACCAGGCGCAGGTTATGAACGCCGGAGGAGAGGAACTGCTCTTGCAGATCTCACGGTTCAAGGTACGGAAAAGCGCATCCGAAGGCGGGCTCGTCCCCGCGGCGCAGAAAAAGAAATAGCGTTCACCGGAGCATTAAGCCGACTTGAAGGGGCTATATTCTTTGAAAAAGATCCGCCGTTCGTTTTTCCCTCCTCGTCAACGACGGGAATCAGGGAAGAGGTACGAGTCGCGGTTTGGACGGTTCCTTGGGAGCTCCCATTCGTAAAACCATATCGAACGAGCTGGGCTGGCAGGTCTGGCAGATCGCCGAATCGCCCCGAACCGACAGGTAGAGCGCGGCATCCGTCTCATCCCATCCCCAGGCCATGGCGACGAGCCGCTGCATCTGGCGGGCCGCCTCGCGCTGCGCCGCGACGAACTCGGGCCCGCTGGCGAGCGTGTGGATCATGTCGTCCGTCTCCAGCATCGGCCAGTCGAGCCTGAAGCTCTTCATCAGGTGCAGCCTTACCGTCACGTCGCCCCCGATCTCGATTCCCGTGCCGCTGATCTCGCCGTCTCCCATCGAGGCGTGCAGATCGCCGAGCTGGAAGAGAGCGCCCTTTGTCCGGACCGGGAAGTAGGCCTTCGCGCCGGCCCTCATGAATTTGCAGTCGAGGTTTCCACCATGAGCGCCGGGTTGCCCGCAGACGACGGAACCGCTTGCCGGAGCCGTTCCGATAACTCCTACCATCGGGCGCACAGGAAAGACGAGATCGTTGAAATAGGCCATCCCGTCGCGTACCTCGATGACCTTCGTTCGAAGTTCGCACCATTCGATCAGCGGCCCGGACTCGGGCAGCGTGCAGGCGATCCCCTTGTCCGCCGTATCGATGGAGAGAATCTCGGCGCAGAGCACATCGCCCGGCTCGGCCCCTTCGACGAAGACCGGCCCTGAGGCGGGGTTCACCCTGTCGAAGTCGATGGTCGTCACAAGATCGTGTTCGCCTGTCACCTGGTCGCAGAAACAGTCCTTCGTCTTGAATCGCACTGTATCTCCCGGCTTCACCCGTGCGACGGGCTGGTGATCGGGGGAAAAGGAAAATACCACGTCGGAAATCAAGAGCATGGCGGGACCTCCTTCGGAAGAGTCTAAATTCCGGCCAGGGCGGCGGTGTTCATCCGCTTGACGATATCGATCATCTTGTCGACCTGTTTTTCATCCTCCCTGTCCAGGTACTTGTACAAAGCCTGGCGCGTCGTCCTCGTTCCCTGCATCGCGGTCGACAGGATGAACGTCCCGACCATGACGTTGTTCCGCAGCTTCATCAGGTCCTTCACGGTCTTGATATGAGGGAAATGGTTCGGAATCCACTGCATGTTGTCCTGGACACTGATCTGCATCAGCCCGACCCGGGTATGCGTCCTCGCGTCGATTCGTCCTTCCGATTCGACGCATATCAGGGCGGTGATCAGGAACGGATCCACACTATAAATTTCGTGCGCGTCCCAGATATGCCGCGCATACTCGGTCGACTTCCGTATGGGGTTTCTGATTCTCCATGGTTTCATAGCCGAGGCCAATTCTCTCGACATGATCCTGATGGAGTCCCTTCTTCCGAGCGATGCCGCCAGGAACTCCTCCGCTCGCAGTTCGGACGCAAAAAAGACCAGAAGGAACAAGGCGCACAGAGCCATCGTGCTCCTTCTTCCGAAAACCGGAATTTCTCCGGATGAATGCGGCGCCGCGCCGCAGAATACTCTCCGCATCGACGAACACTCCCTTCTGTTGATTTCTCTCCCGGCAATCATCATACCATTGAAACAAAGGAAGGAGCAAATTGCGGCGACAGGGCATCGGCATTCTCTTTGCGAAGTTTCGATATCCGCTCATTGCAGCAGAATTCTTTTCTCTTTTTCCGCGCTACACGTCAACCTGCGCCTCTGCCGCGTGCGCGAAGATGAAATCCCTTCGCGGCCCCACCGCGTCCCCCATCAGGATATCGAGCATCTCCCCCGCCTCGGCGGCGCACTCCGTCACGCTGATCCTGCGGAGCGTCCGATTCTCCGGATTCATCGTCGTCTCCCAGAGCTGTTCCGGGGACATTTCTCCCAGTCCCTTGTAGCGCTGCACCGTCGCCTTGCCCTTTCCGACGAACGCCCGAAGTTCAGCATCGCTGTACAGCCATCGCACCTCCTTGCCCTTGGTTGCGCGGTAGAGCGGCGGCTGCGCGGCGTACACCCGCCCTTCGGAAACAAGCTGCGGAAAGAGGCGATAGAAGAGCGTCAGCAGGAGCGTCCGGATGTGCGAACCGTCGACGTCGGCGTCCGTCATGATGACGATCCGCCCGTAGCGCAGCTTGGCCACGTCGAACTCGCTTCCCACGCCGCATCCGAGCGCCTTGACGATATTTCCGACCTCCGCGTTCGCCAGTATCTTGTCGAGCCTGGCCTTCTCGACGTTGAGGATCTTCCCCCGAAGCGGAAGAATCGCCTGGAACTTCCTGTCGCGGCCCTGCTTCGCGCTGCCGCCGGCGCTGTCCCCCTCCACGATGAAGAGTTCGGCCTCCCCGGATTTCCTGGATATGCAGTCGGCGAGCTTTCCGGGGAGTCCGGCGTCTTTCGCGCCGCCTCCTTTGCTCCGGACGAGTTCCTTCGCGCGCTTGGCGGCCTCGCGGGCCCTTCTGGTCGAGAGGGCCTTGTCGACGATAATCCTGAGCACCTTGGCTCCTTCGTTCGCGAAAAAGTAGGCGAGTTTTTCGTAGACCAGTGCACTGACGGCCCCGCTCGTCTCTCCGTTGCCGAGTTTTCCCTTGGTCTGCCCCTCGAACTGCGGGTTCGGAAGCTTCACGGAGAGGACGCAGAGCAACCCCTCGCGCAGGTCGTCACCGAGGATGTTCCCCTCTCCCGACTTCAGCAGTTTTTCCGTTTTTGCGGCCTCGTTCACCGCCCTTGTCAGAGCAGCCCGGAATCCCGCGACGTGAGTGCCTCCCTCCGCCGTGGGGATCAGGTTGACGAAGGAGTAGAGCCTCTCCGTGTAGTCGTCCAGGTACTTGAAGGCGAACGAAACCTCCGTGTCCCCCGATGTTCCGGAAAAGGCCACCGTCCCGTCGAAGAGCGGCGCCGCGTTCTTCGCCAGGCGGTTCGTCATGGCCTCGATGCCGTCCCTGTTCTGAAAGGTCTCCCGGACAGTCTCTCCATCGGCATTCACCGATTCCAGGGTCAGCGACAATCCGGGCACAAGGTAGGATATCTCGCGCAGGCGGCGTTCGACGAGCTTCGGCTCGAAGGCCGTTCCGGAGATGAAGATCAGCGGGTCCGGGAGAAAACGCACCGTCGTCCCTGTGCCGGGAAGGTCCGTCAGCTTGGATGAAAGCTCCTTTGCGACCTCGCCGCGCCTGAACGTCATGGAATACTCCCGGCCGTCCCGAAGGACGAAGAGTTCGAGCTTTTCCGAGAGCGCGTTCACCACCGAGGCGCCCACGCCATGGAGACCTCCCGATACCGTGTATGCGCCATCGCCGAACTTTCCCCCCGCATGAAGGATGGTGAAGATAACCTGGCATGTCGGAATTCTCTTCTGAGGGTGAGGATCGACCGGCATCCCCCGTCCGTTGTCGGAGACCGTTACGCTTCCGTCGGGTGCGAGGGAGACCGATATCTCGGTGCAGTATCCGGCGAGCGCTTCGTCGACGGAGTTATCGACGATCTCCCAGATCAGGTGGTGCAATCCTCGCGTCCCGGTGTCGCCGATGTACATGCCGGGGCGCAGGCGCACCGCGGCCAGCCCCTCCAACACACGGATAGAGCTGCCGTCGTAGTTGTACCCGCCGGCTCCGGAAGCATGCGCGCCGGTCGATCGGTACGTCTCTCCCCGGGAAGCCGCCGGGGGCAAGGCCTTATCCGTTTCGATCGTGTTCGCCGGTCGTCTCCTCATCATCGCTCATCCTCCACATCGTCCCCGCTATAAATTCCGTCATCGCCGGGCATCTCCGGATCATCGCTTCCGCCGCTGATCTCGGGTGTATCATCCCCGGCAGCCGGCAGCCGGTGAAGCTGAACACCATATCCGTCCGTTTCGTTCTCACCGTCGCCGTTCGCCGTGTCGTTTCCGTTTCGGGCCCCTCTTTTTCGCCGGACCGACAAGGCCGACACTCCCTGGAGTTCGGTCATGGAGACGAGCGTATGCTCCCCTATCTCCCTGAGCCTGATATTCTCCGCGGGAATCTCGGCGCCGTCGTCCGCGATGAGGGAATCACCCGCTCCGACAATCACCAGGTCCCGGATCTCGCCGAACGAAGTTTTTTCTCCCCGGTGAACGTATATACCTTTTCCCCCGCGCCCCGACGGCTTCACTCCTGCCAGCGGGAACCGGAAAAACCTTCCGTTCGAGGTCCCGGCGACCGCGAACAGATCGGATGACGCCGCCTTACTCTTTGGAACCGCGACCGCCTGAACCAGTTCATCCTCTTCCTCCACCGCTATTCCGGCGACGCCCCGGGCGGAGATCCCCTTGCGGGGAATCTTCTCTCCCGGAATCCTGAGCATCCTCCCGAACTTCGTGCAGAGCAGGATCTCGAAGTCCCCGTCTCCCTTGAGAGGGAGGACGGCGAGGAGGCGTTCCCTTTCGTTCAGCGGGGCCGCCGTCTTCGACGTGTTCTTCCTCGAGGAATCCCCCTTGAGCGTGTCGAGCGAAATACGCTTGAGCGAGCCGTCCCCGAAGACGAAAAGAGCTTCATCGTGATCGTCGGGAGAGACGAGGACAAGCGACGTTCCTTCTCCGGCGCCGAAAAATTCACGGGCCGGAAGAAGCTTCTTCGATGAAGCGTCGGGAATCGACGTCCGCTCCCGGGAGTAAAATCGGCCGTCGTCGCCGAGAGCGTAAACGAGCCCGTTCTCCACGAAGACGCTCCCCGCCTCCTCGTCGCGCGGCCTTCGCTTGACGTCGCGCTTTCGGAGAAATCCGTCACCGTCCAGCGATATCACGCAGGGAGATTTCTGCTCGAACGAGAGAAGCGTCTGCCCGGGAGAGTCCTTTCCGTGCTTCTTTTCCGGCTCCTCGTCGAGCAGGGCCGTCCTCCGGGCGGAGAGAGGGCTCTTCGAGAATCGGTCGGCGAGCGCGTCGAACTCTCCGGCAACAACGCCGTCCAGCTTTCTGGATGACGCGAGAATGCCTTTCCATTCCTCAATCGCTTTTTCCAGCTTCTTCCGCTCCTTTACAAGCGCTTCATATTCGAGGCCGACAAGACGGGAGAGACGCATTTCGAGGATCGCCTCCGCCTGAAGGAGCGAGAAACCGAAACGCTCGACAAGACCGGCTTTCGCCTCCGCGACGCTTTTTGAAGCCCGGATCAGCGCGACGATCTCGTCGAGTATGTCGAGCGCCTTCAGCAGTCCCTCCACGATGTGCAGCCTCGACTCGTCGCGCTTCAGCCGGAACTCCGTCCGCCTGCGCACGATTTCGCGCCGGTGCCCGATGAACGAGTCGAAAACCTCCTTGAGCGTCATCGTCCTCGGCGCGCCGTCCACGAGCGCCAGCAGGTTGCCGCCGAACGTTCCGGAGAGCTGCGTGGCGGAGTGAATCAGTGCCTCCACCGCCTTCGGTTCAGTCTTTTTGTACATCTCGACGACCACCCTGTCGCCAGTCCTGTCGGACTCGTCACGGACTGCGACGATTCCGTCCACGCCTTTTTCGTCCAGCTTTTCGGCAATCTGGGCGACAATTCGCGACTTCGTCGCGCCATACGGAATTTCCGTGATCACGACCAGATTCCGGTTCTTGGTCTCCTCGATGTGTGTCTTTCCCCGAAGGAGAAATTTCCCCCGTCCCGTCTCGTACATCTCCCGGATCCCGCTTCTTCCGACGATCTCGCCGCCCGTGGGGAAATCCGGCCCCGGCATTCTCGACGCCGTTTCGGAGACGCTCCACGAACACCCGTCCCGGAGGTACTCGGCGAGCAGTGTCAAAGTCTCGACCGGGTTGTGCGGCGGGATGTTCGTCGCCATGCCGACCGCGATCCCCGACGCTCCGTTGATCAGCAGGTTCGGCAGCGCCGCGGGCAGAACAGACGGTTCCGATAGCGACTCGTCGAAGTTCGGGACAAAATCGACCGTCTCCTCGTCGACGTCTGCGTGCATCAACTCGCCTTCCGGCGCGAGACGAACCTCGGTGTACCGCATCGCCGCGGGCGAATCGCCGTCGAGGGAGCCGAAGTTGCCCTGGCCGTCCACCAGCGGGACGCGCAGGGAAAAGTTCTGGGCCATGCGGGCCATGGCCTCGTATATGGAGGAATCGCCGTGCGGATGGTATTTTCCCATCGTCTCGCCGACGATGCGCGCGGACTTCTTGTGCGCTCCACCCGAGGAGAGTCCAAGCTCCTTCATCGCGTGCAGGACGCGCCGCTGTACCGGTTTCAGGCCGTCGCGGGCATCCGGAAGAGCACGGTCGGCAATGACCGACATCGCGTACGCGAGATAGCTGCTTTTGAGTTCGTCGTCGAACCCTGTTTCAAGTATGATTTCAGGCATGGATGTTCTCCTTAGTTTTGTGGTGTCGGCGGAATAGTTTCGGGAGCGGGTTCCCGCCGCCGGGGCCGGCTTTCGTACAGCAAGTCCCCGACGCTCAGAAGGATATTGTACTCGACGACCCCGTTCTTCTGCAAACCTGGAGGCGTCCCTAAATCCGCAGGCAGAGGGGTGTCGCCGGAGACCTCCTGAAACGCAGGAATGAAATCCCATCTTCAATAATTCTAAGAGCGGTCGCGCGGATCTCCTGTTTTTCATTATGGCCCTATGCTCACTCGCATTCAATGGCTCCGCAGGACATGATATTATGGAACAGCAGCAAAACCACACAACAAGGAGCTGTCGTGTCGTGCAGGATATTCTGGATACCGTTCTGAACGAGCGCCGGCATAGAGATTCTGAAACGCCTGAGCGACAGGCTTGAATTGAGGATCTACTGAGCACGCTCTCCCCTATTCCGGCGAAGAACAGAAAGGAGATGAAGCCATGAACCCGAAAGCCATTCTCGACCACCCTGTGATTTCAGAGCGCTACTTCTTCCCGCGAAGAGACAGGCTGAAAGATCCGTTCCTCGTTCCCGTTCCGGGAGGCGCTCTCGCCTGTCACTACGAACGGAATCATCCGGACGCCCCGACGCTGATCCACTTTCACGGCAACGGTGAGGTCGTCTCCGACTGGACGGGCGACGCCTTCGTCTCGATTCTGGACGGGATGGGATACAACGTGCTGCTCGCAGAGTACAGAGGGTACGGCATGTCGGCGGGGAGCCCTTCCTTCGGGGCCATTCTGGAGGACACGCCGCGCATCCTGGAAGCCGCGGGAACGGAACCGTCCCGTACCGTGCTTTTCGGCAGGTCCGTCGGCTCCATCCCCGCCATCAGGGGAGTTTCTCTCTGTCCGGGCATTGGAGGCCTGGTGCTCGAAAGTGGAATCGCCGATCTCATGGAGCGCCTTCTGGTCAGGCTGACCCCCTCCGAGCTCGGAGTCGGCGAAGCGGATCTCGAAAAGTCCGTCCTCTCCGTCATGGATCACAGGGCGTCGATGCGCGCTTATACCGGCCCCGTCCTGGTGATGCATACGCTTCACGACCACCTTGTGGATATTTCGCACGGGCAGAGGCTGTACGACTGGGCCGGAGGCTCCCGCAAAAAACTGGTCGTCTTCGATCGAGGAGACCATAACAGCATCCTCTTCGCCAACGCGAGACAGTACTTTACCGAACTGGGGAGCTTTCTTCAGACCATCCGCGCTTCGTCGGAAGCTGAGGGACCTTCCCCTTCAGAACGGCACGCCGCTTCCGATCGGAGCTGAACCATATGCTGCGGCAGAAATGGTTTCTTTTTCTCGTCCTCGCCCTTCTCTCAGGGATCGCGCTCTTTTTTCTTTTCGGCAGCTCCTCCGTCAACTCCTGGAGGATGGCGAACAATCCCCCGTACGCGCCCGGGCCGATCGTCGCCTTCGGGGACAGCCTGACGGCGGGATTCGGCGCAGGAGGTTCCGGAAGGGACTACCCCTCGGCACTGTCGTCAATGCTGGGGCGGCCGGTGGAGAACCTGGGAGTCAGCGGCGATACGGTCGCCAGGGCATTCGAGCGCCTGGAATCCCTTGAAGCTCTCTCCCCCTCCATTGTGATCCTGCTGCTCGGCGGCAACGACATGCTTCGGAGAATGGACCTCGACGAGAGCTTCGCGATCCTGGAGGCCATGATACGGAGGATTCAATCCGGCGGGGCGCTCGTATTCCTGGTGGGTCTCGAGGGTCTTCCTCTGGTGGCGCCCGTGGAGAAGCGGTATTTCGAGACGGCAAAAAGAACGGGCTCGGTGCTCATCCCGGATATTCTGAAGGGCGTCCTCGGGAACTCCTCCCTGATGGCAGACAGAATCCATCCGAACGCCGAGGGGTACCGGATCATGGCTGAACGGATCGCGAAGGCGATGAGGCCGTATCTTCGGTAGAAAAACATCAGGCATAATGCCGGAAAACCGGAGGAATGCACGCAAATGTGCCTCCGGCTTTCCGGCAGCTGGATCGGAAGCTCCGTTACTATTTTTCAGCGCTGATTTTTGCGCAGGGCTTTTCCCGGACGGAACGAGGTGAGAACTCCGTCCTTCATCGCAACTTCTCCGGAGACCATTACCATGGAGATCCCGTCAGGATACTGGACGGGGTCGCTGTAGCTTCCCTTTTCTACCACACGCTCCGGGTCGAACGCGACAAGGTCGGCAAGCATCCCCTTGCGCACAAGGCCGCGATTCTGAAGACCGAGGCGCGCCGCCGGGCCGGACGTCATTCTCCTGATCGCCCCGGGCAGGGAGAGCACACCTTTCTCGCGGACATATCGGCCGAGAATGCGCGCCGTGGAACCGTAGGCCCTCGGGTGCGGCTTCCCGCCGACAATGCTGTCGGAGCAGAAGAGCATCGCCTCGTGCCGCATTATCGTCTCGACATCCTCCTCGCACCCGTAGAACAAGGTCATGGTGGCGTTCCCCTCCTCCGCGACAAGCAGGTCGCAGAGTGCGTCGACAGTCGTCTTGGAGGCAACCGCGGCGATTTCGGCGAGGTTTTTCCCCTCGACCCAGCGGTTCTCCTCCGAGCGGACCGAGTTGATCAAAATGCCCTCCCAACCGCACGACGCGAGCCAGTTCTCCCACACGGGCCCTGTTTTTCCGTCCACCATGTCCCGTATCGTTTGCCGGACGGAGGAGTCGCGGAGATGCTCCAGCATCTTCGTCTGCCCCCCGGTATGGAAGACGGGAGGGATCAGGGCATCGAGCATGGTGCTCCCCGCTGTGTAAGGGTACTGGTCGAACGTGACTTCGAGTCCTCCTGCCCGGGCGGCGTCGATCATCGCCAGGACGCTCTCCGCACGCCCCCAGTTCTTTTTCCCGGCGATCTTCAGGTGCGATATGTGAAGCGGACATTCCGCCTTCGAGCATATATCGATGACTTCCCGAAGCGAGTTCTCGATATGATCCTGTTCGTTCCGCATATGAACGACGAAGAACCCTCCGTGGCGCGCCGTCTCCTCCGCAAGGGCGACGAACTCCTTCTCCTCTGCGTAGAGGCAGGGAGGGTAGATCAGTCCCGTGGAGAAACCGAAGGCTCCCTCTTGCATCGCCGTCCCGACCAGTTCGACCATCCTTGCGATCTCATCATCCGTGGCGGCCCTGCTCTCCCATCCGACGACGGTGGCGCGCACGGCGCCGTGCGGAATCAGCATCGCCGAGTTGGCCGCAGGCCGCACACCTTCGATTGCGGCGAGATATTCGCCCATCGAGTTCCAGCTCCACTCGCCGTAACTTCCGTTGAGTCCCAGAAGCCGCTGCTTCATCATCGGCTTTGCATCGTCGGACAACGGAGCTGCCGATAACCCGTCCTGCCCTAGAAGCGCAGTCGTGATACCCTGCATGATCTTGGCGTCCTCCTGTGGGCACGAGAGAACCCGTAGATCCGAATGCGTATGCATATCGATGAAACCCGGACAGAGAATACGATCCTTGAGATCGATAGTCAGCGACGCGTCCTCGGCGATTCGATTCCGGACGACGGTGATCTTCCCGTCGGCAACTCCGACATCGGCACGGAACCAGGGAGCGCCCGTACCATCGACAACACGGCAATTTTCAAACTTGATATGAAGCAACCACAGCACCTCTTTTTCAACAGTAATCGGTTCTCCTGCATAGGCCGACAATCTTCCCCTGCAAAAACGGGAAGACCCGGTGCACCATGATACTATACTTTCCGCAACACTTCACCCGGCCTGCCGCCCGTGAGACTGCCCCCGCAGACTGCTGTCCGGCCGTTCACAAAGACACGGTGGATCCCTTCGGGAAACTGATGCGGTTCTTGGAAACTAGCCTTGTCCCGGATTATGGCAGGGTCGAACACAACAAGGTCCGCCCGAAAACCTTCCCTGATCATCCCCCTGTCTTTCAGCCCCATGATCGATGCGGGCAGAGACGTGATCTTCCGGACGGCGTCTTCAAGGCTCAGGAGGCGCTTCTCGCGCACATACCGCCCGAGCAGCCGGGGAAACGTTCCGTAGCCTCGCGGATGGGGTTTCCCTCCCGCCTTCGGAGAGGTGATCCATCCATCGGACACAACGCATGATAACGGGTGGCGGATGACGAAGTCAACATCGTCGTCGTACAGGCTGAAAAGAACCATCGTGGCATTGCAACCGACCTCGATGAGCCAGTCCAGAAATCCCTCATGGAAGTCGGGCGATTTCTCCCGGGCGATCTCTTCAAGCGTCATGCCTTCGTACCGTCTTGCGGGGGGGCAGCCCGCGATCCTGATGTTCGAGCGGCCTATGTTCTTCAGCCAGTTCTCGAATCCGGCGACGCCGCCTTGAAGATCCTGAATGACTGTTTTCCGGTTTTCGGAATCACCGAGACGAGAGAGCATTGCATCCACGCCGCCTTCGAGCGCCCACGGCGGAAGAAGCGCTGTAATCGTCGTCATACCGGCGTTGTAAGGGTACGCGTCGCACGTGACATTGACTCCTCGCGCCCGGGCCTCCTCCATCACCGCGAGAGCCCCGTGGACCTTGCCCCAGTTCGGCCTGCCCCCTGCCTTCAGATGAGAGATATGGAGCGCGGCGCCGCTCTTTTCCGCTATCCGGACCGCCTCTTCGACGGATTCAATCAGCCGGTCGCTCTCGTTCCGCATATGCAGGGCGAAAAATCCTCCGTAACCTGCGAGCCGGGCAGCGATTTCACTCAGCTCATCGTCCGCGGCATAGCTTCCCGGAGAATAAATGAGTCCCGCGGAGAGACCGAAGGCTCCCTCTTCCATTCCCTCATCAAGGATTTCCTGCATTTTTCGCATCTCTTCACAACTGCACGGCCCCTTGTCGAACCCCTTCACGGCGATCCTGAGGGTTCCGTGGCCGATAAGAAACCCAACATTCTGCGTCGTTCCGTTCTCCCGGATCTTCCTGCAGAAATCGGCCGTGTTCTTCCAGTCCCAGGCGTACTCGTATCCCGGGTGCAGAAAAGGAGCAAGATAATCACGGGCCAGTTTGCGAAACTCCGTGCTCAGCGGCATCATCGAGATGCCGCAATTGCCGCCGAGAGACGTCGTAACCCCCTGCATGATATAGTTCTCCGCGTCGGGGAAGGGGAGGATAGTATGGTCGCTGTGATTGTGAAGGTCGATGAAACCCGGAGAGACGGCCATGCCCCGGATGTCGGCGATCTCCCGCGCACCTTCGTCGATACATCCTATTCGGATTATGCGGGTTTCGCTTATCCCGATATCGGCGACGTAGGACGGATTTCCCGTACCGTCGAATATGCGTCCGCCCTTGAGAACCATGTCGAAATTTCCCGGCATTGTTTCGAATTTCCTCCTTCTCTGTTCCGGTTTCGTTGCTTACCAGGGTCCCACAAAGCGCGGCCCGAGAACGAGCGTCGGCAGCCAGCAGGAAAGCGCGGGGATGTAGGTCGTCAACAGGAGAACCGGTATTCCCACGAGGAAAAAGAACCACATCATCGGTTTTACCAGCGCTCCGTAAGAAACCCCGGATAGTCGCGACCCCACGAATATCGAGATCGCATAGGGAGGAGAGACAACCCCCAGTCCTACATTGACGATGACGATCGCTCCCAGATGGATGAGATTCACGTCAAGCTCCGCCATCAGGGGGAGAATCATCGGAACGGCAAGTATCAGGATCGGAATGCCGTCGATGAACATACCGAGGATGAGAAGGAAGATATTCACCGAGAGAAGGACAAGAACCTTGCTGTCGAACATTCCCAGCATCATGCCGGCGAAGGCTTGCGCCGCCCCTTCCCGGATGAGGAAACGGGTGAAGACCGTACCGCCGCCCAACAGAAGCCCCAGCATTCCCTGGGAGAGAACGGTCGAATAAAGCGCCTGCTTCAGCGTTTTCGTATTCAGATCCCGGTAAACAAGGAATCCTATGAGAAGACAGTACACAACCGCAACAGCCCCCGCTTCGTTGGGGGTGAAGATTCCGCCGTAGATGCCGACGAGTATGACCACGGGAACACCCAGGGCCGGAAGAGCCGACCAGGTCGCGGCACGAAGCTCTTTCAGGCGCGAGCCGGCGGGGAGATCTTCAGCGGACGCTCCTTCGACAGGTACCATGTACCGGGAGCATATGAAATAATTCAGGACGGCGTACCCTGCGGCAAGAAGCAGCCCCGGAACGACGGTCGCCAGGAAAAGCGCCGCCACCGACTGTTGTGCGACCATGCAGTATATCAGGGCCGGAACGCTCGGAGGAATCAGGTAGCCCAGAAAGCTGGACGAGCAGAGCACGGCGGTCGTGTAGGCCTTTTTGTAGCCGAGTTTTTCCAGCCGAGGCACCAGAAGCGGGATGAGGGCCGAGATGGTCGGCAAAGAAGAGCCGGTGAGCGCGCTGAGAATGACGGTCGCGACAATCCCCACAAGCACGAGTCCGCCTCGGACACGGCCGACGAGAGCGTGGGAGAAGCGCACGATCCTGTCTGCAAGGCTCGTCACGGAGATGAGACTTCCCGCGAATATGAAGAAGACGACCGCCATCAGAACATAATTGTTGATCGAGTGATAGAAGGTGCTCGCCATAAAATTGAGCGAATCCCCAAGGACAAAGACCCCGGATATGGTTCCTATCAGAAAGACCCAGCCCAGAGGAAGTCCGAGGGCCAAAGTCAGCATGAAGACGACGATCGCGGTGATTGCTCCCATTTCCATGCGGTTACCCCCTATTCCTCTTCAAGATCTGTCCGGGAGGATTTCATCTGTGCGTCGACGATCATCCTCTGAAGCAAATGAGCGGTAACAAGGATCATGATGATGAACATCGTCTGCATGATCCAGCTCGTATTGAACCAACGGACCAGCGTGCCGTATTGAGGGTAGCGGATGCTTCTGGCGGCGAAACGGTAGACGGGTATTGCGAAAAGAACCGCCGTGAGGATGCTTAAAAAGCTGATGAATATTCCGTACCCCTTCCGAATACCAGGCAATTTTTTAAAAAGCTTGTGCGGGAGGATCTCCACTGCGGTGTGCCCTTTTTCGCGCGTCGTGAACGCAATTGCGAAAAAGACGAAAATCATGAAGATATAGAGCGAAAAGTCCCCTACCCACATGATTTCGAACCGTAGCCAATACCGGTTGAGCACATTGAAAAACACCAGAAAGGTCACAAGGAGAAGCCCCGCATAGCAGACAAAAACCTCCAGAAAAGCCAGCAGGCTGAACAGTCGCTTGAGCGTTTTCGTGAGCACGTGCATACCAAACACCTCTTTTAAAAAAGGAGCACAGAGACGACATTCCTTCCCTGCGCTCCTTTTGCATCAGATTGTCGTTTCTCGCGGAACTGTTCGTCGTTTTACTTCGAGGCCGCCTTTTCGGCGAGAACCTTCTGGTGGATTTTTTCGAGTTCGGCCTGTACTTTTTCCGTCATGTTCTGCCCGGGATAGTTCTGGTCGAGCCACGGCTTGCAAAGCTCGTCCCAGATTGCTCCCATGTCGGATGCCTTCCGGAAGCCTTCCCGCTCCTCGTCCGTCAGAAACGTGATCGTGAAACTCTCCATTGCCTGCAGCTTCGCGATGAACTCTTGCTCAAGCTTCTCGGAGTTTGCGAAGAGGGCTTTCTGAGTCTCTTCGGATGCCTTCACGACCGCGTCCTGTAACTCCTTCGGAAGCGAATCCCAGAGATCCTTGTTGATGACGACGTTGTTCATATCCCACGCGAAATTCAGATCGGAGTAGTACGTCAGCACTTCCGAGTGACGAAGCTCTATAAGGGAAGGCCACATGCTCCAGCAGCCGTCGACGACTCCCTTTCCGAGCGCGTCGTAGAGATCGCCCCACGGGATCGTCTCGAGCGTCATGCCGGTTCCTCTTCCCATGTTCTGCAGCATGCGCACAAGGCCGAGAGAAGCGGAGACTCTGAGTTTGAGATTTTTCAGATCGTCGGGGCTCTTTAGAGGTCTTACGTTGTTCCCGAGTCCGTAAGGACCGTAGGAGACCTGGTAGATCATGCTCATGCCGACTTCGTTATAGGCCTTCTCCATGACCTCCCAGAGGATGCCGTCATCCCTGTCGAAGGCCATCTGGGCCGCCTGCCAGCTCATGACAGTCCACGGCATCCAGTTCAGAACCCCGCCGGGAACGAGGTTGACGTACGGCGCGAAGTATCCGATTTCGACCGAGCCGTCCTGAACGGAGTGGAAAATTTCGTCATGTGTTCCGAGCTGTCCGTCGGGGTAGTACGTAATCTCGATCTTTCCTCCGGAATACTCCTTCACAAGCTCGATAAACTGCTTGTGAAAAGCGTCCTGAGCCGGCACCGGCCAAGGCATCGCCATCTTCCAGTTGTACTGTGCAGCTTCCGCAGTCAGGCTCGCCGCGCCGAACAGGAAACATACGGCGATCAAAAACAAGACAACACCTTTTCCGCTCAAACCCCTTCTCTTACCCACACGTATCGCCCCCTTGCATAAAATGAGTTTAGTACACTGTAGTGCACCTTCAGAATTTACAATTCATGATAGACTGTGATATCCGGATTTGTCAAGGCGTGAAGAGCACATAAAATCAATTCCCAAAGCTAATGCACTTCTATGCATATCAATAAAGCAATACGAATTGACAGGATATAACGGAATGAAAAAAGGGAAAGGGTATCGCAGCAACGTTAGAGCCTTCTTTAATTTTTCTCATGCCCGAAAAAGACCATGCTCGTCTTCTTGAGTTCTTCCTCGCTGCAGAGAATTTCAAACCGTTCGATTCCGTTCTCCAGTGCGAAACGGCGGACGAACGACTCGACTTCGTCCGCGTTTCTTCCGTGCATCATGGCGTAGAGCGTATAGGGCCACTCTTCGTAAGAAATCCGCTCATAGCAGTGACTCACCAGGGAACTCCGCGCCAGGGAACGGCCGAGGCGCCCGATATCTTCTTCCCGCACCTGGAAGACGACCATGGCGTTGAAGGTGTATCCCGACTTCTGGTGTCGCAGAACGGCTCCGATCCGCTTCAGCCTCCCCGACTTCTTCAAGGCGGCCAGGCGGCCGACGATCTCGTCTTCGGAGAGGCCGAGGCGCTCTCCAAGCGTACGATAAGGGTTTTCCGTCAGGGGGATGTTCCCCTGCAATTCTCTGATCAGTTGCCGGTCCAGCATATCCAGGACGGATCACTCGCTTTCCATGTCGAAAAAAACCCGAAGTTTGAAGTTTTTCAGTTTAGAAAAGGGAAAGACGTGCGTCAAGTCGTACCGGTTCCGCAAACCGTCCAGCACAGCCTCCTTCTCCTCTTCCCTGGAGACCGAGAGCGTGAACCACATGTTCAGGAATCCCTTCCGGCGGTAGTTGTGCGTCACGCCCGGAATCGCGTTGACGAACTCCGCCACGTCCTCGAAGAGGTCGTCCGGGACACGGGCGCCGACGAGGACGCTTGAGTACCCCATGGCGCGCGAATCGAAGACGCCGCCAAGGCGCCGGATATAACCGGCGCGGATGAGAGCGTCGGTTCTGGCGACGATCTCCGCCCTCTCCAGGCCCATCCTCCGGGCCAGAATGCCGAAGGGATCCTTCTCGAGGGGCAGCCCTTCCTGCAGCAGGTTGATCAGTCTCCGGTCTTCGGCGTCCATGCCCGTCTCCTGAAACACCAGGGCTCCTCGGCCAGAAAGTTCCCCGTGTAGTAGAAGGCGCGCGCTCTGCAGCCGCCGCATATCGCGACATCCTCGCAAGCGCCGCAGCTCCCCTCGTAGCATGAAAAATCCCGCAGTTTTTTGAAGATCCCGCTGTCGCGCCAAATATCGGCGAACGGAGTCGTCCGCACGTTGCCGACTTCTACCGGCAGGTACGGACAGATATGCACTTCGCCTCTCGGCAGAATACAGCAGTATGACACCCCGGCGAGACATCCCCGCGAAAAGCGCTGCGCAATCCCCATCTCCCTGGCCATAGGTAGAAATTGAGGCGCGCATGTGGGCTTTAGCTCGAGCGGAGTGGTCTGTTGCCGCTCCAGTATTTTCCGTATCATGTCGAAGTAGGCGTCCGACTTCAGCTCCTCCTCGGGCATGGAGAGAGCCCGTCCGGTGGGAACCAGGAAGAAGGGATGGATCGCCTGGACGCCGATCGTTTCATAGTAGTCGACCATCCTGTCGAACTGGTCGAGGTTTTGCTCGGTCAGCGTCAGGTTGATCTGCACCCTGAGGCCGGCCTCCTGCGCGTTCCGGATGCCCTCCTGCGTCAGGTCGTAGGCCCCGGGACTTCCCCGGAACGAATCGTGATACCCCCTGTCCAGACTGTCGACACTGACGGCCACACCTCGCAGTCCGGCTGCCGCGAGCTCTCTTGCGAGGTCTTCCGAGAGCAGCGTTCCGTTCGTCCCCATCGCCGGAACAAGCCCCGCGTCGCGGGCCGCCGCGACCAGCTCCACGATGTCCTCCCTCAGCAAAGGCTCGCCGCCGCTGAGGATGAGCAGACGGAAGCCCGCACCGGCTATCGAGTCGATCAGATCCCTTCCCTCGGAAGTGGTCAGCTCGCCCCGGATATCCTCGTCCGGGCTCGACTCGCGGTAGCAGTGCCGGCAGAAGAGGTTGCAGCGCCTTGTTGTATTCCAGGAGATCAGCATGATAAGCCTCCCCGGAGTCCGATCTCCTCGTCGGTCAGGTAGCAGGCCGGATCTGCGTTCCATATACTGCCCGTGCTCAGCGCCCTGGCCCGGAGGTTGCCGTTGCACTGCTCCAGCCAGCGGCACCGGCCGCACCGTCCTTCAAGATGTTTTTTCCTTTCGCGGAGCTTCTGCAGAAAAGGACCGCCGCCGTTTCCCCATATTTCGGAAAAATCCCGCTCCCTGATATTGCCGAGCGTAATGCTCCTCGTGAACTGATCGATATGGACGTTCCCCTTCCAGTCGACCGCCCCGATGGCGACTCCCGAGCGGTTCCCCCCCGCAGCCGTAATCAGCTCCAGAATCCGCCCGGCCTGAACCTCGTCTCTCTCTTTCATCCGCAGATAGAGATAGACGCCGTCGCAGTGATTGTCCACTGTCAGGATCTCCGTCCCTATACCGCGCACGCCGAAATCCAGCGTCTTCTCGATGAGGAAGTCGATGGCGGCCCGCTTCTCCTCCTGCGACAGGTCCTCGCTGCGCAGCTCCTCGCCGCGCCCCGAATAGGCCAGGTGATAGAGGCAGACGCGGGAGATTTTCTCCTCCTCGATGAGATGGAAGATCTCCGGCAGTTCCTTAACCGTGCTCCGCGTCAGGGAGAGACGGAGTCCCGTCTTCTGGCCGGCCTTCCGGCAGTTGCGGAATCCTTCGAGCGTTTTTTCAAAAGCTCCCTCGACACCGCGGAAAGCATCGTTGACCTCACGCAGGCCGTCCAGGCTGATGCCGACGTAGCTCACCCCAAGCTCCCTGATCCGTTCCGCCCTTTCAGGGCCGATCAGCGTACCGTTCGTCGAGATCACCGTTCTCAGCCCGATCGATGAGGTGTATTCAAGGAGTTCGAAAAGGTCTTTCCTCATCAACGGTTCGCCGCCGGAGAGAAGCAGGACGGGAACCCCGAACCCCGCCAACGAACCCAGAAAAGCCTTCGCCTCGTCCGTCGAAAGCTCCCCGGCCTCCGGCCCGCATGTCGCCGAAGCGTAGCAGTGCCTGCAGGACAGGTTGCAAGCGCGGGTACAGTTCCACACAACCACGGGCCCCATGCCTTCCGCCGCGCCGGGAGCACCGCTCTTCGGCCCGCCGTGATATCGGAGCCTGTCTCCGAAGGAATTCCGGTTCAGCAATAATTTCGAAAAACTGATCATCAGGAAGGGCTCCTCGTCGTACAAAATAAAAGAACAGAAAACACAAAAGGCCGTGCCGGAGTCCGAACTACAGCACGACCTCTTAGGAAATCCAGCACATACGGTATTGTACTTCATCCGGAAAACCAGGGAAACAACCCGGCCATTCAAAGCCGAGCAAAAATCACTGTTTTAAGGACACGCCCCGACAGAGACACCGTTCGGAACATGCTTCCGGTTCAGAGAACGAGGCGGCCTCTAATATGGTTTCATTGCTTAATTGTTACGAAGATATTTTTTCAAAATATTTATCGGATTATATCGGAATCCTTTTCGTCCGTCAAGCAAACTCACCGAAATCCGCACAATTCCGCGAGCGTCAATCGGCAAGCATCTCCCGGCCCCGGAGCGATTCGATTCTTTGCTCCACGGGAAGCATTCGCTCCACATCGTACAGACCGTGGCTGATCGACAGCTTTTCCGCCAGGTTCCGCTCCACCAGGGGAGCCAGAAAATTAGCGCCCCCGTAGACGATCATATACCCTCTGTTCCGGTCTTTGTAGGACATGCGGTACGAATGGGGTATCTGGGCCTTCAGTTCCACCAGGCCGGAAAAGAGCGTGGTGTCGAGCGATTCCAGCCTCTTTTTCACCTCGTCGAAAAAGACTGAAGGAAATGTCTTGATTGCCGCTGTAACCAGGCCGCTGCCCCGGCTCACCACATCCGAGACGGAGGTGTACTTTCCCCTGATGAGCAGCTCTCCGGGGCTCAGCGTGGTTCCGGTATGCGAAATGATATCGGCGATTCCTTTCGGCCTGCCGCCCTCGATGCAGTAGAGAAATGTAGCGCTCGTTTCCGTGGGAACCCGCATCTGCTGAAGCAGAACATCGTAGTTCCGGCTTGAAACGCCGATAAGAGCGTTCTTCCCCTGCGGTATCTCGTAGTTCCACATCCGCTGGCCCGGGCGCAGAATTCCGAGCCGGGAAGATACGATTACCCTGCTCTTCGCCGCCTCTAGAAGAACCTGCAAGGCCTCTTCCGTTTTATCCTCGTCGACGAGCAGACTGTTGACCATGATGGTTCCACACTTCGCCGACGGCGTGTACTCGCACTCCAGGGAAAGCCGCTCCGTCTCCATTGCCAGGCCGCCGACCCTGTCGAAGACAAGGAGCATCTTCGCTTCCTCTATTCCAAGGTCGGTGAGGATAACGCCCCTGTTGCCGAAACGTCTTACGATGGAATGCTTCTCCAGATTCGTCAGGTGATATCGTATTGTCCTCGTCTCAATTTCTATTCCCCTCTTTTCGAGGGCTTCCTGAAGGCTCCCGGAGGTCTGCAGCTTTCCGGAAAAATACAAGATCCGTATTATTTCCACGACTGTTTCCGGATATTCTTCGATTTCGAACAAGCAATCCTCCCCTCTCATCAATCACAAATATCTCAGTTTATTCTCACTAAAGAAATTCAATTCCCTTTCCACAAAAGACCATTATCAGTATAACGCGTTCCTGATTCTTTGACTAGACAGAAAAAACCCTTATAAACAGTGATTCTATATATATCATTGAGGCTCTCTCTTGACAAGAAGGCAGAAGAATTTTATCATTACCATAAGGTCAACTTCGGAAATTCATTTCCGAAAAAATATCGTTTCTTTTTCATCACTCCAAAAAAACCACGGAAGGAGACAAACCCATGCGGAAAGTTTCTCTGTTGGTTTCAACAGGCAACCTGGGAGACAACATCATCGAGAAGGGGACATTTTACGAAGGGGTGAAGCGTGATATCGACTGCTTCGGAGCGGATGCGGGAACCGCCGATGCCGGACCGACCTTTCTCGGAGCGGATATGCCCCACAACCCGATAGAGTGGGAACGGCACGATCTCGAGATCACCCTCGTGGAGGCGAGAAAGAAGAAGGTTCCCATGATCGTCGGATCATGCAGCACGACGGGAACGGACAGGGGAGTCAATCTCTACGCGGACATCATCAGGGCCGTGGCGAAGGAGCGGAAGATGGAGCCCTTCACCATGGCCCTCATCTATTCCCAAATCCCGATGGACTCTCTGCGGGAGAGGATGAGAAGAGGCGAAACGGAGCCGCTTGGGGCCTCCTTCCCTCTGACGGACGAAGTTCTGGACAATACCACGAACGTCACCGCAAGCATGGGAGTGGAGCAGATCGTGCACGCGCTCGAAAAAGGGGCCGACGTCATTATCGCAGGACGCGCATGCGACGACGCGGTCCTCGCGGCATATCCGATTTTCAAAGGATTCGATCGCGGCGTCAGCCTCCACATGGGGAAGGCCGCGGAGTGCGCCTCCCTCGTCTGCTGGCCCCAGAAGGTGAAGGAATCCATCATCGGCGCCGTCTACGACGACCATTTCACCATCGAGCCGATTCATCCTGACCAGCAGGCCACCCCTCACAGCGTCGCCGCGCACTCCATGTACGAACGGACCAACCCCTTCATCCAGGCCCTGCCCGGCGGTATTCTCGACATGCACGCCAGCAAGTACGAGGCTCTGACGGACAGGATATGCAAAGTCAGCGGCAGTCTCTTCGTACCCTCTCCCGACGGCAGCTACAAGGTCAAGCTCGAAGGAGCGGGCGAGGCCGGGCATCGCGTCTACCATCTCGTGGGGATCCGCGATACGCGCGCCATCGCCAACCTCGACCAGATTCTCGCCGACACGCGGAAGAAGGTCTCCGATATCATCGGCCCCGCCCGGGACGACCAGTACGAACTCTTCTTCCACACCTACGGAAAGGACGCCCTCATGCGGGAGAACGAGCCGGTCAAGAGCACGATGGCCCATGAAGTCGCCATCGTCATCGAGGTCATCTCGAAGGATGAGGAGCTTGCCACTTCGGTCGCCAAGTGCGCCAAGTTCCGCTTCTTCTATATGAGCTATCCGGGACAGATGAACTCCTCGGGAGGCTCCGTGGCCCTGATCACCGACGAGCCGCTCTTCCCGAAGAACAAGTGCTACCAGTGGACGGTGGACCACCTCGTCACCCTGAAGGATCCGCTCGATCCCGGTATCTTCCGGTACACTTTCGAGACCGTTTCGGGAGTCTGACGTCATGGAAACCGACGTGACCAAAACGCTCCTGACGAAGCTTGCGGACTTCTACGCTCCTCTCGCTCCCGGGGATATCCCTGAAGAGGTCATGGAGAAGGCCCGCAGGGTGCTCGTCGATTTTCTCTGCGAGACGGCCGCCGGATACAAGGAAGGAGAACTCGCGTCCATCTACAACGCCTACGCCCGGGAGACCGGCGGCAGAGAGGAGGCCACCATCCTCTGCGACGGAGCGAAAGTGCCTGCAACGAATGCGGCGCTCGCCATGGGAATCATGGCGCATTCGATAGAGCTCGACGACGGCCACCGATGGGGAACGTCGCACCCTGCGGTAGCCGTTATTCCTGCCGTGCTCGCGCTGGGCGAGAAGGAGGGCGCCTCCTACCGCGAGATCCTCAAGGGAATCGTCGTCGGGTACGATGCGATGCTTCGCGCAGCCAGGGCAATCAACCCCTCTCACCTGAAACGGGGCTTCCACTCGACCGGAACGTGCGGCTCCATCGGGGCCGCCGCGGGGTGCGCTTCCATTCTGAGTCTCCCTCCGGACCGGTTCGCCTACGCGATGTCCATGGGAGGCCTCCAGAGCGCCGGCCTCCAGGAGATGCTCCACGACCACCCCGGCATCAAGCCGCTTCAGCCGGGGAAATCAGCGCTCGCAGGCGTTTTGTCGGCCGAACTCGCCCGGCGGGGGGCAAAATCCCCGCGGACGCTCTTCGAGGGGCATCACGGCTGGTTCAAGGCCATGTGCGCCGGAGAATATTCAGAGGAAGGGCTCATCGGGGAACTCGGGCGGCGGTGGGAGATCCTGCTCACCTACACGAAACTCTATCCTACGTGCAGGCACTGCCATGCAGCAGTCGACCTCGTCAGGGAGGCCCGCTCAGCCCTTGGATGCACCGAGAAGGACGTGGAGTCGATCCTCGTGAAGACCTATACGCTGGGCATCGTCGAAGTGGGGCAGATCGCCCTTCCGGAGACCTTCGAGGAGGCGATGTTCAGCATGCCGTTCTCGCTGGCCCTGGCGCTCCGCAAGGGAAACGTGACCCTGCAGGACTACACGCCGGAACTCCTCCGGGACGAAGAGCTCCTGCGGGTGGCCGCACTTGTCCGCATCGAAGCCGACGAGAAGATGAACGCCATCTATCCGGAAGAGCGCGGAGCGTGGCTTCGACTGGTTCTGAAGGACGGACGGATCTTCGAGAAGGGGATTCCGGTCGCGAAAGGAGAGCCCGAGAATCCCGTGACTGACGGCGACCTGCTCGAGAAGCTCGTCGCCATGCTCGCCCCCTACTACCCGGAGGAATTCGTCCGCGGGGTATGGGAAATCTGCGTGGAATCCGCAACGGACACAGTGGAATACCGCCGGATTCTCGATCATTTCGGGAGGTTTCATACACCATGAAGACAAAGAACATCTGCGATCTGGCCAGGACGATCCGGAGCAAGAACGCGGGAAGTTTCATGATCACGCTCGAGATCATCTTCGCCGACAGGGGAATCTACGAGAAAGTGAAGCGGTCCGGGGCGATAACGCAAAAAGCCATCGCCGACGCCTACGGACTTCCGGAGGAGAAGATCCTCGACTTCATGTTCTTCGATCCGGGAATGGGAATCAAGGCGAACATCAAGCGGAAGACTCCCAGCGGCGGCCCCGGCGAGACCGATGTGTACGGATGCCAGCAGTACGCTCCCCTCTTCTCGCTGGAAGTCCCCTGGGATGAGTAAAGGAGGAGCGTCCGTGCCGTCGCTGACTGAAAAACTCGCAGCCTTCTCATCGGCTCTGCACTGCGGGCAGCTACCTCCCGAAGTGCTTTCGCAGGCCCGAAACTGCCTTCTTGATACCGTAGGCGCGCTGCTCGCCGGAAGCAGGCTCTCCCAAAGCGGCCGGGCGGGGCGAAGATTCGCCGAAAGGCTCTCGGAAAAAGGGGAGTCCGTGGTCGCGGGGAGCTTCCTGAAACGTTCCTCCATGACGGCGGCCCTCGTCAACGGAATGGCGGCACACGCCCTGGAGCTCGACGACGGATCGAAGCACGCCACCTACCATCCGGGCGCGTCCATCGTAACGATGTCGCTCGCCCTGGGCGAGGCGGAGGGAATCTCCGGCGGACGCCTTCTCGAGTCCATCATCACCGGGTACGAAGTCTCGCTCCGCATCGGAACGGCAATCAATCCCGGGCACTATCTCCGTGGATTCCATCCGACGGGAACCACCGCCACTTTCGGAACGACCGCCGCCGCCGCGAAAATCCTGGGCCTCTCAACGGAGGAGACGGTGAACGCGTTCGGTCTTGCCGGCAGTCTCGCTTCCGGCATCAACCAGTACGAGATCGACGGTGCCGTCTCGAAGCATCTCCACCCGGGAAACGCGGCCCGTAACGGTATCCTCTCCGCGATGCTCGCCCGGGACGGAATGACGGGCCCTTCGGAAATCCTCGAAGGACGCCTCGGCTTCTTCCACTGCTTCGCCGAGAATCCCGATCTCGCGCTCGTCGAATCGGGGCTCGGAATCGACTGGCACTTCCTGCGCATCTACTTCAAACCCTTCTGCTCCTGCCGCTACGTTCACTACGCCATCGAGGCGACGCAGAAAGACCTGGAACAGCACCCGTTTCCTCCGGAAGAGATCGAATCCATCGTGGTTCGCACTCACCGCAACGCGAAGCAGGGATCGGACATTCCCGACTACCGGACGCCGCTCCATGCGCGGCTGAGCATCCAGTACGGCATCGCTTCGATCCTGGCGAGGGGAAGAGCAGGTCTCCGGGAGTACGAAGAGGAGGCCATCGGCGATCCCGAGGTGAGGAGGATTTCCGATCTCGTCCGGATCGAGATCGACGAGGAGATTCAGAAGGTCTATCCGAACCCGCGGTCGATGATCGTCGAGATCCGAGACCGGAAGGGAAACACGGCATCCGCAAGAATCGACCACGCCAAGGGCGATCCGGAGAACCCGATGACGGACGAGGAAATTCTCGCGAAGTTCCGGGACGTCACGGCGGACGTTCTTCCGCCGGAGAGGGCGGAACGCATCATCACGGCGGCGAAAACGATCGAATCCCGCGAGGAGATCGCCTCCTTCGCGGAGCTGCTTCAAATATGAAAAGGGGGAATGCGCCATGATGGATACGATCAACGCGCGACTGTCCAAGTTTTCTTCGGAGCTTCGCTTCGAGGATATACCGCCCGAAGTTCTGGATCACCTGAAGAGGGTGATGCTCGACTGTTACGGCTGCGGCCTCTTCGGCTCGACAACGCCTTGGATGAAAATCTACCGCGACGTCCTGGAAAACCTGACCGACCGGAAGGAGGCCACGATCTGGGGGACGGACCGCAAAACGTCCGTGATCGAGGCCATGATGCTCAACGGTTCGGCAATCAACTCGTTCGAGCTTGACGACACCCACACGGACGGAATCATCCACGTCTCCACGGGCGTGCTCGGCTGCATCACCGCCTTCGCGGAGAAGATGGGAACGCTGAGCGGCAAGGACTTCCTCACGGCGGCGACCCTGGCCTACGAAATTTCCTGCCGCGTCGCGGCCCCCGTCGGCATGGAGATCGCGCACCAGGGGTGGAACAATACCGGGACCTGCTGCCCGTTCGGCTCCACTGCGGGAGTGGGAAGAATGATCGGACTAACGCCGGACCAGATGGGACACGCCATGGGCATCGCCGGAAACTGGGCGGGCGGCCTCCAGGCAGTCCAGTTCGCCTCCATGGCGAAGCGCATCGTGCCGTCGAAATCCTCCGAGGGGGCGATCATCGGAGCGCTCCTCGCCCAGAAGGGGTTCACCGGCATCGAGGATATCTTCGAGAACAAGTTCGGAGGTTTCTACAACTGCTTCACCGACGACGTCTACGACGTGGAACGGACGAGCGGCGAACTCGGTTCCCGCTGGGAACTGATGGGCATCGGCCTGAAATTCTACTCCACCTGCCGCAGCAAGCACACCACCATCGGCGCCCTGCGCAAGTTCCGTGATGAGAACCCCGACATCAAGCCCGACGACATCGTGAAAGTCGTTGCCCATACGACCTCCATCACGCACAAGTACTCGGTAGACGCCGACGCCATCACCAGCGTTGTCGCCGCGCAGCTCAGCCACCCGTACGTCTGCTCCGTCACGCTGCTGGAAGGAACGGCTTTCATCGACCAGTTCACCGAGGAGAAAATCAAGGATCCCCGGATTCTGGAGTTCGCCAAAAAGGTGGAAGTGGTGAGCGACGAGGAGATCGAGAAGCTGCCGAGGCACCTGCGCTACACGGTGAAAGTGGACGTCCATCTGAAGGATGGACGGGTGTTCAATCTGCGGGAGAGCTTCCCCAAGGGACATCCGAAGAACCCCTTCACGCACGAGGAGCTTCTGTGGAAGTTCAAGGCCCTCGCGGGCAAGGCCTTCCCCGACGAAAAGAAAGCGGACGGGATCATCGACGCCGTCCTGCACATGGAGGACCTGGACAACTTCAATCAACTCACCGACCTTCTCTCCGCGAGGTAGTGAGAAAGGCGTAATTGAAAGGAGTGATGCCGGGAATAAGTCTCGAGGGTACCCCTGCGCACGATTTTTCTCACGAAAAAAGCATGAGAAATATTCAGACAGGAGGGAAATACGCATATGAAGAGCAGAAAGAACGTATTGTATCGCGCGGCTATTCTTGCAATCCTTACGGTATCTCTGATCACGGGAGCAGCAACGGCGGAAGTGCACCTGAACATGGGAAGCACCTCCTCCACGTCGGGAATCTACGCCTGGTGCGTTGCCGCGGCGAACGCGATCAACAAGGCGGATAACGGCATTCATGTCACCGTGGTGGAAAGCGGCGCCGGAATGGACAACCTCCGGAAGATCAGCGCCGGCGTTTTCGATTTCGCCATGGCGATCGATCTTCCGGGATCGCTGCAGCTCTACAAGGGGATCGAGGGCTTCAAGGACAAGCCGTTCAAGGAAGTGCGATGGCTCTTCCTGAGAAATATCTTCGCCGACCGTCTCTATGTTCGGCAGGATTCCGGCGTGACCCAGTTTGCCGACCTCAAGGGAAAGAGATTCTGCCCCGGAATTCCCGGGTCCGCCTCGGCGGCGTACGTGATCCAGTACAACAACATCCTCGGACACGACATCAACCTGATGCCGATGGCCCTCGGAGACGCCATCAGCGCTCTGAGAGAGGGGAGAATCGTCGGCCTCCAGAAATCCAGCGGCCTGAACAACATCGACTCTGCCCTGATCGAGGTGAACATGACAACGCCTCTCACCGTCGTCGGGTATTCCGAGGAGGATGTGAAGAAGATACAGGAAGTCATTCCCTACATGACGTTCCTCAAGCGTGAAAAGGGAAGCATCAAGGAATTTCCGGACGTCGGTCCCATCTGGGAGGAGTGCCCGATAGCGGGAGCCGTGGCGACCTCCGCGATGCCGGAAGAGGTCGGCTACCAGATCGTAAAGGCCTACGTGGAAGGATTCGACGAGATCGCCGCCGCCTACGGCCCGATAAAGGGATTCGACCCGGTCGGCGACTACTTCAAGAATGCGGGCGACGACGTCGTTCCTGCGCACGCGGGACTGATCCGCTACGCCAAGGAACAGGGAATAGAGGTTCCGGAAAGATTCATACCGCCGGAGTACAAGAAATAGAAGGACCTGTCCCTTATCTCTCCCGGCCGCGTTTTTCGATTCGCGGCCGGGAACCCCGCGGGAGGGATGCACTATGCTGTTCGCACCCATCGGAAGGATGAAGACCACGATCCTCTTTTTTCTGGGCTTGTTTCTCGCGATCTTTCAGCTCCTGGCGCCGCTTTTCCTCACCGGGCTGCTCGACATCCAGTTCCGGGCCATCCACGTGGCGTTCGGCCTCTCGATCGCCCTGCTCAACTTCCCGTTCCGGAAACAAAAGGAGGACGAACCGCCCGAAGCAGGGATCTCCATCTTCGACATCTTCCTTATAACAGTTCTGATCGCCGCAAATCTCAACGCTTTCGTCAAGGCCCTCGACATCTACATGGGAACGACGGAAGCGACCATCCTCGACATCTCGCTGGGCATCTCCCTGATGCTGCTGGTTCTCGAATCGGCCCGCCGTACCGTAGGACTTGCAATTCCCGTCATGGTGGTGCTCCTCCTCGGATACATCTTTTTCGGGGATCTTTTTCCCGGCATGTGGAAGCTGAGAGGCATCAACCTCGAATATGTCGTCAACTCTCTCTACTACTCCCCCCTGGGAATATACGGCAGCGTCACCGGCATGTCCGCAACGTTCATCTCGATGTTCATCATATTCGGCTCGCTGCTCTCCGCCACCGGAGGCGGCAGGACTTTCATCGACATCGCGCTCGCCATCACGGGACGTTTCACCGGCGGCCCCGCGAAAGCCGCGGTTGTCTCGAGCGCACTCTTCGGAAGCATCTCCGGAAGCTCCGTCGCCAACGTCATGGTCACCGGGAGCTACACGATCCCTCTCATGAAAAGACTCGGCTACAGGCCGGAATTCGCGGCGGCGGTGGAAGCCATCGCGTCGTCCGGAGGAGGCATCACGCCTCCGATCATGAGCATCAGCGCCTTCATGATGGCGGAGTTCCTCGGAATATCCTACTTCCATATCATCGGGTATGCTCTTCTTCCCTGCCTGCTCTACTACACCGGCGTCTTCAGCGGCGTTCACTTCCGTACGGTGAGAATGGGAATCGACAAGCTCCCTGCGGAGGAAATTCCAAAATGGCGCGATATTCTCACTCTGGAACGAATGGCGGGGCTCATTGTTCCGACCGGGGTGCTTCTCTATCTTATCGCAGTGGGGCAGCCGCTGCAGCTGGCAGGCTTTTACGCATGCGCCTCCGCACTGGGAGTCTTCCTCCTCGTCGGGATCATCAAGAGGAAACTCCGGGAGACATTCCGGCTCATGCTGACGGCTCTCTCGGAGGGCGGACGGGACGTTTCGCAGATCATTCCCATTCTCGTCTCGGTGAGCATGCTGGTCAACCTTATCGGCATCACCGGTATCGCACCCAAGGTCAGCGGCGTCATCCTCCAGGTCGGAGGAACCAACATCTACCTCTCCCTTCTCATCGCGACGATCGTGCCATTTCTCCTCGGGACGTCGCTTCCCGTGGTTCCCACCTACGTGCTCTCGGTCTCCATCCTCGTGCCGCCGTTGCTGCGGCTCGGTATCGACCCGGTAGCGGCCCATCTCTTCTTCATTTACTGGGCCATTCTCGGAGGAGTCACGCCTCCGACCTGCACCGCCGCAGTCGCCGCGGCGGGCATCGCAAAGGCGAACTGGGTCAAAACCGGCTTTTTCGCCGTGCGCCTGGGAGCCGTAGCCTTCATCCTGCCGTATTTCTTCGCACTGAACCCGTCGCTGGTAGCCCGCGCCCCCATGACGAGCGTCCTCAGCCATGGAACGACGGGATTCATCGGCGCCGTCTGTATCGCGTACGGTCTGTTCAGCCACAGGGACAGCCCTCTCCTGAACCCTCTCATCTGCGGGGCTTTCGTCGTCGGCGGGCTGCTTCTCCTCTTCCCCGGAGTCTGGCCGTCCGTTTTCGGACTGCTGTTCACCGGAGGGGCGTTTCTGCTCGATCGGAAGCTGTTCCCGGGCGCTCCCGCACAGTAGAATCAAGAAACCCTTGCGGCATCATGGTATTTTGTGTAGGATAGGGCCTGTCGCGGGAAGAAAGGTTATGACGTTGTTTCACGGACACCGCATTCCTGCTCGAATCCTGAAGATTTAAGGGGAAATCGACATGCAAACACAGACATCTCTTCAAGAGCTTTCCATCCGCGAGGCCGTCGAGCAGGACGTGCCTCTTCTTCTCTCGTTCATCCGGGAGCTGGCCGTCTACGAAAAAATGCTGGACGATGTCGTCGCCACCGAAGAGAGCCTTCGAGAGAGCCTCTACGGCGGAAGGCGTGTGGCCGAGGCTCTGATCGGGGAGTGGGAGGGCCGTCCCGTCGCTTTCGCGGTCTACTTCCACAACTTTTCAACCTTCGTCGGCCGTCCCGGACTGTACCTGGAGGACCTTTACGTGAAGCCTGAGATGCGGGGGAAGGGCATCGGAAAAGCTATGCTCGCGTACCTCGCAAACCTTGCGAAGGAGCGCCGGTGCGGGCGCTTCGAATGGGCGGTGCTCGACTGGAACGAACCTGCGATAGGCTTTTACCGCTCTCTCGGAGCAGTGCCCATGGACGAGTGGACAGTCTTCCGGATTACCGGAGAGGCTCTGGACAAACTCGCCGGTGAATGCAACCGCTCGTAAAGGCCTCTCCGGCGGCCGTTTTCAGGATACTCCTTGCCGCTGCGCCTGTCAGGGTACGGCTCATGCGAAGAAGAGGGGCTTCCGGCTGACCGGAAGCCCCTCTTCTTTTTCCGCTCCTTACGGTCAGCTCTTCCTCAGCACTCTTCCGGCCGCCGCGCCGGTATACTCGCCGTTCTTCATGGCGAGGCGCCCCGCGACGAAAACGTGCGAGATTCCCTTCGGGTCGCCGAACGGATCCTCGAACGTGGCGCCGTCGAGAACGGTGTCGGGGTTGAAAAGAACGAGGTCGGCGTCCATTCCCGCTTTGACGAAGCCTTTGCTCGACAGTCCGAGGCGCGTCGCCGGAAATCCGCTCATCTTCCACACGGCCTCCTCCAGGCGGAGCGTCTTCTCCTCGCGGACGTACTTGCCGAGGACGCGGGGGAAGGTCCCGTTCGTCCGGGGGTGGCACTTCGCGCCGGGAGCGGAGGGGATGGTGTCCGACGCGACCATGACGAGGGGGTGTTTTATGACGTACTTGACGTCGTCGTCGTCGAGCATGAAGTAGCATGCCGTATCGGAACCTTTGTTCGCCACGATCACGTCGAAAGCGGCGTCGAGCGGATCCTTCCCCATCGTTTCGCCGATCTCGGGAAGCGTCTTCCCCTCGTATTGAGGCGTCAGGGGAGCGTAGAGCAGCAGAACTCCCTCCGCTCCGCCGCTGCTGAGCAGCATGTTCTCCCAGTCGTCGGTGGTCAGAATTTCCTGCTTCAGCCGCTCTCGCAGAACGGGATCGGAGAGACGCTCGATCACCTTCGCCACTCCTCCTTCGTGCACCCAGGGAGGAAGGATGCTGCGGAGCGTCGTGCTGCTGGCTGCGTACGGGTACTGGTCGACCGTCATGTCCACTCCGCGTTCTCTCGCCTTTTCCAGAACCGCGAGGGTATCCCGGACCTTGCCGAAGTTCTTTCGGCCGCACGCCTTGTGATGGAGCACCTGCCCGGGAATTCCTGCTTTTTCGGCCACCGCGACGGTCTCGTGGACCGACCTGACGACATCCGTCGACTCGTTCCGCATATGGGAGAGATAGAGCCCCTGGCGGTCCTTCAGCCCCCTCGCGATCTCCTCGACCTCCCCGGAAGTCGAATAGACACCGGGAGGATAGATGAGTCCGCTGGTCATACCGAATGCTCCTTCCTCCATCGCTCGATGCGCGAGGGAGCGCATCTCCTCCAGTTCGCCGCCGCTCGGATTCCGGCTCTCAAAACCGAGCACGTTGAGACGGATCGTACCGTGCCCCACGAAAGAGCCCACGTTGACGCCGAGTTCGAGGCCGCCGAGGACATCGAGATATTCTCCGAAAGACCGCCAGTTCCACTCGGGCGTCACGCCCGCCTTGACGAACCCAGTATAGGAGTCGAGCAGGTCCACTTTTTCCTTTGAAATGGGCGCTGCGCTGATACCGCACTGCCCTATCATGATGGTGGTGACTCCCTGCTTCAGCTTGGGAACGGTTGCGGGGTCTTTCAGAAGCAGAAAGTCGTTATGGGTATGCATGTCGATGAAGCCCGGAGCGAGCACCTCGCCCCCGGCGTCGATTTCCGAAGCGCAGGATACGTCCTCCGGAAGAGGCCCCACATACTCTATCCTCCCGTTCCGTACCCCTACATCGCCCCGGAACCAGGGAGCGTTCGTCCCGTCGACTATGCGCGCGTTTCGTATAACCAGATCGAATTCCGACACTGCTGCACCTCCGGACGTCAGTCCTGTCCGTCCAGCGGGAACACCGGGCGGAGAATATTGTGAAACTGAAAGTTTGCGAAGTTGTTTGAAACGAGACCCGGCAGATCAACCTCGAAGATCTCCTTCGCGATGGGCTCGAAAGAAGCCCTGAAGTGGGCCGCCGATTTGACGACGAGCACCTTGCGGTTTGAAGGCTCGATGCCGAGCCGCCGGAAAACCTCGGCGTCCCAGGGCTGGGTTCGGAGTTCGGTGATGACGACCTCGATGCCGTCGACATCGACGACGGCCGTCCGGCCCATTTCGATACGCAGTCCGGTGCACATCGGTCCGCGGATCGTGTACCGCCCGTCGGCGATCGTCAGCACCTTCCCTTCGATCTCGAGAGGTGCGCCGTGATGCTCTTTCGGGGCCGTCTTGCCTCCGAGGCGCAAGTGTACCCGTTCTCCGACGCCTGCCCGTATCGCCGCTTCGACGCTCTCCGGATCGACGATCAGGGCGAACGCCGTATCCCGCGCCTTCTGACGGAGCAGCTCGGCAAGGAGCTGCGTTCCGTCCGTCGGGGCGCCTCCGCCCGGATTATCGGAAGTATCCGCCAGCAGGACCGGGCGAAGGGGAGATTCGAGCGCCCTTCGGACAGCATCGCCGGGAGGGAGCAGATTCTTGACGAACAGTGTCCGCTCGCTCCAGATCCGCTCCGCCAGTTCGTCCACGAGGGACTCCGCGAACAGTTCGTCGCCGTCCGTGACGGCCACGACCGAGACGCCCACCTCCGGAATGTCGGACCAGGCGAAGCCGTGCATCACGGAGACGGAGACGACGCCGGGGATCCGCTCCATTTCCTCCACCCGTTTCATGATTCCGGCGTAGGGCTGCTTCGAGGTGGGAATTGTCGGCGAAAGCAGCGGAATGCGGCGATAGCGCATCACGGGGCGGATTTCGCCCCGGAGCGTCCTGGCCATGATCTTGGCCGCCTCGTACCCCCGCAGGTACATGTCGATGTGAGGGTAGGTGTCGTAGCCGACGGTCACCGTCGAGCAGCGCTGCATTTCGGCAGTGACGTTGGCGTGAAGGTCGAGCGTGATCATCACCGGCATATCCGGACCGACGACGCCTCGTATCGCCGAGAGCAGTTCTCCCTCGGCATCGAACGAATCCTCGAGGACCATCGCACCGTGCAGGGCGAGCAGGACGCCGTCGAAAGGCCCGTCGTTTCGCAGGGCCTCGAGCACGACATTTAGCGCGAAGTCGAAAAACTCCCTGGTAACGGGTCCTCCCGGCATCGCCTCGGCGCCGATGACCGGCAGAAAGTCGATTCCGTCCTCCGAGAAGGCCGTCATCATTCCCTTGAGTTCCGTCTCGACTCCCTCGAAGTAGGGGATCACCTCGTCCCCGAGTTTCAGGTGAAAGTTTTCATACGCCCTGCGATCCGTTTTTTGGGGGATGAACGAGTTTGTTTCGTGCTTCAGTTCACCGATAAGGATTTTCTTCGTCATGATATCTCCCTCTTTCTCCGGCAGGAGATCACCACGGGCCGACCATCTCGACGCCGAGCATCACGGAAGGAAGCCAGCAGGAGAGAGCGGGGACGAAAGTCGTAAGCAGCAGGACGGGGATGCCGACAAGGATGAAAAAGAGCATCATCGGCTTGATGAGTTCAATATATTTGACATCCGCCAATCGGGCCCCGACGAACATCGATATCGCAAACGGAGGTGTGACAACCCCGAGCCCGATGTTCACGATCACGATGGCGCCGAGCTGGATCAGGTTCACGTCGAGCTGGCGGATGAGCGGCAGGATGATGGGAACGGCCAGGATCATGATCGGAGCGCCGTCGATGAACATTCCCAGGATGAGGAGGAAGATGTTCATCATGATCAGGATCATGACCTTGCTCTCGAACATTCCAAGGATGAATGCGGCGACCGTCTGCGCAACTCCTTCACGGATGAGCAGGCGGGTAAAGACTGTTCCAGTCGCAATCATCAGGTTGATCATGCCGACGGTCAGCACCGAGGTGAGAATGGCCGTCCAGAAGCGCTTCGGTGTCAGGTCCCTGTAGACCAGGAATCCGACGATCAGGCAGTAGACGACCCCGATCGCTCCCGCCTCGTTCGGCGTGAAAAATCCGCCGTAGATTCCGGCCAGAATGATGGCCGGCGCGCCGAGGGCCGGAAGGGCGGACCATGTGGCGACCAGCCGTTCCTTTCTTCGAAGGGCCGCTTCCATGAGAGGAGGAGCCTTCGACTCGTCGATGTACTTCGGGCAGATGAAATAGTTCACTATCATATAGCCTCCCGCGAGAAGCAGACCGGGAAAGACCGTCGCGAGGAACATCGCCGCCACCGACTGCTGCGCGATGAGGCAGTAGATCATCGCCGGAACGCTCGGAGGGATCAGGTAGCCGAGAAAGCTGCACGAACAGAGGACGGATGTGGTGTACGTCCTGTTATACCCGTATTTCTCGAGCTGCGGAACGAGCAGAGGAATGAGCGCGGAAATGACGGGCAGCGAAGAACCCGTCAGCGCTCCCATGATCACCGAGGCGATGATTGCGACAACGATAAGGCCGCCCCGAAGATTCCCCACGAGCGCATACGAGAACCTGACGATCCTCTCGGCGAGTCCCGCCTGCGCTATCAAGGCGCCTGCGAAGATGAAGAATGCGATGCCCATCAGAATGTAGTTGTTGATCGAGTGGTAGAAGGTTCCCGCGATGAAACCGAGAGACTGGTTCAGCCCCCACAAACCGACGATCGTGCTGCTCAGAAACCCCCAGCCGAGAGGAACGCCTATCGCGATAATGACGACAAAGACACAGAGCGCCGCAACAATACCGAACTCCATGAGCCTACTCTCCCTTCGCTCCGCCGTCCGGTGCGACCGCCCCGGCCGACTGTCCCATATTCGCTATGTTCGCGAAACCGACGACGACATTGTAGATCAGGTGCATCAGGCTGAGGCACATGCTGACGAAAAGGCTCTGCATCAGCCAGCTCTCGTTGAACCACCGAACGAGATTGCCCGGCTGCGGAAAACGGTACGCGTCCACCGCGAAGTCCCACGCCGGAAGAAGGAAGAGCCCGATTGTAATGATGCAGAGAATACGGGTGCAGAGCACATAGATCGCCCTTCCCTTCGGGCTTTTGGCGAAAACATGGTCGACCAGCATGTCCACGCTCGTGTGGCCGTCCTCCCGAGTCGTCAGGACGATCGCGAAAAAGACGAAGAAGATGAAGATGAAGAGGGAAAGATCGTTGATCCACCGGATGTTCAGCCGCAGCCAAAACCGGTTGAGAACCTGGAAAGAAATCATGAACGTCGTTCCGAGAAGCCCCAGGGTACATATTATGTTCTCGAGAATTGCAACAAACGAAAAGAACTTCCTGACAAGCGCTGCCATAGTACTACCTCCCCTTATCGCACCGAATTCCCTCTCCGGGCGGCCCCGGTACCTTCAGAAACAGGATCTGCCCTCTGCAAACCATGACAAGAAAGATCGCCTGAAAAGAACGGGGGCGCAATGAGAGAGGATCGAGAAGAAGAAAAGAGAAGGCACGGGCGGGCGGTACATTGCCCTTCCGCCCGTGCCGCCGATCGAAAAGGTGTTCGAGGCGATGCGCTACTTATTCTTCGCGGCCTCTACTTCCTTGTGAACTCTCTCGATCTCCTCCAGCATTTTCTCCTGCATGTTCTCTCCGGGGAAGGCCTTCTCAAGCCAGGGGCGCGCAAGCTCGTCCCAGATCGCGGGCATATCGGACATCTTCCGGAAAACTTCGCGCTCCTCAGGTGTCAGCTCCACGAGGGTCATTCCGGGAAGGTTGCGGACCTGTTCGATATAATCGCCTTCGATGGCCTTCTGTTTCTCCAACTGTTTTTTCTCGGCAACTCTGGCAGCCTTGATGACGGCCTCTTTCAGATCCTGGGGAAGCTCGTCCCAGATCTTCTTGTTGATCACAAGGTTGTTGCAGTCCCATGTCCAGTTAAGATTCGAGTAGTAGCTCAGCACTTCGCCGTGGCGTTCGTCGATGAGCGAGGGCCACATGCTCCAGATCGTGTCGACGACGCCCCTGGAAAGCGCGTTGTACAGGTCGGCCCAGGGAATTGTCTCAAGGGTCATGTTCACGCCCGCGTTCTTGATGATGTTCTCGAACACCCTGACGGAAGCCAGAGAAGCCGATACTCTGAAGCGGAGACCGTCAAAGTCCTGAGGCGTTCTGATCGGACGTATCTTGCTTCCCACGCCGTAAGAGCCGTACATGATGTTGAGAACCTGGTGCATTCCGACTTCGTTGTAGGCGGCTTCGGTGGCTCTCCAGATGATGCCCTTGCCATGCTCGTAGAGGATCTCCGCAGCCTCCCAGTTTTCGGTGCTCCAGGGCATCCAGTTGACCATGCCTCCGGGGACGAGATTGACGTACGCGGAGAAGAGACCCATGGTGATATCTCCTCTGCGCACGGCATGGAACGTCTCGTCGTGAGTGCCCAGCTGGCCGTCGGGATAGTACCGCACCTCGATACGGCCGCCGGAATACTCTTCGATAAGCTGGCAGAACAACTTGAGGTTATCGTCGACAGCAGGGCGCGACCACGGAATACCCAGTCTCCATCTGTACTGCGGTGCGGCCTCGGAGGGAACGGCCAGGATCGAGAACATGAAAACCGCGAGCAACAGCACTCCCAAAACAGTCTTTCCACTCTTGTTGATCATCTGCATACACTTCATCTCCTCTCGAATACAAAAATCTCCTGATTCTCGGAACATGCGCGAAAAACCGGATTCGATCCCTCTATCACCTCCCGGTATATGGAATGCGACACTCAAGCGATCGGTGAGAAACCGCCTGAATCGGTGTCATGACGATGCCTTTTCAAGATAGCCGGAAAGCTCCTCGACTTTATACAACGTCTGCGGTCGTCCCCTGGAGGCTCGAAAGAGAACCCCGCTTTCGCTGACCACTTTTTCTTTCGCCAGCAACCTGATCACCTTTCGTGAGCTTTTCGACTGAATGCCGACCATTTTCGCGAAATCAGCCGCGGTGAAGACCCCGTCAAAACACGCAAGCCCCCGAAGATAGCGGGAGAGCGTTGAAACATTGATTCCGAGTTTCTTTGCAAGCAGCACCGTATCCGGATCCGGGAACGCGAACTTCAGGACGCCCGCGTTCGGATTTCCCAGCTCCCTGGCCTCTTTTCCGTCGAAGAGGTAACAGGCATCACGTCTCTCCCCGGCTATATCCAGGGCCTCCAACGCATTTTCCTCCGCTATGCTCAGGCTCGCTCCCGCGCCGAAACCGATGGAGAGATCGAAATCACAGGCGGAGCGAATCTTTCCGATGAAAGAGCAGTCTGCAAAATTGCTCGTCCCCACCAGGAACTGTCCCATGGTTTCTATGGTTTGAAAACTCGATACGTCCCTGGGGATGACCATGATCCGCCTCTTCTTTGCGAATTCCACCAGGTGCGCGTTCAAGGAGAGCATCGCCTTCTCGTAGCCGCGCCTGTTTTTCGGCGAACCCGCCAGTCGGAAGATGCCCACGACGCTGAGAAGATGGTCGCTGCTCTTTCCGCGGACTTCCAGAATGAGTTTTTCGAGAGCATCCCGCATAAAAAAACGGTTCGGCGTCGCAAGAAAGGAAGGAATCCCCATCTCCCTCAGTCTGTCGTTCACGGCTTCTACACAAGTAACACAGAAGTCGATCTTTTTCGCGTATATCAGCTCGACGTGAAATCGAAGAAACTCATCGATGTCGAAGCGGAATATCCCTTTGGAATACGTGTATAGAGCGTCTATTTCGAGAGTGGAATCTTCCAGTTCGCTCCAGACTTCCTTTTCGGTGAGCGTGTCGACGCTCATGCGCAACCGTCCCGAAAGGTGCTCCCTGGCCTCCAGAAGAGCCGGGAGGAGACCGCTGGAGTAGAAGGAGATATACCCCCAAGGCTTGGAACGATTCACGGAATTTAGTGAAAGGGCGTAGGGGAGATGACCGACGAACAGGATGGCATCCTCTGAATCCTGACATTCAGCGGCAATCCGGGGGGCTTCTGAGGGCAGAGAATACTCAAACAGATCGAAAGAAACCTCGGAAAACTCCTCCGATACCTTTTTCATTTTCGCAAGGCGGTTCGACGGTCCGATGATTCCTATTCTCAAGGTTCGACTCGCCCCCTGTGAAAGATTTCGTCTTATTTGCGCCTAAATAACAATGCAGTACAGCAAGTATGGGGTCGGGGAGGGAAAAAGTCAAGTTGAAAAAATCAAAACAAATTCGAGAAAAATAAAGGATGGTGATTTATCGATGCAGCGGCAACGACGCAATAGAATACAAGATGGAGACAGGGCGAGCCGTTTTTCCGGACGGCTCGCCCTGTTCTCTCACTCGTTCACGACGAAATGCATTGTACCAAGCGGCTCGACGGAATAGACATACTTCCCGGGCTTTCCGGGAATCATATTGCCGAGAGCCCCGGTGAGGAGAACGTCACCCTTTTTCATCGTCCACCCCTCTTCGAGCATAGTATTCACAAGCCAGAGAGCGGCCTTCCACTGATCGCCCAGCGCGTCCGAGCCTTTTCCCCTGGTGACTTCGACGCCGTCGAGAGACAGCGCCGGCTCCAGATCGTTCAGGTCGGGAGCTTCCGCGAGCGGAACGGGTTTTCCGACAATCCATGATTTCGAGGAAATGGCCGAAGCGTTGATATCAACAGCCTTGAGCAGTTTCATGTCGGTAAAGGCGAGATCCGGAAGTTCGATCGCGGGCGCAACGGCCGCAACCTTGGCCCTGAGCCCGGCCTCGTCCTTCAGCGGCGCCCCGATATCTTCACCGAGGATGAACGCTATCTCCGCTTCGATCATCAGGTTGCCGAAATCCCCCCTCTTCACGACGGTGCTTCCTGCGATTTCCTTTACCTCTCCTTCGGGAAAGAGGACCGCGGCAAAGGGAGAGGATGCGCCGAACCGTTTCATCGTGGCCTCCGTGGTGAGTCCGGCCTTGAATCCGGCGGGTCGGGCGCCGTCCAGCCGCTTCAAGGAGTATGCCTTCTGAACTGCGTAGGAATCGGCGACCGTCATTTCGGGATATTCCGCAGAGAGTACAGGAAACGGCACTCTTTCCTCAGCTGTCCGATAGACCTGATCCGCCGCCTTTCCGACGTCCATGCCCATCGCTCCCGTCGTGAAAAGAAGCGCGATCATCATCGACCCAACAACCATACACACTGTATTTCGTTTCACCATCAACACCTCTTTCTGACTGAAAAGATTGCGAACTTTGGGTAGCTTAGCTACAATCACCGGACTTATAGTGTATTATACTCTTATTGCTTTTAAAAAATCTCCCGATTCCGAGAAACAAAACAGGGTATTACCGCAAGTGAATGCTCCATGCGATGAAGAGGCAGAACAAGATTGTTTTTAAAATACTGCAAAAAATTTTAATGAATCTCCTCTGATAGTTTGAATAAAAAACATGTACAAGGGTGGGAGAGCAATGTCAAAAAAACCTTTTCTGGCCGGCATTATTGTGTTTCTTCTCGTTTTTGCTTCTGGAGCAACAATGTCCCTTCTGCTCTCCCAAAAGGACGAGACATCGAGTCGTCTTGCAGCAACACGGCTGGCCACATCGGTCTCCACCGCTCTTCAGCAGTATCTGAACAGGGCTCTCTCCCCCGCCTACTCCCTCGCAGCATTTCTAAAACAGTACAACGGCGAGATACGGAACTTCGACAGTCTCGCCGCAGATCTCATCGAGCTGCATCCGGGTATCGACGGCTTGGGCATCGCTCCGAACGCCATCGTCACCGACGTCTATCCGAGGGAACGCAACGAAGCCGCTATCGGGCACGACCTTCTTGCCGACCCGACGCGCCGGGAAGAGATGCTCAAAACTATCGAGTCAGGCGAACTGACGCTCGCGGGTCCTTTCGTCCTGCGTCAGGGCGGAGTGGGGGCCATCGGAAGACTTCCCGTTTTCCTTTCCGAAGAGAACGGCTCTAAAAAATTCTGGGGCATTACGGCATCGATCATAGATCTTCGCGCACTTCTATCGGCAGCTGATTTTTCCGCACTGAACAAGGCGGGGTACGACTACAGTCTATGGCGGATCCATCCGGACACCGGAGCAAAGCACGTCTTTGACTTTTCCGTTTCCGGCGAACTTCTCAGGCCTGTAAATTTTTCTTTCGCGGTACCGAACGGCGAATGGACGCTTTCTATCTCCCCCATCGGAGGATGGAGCGCCGACGGACGATTTCCTTTCCATATAGGAGTCACTCTGTTGACGGCCTTTCTATGCGCCGGGGTAGCATTCTTGATGCAACGACAGAGTGAATCTTTAAAAATAGCCAAGGAAGCCGCGGAGGCTGCAGACCGGGCAAAGAGCAACTTCCTGGCTATCATGAGTCATGAAATACGAACGCCGATGAACGGAGTTCTCGGTATGACGGAGCTTCTTCTGGATACAAAACTTGCCGCCGAACAGAGGATGTTCGCGGAAACAATTCAGGCGTGCGCGACATCCCTCCTCTCCATTCTTAATGACATACTCGACTTTTCGAAGATCGGCGCTGGAAAGACGACCGTTGAAAAAACGGATTTCAGTCTTGCGGATCTTCTTGATGAGATAGAGCGGACATACACCCTTCGAGCATCCCAAAAAGGACTCTCTTTCTCCCTGCTGAAAGACGATTCCGTGCCCGTTGTGCTTTCAGGCGACGCTGTGCATTTACGCCAAATTCTCAACAACCTCATGGACAACGCCATAAAGTTCACCTCCTCCGGCGGAGTCATTCTCTCCGTCTCAAGAGCGCCCGCTCCGTCCAAGCATGAGATAGGAGTAATCTTTTCCGTGAAGGACACCGGCATCGGTATTCCAATGGAAAAGCAGGAGAACGTCTTTCAACTCTTCACGCAGGCCGACAACTCCATCAAGCGCAGATTCAGCGGGACGGGGCTGGGGTTGGCGATATGCAAGGAACTCGTCCACTTGCTGGGAGGAACCATCGTTCTGAAAAGCAGCGAGGGTGAAGGCTCCGAGTTCATAGTCGATCTTCCCTTTGCCCCGGCCTCGCCCTGCGCATCCGTTACAACAGGCGATTCCAATGAGCCTTCCGTAAAGGAGACCTTCGATACACGTTCGAAAAAGATCCTCGTGGTCGACGATAGCCAGGTCAATCGACAGCTCGCCCTCCTTCTTCTGAAGAAATACGGCTATTCAGCCACCGGCGCGGAATCGGGGCAAGAGGCCCTGAATCATCTTCGAAACAGCCGTTTCGACCTCGTGCTCCTGGATATACAGATGCCTGGCCTGAGCGGATACGAAGTCTCGAACATCATTCGAAGCGGCGGCGCCGGAGAGATGCACACGAATATTCCAGTCATCGCCATGACGGCAAACGTCTTTCCGGAAGACCGGAAAAATGCGGAAACAGCCGGAATGTCCGACTTCTTTCCGAAGCCTTTTGTCGGCAACGAGCTTTCGTCGTTATTGCGTAAATGGCTCCCGTAAAATGGACATCGGGGAGCAGCATGCTATAATAGGCTGAATAAAGAATTATTTCAAGAAGGGTGGTGATGGTCATGTCCGGCATTTCACCCGTTCCTCCCGTAAGCAGCGTCAAAACGGTCGTTCCGGCGGCCAACCGCACTCAGCGCGAGGGACTTCAGCGCGCCGAGAGGGAGGTCATGCGCCAGGAGATGGCCATCCGGAATCACAGCGACATCACCTCAACCGTATATCGCTATGCGGTCGGCCCCGACGGAAAACGGTATATTACCGGCGCTACGGTGACCTACAAGGAAAAAGAGGATGAACTCTCCGGAAAGGCGCCTGACAAGAACACGTCGAAATCCTCCTCCGGCGGATCGAATCCTTCCGCCGGTAAGACCGACGTCCGCATCAGCGACGAAGACCACGCAAAGCTTAAAGCAATCGAACGCGACGTCATCGCCCACGAAGCCGCGCACAAGGCCGTCGGCGGACAGTACGCCGGACCGGTCTCCTATACCTACGCCACGGCTCCCGACGGCACACGGTACATCGTCGGCGGGGAGGTTTCGATCTCCGCTCCCGAAGGGAGAACGCCGGAAGAGACCATCCGGATCATGGAGCAGGTCAAACGGGCCGCGCTGGCTCCCGGCTCCCCATCTCCGCAGGATATCCAGGTTGCGGCCGCGGCTTCCGCCGCCCAGATGCGCGCGCGGGCCGAGCTGGCGAAGCAGGAGGCTGAGAAAGCGTACTCCGGCGAGAGCGGCCGGGAGGACGCCGCTCGTTGGGGCGAATTCGCCATGTCCGCCTAGCCGTTTACAGAACAGAACAAACACGAAAAAAACGGGGACACCCGGGTGTCCCCGTTTTTTTCGTGTCCGAGGTGAAACAACTCGGAAAAGGTTACTCCACCGTGAGGGATTTCTTCAGATCACCCGCGCGGTTGCACTTTGCATACACTTCGACGACAGCCCCCGCCTTCAGCTCTCCCATGTGGAAGACGGCGGTTGAAACCCTGTTGTCGATCTGAAACTCTGCTTCGAGTTCGTAATATTTCCCTCCGTCTACCGATACGGTGAATTTTTCGATATAATGTCTTTTTCCGTCCGGCACTGAATGAGGCGCATTCACCGTGAGCATGCCGTCAGTCCGATTATAGGAAAGTACCAGTTCCGACGGAGGATGGGCAAGCCCGGCGCCGGCCATCATCGCAAACACAAACATACCGAGAAGACAGGAAAACACTACCTTTCTCATGACATATCCACTCCTTCTTCTTGCAAAATTTGTAAACGCAACAATATGGTAACTTTAGCACATAGCAGGAAATAAGAAAAGACTGTTCGGCGCGTTACGACTGTTTCGAAGACGAGGTGAATCTATGAACAGAACGCTGCTGAAGAAATGGTTTCAGACGCTCGACACGATCGGAGCGCTTCCGGAGGGAGGCGTAACCCGCCTGGCCTACTCCTCCGAAGAAGACCTTATGTTTCGCAGAACAGCGGAATTCGCACAACGGATGGGATTCTCGGTGAGCGAAGATTGCGTCGGCAACATGTTTATCTCCTTCGCAGGCCGGGAAAAAGAACCATGCCGACTGATAGGCTCCCATCTGGATTCAGTGCCGCAAGGCGGTCGTTTCGACGGCGTGGCGGGAGTGCTTGCAGGCCTCCTCGTGATGGAGAAGATTCAGAGGCTAGGCGAAGATCTTCCCGTACGGGTCGCTGCATTCCGCGCCGAAGAGTCGAGTCTCTACGGCCTCGCCACCGCCGGCAGCGGCGCGGTGACCGGGAGCGTGAACATCGCCCACCTGAAGAACGCGCGCGCTCTCTCCGGAGAGAGCCTTTACGACGCCATGATACGCAAGGGATACTCTCCGGGTGCGTGCAGGCTGGAGAACGCGCTGGACTTCACGGAGCTTCACATCGAGCAGGGGCGCGTGCTTTTCGAGTCGAAGGAACCGATAGGCGTCGTGACGGCCATAGCGGCGCCGACTCGCCTGAAAGTCATGCTCAAGGGGCGCCAGGACCATTCGGGAGCCACTCCCATGGACCTTCGAAAAGACGCGCTCTGTGCCGCCGCCGAGATAATCCTGGCGACCGAGAAAGCGGGCCGCGACGAGATGCGCTTCGCCACCGTCGCCACGGTCGGAGTCGCCAACGTTCTGCCGAACGCCCTGAACGTCGTACCGGGGAGCGCTGAACTGCGCATCGACATACGGGGCATCCGGAAGGAAAGCATTTCCAGGACGGTAGAGCGTGTAAAGAACGCAATCGATACCGTGTCGAGGGAACGGCGGATTTCCTCATCGACGGAGACGCTCTCCTCGATGGATCCGGTCGCCCTGTCCTCCTCAATGATCGAATCCCTCTCGGAAGCGGCGGAGACGGCCGGCGTTTCTTTCCGCAGGATGGCGAGCGGCGCAGGACACGACGCGATGAAAGTCGCACACCTTGTCCCTACGGGCATGCTCTTCATTCCCTGCGACGAGGGAATCAGCCACAACATCGCCGAAAACGCCTCGCTGAAGGACATCGCGCTCGGAGCGGAAGTCATGCTTCAAAGCATTCGCCTGCGCAATGCCAGAATACAGAAAAGCCGGCAGCCTTCACCATGAAGAAGCGCCATGAAGAAGCGCCGGAAAACAAAACGCATACCATTTTCTCCCAGCCGAAAAACAGAAGTATTATTTTTAGATGCCAACACGAAACGGAATAAGTCTACAATGCAAAAAAGTTGAATTGATTAAATTTGCCATTTTGACTTGAATTATCGTTAAATCCATGGTACTTTAATTTAAAGAGAAAAGCGTCTTCAGATAATATCGGAGTTCGGCCTCCGGTTCTTTTCATTCTTCCGAAAACCCACAGGAAACGAGGTGACGAGAAATTCGGCCGAACTTTCGTGTCGGCTCAAGAAAACAAGCATTCTGCCTGTTCCTTTTTTAAAGAAAACATAAAACAAAGATAGCACAAAACGTTTCTTCTCAATACTCACTTGGTTTGGCCGACAACCAAAACGATCCGCCGCACGGGCCCTGCTTAAAAATCGGTTCCTTGCCGGATCGGCACATACAATCCCGGACAATATCGGTATTCCCATATAGAGAAAAGACCTTCGGACGCTCTTCGGGGCCGGAGTCCGTTGTTTTTTCCCTTTGTCAAGGAGGCGATCTTATTAATATTGCGCTTTTTTTAAAATACTATCACGGGTATCTTTTCGCGGAATTTCTTCAGCATCTCAGGATCATCGCCATCAGCATTCCCGTCTCCATCCTGGTCAGCGTTCCGATCGGCATTTACATCTCATCCCGCCCGAAACTCGCCCGCATCGTGATTTACATAGCAGGCATCATCATGACGATACCGAGCCTCGCCCTTTTCGGCATCATGGTCGTCGCGTTCGCGCCCCTGGGCATGGGACTGGGCATGCTTCCGGCGGTCACCGCGATCACCGTCTACTCTCTCCTGCCGATTACCAGGAACACTTATGCGGCACTGAACTCGGTTCCGCGGGGAGTTCTGGAGGCGGCGCGCGGAATGGGGCTCTCCAAGAGGCAGACGCTCTGGAAAATCCGGATTCCGCTCTCGATTCCGGTGATTATGGCGGGAGTGCGCACTTCCATCGTCCTGGGAGTCGGCGTGGCGACCTTTGCCACTCTGGTAGGCGCTGGAGGACTGGGATTTTTTATCTTCTCCGGAATCAGCAGAAGCAACTTCGCGATGGTGCTGGTCGGTTCGCTTCTTGTTTCGGCGCTCGGCATCGGTATCAACAGTCTGTTGATGAAGTTCGAAGACCTGGTGACGCCCAGAGGGCTAAAAGCAGACAGGAAGTGAGGAAAATACATGATAGAGTATCGTAATATTACGAAACGATTCGGTCAGGACATCGCTGTTGACAATCTCAACCTCGCACTGGAGAAAGGATCCATCACCATGCTTATCGGCCCCTCCGGCTGCGGCAAGACGACATCGCTCAAAATGGTCAACAGGCTCGTAGACCCCGATGAAGGAGATATTCTGATCAACGGGACATCCATCTTCGACCTGGATCCGGTCACGCTCCGCCGGCAGATCGGCTACGTCATTCAGGAGATAGGGCTCTTTCCCCACTACTCTGTCTTCGACAACGTCGCGACGCTCCCGAGGCTCCATAAGTGGGACGAGAAAAGAATCCGGGATCGAGTTCACACGCTTCTGGAAATGGTGACACTCGACTCGACGTATGCGGACAAGTACCCGCTCCAGCTTTCGGGAGGGCAGCGCCAGCGTGTCGGCTTGGCCCGCGCCCTTGCGGCGGATCCGGAAATCCTGCTCATGGACGAACCGTTCGGCGCCATCGACCCGATCAACCGACTCGTTCTTCAGCAGGCATTCCTCGAAATCCAGGAGGAAATCAAAAAAACGATCGTCTTCGTCACGCACGACATCAACGAGGCCGTCAAGCTGGGCGACAAAATCGCCATTATGAACGAAGGATCGCTGGTCCAGTACGACACCGTCTCCGAAATCCTTGCCAACCCGGCCGACGAATTCGTCGAGAACCTCCTCGGACAGGACCGGAACCTGAAAGCACTCTCTCTCAAGAAGGCCAAGTCGTACGTCGTTCAGGAAGGGTACATCACGGTACCGGAAAACACCGAAGTCGCGCACATCCGCAGGGAGCTGGAGGATAAGGATCTCATCATCGCGTATCTTCTCGATTCCCAGGGCATACTGAAAGGTCGATACTACATCGACAAGAAGACGAAAAAAGCGTCGGGGGAACATCCCATCGTCCGCGAGACGAACCCCTACCGGGTCGAGCGGAACACCAGCCTGACGGAGACGCTTTCCAAGATGCTTGAGCACGGAGAGAAACGCCTTCCCGTCGTCAGCAGAAACGGGAGACTTTCGGGCGTCATAGACCTTGAAGCCATATTCGAAGAGGTCGAACAGGTCGGCATCAAAAAGGGAGCCTGATTCGGATGACACGGCTTGCTGAATACGCGGTACGGAACTCGCAGGCAATAATCTCTTCGATCGGACGCCATTTCGTCCTTTTCGCAATTTCGATGGCCTTCGCCATCGTCATCGGCGTCGGCCTGAGCATCATCATCACCAGGGAGGGGCGGGAACGTTTCGGAAGGGTGATTCTCTCCATCACCGGAGCCGCCCAGGCCGTTCCGTCGGTAGCGGTCGTCGCGCTCGCGTTTCTCTTCATCGGCATCGGTGTACGACCTGCCATAGTCGCCCTCGTCGTCTACAGCCTTGTGCCGATAGTCTTCAACGCCACATCCGGCATCCTGAGCGTCGAGCCGGGAGTGATCCAGGCCGCCAGAGGCATGGGGCTGACCGAGAGGCAGCGGCTCTGGCGGATCAAAATCCCGCTCTCCATGCCGGTGATCATGTCGGGCATTCGAAGCGCGGCGACGATCAACATCGGTACGGTCACGGTAGCCGCGGTCATCGGCGGAGGCGGACTGGGCGACCTCATCTATACCGGGCTCAAACTCAACCGGCCGGACATCATCTTTATCGGCGCAACCCTGGCTGCCCTGATGGCCATCGTGGTGGACACGATTCTCGCGATCTTTGAACGAAAGGTCACGCCGAAGGGGCTTGCCTGATAGCAAGGCTCCTTTCGGACGGAGACTGATTCAATATCACATATTCCACAAGGAGGTAATACCATGAGAAAAATCCTTTCCGTTTTGCTGGCGATCTGCCTATTGACTGCGGTAGCATCTTCGGCAATAGCCGCCGGAACCATTCGTGTCGGCGCAAAAAACTTCACCGAACAGTACGTTCTGGGGCACATGATTGCAAAGCTCCTGGACAAAGCCGGATACGACGTCCGCACAACGATGGGTACCGGAAGCACCGTCACCCGCAGCGCCCTCGAAACAGGGCAGATCGATCTCTATCCGGAGTACACCGGCACTGCTTGGACGCTCTATCTCGAAAACGACAGCATCATCACCGATCCGGAGGAGCTCTATCAAAAGGTGAGCGCCGAAGACCTGGAGAAGCACCGGATCGTCTGGCTCGAGCCCTCCGCGATAAACAACACCTATGCCATGGCCATCACCAACAAGGCCGCCGAGACTATCGGCACGACGCTTTCCCAACTCGCGGAATACGTGAACGAACAGTCCGAAGAGATTGTCTTCGGGATCAACCATGAGTTTTACGAGCGCCCGGACGGATTCTTCGCCATGGCCAAGCACTACGGAATGAAGGTCGACCAGGATCAGGTGAGGGCCATGGAGACCGGCATCACCTTCGAAGCGATGAGAAGAGGACAGGTCCATGTAACAATGGTCTTCGCGACGGACGGCAAAATCGCCGAATTCGATCTGCACGTTCTTGAGGACGACAAGCAGTTCTTCCCCGTCTACAGCCTCGCGGTGAGCGTACGCAAAGAGGTTCTCGAAGCGAACCCGGATCTGCGGGAAGCACTTGCTCCCATTACACAGCTCACGGACGAGATAATGCAGCGTCTCAACTACGAAGTCGACGTCCAGGGAAAACCGGCCGAGATGGTCGCAACAGAGTACCTCAAAGAGGCCGGGCTCATTTAAACGCCTCCACGAACAAGGCGAGTTCCAAAACACAGCCGGCCGTCACGATCAGCATTTCGGCCATTCGACGGCCGGCTTCTTTTTATGGTTCACGACGATGTTTTTTTGAAAGAGAGAAACAGCGGGGGGGGGGAGAAATTTTGACCGCAATTGCCGGTATTACAGGAACAAGCGCGAAGCGGGAGGATCTCGGCAAGATGCTTGAAAAGATAATGCATCGCGGAAGAAAGGAACCGGATATCCACCGGGTATCCGATGGATTCGCCGGTTCGGTGGAAATGTCGGAGTCCGGCCGCGGAGAGGATACAGCTTCTCCGCTGGTGCTTCTGGATGGCACTTTGAATAACGAAAGGTACGGACGGACTTCCGACATCCTGTATTTAAAAGAGCAGTATATCAACTCGGGCAAAGAAGCTCTTTCCTTGCTGGACGGCAGCTTCAGCTGCGCGATCATCACCGGCGAAGAAACCCTGCTGGCCAGGGATCCGGTCGGAGCCCGCCCTCTCATATACGGAAACGGCACGGACGGCACTCTGTATTTCGCCTCCGAGGCGAAAGCCCTGTGCGGCTTCGTCGACACGGTTCGAGAACTTCCTCCAGGCTACTGTTTTTCAACGAAGGACGGACTTTCTCCTTTCAAGCCGTTCGTCCCGAACGTTCCGGATTTCGAAACCCCCGGAGAAGGCGCGAAAATTCTCCGTGAACTTGTCGTGAAAGCCGTCGAAAAGTCTGTTACGGACAAAACGGCAGGAGTCGCTTTAAGCGGCGGACTCGACAGCTCGATTATTCTGGCCGCGGCGCAGGAGTGCACTTCCCGGATAGAGGCCTTCACCGTGACAATCAAGGACAACCCGGGAGACGATTTTCACTACGCCGAACTGATGGCACGAAAGGCAGGAGCTCCGCTTCACACCTACGAACTGACAGACATGGATATCGTGGGGATCATACCCGACGCCGTCTGGTTTCTCGAGTCCTTCGACGAAGACTGCATCGCCGGATTTGTGGCGAACTATTACGCCTCACGCCTCGCTTCAGAATTTACGGACACCGTCCTCGTCGGAGAAGGAGCCGACGAACTCTTCGGCGGCTATTTCAGGGAACTTGAAACGATTCATGACGAAAAGGAAAAAGAGAGGATCGCGCAGAAACTCGAGGACATCGCTTACAATACGGCGCTCCGGCGTCTGGATAGGGGCTGGATGGCCAACTCGGTCGAGTACCGGGTCCCTTTCCTCGATTCCGCGGTTGTCGCTTTCAGCAAGAAAATACCTTTGAGCCTGAAGATCCGTCAAAGAGAAGGCAAGAACACGCCCGTCGAAAAATGGATACTTCGAGAAGCCTTCCGGGACATGCTCCCCCCGGAAATTATCGATCGGCCGAAAATGCGTTTTGCCAGGGGAGTCGGGGTGGATGACCTGATGGATACGGCCGTCCAAGGAAAAGTCACGCCGGAGGAATGTGCTTCCGTTCGCGAGAGTGAAGGAGGGATCCCGTTCAATTCAGCGAAAGAGGTCTACTTCTACAAGCTCTTTCGGAAGCGCTTCGCTTCGGGATACGAATGTTTAACAGCACGATGGGATCCGGGGAAAATAAAGCAAAAAGCTTCACAGCAACACTTCACAACAGTACCAACCATGCAATTTTTTCATAGTCTTTCGGATTAAATGAAATCGATATAGGTCTGAAAATAAAAAAGAGTCAATTTGCTAAATTTATCATTTTGACTTGAATTGCTTTGCTAATTATGGTATTTTAAGTGCGGACACGCAATCCGGCTCTTCAGGTTTTTTCCCGCTTCAACCTCGTTCTTCCACACACGATCCGGGGTTGTGAAGTTCTTTTCTCCAAAATTCCGAGAAGAGGGAGGTGTTACCCCATGAACACCGTCACCATACTTTGGCTTGGAATTATGGCCGTCGTCGGCATCGTCATGATCGTCATGAAAAAACGGGCGAACGCGACGAAGGAAGATGCCTGATCTCCGATGACATTGAAAACACGTTCCAACTGAGCACCATTTCCAAGGCGGCCCTGCAGGGCCGCTCTTTTGTTATGCTCGAGCAGCGTCCGACGAGAGTATCGGAGCCCCGTTTTTCGCCTCCCCCCACAAAAATTAACGAAGTCTTCCAAAAAAACCGATACAGAAAGACAAAAGGGGGGAGCGCCATGCTCGATAAAAGGTTTTCCGAGGCGTCTCCCGTCCTTTCAGTTCTCGCAGCCGAGGGATGGCGGGTCACTGGAAAGACGGCGAAGGAGCGCCCGAGAAGAGAAAAGGAAAAGCGCAGCTTTGATCACTATCTCCGCAGGGAGGAGTCTGCAGGTCTTCACGGAGAAAACGGACATGTAGGCTCCGAAGGCGTGGATACGCTGGCCTGAACATGAGGAGCGGCGAAGATCTTCATCCGTAACAGCAAGGGCGCGGCTTCGAACGTTCGAAACCGCGCCCTTGCTGTTACAATTCGATTTCGGAGTCTCCGAATACGAGTTACACACCCGCGGCGGAGAAGACCGCGTCCACTATCTCGCGCGCTTCGTTTTGGATGCGCGCGAGATGGCCCTCATCTAAAAAGCTCTCGGCGTAGATCTTGTACACGTCTTCCGTTCCGGACGGCCTGGCGGCGAACCAACCGTTCTCGGACGTCACCTTGAGGCCGCCTATGGGAGCGTTGTTACCGGGGGCAGCCGTCAGCCTGGCGGTGATCGGCTCTCCCGCAAGCGCGTCGGCCTTGACGTCTTCCGGAGCCAGGTTTTTGAGCAGTTTCTTGCGCGCGGAAGACGCCGGGGCGTCGATGCGGGCGTAGAAGGGCGCGCCGAGACGGTTCGTGATCGCGTCGTACCTTCTTCCCGGATGGTCTCCTGTGGCGGCGAGCATTTCCGCGGCAAGCAGGTTCAGGATGATACCGTCCTTGTCCGTAGTCCAAACCTCGCCGTTTTTCCTCAGGAAAGAGGCGCCCGCGCTCTCCTCGCCCCCGAAGCCGAGTGATCCGTCCAAAAGCCCCTCGACGAACCACTTGAATCCCACCGGAACTTCGACGCACTTCCTTCCGGTACTTTTGGCCACTCGATCAATCAGTGAGCTGGATACGAGCGTCTTTCCCACACCTGCCGAAGCGCCCCACCCGGGTCGATGAGTGAACAGGTATTCGACGGCTGTCGCAAGATACGCGTTGGGCGGCATGAGTCCGCGGTCGGGAACGACGATTCCGTGGCGATCGAAATCGGAGTCGTTGCCGAACGCGATGTCGTACTTGTCCTTCAGCACCACGAGCTCCGCCATCGCGTACGGAGAAGAGCAGTCCATCCTGATCTTTCCGTCCCAGTCCACCGCCATAAAGGAGAACGTCGGATCCACCCGGGGATTGACGACTTCCAGATTCAGTCCGTAGCGTTCGGCGACAACAGCCCAGTAGGCCACACCGGAACCGCCCATCGGGTCGGCGCCGATGGAGATCCCCGACCGGGCGATCGACTCCATGTCCAGAACGGAGGCGAGGTCGTCCACGTACGGGATGATATAGTCCTCTTCACGCACGCAGGAGACCCTGCGCGCCTTTTCGAACGGAATACGGGAAACCGCGTCGGTTCCGGAGCGAAGCAGTTCGTTTGCGCGTCTCTGAATTGCGTCGGTCATCTCCGGATCCGCAGGTCCGCCGGATGGGGGGTTGTACTTGAAGCCGCCGTCCTCCGGCGGGTTGTGGGACGGAGTAATGACCACGCCGTCGGCGAGTCCGTCCTTCCTTCCACGATTCCAGCAGAGAATGGCGCGGGAGATCACCGGGGTGGGCGTATATCCCAACCCCTCCTGGATCACTGTTTCCACGCCGGCAGCGGCAAAGACCTCCACGGCTGTCCGGAAGGCCGGTTCCGACAGGGCGTGCGTATCCATTCCGACGAAGAGAGGGCCGTTGATGCCCTTCGAAGAGCGGTACTCCACGATAGCACGGCTGACGGCAAGAATATGCCGTTCATTGAACGATCCCTTCAGCGAAGACCCCCTATGCCCTGATGTTCCGAAGGAGACAAGCTGTCCGGGGTCGTCCGGATCGGGCTGGAGGGTGTAGTAGGCCGATACCAGCCTTGGGACGTTCGTCAGCATCGTGTGCTCTGGCCGCTTGCCGGCCATTGGTGATAGCGCCATTTTCAATCCCTCCTGAAATTCGGTTAGGATACCGGAACCGGGAGAGTCCGGCTTCTGATATCGCCCGCTCCCCCCTCGTTGATGAACGACGGGAAAAAGCATCAGCGATCATTATACAAGAAAAGACACGCTTCTGAGTATTCCGGCCGAAAACGGAGAAGGCCATACCCTGGAAGAACCCTTCCGGATACGGCCTTTCAGTCTGTTCTTTACCGGATTTCCCTAGTATTCAGCGTAAATATCGTTCCGGAAGAAGTATTCGATGTAATCGGCGGTATCCTGCGCGAATTTGCCGTCGAACAGGATCGCGAGAATGCAGAGGGCCAGGTCGATGCCCGAGCTGACTCCTCCGGCCGTGAGGATTTTCCCGTCCTTTACGACTTTTTTATCCACGACTTTCACACCGGGAAAGGCCGCGAGTTCATCAAGGTGGCGGCGGTGCGTGGTCGCCGTCTTGCCGTGGAGCAGCCCCGCCTCCGCAGCCAGAAAAGCGCCCGTGCACACAGTGCCCAGCAGCTTGACATGCTCATACTGCTCCGTGACGAATTTTATCATCCGGCGGTCGTGAAGGGCTTCTCGCTTGCCGGTCCCTCCAGGTATAATCAGGACATCGAGCTTGCCTGCGTTCTTCGGCGAAGCGTTGGGTGAAAACGTCATCCCGCTTGCCCCGGTAAGCGAACCTTCTTCGAATGCGAGGAGCTTGACATCCACACTCTGAGGAGTCAGCTTGTTTGCCGCTGAAAACACTTCGTACGGCCCCACGAAATCCAGCTCTTTGACCACGGGAAACACAAGTATTCCGATATTCAGCATGCATTCCTCTCCCTTCTCAATCTGGCCTGCCGAAAACATCCCTTAAATAATTATACAATAAAACGCCTCGAAAAACACCTCCGAAACACCTAAAAATCAAACACCGCCACAACGGGCGTATGGTCGGAGGGCCTCTCCCATCCTCGCGGCTCACGGTCGATGAAACAGTCCACGGCAGCGCTTTCAAGGGCCGGAGTCGTCAGGACGTGGTCGATTCTCCAGCCGATATTCCGCTCGAGCGCTCCCTTCACCCGGTAGTCGAAGAAGGAAAAATGCCCTTCTTCGGGGTGAAACTTCCGGAAGAGGTCGATGAACCCCCAACTCTTCACATCCTCGAAGTGCTGCTGGATGTCCGGGGCGAAGCACGGATGCTCTCTCTTCTTTTCGGGGCTGGTGACGTCGATGTCTGTGGGCGCGACATTCATGTCCCCGACCCAGACGATCTTCTCCGATACGAGATACTCCCGCTCGAAAAGCGCCTTCATCCTGTCGAGGAAAGTGTGTTTGAAGGCGTAGTCGACATGATCGATGGCCTTTCCCTGGGGGACGTAGGTGTTCACGAAACAGAAGTCGCCGATGCGTCCGCGAACCAGCCTCGTCTCTCCTTCGGGTTCCTTGCCGTCGCCGAAGCCGAAAGCGAATCCGTCGAGAGGGGCCTTCGTCAGAATGGCGACACCGTTGTACGATTTCTCTCCCTTGTAGATGGACCGGTAGCCCATCGCCTTGAAATCGTCCTTCGGAAAGTCGTCGTCCACCGCCTTGGTCTCCTGAAGGCAGAGAACATCGACAGGGCGCTCGCCGAGCCATTTCTGGAGGACCGGGAGCCGTGTGCGGACCGAGTTGACATTGAATGTCGCGATCGAAATTTTTGCCATGACGGAACTCTCCTATTCTTCGATATAATCTTCCCGGCGGATCACGCCGCTGATCTTCTCTCCCCTGAGGAAAGCCGCGGCATTGGCCGCAGCAGCCCGGGTCGCTGCCTCCATGTCGTTTTCGCAGCGGTTGGAGTTATGCGGTGAACCGACCACGTTCGGCAGCTCAAGGAAGGGATGGTCGAGTGCGAATTCCCCTCCTCCCCATGTAGGCTCTTTCCACCAGACGTCGAACCCGGCCTGAAAGTCGGGGTTCGCCTTCAGGTGACGGTAGAGGTCTTCCTCCACGACGAGGGGGGCCCTGGCCACATTCAACAGAATGGCCTCCTTCTTCATCAGGTCGAGCTCCCTCTTTCCGATGAGTCCCCTGGTGGACCGGTCAAGCGGCAGGGAGAGCAGCAGGACGTCCGTTTCCGGAAGAATTTCGGGAAGCTGTTTGAGGGTCCCCATGAAGTGGACGTCGTCGTTGGTCAGGCCGCTGGTATTCAGGGCGTAGATCTTCATTCCGAAGGCGCGCGCGAGGTCGGCGGTACGGCGTCCGATTCCGCCGTAGCCGACAACTGTCAGCACTTTTCCCCGAAGGCTCGCCGGGGAGTAGGCATGACGGTTGAATACGCCCTTCATGAGATCGTTATGCAGGGGAACGATGCGCCTGGTCAACGCCAGCAGCAACGCTATGGTGTGTTCGGCGATCTGGGGAGCCCATCCCCCGGCGTTGCAGGCGAGGATCATATTCTGCGGCATCGCGCGGAAGGGAAGGAAGTCGAGACCCGTGGAGATGGACTGGAAGAGCGGCACGCTCCCGAGCAGGGCATATTCGTCCTCACGCACCTCCTTGTTGAAGAAGAAGGACATGATCACGGAGGCGGAAGAGAGGATCTCTCCTCTTTTATCAGCGGCGACGTCCTCGAGGAAGACGACTTTCCCGGCGCCGTCAAGCCCCTCGTCTGCGGCTCTTCGAACGCTCTCCGGTGCGGAGCATGTGATAACGACAGTTTTATCAGGCATTTTTCCGGATCTCCTTTCACGAAATGCTTGTGTCTGTTATTGTACCGTATATGGGGTTAAGAAAGCATCACTTCGGGAGGGATTATCGCATGGAATCCACAATATATCTCGTACGGCACGGGCGGCCTCTGCTTCCCGACAATGAAATGCGCTTCCTGGGCCGTACCGACCTGGCGCTCTCCGAGGAAGGCCGGGGACAGGCCGCCGCGATAAAAGAGGCCTTCGAAGAGCTTTCGTTCGACAGGATCGTCCACAGCGGCCAAAAGAGGGCTGCCGAGACGGCCGCTATTCTGGCCGAAGGGAGAGGCGTCCCCTTCGAGGAGATCGAAGCATTCCGTGAGATCGCCTTCGGAACGTGGGAGGTCCGTTCCATGAAGGACGTCGCTGAAAAAGAACCGGAGGCCTTCGCCGCCCGGGGAAGGGATTTCGCCCGATTCCGGCCGCCCGGAGGAGAGAATTTTCTGGATGTCCAACAGCGGGTATGGCCCGCATTTCTCTCGCTTCTCGAGCGCGAAAAGGGAGATCTCGTAATCACCGCCCATGCGGGAGTCTTCAAGACCATCATCTTTACGCTGCTCGATCTGTCCTGGCAGAAACTCTTCTCGCTGAGGCAGGACTATTGCGGCGTCCATGTCCTCTCCCGATACGAGGAACACCTGACCGTGAAACAGCTCAACTGGACTCCGCGGCTCGGCGGGTAAGCGAACGAAAGAACGGACGCCCACGAGACAAAACATGAAAAAATCAACAAAGGAGCGATGGCCGATGATTCCAGTAGGTACCGTTGTAGAAATGCGAATTCCTCCCCTTGCCGACTTTCTTCCGCCGGTTCTTTCCTGTTGCCGCGACCTAGGGGAAGTCTTCGGTTTTTCCGGGGACGATATGCTCCGGATCGAAGTCGCTCTTGAGGAAGCCGTAACGGCCGTCCTCGAGGAAAAACTTCAAGGCGCGGAAGAAGAGTCTCCGGGCTCAGGCGCAGGGGCGGTTCCACAAAGACGGAGCAGGCCGTCCGATGAAGTCCTGACACTCCAGTTCCGGAGAGTTCCGCTGGGCATGAGAGTGGTGCTCGGCAACTTCCGGACACCGCTCACCAGGGAGAGTCTGGAATCATACTCTCCCTCAGGCGAACCGGACGAAAACGCCATGTCGGGACTCGGACTCTTCCTGATGCGCAACCTTGTGGACAAGGTCGCGCTCTACGACCACGGGGAAGAGGGGCGGGGAAGAGAGCTGCATCTTTTCAAAATGCTGCGCCGGGAGCGGAATGTTCCCGAGCCGGGAGAGGCTCTTCAGGAAACGGCCTCAGGATACGGCGATGCTCCTGAGGCGCCGCGCGCTCCCTGCACCCCTCCTCCTGCATCGGTCCGTTCATTCAAGACTCCCGCCAGATCAGGCAGAGTTCCCGATTCCCATGTAGCCGAAATCGCGTCCGCCTTTTCCGAAATGCGGAAAAAATGCGGGAAGGAAATTTCACCGGCCCAGCTTCTCGAAAGCCTGCTCGACCCGGACATCTCGCTTTTCGCCGCATGGGGAGAGAGCGATGAGCTGCTGGCCGTCCAGGCGACGGAGCGTTATTCTTTTCGACACTCTCTCCTTCTTGCCCTCCCGCCTCTCTTTTCGGAAGACGCGGAAGAGAATGCATGTTCCGCTCTGCTCCTGGACTCGCTGATCGAACATGCGGAAAAACAGGCGAAAACAGGGGGCATCCTGGGATTCGTTCCGGGAAAAGCGGGCGGAAACTCCGCACTCTTCGCTTCGCGGTGGTTCAGCGAATGCGCAATTCTTCCCGCTCCTCCGGGGAACAGCTTCCTCAAAGCGAACGGGGAGGCCGGAATGGGAGTCTTCCGGTTGTCTCCATCCGCAGGATTCCCTCCGGGCCTCTACGCTCCCAAACGATATCACAGCCTGCTTCGAAGCATCTACAAGGAGGAGAGCAACTCCCGGAAGTTCGACTTCGAACATCCGGGCGAGCCCCTCCGGCAGAGGAGCGTCATCTCCGCGACGGCAGAACTCCAAGGACAGCGTTGCGACCTGTTTCTTCACGATTACGGGCTGGACTTTCTTTTTCAGCTCTCGGTGCTGACCAAGCAGCTTCTGCGAAAAGAAACCCGGAATCTTGTGCTCCATCTCTCCATGGAACTGCCTTCGACCGCAGCCGCATCAGAGGATGCCGAGAAGCTTGGATATGTCTTCTGCGGCGTGCTCCCCGGCACGCCGGGAGGCGATCAGCTGCTCTACATCCATCGCGACGGTCTGCAGCGCATTCTGGAAAAGATCGAACCGGCGACGGAAACGGGGCGCGCCCTTGTATACACCGCACGGAAGGAGACCAGCAAAACACGCCTCTCGCAGGGATGGAACCTGTAACAACAAGACCGGAGAAAAGCGGCGGGGCGAGCGTTTCCGGCCGCCTCTTCTCCTTGTCTCTTCAGTAGCCTCTTTTCTCCAGGTATTCCAGGACAGCCTCCGCCAAGGCGATCCTCGACCCCGAATACGAGTGATCGTCTTCCAGCACCACGCTTTCCACTGCGACATTCCCCGCACCCCGGAAAGCGCGGAGCAGGGGGTCATGATGCATCCCCGGCGGGACAGCCTCGTCGCGGGAAGCCCCTGCGAGGAAAACACCGCGCCCGCTGAATGCGGCAGTCGAATTCAGAAGATCGTATTCGTCTTTTCTGTCCATTATCTCGTTCCACAGGGTTTCTACAGAGGTTCCGGCAAGGCGCGGAGCGGCCGATTCGACAATCCCCCGCACCCGTTTCTCAACATCCGGGTCTTTGCAGGCATGTTTTCCGTCAAGACCGATGTTCCAGCCCGAGAGGAAGAGAGTGTCCCGGATGAAGGGCATCATCTCCGCCGTCTTTATCGCGGCGAAACCTCCCATACTGTGGCCCGCAAGAAGGATCCTGTCGCCGTCCACGTTGAAACTGTCCCTTGCTTCGTCGCTCCTCAGAAATTCCACCGCGATCCGGCTGTCCTCGACCACGTTCGAGAAAGAAAAAGAGCCGCGGCTTCCCCAGGCGCCCCGGTACGAGAATATGAATGCGTGAAATCCGGCGCGGCGGATTATCTGGGCAAGGTCGATATTCTTCTCGTTTCCCGGGAAACCGTGAAGGAAGAGCATCGCCGGGCGAGGCCCCTTCCCCTGAGCACCGTAGAACACTCCGTAAAGATCGCACCCGCCCGAAAGGAGCGTCGGCGCCTGGAAAAAAGGGGGAAAGCGGGGATCCTCGATGGGAGGATCCGAAAAAAGACAGTTTCTGAACACGGTCGACCACGCTCCTGTTCGAAGAAAGATTTTATCGCCATGGACTCCTGCAGCGAGTTGTTCCTATTTCCGCGCTTCCAGCTCACGTATCACCTTCTTGACGGCTTTTTCGGCAGTTCCCTGCTTGATCAGCCCTTCCTTCGCAGATCCGGTGACGCGAAGCGTGCAGCGGGTATCAAGAACATCAACGATCTCGACATGGATCACCGCAGGATTCTTGCCCAAAAATCCCGATCCCACCACTCCGGAGATCCTCGGATTCAGGGAGCTGTCACGCTCGTTTTCCTCCAGTACCCGTCCCGTTTCTTTCAGGACATCGTACGCTTTCTGCAGCGCTCTCTTCGGCTCGCCCTCCATCACGCACTCCTCCTGATACTGCCCCGTGGGCAGTTTTGAGGCGGCCTTGCGCACCACCGGAGCATCATCCGCAATTTTCTCCAACTGCGAGATACCCACAAGCCTTGCTCCTGTCTTTCTGCCGGCAACACCGAGTTTTTCAAGTTCCTTCTCCAGAATTTCGTCTTCCCGCCCGGACATCGAAGGCACCTCCTCCACAACGAACAAGGAAGCCGCAGGATCGAAGAACTCCTCCGGCCTCTTTCACCATGCCGGAACATACGGAGCACCGATATCTTCACAGAAGGCGCTCCTTTTCCCTCCGCACCGCATCTATAATCAATGCACACTCCAAGTGCGTTGTACAGTCTCCTTTTCCGATTGTCAATAGATTGGGAGCTTTTTCGAAAGGGCGCCTGTCCTTCCGGCACTAAAAAAAGTGGATCCTGAATTCGATATCGATCGCGAAAAAGAGCAGCACGAGCAGCTCCCCGATCTCGCACACGGCCCCGTACGAATCTCCCGTGAGCCCGCCCAGGAGGGAACGGAGCCATCGAGAGAAGAGCAGCGCCGCCGCGGGAATGAGGAGCAGAAGCGGAAGTCCGTGGTAGCCGGTGGAGAGAACGATTGCCCAGAAGACGAAAATCGAGCTCAGCTTGACCTGATTTTTTCCGCACCCTTTTCTGAAGGTATCGCCCATGCCTCCGGGACGGGCCGACGGAAAGAATTTCATGGCGAAGAGTATAGCCCATCTGCCGAGAACCGGAGCAAGCAGGAGCGCCGGGAAGAGCCGGCGCGTTCCGGCCAGGGCCGCGATTTTCAGCAGCAGCATTGCGGATATGGATACTCCGCCGAAGGTCCCAAGGCGGCTGTCTTTCATGATGGCGAGACGAGATTCACGGTCGAAGCCGCCGCCGATCCCGTCGAAGGTATCCGCGAGGCCGTCGAGGTGAAATCCTCGCGTCAGAAAGGCCCAGAGCATCACCGTCAGCCCCGACACCACAAAGAAGGGGAAAATATAGTTCAAAAAGAAAGCGGCCAACCAGAGCATCACCCCCAGAACCGCTCCCACGACGGGAAACCATCCGGAAATTCGCCCGAAGTCCTCTACCGTGCCCGACCGCTCCGGGCAGGGGAGAATCGTCAGGAAACCGACGGCACGGAAAAAATCGTCGATCATCGCCGATCACCTACCCTTCGTCCGTGACGCCCTCCGCCTCCAGGGGTCCCGAGACGCCGGCGCTTTCAAACGTCGCCATCTCGTCCAGAATCCTGGCGGCACCCTCCGCGATGGAGATGGCGAGCGCGGCGCCCGTCCCCTCCCCCAGGCGCAATCCGAGGTCCAGCAGCGGCTTCGCTCCAAGGAAGCCGAGCATGTGCTCGTGCCCGATCTCCACGGAATGATGGGAGAAGATCATGTAGTCCCTGGCTCCGGGGCAGAGCAGGAAGGCGATGACGGCGCCCGCCGTGGAGATGAAACCGTCGACGACGACGGGAATGCCCATCGAGGCCGCGCCGAGAATCGCCCCTGCGATGCCGCCTATCTCGAAGCCGCCCACCTTGGAGAGCACGTCCAGTCCGTCCTTCGGATCAGGACGGTGCAGCGCGAGCGACGCTTCGATGACGGCGATCTTGCGCAGCAGTCCTTCGTCGGTCAGGCCCGCTCCTCTTCCGGTGGCGAGCGGTACGGGGACGCCTGTCACGGCGCAGGCGATGGCGGTCGAGGGCGTGGTATTGCCGATCCCCATCTCCCCCGTCCCCAGGATATCCATTCCTTTTTCGGCCTCCTGCTCAACGGCTTCGATCCCCTCTTCGACGGCACGGAGCGCCTGTTCGCGGGTCATCGCCGGCCCCTTGAGCATGCTCGCCGTCCCCTTCGCCACCTTGCGGATCTGCAGCCCTTCCGCCGGCTCGAAGTCGTAGTCGACTCCCATGTCGACGAGGACAACCCTGGCGCCGGCGTGACGTCCAAGCACGTTCACACCGCCTCCGCCGCGAAGGAAGTTCAGAACCTGCTGCACGGTCACCGCCCTTGGATAGAGCGCCACTCCCTCGTCGACAACGCCGTGGTCTCCCGCCATTGTCAGGATAACCTTATCGCGGACGACGGGGCGCTGGGTTCGCCGGATTCCGGCGAGCTGAACCGAAAGCTCCTCCAGCCGGCCGAGGCTCCCCTTCGGCTTGGTCAGCACATCCTGGCGGCGCCGGGCATCCTCCATCGATTCGGAGCAGAGTGGACGGATCTTCGCGATTGTCTTTTGAAGCGTTGTCATGATTCCTCCCGAAAAACCCGCAGAGTGCGGGTTGAATTTTTTCCAGTGCTTTACTTCAATTGCTGCGGCAGACCGGCCACCAGGAACCAGGCTTCGTCGGCGGCTTTCGCGGCCTCCTGGTTGGCCCACCCGAGAATGTCGCGAAACAGTCTTCCGAGACGGGAGGAAGGAACCACGCCGCACCCGGTCTCGTTGGATACCAGGATCACGTCTCCTGGCGACTGCCTCGCCGCGCAGAGAAACTTCCGGACACGTTCCAGGACCGACTCCGCAGTTCCCGCATCGCCCCGCTCGGGGTTCGAAAGGAGAAGATTGCTCACCCAGAGGCTCAGGCAGTCCACGATCATAAGCTCCCCGTCGCCGAGCGACGAGACAACACCCTCGATTTCGTACGCCTCCTCCTTTGTCTTCCAGGTGGAAGGGCGCCGGGAACGATGACGGGCGATTCTATCCGTCATCTCAATGTCTTCCGGGCGATGCTCGCACGTCGCGAGATAGACGACGGACGCACCTTCGCGCTCCTGACGGAGCGCCCGCTCCTCGGCCCAGGCGCTCTTTCCGCTCCGCGCCCCGCCGAGGACAAAGACGATCTTTCCCATGAGATTTTCCTCCTATAAGCAGACATCCAAATCGCCGTCTTTGCGATTTGTGATGGTCGCTTAGGCGGCATGTATCCGGCCGCCAAGACATCCAAATCGCCGTCTTTGCGATTTGTCCGCTTCACGCAAGCTCGTTCCGGGATGTTTCGCGATGCCGCTCGTGTCCTCGAGGATAAAAGGACCGGTCAAGGCCGCGGCGCTAACCCTCCCTGCGCCGTAAAGCGAATGCGGCGGCCCGGGCTGTTACCTCTTCTTCCGGCGGAATTCCGCAAGCCGCTTTACCAGGCGTTCGTTCTCCGGCTCGGACCGTACACCAACCCTTACGTATCCCGGCAGGCCGAAAGAGGCGCAGTCCCTGACGAGAATCCGGTCTTCCCATAAAAACTCCCTGAGCGACGGGGTGTCTCCTGCGAAAAAGAGGAGAAAATTCGCCGAAGAAGCGAACGGAGCGTACCCGGCAGTATGAAGAGCAGCCGCCATCCGCTCCGTCAGGATCCGCACTTCGCGCCACTGCGCTTCGTAATATGAAGACAGACGGATCGCGGCGCCCCCGGCAGACTGGGCGCATGCATTCACGCTCCACGGCGGCTGCAGAGCGCGCAACGGCCGGAGCAGCTCCGGATCCCCGAGAATATAGCCGAGCCGCAGCCCCGTGAGACCGTAGTCCTTGGTCATCGAGCGAAGCAGCAGCAGGTTCGGAGACGGAAGGAGAGGACGGGCGCAGGCCCCTGAAGGCGCGAAATTGATATACGCCTCGTCGATCAGCAGAAGGGCTCCCTCCTGTTTGCAGACATCCAGCAGCGCCGCCGTCTCGTCCAATGAAGGAAGCGCCCCCGTCGGATTGTTGGGCGAGCACATCCAGACCAGCGCGGGCCGGTATTTCCTTATTCCGTTCGCAAGGCGCGCCGCCGGAAACGCGAAATTCTCTTCCGGAAGGGCCGAAACATGAAAGACGTCGGCTCCCGCGAGACGGGATGCCGCTTCGTACTCCCCGAAAGTCGGCGCCGCCGCGAGGACCGGGCTTCCCCGGTCGGAGAAGGCGAAAGCAGCGAGGAAGATTCCCTGGGCGAGTCCGTTGGTCACAAGGAGCGAATCGGGGTCGATATCGTTCATCCCGGCGAGAGCGAGTCTCAGTTCTCCCGAGGAGGAGTCCGGATACCGCCCGAGCGCGGCCCTCGCGACGGCTTCTTCCACTTCCGCAGGAAGAGGGAAAGGATTTGTGGAGACGCTGAAATCGAGAATATCCGCCGGGTCCACGCCATCTCCACGAAGCTTTGCGTAGTCGAGCCCTCCGTGGAGCGTCCCTTCCGTGCCGCCAAGCTCTCTCCTAACGGAAAACGGCATGGAGTCCTCCAAGGACGGCGGCACAGGCCAGAATCAGCGCCGCCGCGACTCTGGTCACCTTCAGGCAGCGCCGGAGAGTCTGCGTGCAGAGCGGCTCCGAGCCCCCGGCGAGGCTGTACTGCCCCCGCTTCTCCAGGGTAACGCTCAGCAGGCCGGCCATGACGGACATCGTCCATCCGGCGTTGGGGCTCTCCGTGTTGCGCCGCTGATCCCGGAGCGCCTCGGCTCCGCGGATGGCATCCTCATCCGCCAGCACTCCGGCGGCGAGGAGCAGCATTGCGGTCACCCGCGCGGGAATCCAGTTCAGAATGTCGTCGAGGCGTGCCGCGATCTTTCCGCCCCACTCCGTCTCTCCCCCCCGATAGCCGATCATCGAGTCGCAGGTGTTGCAGAAGCGGTAGAAGAAAGCTCCCGGCAGTCCGAAGAGCGCGTAGAAAAAGAGCGGCGATGCCAGGCTGTCGGTGAGGTTTTCCGCCAGCGATTCCGCCGTCGCGCCGACCACCTCCTCCTCCGAAAGGTCGTCCGTACCCCGGCTGACAAGGTTCCATGAGAGCAGCCTGCGGGCCTCGGGCAGATCACCGCGTTCGAGCGCCCCGAGGACCTCCTCTCCGGCCTTGAGCAGCGTGCCGATCGAGAAAACGCTCTTGAGCAGCGGAACCGCCAGAAGCGAGGCGACCAGGGGCGGCATGAACCCCACCAGGCGAAGAGGGAGCGAAAAGAGCAAAGCTCCGGAGACGACGAGCACTCCGCCGAAGATCAGCATCGTCCGGGAGTCTCCGGACGGCGGACGCCGGTTCCAGAAGGCGCCGATATACTTCCCCATCCACGCCACTGGGTGGAACCTCGACGGCGGCTCTCCCAGCAGCAGATCCCAGGAGGCGGCGGCGAACAGAACGAGAAGAACTTCCATGCTTACACCTTCCTTTCGAGACGCGCCCCTCCGGGCACGAGGGTATGAAGGCGAATCTCCGCCGCTTCCGGCAACGCGTGCATCGCGGCTTTCAGAACGGCCTCCCGTTCGCCCGCGTCGAGCAGCGGAAGCGGAAGGAGGATTCCGTACAACGTTCCGCTGTGCGCCACGCAGACTCCGTATCCTCCGAGAGTGCGCGCGAGAGTGCGGCACTTGTCCAGCAACGGCTTCTCCAGAACGAGACGGCACGCCTCGGCGCTGAGCGAAGCAGCCTCCCCTGTTTCCTCAGGATCCCCTTTCCTGATTCCCTCCTTCAGCAGGGAAAAGGCCTCTCTGTGCATCGGCGCGAGCGAGGTGAGAATGTCCCGGCAGTCCCTGCGGTTGAACTCTTCGGTGTTCACGATTCCGCCCTCGTCCACAACGAGAACCGCAAGAGGGGGAGGAGCCCCGAGGAACTCCATGATCCTCCCCTCCCGGTGGTCGAGAAGGGCGAGTCCGGGCCACGCTATGCTGTCCGTGGGCTCCACTGCAAGAGCCGTGCGGGTGGCCTGTTCCGGTGAAAGGACGGTCCCCGAGAGTTCGGCGATGGCGTAGAGCCCGGCGAGAATATCCGCGGTACTGCTGGCGAACCCCTTCCCCTCGGGAAGGCCCCGGAGACGGTCGATCCGGATCGAACCCTCGAACGGATGCTCCTCAAGGACCGATTCAATCGCTCTCCTGGTCTTGCTCATCGCCGGGGGAACATCGAGTCCCGTTCCCTCTCCGAGGGTGAGCTGCAGCCGCGCCATCCGGTCGACCGGGCAGGAGACGAGGCACGGAACACCGTCGATCGTTCCCTGAAACAGCTCCCCGCACGTTCCGGGGAAGGCCGCGGCGACGCGCTTCATAGTCCTATGATCCGCTCCAGCAGCTCCATGTTCAGCGCGGCCTCCACCTCGTCGGCGAGACGGTCGAACGCCTGCTCCCGAATACGGGCGAAGGAGAGCGGATTTTCCTTTCCCTTCCAGCCGAGCGACCGGAGCCATGCGGTCCGGAACGGTCCGTTGTCGAAGATGCCGTGAAGGTAGGTTCCCCAGATCCTCCCCCCTGCGGAGACAGCGCCGTCGAAGCGGCCGTCCTCGAGCCGGAGCAGCGGACGCGCTCCGTCCGGCAGCACGGTCCGCCCCATGTGGATCTCGTACCCCTCCACGTCGAACGGTTCCTCGCAAAGAAAGCCAGGAACTGCGGCCATCGGATCCAGCCGGGGCACGATAATTGTCTTCCCCTTGGCGAGCGTCGTCTCCTTCGCGGGCTCGAACACCGTCTCTCCCGGCAGAAAACCGAACCCGGACTCTTCCGACGGAGTTCCCTCGACGCCAAGCGGGTCGGCGATGCTCCGTCCGAGCATCTGGTAGCCGCCGCAGACACCGGCGATGGATCCCCCGGCGAGCGCATGAGCCGCGAGCAGGCCGTCGAAACCGCTGCTGCGCAGCCAGGCCAGGTCCTTCAGCGTCGTCTTGCTCCCGGGGAGGATCACCGCCGCAGGATGCCCCAGCTCCCCGGGCTTCGCCACGAAGCGGAGCGAGACTCCCTCTTCAAGCGCCAGCGGATCGAAGTCGTCGTAATTGGAGATGCGGGGAAGCTTGATCACGGCGATATCCACGCCGTCAGAGGCCTTCCGTCCGGAATTTTCATCGAGCCAGACAGAGTCCTCCTGAGCGACGGCGAGGTTCTTCAGCCACGGTACGACGCCGATTACCGGCCGCCCCTCCGTGAGGCCGGAGAGCATGTCGAGTCCAGGTTCCAGCAGCTTCACGTCCCCCCGGAACTTGTTGATCAGGAACCCCTTCACCAGCGAGCGCTCCTCGTCGTCCAGCAGGGCGAGCGTCCCCACCAGCGAGGCGAAGACACCGCCGCGGTCGATGTCTCCCGCGAGGACGACCGGACAGTCGAACGCCCGCGCCACGCGCATGTTCACGATCTCATGCTTCTTCAGGTTGATCTCCGCCGGACTTCCCGCTCCCTCGACGAGGACGAGATCGTTCTCCGAGGCGAGCTTCCCGAACGATTCGACGACCGAACTCCACAGAAGCTCTCGGCAGGCGTAGTACTCTCCCGCGGAGAGCGTCCTCCACGGCCTCCCCATCAGCACCACCTGAGAACGGGAGTCCCCCTCCGGTTTCAGCAGTACCGGGTTCATCTCCACCTCCGGATCGCGTCCGGCCGCCCCGGCCTGCACCGCCTGCGCGCGCCCCATCTCCTCCCCCGCCGCGGTGACGAAGGAGTTCAGCGCCATGTTCTGCGCCTTGAACGGGGCAACTTTCAGCCCTCTGCGTGCAAAAATGCGGCAGAGCGCCGCTACCAGGACGCTCTTCCCGACGGAAGAGGACGTTCCCTGAATCATCAGCCTGGACGCGTGAATAGGTCATTCCTCCGATCCGGTGAATTCCGGGACAATCCTACCGAGTCGATGAGTTTTTGGCAAGTCCGAAGCCGGCTTCGGAAACACTCGTGAGCGGCGTCCGGAAGATTACGATTGAAAAACACTATATTTTAAAAATTTATGCATCTATTTCAGTTAACCTTATGCTATAATGAAGCACCGATATTTTATGAAAAGAGGTGTTTCCATGAACAAGCGACATTTCCGTACCATCTGCCTTGCCGTTCTTTCCCTTTGCCTTGTCCTCGCCCCGCTGGCCGAAGCTGCCCGGTCGATTCCTCCCGAGGTGAAGAGCTACACGATCAAGTTCATGAACGAGTTCAGCGCCGCCATGCATACCCTGGCCTCAAGCGTGGAAAAGACCGGTGACCCTGTGCAGATCGCCGGAGCCCTCAACTCCTACACGGATACGATCGAACCTCTGATGAAGGGGATGGCCGATCTCGAGAAGAAGTATCCCGAATTCTTCAAGGAAGTGAAAGAAGATGACTCATATATCGGCGCCGATCCCGAAATGGCGAAGGCCGAGGCCGAATTCAGCAAAACACAGGGGATGATCATGGCGACCATCATGAAGATCGTTCCCCACATGGAACACCCCCAGGTCCAGGCCGCCATGGAGCGGATGGAGAAAATCATGTCCTCCATGGACATTCACTAGCACCCGCTCCGCAGAAACAGATCATCCGCCGAACGTAGAAAGCATTATGTTCCGCCCGGCCGCTCGGTGCCGGGCGGTCTTTCTTTCGGATCCCCGGAGAGCATCATATGGTGATCTCGATTCTGTTCCCGTCAGGATCGAAGACGCAGCTCTCGTAATATCCGTCTCCCGTCCATCTTGGCTCGGACACCACCGTATAGCCGTTCCCCCGAAGCTCCTCCGTCTTCGCATCGACGCCGTCCTTGCTGCCGATAGAAATCGCCAGGTGGATCAGCCCCAGGTACTGCGCATCGGGGTCGTTCGCATTCTCCGGAACCGAGTCCATCTGCATCAGTTCCAGGCTGCACGCGTCGTCGAAGCGCAGAAAAATCGAAGAAAACGCTTTCTTCGCATTCACATACGTATCTCCGGCGCGGGCGCCGAAGTACCTACAGTAAAAGTCCGACAGTCTATCGATATTCCTCGACCACAGCGCGACATGAGAAATCCTCATACTTCTCTCCAATCTGCAAAATTGCCCATCCATAGCGGAAAAGACATTCCGGAAAGCTAGATTCTGCCTCTCCATATTTTCCGGCGGACGAAATACTCGATATGCCTGTCGCATCCGGAAAATATCACGACGATGCCGACCGTATCGACGAAGCCGTGCGTGAAGATCGCCTGCCACAGGTTGAAACCGCTGGATATGAAGATGCACCCCAGCAGCAGCCCGATCGTTCCGGCGGTCACGACGCCGCTCAGGTTCTGGTAACCGTGCGAAAGACCGAACACCGCGGACGTGAAGAGGACGTTGAAGACAAGCCCCGCCGGCCCCGTCCCGACGACCTTCGCAATCTCCGTCATCAGGAATCCGCGGAAGATCCCCTCTTCCAGGACGGCCACCAGTGTCCACACCATTGCGAGCCAAAGAAACAGAGCCTTCCAGTTTCCTCGAATGCCGTCGAAAATGCTGTGATCGTGAACCGTCCCGGTGATCTTTTCGCTCAGCGGCCCGACGAACACCGCGGCCAGAATCTGGAGCAGAACCCCGTATCCCAATCCCCGGAGAACAGCAGCGCTCCAGTCCTCCGGAAAGGAAAAACCGATGGCGTCCGGTCCCTCGCCCCGCAGCCGGAGCGTCGCCGCAACAAGAAGGACCGCGGCAAGAACACCGATCCCCGGCTGCTTTCTGAGCCCCGTGACGATCAGCAGACCGGAAACGGTAAGGATCAGCACGACCGGGACGAATTCCGGAGGGAGCTGCATCAGGAACGGCCCCTCACGGAATGTCCTCTGCGGACTGAGCGGCGGAACGGATTTTTCGACACGATTGCCTCAAACCGTGGAGAGCGTCCGAAGTCCGCGGGGCGTCCTGATGTGCGCAAACAGACAGGGAGGCTGGTCATGAGGTGTCGGTTCGACCATGAGCGGACCTTCGATCGAGAGCGAGCGGAGCAGGCGGGATACGCGCTCAGGATCGGGGTGGAAGAGATCGAGCCGGACGAGCGACAGTCCGTGGTCCTCGAGCCTGGCCGCCGGGTGCTGTTCCCCTTTTTTCCACTGGATCAGCGAAGGTGCGGCGCCTCCGAGAGGCAGCGAACCGTCGGGTTTGATGGTGATGAGCCAGTCGAGCGATCCCCGCGACATTGCCTCGATCTCCCCGAGGTCTTCCGGGGACGAGTTCACGGACACCCGGATATCGTCGGTGCGGGCTACCCACGCTGCCAGCGACGGAACGGAGTCCGGGCCAAGCGTATCAAGAGCGAACCAGCGCGGACGCTCCGGTGGTTCGGCTCCGGGATTCGGGGAGATCACCTCAAGGTACACGTTCTCTCCGAGACGCAGCAGGAGATTATGCGTCCCCATGCGCGGATGCTCGCCGCCCGTCCGGGGCCTGACGCCGAGCACTCTGTGCACGAACTCGGCCCCGGTTTCGAGGGCGGGGGCGGTTACGGCGATATGATCAATGAAGCAGCTCAACACTCTCTACCTCCCGATGAAATGAAATCGACGAATCCAAATCTCGCGTTCATGAGCATTCCCGCCTGCGGACAGCCGAGTCCTCCAGCAGATCCACGTACGCACGGCCGACCAGGGCCGACTGCGGAATTCCCAATTTCTCCAACAGCTCTTCAGCCTCACGGACCCCCTCGACCTCCTGCTCCCCCTCTTCGAGGACCACTTCCAGCTCCACGAAGTCGCCCAGCTCCTCCACCCGGTCGATATGAACGCGAGTGCGCCCGACCAGGTAGAGCGTCCGCTGCTTTCGAACCCGGCCCGCCTGTCCCAGGGCAAGCGTGAGCGTCTCCCGCATCGAATCCGCGTTCTGCACGGGGGCGATGCTGTAAAAGGACGTCTTCGGCCCATCCGTATCCGGACGCCGGTAGAAGATGAGCTGCCCGCTGCAGTCCGGGAAGGCGCGCAGCTTCAGCCGCCCCTCCGGACAGCGGAAGAACGTGTCGTCCTGCGCGATCTGTTCGGGGCCGGACATCGCCATCCGGGCCACCCTGGCCATCAACTCCGCGACATTTCCGGCCCGCGCCTTGATCTCGACGTTCCGCGCCATCGTCCTCAGAGCGAATACAGCTCGCCGAACTTCCCGCGCAGGTAGCGGATATACGGGGCGATGTCCAGCCCGCCGCCGGTAACCCTATTCAGCAGCTCGGACGCCGTGTACTTGCGGCCGTGACAATAGATATTCTCCTTCAGCCACGAGTGCAGCGCACCGAACTCCCCCCGGCCGATCTCCGACGGAATCTCCGGGTGCGCCGCCAGCGCCGCGTCGAAAAACTGCGCCGACATCACGTTCCCCAGCGTGTACCCCTGGAACGCTCCGCCGATGTGTCCGCCGAACCAGTGGACGTCCTGCAAGCATCCGTCGACGTCGCTGGGCGCGACGATGCCCAGGTCCGCGTCGTACGCCGCATGCCACGCCTCGGGAAGGTCTTTGACCTCGAGACACCCTTCGAGCATCCGAAGCTCCAGCTCGAAGCGGATCATCACGTGCAGGTTGTACGTCACCTCGTCGGCCTCGGTGCGGATCAGCGACCGCTGCACCTTGTTCACCGCGCGGTAGAAGGTTTCCAGCGGGACGGTTCCGAGTTGATCGGGGAAGGTTGCCTGTAATTCCGGATAGAAGTGCTCCCAGAAGGGACGGCCGCGGGAGACCAGGTTCTCCCAGGTACGCGACTGCGACTCGTGCACGCCGGAGCTTGTCCCCTCGTTGAGCGGTGTCCCTTCGTACGCCGGATTCACTCCCTGCTCGTAGAGGGCGTGCCCCGACTCGTGCGTCGTCGAGAAGAATCCGTACCCCAGATCGTCCTCCTTGATGCGAGTGGTGATCCGTACGTCGCCTGTCGAAAATTTGGTCTCGAACGGATGGTGCGTCTTGTCCTGGCGGCCTCGAGAAAAGTCGTACCCGAACCGCTCGATCACCTTCCGGGCGAAGGCGAGCTGTTGATGCTCGGGAAAGTGCTTTTTGAGGCACGAATCGTCGGCGGGCTCCTGCGACGTAATCGCCCGCACCATCGGCACGAGCGCTTCGCGCAGTTCGGCGAAGATCTTCCGCACATCGGCCGCTTTCATGCCGTAATCGGAAAAATCGATCAGCGGGTCGGCGATATGGTCGTATCCGGGGAAGAAGTCCGCCATGCGGCGGCTCAGGTCGAGGGTCTTCTCCAGCATCGGGCGGACCCGGGCGAAGTCGTTCGCGGGGCGCGCCTCCGTCCAGGCTTGATACACGGCCGAGGAATGCTCGTAGAACGCGGACAGGAAATCGGCGGGAATTCTGACCGCCTTCTCGTAGTCGCGCCGGGCGACACGGACCAGCGAGGCGTCGTCCGAGTCGTACGGAAGGCTCTCCTCGTAGGGCCGCAGTTCGTCGAGCAGCAGCCCCGTCTCAGGATCGGTGAACTTCTCCTGCGCGATGCGGCCTACCAGTGCCATCTGCCGTCCACGTGCGGGGGCCCCGCCCGGAGGCATGTAGGTCGCCTGATCCCAATGCAGCACGGCGCCGACGCTGTTCAGGTCGGCAACCTCCTGCAGGCGGGACTTGAGTTCGGTGAGTTTATCCGGTGTTGATGTCATTGGATGCCTCCTGTTCGGGATGTATGTATTCTATCATTATACCCCGAACAGGAGGCCGGACAGAGCGTTTCTACAGGGGAGCCGGAAGGGGTGGAGAATTATGGAGCAGCCGGATAGCTCTGTTTTCTCACGACGTCGATGATGAGCACTTCGGGAGGAGCGAAGAACCGGAGCGGCGGGCCCCAGGTTCCGGCGCCGTTGCTGACGTAGACGCTGCTCTCCCTTGAGAATTCAGCGGCATAGGCCTCGCCTCTTCTGGGTGAAGGTGAGAGCGCGCGGAGTCCCGGCCGATATTCATAGGCCATGCGGGTCAGCCAGTAGAAAGGCCATATCTGCCCCCCGTGTGTGTGCCCGGAGAGCTGGAGATCGAACAGTCCGACGGATTCGGAAACGACCGGAGGCTGATGCTTGAGGAGCACGACGAAGGAATCCTCGGGCAGGGAGGCCAGAATGTCCTGCTCGGGAGGGATGTCCCCGCCGAAATAGCGCGCGCTTGGATCGTCCATGCCGACGAGAATCAGGCCTCCGACGTGCAGGGGTTCGTTGCGCAGCATCCGAAGTCCCGCGCGCTCCTTGAAATCGATGGCCTGCCGGACTCCGACATGGTACTCGTGGTTGCCGGTCACGGCGTACATACCAAGCGGCAATTCCAGCCCCCGAAAGAGAGCAACTTCTTCGTCGCGGAACTCCATGTCCCCGTCGACAAGATCGCCGGTGCTGACGAGCATATCAGGCTCCGCCGCCCGAACAACGTCGAGTATCCGGTCGAGCCGCTCCTCCTGGATAATCCACCCCAGGTGAACGTCGGTGATGTGGGCGATGCGTACCCGCTCGACTCCGGCCGGAAGCCTTTCCGTCTCGATGGTAAGATACGCCGGCTGTACGTTCAGCGCTTCGAACCATCCGTAGACGCAGGCGAAGAAGGCAAAGCCCACCGCGGCCCAGGCCCGCAGTTTCGGTGACGCGAACCAATTCCGGATGTTCAACGAGAAGAGGCTGTCGAGCATCCAGGCGAGCACGCGAAAAAGATCGATGGCGAGAAAGGCCGTGAAGAGAATGAAGAAGAAGGCCATCCCCATGTAGACCGACCAGGAGAGCATCCTCCTGAATTCCGGGTAATTCCCCAGATCGACAAGCCACAGCGCCCGCGATCCCATAACCAGGAAGACGCAGACCAGCAGATACAGGACAGTCCACCTCCATCCCGGCCCGACGGCGCTCCGCAACTTGAAATAGATGTAGGAATAGTGCGCTGTCAGCGCTCCTATAATAAGCAATCCAATGAGTCTCATATTCATCGTCGATCCTCCTGCTTCTCCTCAACACAAAAAACACCATACTCCCGAGAGCGGCCGACGAACGAATTATAGCCTGCCCGCTTTTCGGAGAGAACTCTCTTCTCTATGAATACACGGTTTTTAAAACGGTGAATACCGCGTCCCGGAAGATAACCGAACCTGAAAGCGGCAAACTCCGACTGAATGTATCTACATAATTATTGTAGCATTGGCGCCGCTATACCATAATGAGTATTTTTACTGGCCGACGAAGGAACAGTCCGCGTGTTCATAGATTTCCTGAAAATTTTCCCTCCTTATTGCATCGTTGATTCATAACGGGGCGAACAGATCATGCGCCTCACAACCTTACGATCTTCGTGGCCACCTCGTCGACGAATGTCCTGTCGTGCTCGACGAAGAGCAGCGTCGGCCCGTGCTCCAGCAGCAGCTCCGTGATCTGGATGCGGGAGATCACGTCGACGTAGTTCAGCGGCTCGTCCCAGATATAGAGGTGCGCCTGCTCGCAGAGGCTCCGCGCCAGCAGCACCTTCTTCTTCTGTCCTCCGCTGTAGTCCGCCATGTCCTTTTCGAACTGGAGCTTCGAGAAGTCCAGCTTGTCCAGCACCATGCGGAACAGGCTCTCGTCGATCCCCGAGGCGCGGGCGTACTCCCTTGGACTCCCGCGCAGGTCGTCGGCGGACTGCGCGACGTACGAGATCTTCACCCCGCTCCCCACGACCAATCTTCCGTCGTACTCCAGAGACTCTCCGTGAAGAAGCTTGAGGATGCTCGACTTGCCGCTGCCGTTCTTCCCCTGAAGCGCGATGCGTTCCCCGCGCCCGATGGAGAAATTCACCCCTTCGCACGCGACCCGCTCTCCGTAGCGGATGGAGACGTTCTCCAGCTCCGCAAGAAGCGGGGAGTGGTAGACGAGGGGGACGAGCTTCAGCTCGTCGCTCTTCTCAACGTTCCGCAGCAGCGCCGACTTCTCCTCGATGGCCGACTGCCTCCTCGCGTCGATCGACTTCGAGCGCTGCGCCATCTTCGCCGCCTTGTGGCCGATATACCCGGTGTCCGGGCGCAGTCCGGAGTTCCGCACGCCCCGCTTCGTCTTCTCGACCTTGTCCGACCAGTCGGACGTCCGGCGGACCGCTTCCCGCATCCGGCCGATCTCTTTCTTCAGGCGCTCGTTCTCCGCGCGTTCGTACTGCTCGCGCATCTCCATGTTTTTCCACCAGGAGGAGAAGTTCCCCTTCCGGACCTCGATGTTCGTCCTGTTGATCGAAAGGATGTGGTCGATGCACGCGTCGAGAAAGACCCTGTCGTGCGAGACGAGGATGAAGCCTTTCTTCCGGTTCAGATAGGCGGTCACGGCGGCCCGCGCCTCCATGTCCAGGTGATTGGTGGGTTCGTCGATCAGCAGGAAGCTGTTCTCCTTCAGAAAGAGGGCGGCGAGCAGCACCTTGGTCCTCTCACCGTTGGAAAGCGTGCGGAACGGGCGGCGGAGCGCGTCGTCCGCCACGTCGAGGAGCGAGACTTCGCGGGCGATCTCCCACTCCTCCGCGCCGGGCGCGACGCTCCGTATCAGCTCCAGCGTCTCCATCTCCTCGTCCGGCACGTCGTAGGGGAAGTACTCGAAATCCACGCTCGACGAGATGGTTCCCTCGTACTCGTACCGTCCGAGCAGCAGGTTCAGGAACGTGGTCTTCCCTCTGCCGTTCCTGCCGGTGAAGCCGAGCTTCCAGTCCGTATCGAGCTGGAAGCTCACGTCTTCAAAGATATTCTCCAATCCGCCCTCGTAGGCGAAGGTAAGGTGCGCGACACTGATCAACGACATGGGCATATCCTCCTGTGAAGAAAAAGAGCCGCAAGAAAGAGGACTCTCGCGGCTCCGAACACAGCATAACCCTACCCCGAAAGGGGCCGGCACGGATATGACGTTGAAGAGTGCAAAAGAGTCGCGGCTTTCTTGCATTGGCACGGCGAAATCGAGCGACACTTCCGTCGCTTGTCCTGTTTCGTTCGGCCTCGAAAATCAGCAAGAAAGATTACGCATTCTCCCACCCCTGATCAAAACACTTGTTCTTCAGCGATTAAAGCATATATCGGGGAACTTGGCAAGAAAAATGGCCCGGAAGCGACTTGCGAAGAAAGAGTATCGCGCTTTCCGGAAATTTGTTATACAATCATACGCAAGGGAAGGCCTCCCGCTCCATGACGAAGAATGGAGGCCTTCCTGTCGTTTTGCTCGGCCATCTTGACTCCTGCAGCCGCTCCTTGATCCGGGCAATGCCGATGAAGCTCAATTTCACAAGAGAACAGGAATGATTCCATGATCGATGTCGTCAAACTCGTCCTTGCTTTTATCGTAATCGTGTTGTTTCTCAAGAGAAAAAGACAACTGCCGGTTGCCATTATCGCGGGCAGCGTCGCCGTCATTCTACTGTACAGAATCGATCTTGCCTCAAGCATCAAAGTCGTGTTCAATTCGGCGAAAAGCTGGAGCACGCTCTCCATTCTCCTTGTCTTTTACCTCATCACCTTCCTGCAGAGAATGCTGGAACACCGGGGAACATTGCGGCTGGCGGAACGCTCTCTCGACGGATTGTTCAACAACCGGAGGATCAACGCCTCCCTGGCTCCCATGTTCATAGGCCTGCTGCCGTCCGCAGGCGCGGTCACCATCTGCGGCGCCATGGTCGACTCCGCCTGCCGGGATCACCTGACGACCGAAGAAAAAACCCTCGCGACGAGTTATTTCCGGCACATTCCGGAGAGCTTTCTGCCGACCTATTCCTCGATCATCCTCGGAGTCAAGCTCAGCGGCGTGGCCATGGGCTCCTATCTGCTCGGCATGATTCCCATGGTCGCCGTCATGATCGCGCTGGGCTACTTTTTCTGCCTGAGAAAGCTGCCCGGAGAGACGGGCCAACCGCGCAGCGAGGACAGAAAACAGCACCTGGTCAACCTTATAAAGAGTTCATGGACAATCGCCCTGACCGTCGCGCTCGTGATCGCCTTCAATTTCCAAGTGTCCACAGCGACCCTGGTCGTGATCGTTCTGAACGCGGCAGTCTCAAGGTTCTCCCCGTCGGAGCTGCAGCCTCTTTTCAAAAAGGCATTCGAATCCCGGTTGCTCCTCGCCACCCTCACGATCATGATCTTCAAAGACATCATCAACTTTACCGGGGTGATCAACGTCCTGCCCGTCTTCTTTTCCCAGCTGCCGATTCCGACCTATCTCGTCTTCTTCCTGATCTTCTTTTTCGGCGCCATCATCAGCGGACAGACGGCGATCACCGCAATCTGCACTCCTCTGGCTTTCGCCGCGATGCCCGACGGCGGAATGCCCCTCCTGGTCCTCCTTCTCAGCGCCGGATACATCGCGATGCAGATTTCCCCGACGCATATCTGCCTCGCCATCGTCACCGAATACTTCGGCACAGGAATGGAAGACCTGATACGGATGACCATCCCCATTGTGATCGTCTTCAACGTTGTTCTGCTGGGGTATTACATGCTCCTGACGAATATCATCCGCTGACGGCCAACGGAACGGAAGACCTTCGCCGGGACGTGATCCCATCGCACGACGGCGAGGGCGAATGGAAGGAATGCGGCAAGGCTCTCAGAGTTTTTTCGCGGCAAGCTCGGGCGGAACAGATGTGTCGGGCAGGCCGATCGTTCGTTCCCTGCGGCGGATGCAGGAGAAAATCGTCGTCTGGAACGTGACGATAGCGATCCAGCCGATTCCGGTGGCCAGCGCCACGGCCTTCAGTCCCATCGAAGGAGCGAGCCAGTAGGAGAGAATCACCCGCACGGAAAGCTGCAGAGTTGTCCCGATGAATGGAATGTTGATCCGTCCGCTTCCCCGGTAATACCCCACAAACGAACTGCCTATAAAGGAAAGGACGTAGAAGAAGGAGAGGAGCTGCATATAGGAGACTCCCTCCGCGATAGCCGCCGTCTGGCCGGAACCGACAAAAAGGGCGACGCACTGTTCGGCGGTGAGGTAGAGAATGAAGGATATCGCTACTCCAAGCGAGGCGAGCGAGAAAAACCCCAGCCGAAATCCTTCCAGGGCACGTTTTTTGTTGCCGGCCCCGGTATTCTGGGCGACAAAAACGGAGACGGATTCCGAGCCGCTTTCGCCGACGGCCAGGGAAACTCCCTCTATTCGTGCCGTCGCTGTATAGGCGGCTATGGAGACGGTTCCGAGCAGGTTGACCGCACCCTGCACCAGAAGTTTTCCGATGTACAGGCTCGACTGGTGCATCGCCGAAAGCGAGGCGAACAGGATTGTCTTTTTCAGCAGCGCCCCGTCGTAGCGCATATCTTCCCTTGTCGGCACCAAAAACGGCAGCTTTTTCTTGATGTACGCCATACAGAGCAGGGCTGATAACCCTTGGGAAAAAACCGTGGCCCACGCCGCGCCGACAATTCCGAAATCAAGCAGTGCGACCAAAACGAACGTCAGCCCCACGTTTACCGCGACGGCTATCATGAGGAAGAAAAGAGCGTAGCGGGTATTACCGACTGCACGGAGCGCGGCCGCGCAGAGGTTATAGAAAAACGTCGCCAAGAGGCCGCCCAGGATGATAATCAGGTAATCCCATGTATAGTCGAATATCTCGGCGGGAGTATTGATGACTTTGAGAAGCGGAGAAAGCAGAAGAGTAAAAAAGATGCTCAAAAAAAGAGTGAACCCCGTGCCGAAAACAACGGCAAGAAAGCACTCTTTCCGCAGAGAGTGAAAGTCCCCTCTCCCGAAAAGAGAGGCGAGAATGATGGACACTCCCGTACAGCAACCGATCAGAACGAAGAAAAACAGGTTCATCACCGTTCCCGCTATTCCGATCGCCGCGAAAGCCTCTTTTCCGAGGTATTGCCCGACGATGATGGCGGCGACGACGTTGTATAGCTGCTGCAGAATGTTTCCCATCAGCAGGGGCAGAGCCAGGGCGAACAGTTGCGAGCTGATTTTTCCCGATGTCAGGGAACGTGAATGGTCAATGATGCGCCCCTCCTCCGAAAATATCGTTTCATTATACACCGGGCCGCCCCCTTCCGACACAACGAGGACGGCGTCCCCGGTTCAATTCCGCCCCGGGAACGCCGTGCTCGTTTCTCTATCGGAATGCATCTTTAATACCCTTCAGACAAGCCGAACGCGTTCCGGAACCTGCCGATGCAAGAACCGGAACGAAAGAGCGGCGGAAACCTCCTAGCTTTTCGGAACGAGCCCCCGTTTCTCTTCGGTCACCCTGAAGCGCGACACCGCCTGCTGCATCACCGAACTCAGGTTCACAAGCTCCGTCGAAGAGGTCGCTATGGACTCCACGACTTTCGTCTGCTCCTGCATCGAACGGCTCACGCTGCCGACCTGCTCCGCGATCTCGATACTCGACTTGGACACGCTGTCCATTCCAGCCGTCATCTCCTCGGCGCTTGCCGACTGCTCCTCGACTGTCGCCGCGATCGTCTGGATGTGTTCCGTCACGCCGTTCATCCGCTTCACGACGTCATTGATCGCCGTCCTCGTCTCGGTCGCCTTCGCTACCAGCTCCTGCAGAATCTTCGACGATCCTTCGGAGTCCCTCAGCGCGCTCTCCGTGCGGGACGTAATCTCGCCTATCAGCTTTCCTACCTCGCCCGCAGCCCGGTTCGACTCCTCAGCCAGCTTCCGGACTTCCTCGGCGACCACAGCGAAGCCGCGCCCCGCTTCTCCGGCCCGGGCGGCCTCGATCGCCGCGTTCAGCGCCAGGAGGTTCGTCTGGTCCGCTATCTGCGTAATGGTCGCAACGAAGCCGGAGATGTTCTTCACCGTTCCGGCGAGGTTCCCAACCGCCTGCCCGACCTGCTCGCCGGCCTTCGCCGTCTGGGTGATCATCGTGGCCATCTGCTCCACGGACTCGCCGCCCTTCTGCGCGGCATCCGCAATCATCACGGCGCCCTCCCCGGCCTCAGCCGCCGCCTTCGCGGCGGACTGCGCTCCGGCGGCCACCTCTTCGACGCCCGCATTCGTCTCCTGCACCGCCGCAGCCGCGTTCTCCGTCTGCGCGCTCGTCTTCTCCGTGATCGCCAGAACTTCCTCGATTGACGCGGTCGACTCCTCCGCCGCAGCGCTCAGGTCCTCGGCCCTCGCCAGCACCTGCCGGGACGTCCCAATGATCTCGCGGATCGAAACCGAGACAAGCTCTATCATCGAGTTCACCGCGCCGACAAGCAGCGTGATCTCCTTCATGCCGCTCTTCAGCTCGAGCGCCGAGGTTAGATCACCCTTCGCCACGGCGTCCATCTTCTCGGCGACCGCACGAACCGGCTTCGCTATGCTGTTCGCCAGCCACAACGAGACGAGGACGATGACCAGCGCAACGACAGCGACAGCGATCCAAATTCCGGTCTGTATGGCACGCACCGGGGCGAGAAACTCCTGTGTAGGCGTTGTCACGGCGGCAACCCATCCGGTATAGGGGACCGGCGCGTATGTGTTCATCTGATCCCTGCCGTTGAAGAAGTACTCTATCCTGCCGCTTTTCCCCGCCAGTCCGTCTCGCATTCCGCGCGCAAGCTCCGGAGCGATCCGGTCGCTTTCGATCGATGGATTCAACGTTCCGACAAAATCTTTTACTGGGTGTGCGACAGCCAAACCGGTTTTATCCAGTAAATACGCATACCCGCTGCTCCCCCATTTTAAAGCCCCCACCACCTTGCCGATACTCTCCATGTTCTCCGACGCGACCAGAACACCCACGATCTTCCCGTCCCTCACGATGGGAGAGGCATAGACGAATGTGAGCGCTCCTGTTGTGCGATTCATGATCGGTTCTGAGACGACGGATTTCTTCTCCATGACAGCCTGTCGGAAGTAATCTCGGTCCTTGATGTTGACATTCTGAATGTCCCGCTGAACGAAGCGGATGTTTCCGTCCGGATCGGCGACGAAGACATCCAGAAAGGCGTAGTCCTTGAGCAGGGGAACCAGCGACGGTTCCTGGTCCGCCCAGTTCATCGACCGGATAACATGCCGGTCGGCCTGCATCTCGACGATCTTCGAGCGCTCCCTCAGATATGCGTTAATATCTATTGTGAGCGCCGCAACAAGAGCATCCCCTTCCCTCCATGCCGCATCGATGATCGCCTGCCGCGACCGGTTCACCGCGAACAGGCCGACCACGGAAACGGAAAGGAGCGAAACAACGAGAAATATTGCGATGAGCCTTCCACGAAGCGTGTTCATGAACATCCCCCTTTTCTTTTCCCCGTTTTTGATGGAACGAACGCGTCAAAAAACTGACCGTACAGAAAGCACACACTCTTTTTTTGAAAATAGACTACCCAACCATTTAACGAGTGAACCGATTTCCCCAATAAAGGATCGTGTACCATATATATTCTAACATATCTATTATCGGAACAATAGAGAGAGATATTATATTATTTTCATCTTCATCGAGGGAGTTTTTGAATACGAATAATACGGTTGCTGTATTATTCGTAGGTTTTATAATAATAGCGGACAATATAAAGAAAAAAATTCATATTTCTGCTGAATATTTCATCGTCATTCCAGCATCGAGAGACAGCTCCGGTAGGCAGCGCTACTCATCTTTCAGCAAAACATGCACCATCACGATGACCGGGCCGCCCGCGATTTCATTATGCACGGGAGAGAACGGGGAACCTCAGTCCTTCTTGCAAAAAATCCACCGCGCCCTTCAAGACGAAGAGAGTCGTATTTTTTTCTCTGCAGAGCGTCCGTTCATAGCGTTCGTCCCGACGGGGTGCAAAACCGAATACGACCCTTTCGATCCCCCCTCCGAAGGCGCCGGCCACATCGTTCAGATCCGCCTCTTCATCGCAGAAGACATCGTCGATCCGCAGAATCCCTCCGTCGATTCCCGCGACGACAATGGCTTTCGTCAGCGGATCGGAGTACACGCTCTCCCGCAAAGGCCCGGTCAGGTGGAACATGACGAGCCCCGCGTTGTTCACGCGCAGTCTGCTCACGCCGTGCGTTCCGCGTACGGCGCGCTCCACGTTCGCCGGATTCCCGGCGGAGTCCATATCCACTTTCTCTATCCGCGCGGGGCCCGACGTGCGAACGACAGCGGAAAAATGCGCTTCCGCGCTCTTCCGAAACCCGAACTTCGGGTAGAAGGCGAGCACTTTGTCATTGGCGAAAAGATAGACCTCATCGACCTTCGGAGACCACTCCTCCACCACGGTCTCCATAAGCATGCGGCTCAGGCCCCGTCCCCGGAAAGCAGGGTCGGTCATCACCGTTCCTATCTGCGCCATCGTCATCGGCACGCCGTCGATGTTCACCGGCATGAAGCTCACCGACACGTTCGCGACGACCTGCCCCTCCCTCGCCAGTGAATAGGGAATATACTGCTTCGTCCAGTACCCCGAACGGTACCATCTCTCGAAATCGATCCCGAAGGTTTTTCGCGCGAGTTCGTTGAACGAGTACCGAAGCGTCTCGACATCCCGGTAGCCTATCAGAAGTGAAAATTCGCCGTCGTTCATCGTCATATCAACCACGCCGGGACGAACCAGTGAGTAGAATC
>CAYRPJ010000014.1:0-85817 GCA_964426245.1 uncultured Synergistaceae bacterium
AAGCGCGCTCCCACTGCGCTACAGCCCCGGTCAGACCAACGGCGATTATTTTATATGGCGATGCCGTTCCTGTCAAGCAGCACTTTCTTAAAAACAGGGCTTTTTTCCTAGGGGAAACAACCTGCCGAATGTTGAATAAATCAGTCAGCCGCTTTTCTCCCCGAGGACACTCCTACAAGTATCTTTTTGAAACGAAACCCTTCATGTGTCACGATACGGCAACACCTTCCGATTGTCAACAGGAAACAATAGGAATTGACATAGCCGTTCACATGAGAAGATGGCGTTGATTTTTTCAAAGATGATTTCTCAGGCTGCCCATGCGGAGCCGGCATGATATACTCGTACATTCTGAAGATCTTTTTTCCAAGGGATGGTGATGCACGTGTCCTTCGGTCCCGAACTGATTTCGGCCCTTGTTCGCGAATTCAACGCGAATCGGCTGCCGGCACGAATATATAAAATTGAAACGGGAGATGTATGGGCGGCGTTTCGAATTGCAGGACGGTCGGAATGGCTTATGTTTTCGTGGCATACTCAGCATTACGGTCTCGGCATCGTGGACGAAGAAACGGTATCCGGTCTGAAGAAGATGAAAGCTCCGAAATCATCGTTCGGCGAGGCCCTGAAACGGAACTTCCTCAACGGGACGTTCCTCTCGGCGGAACAGCTCAATGCAGACAGGCTGTTCCTGTTCAGGAGCGAACGCATCGTCGGCGCCGGATTCAGCGTGGCGAACATTCTTCTTTTCGAAGGAATGGAACGGAACAGCAACCTCCTGATCCTCGATGAAAACCACGTCATTCTGGATGCCGCCAAACACATCCACCCCGATGTGAACCGCTACCGGACTGTTTTGCCGGGAAACTCCTACACAGCTCCTCCCCCTCTCGGCGGAAAGCCCTGGGAGGAACATTCCGCGATTGATTCTCCGGTGGATGTGCAGAACCTCGCCGGTATAGGCAAACCCCTGGCGAAGGCGATCGCACAGGACTGGGAGATCGCGCCGCCTGCTTTTTGGAAACAGGCGATCGGAAAACTCCTCAGAGGCTCCCCTGACTCCATGGAACTGCACTTTCAGAAGATCGGCGCATATCTCACCCTTTTCCCCGTTCTTTTCACCGGGTCGGAAGCGCTCAACGGGAATATCGAGCGCAGATGCGGAGAAGCAACCGCCGGAGGAATCCAGTCGCTCTATCGCGTGAAAGGGCTTTCCTCCGTGAAAAAGGCGCTCGAAAAAGAGATCCGCAGCAGGCGGAGACACATCGACGGCCTTGCAAAACAGATTGCGCTCGCCGACCGGGCCGAGGAATTTAAGAAATACGGCGATCTCCTGCTCTCCTCTTCCGGAACGGCAGTTGCATCGGACCAATACGAGGCCGAGGACTGGGAAACAGGGCGGAAAATCCTGATTCCGCTGGACAGCAGGTTTTCGCTCGCCGCCAACGCTGCGGTCTATTTCAAGAAGTACAAGAAAGGGAAGGTCGACGTTCAGGCTCTGCAGAGAAAAATAGCTTCTATCGATGACGGGATCGCGGAACTGAACGAACAGATGGACGCCCTCGATTCCATCGACGATCCCCGGCTTCTTGCGGCGACCGCGCAGGATATCCTGGAGTGGATCGCCCCTCGAAAGAGTCGGGAGGTGAAGAAGAAGAAAAAAAAAGAAGACCTCCCTCCGCATATCCGCATCTCCTGCGAAGGGGACGAGATCTTTGTCGGCCTGAACGCAAGGGGAAACAGATACGTAACGTTCAAAGCCGCTTCGCCCGGCGATCTCTGGTTTCACGTCCACGAGGCGCCGGGAGCGCACGTGATTCTGAAAGTCCCCGGGGAAAAATACGAGGTTCCGGAAGAATCGATCCTTATGGCCGCTTCACTGGCCGCCTGGTTCAGCAAGCTGCGGCATTCGGCGAAAGTCCAGGTAGACTACACGAAGAAGAAAAACGTCCGTTCCATTCCGGGAAGCGCGATAGCCCACGTGACGTATACGCAGCCGGAGACCGTCCAGGTCAGGCCCGACCTTTGGAAAGAATATCCCGAAGCAAGGCGGTCAATTCACCTGGCAGCGGACAGGTGAAGGAGGCCCTCTCTTGTGAAACGGGGTGTTGGAATGAGAGTTTCCAGGAGTGCAGAAAAACCCGTCCCAGCCTCTCGGCAGGTTCTTTCGAAGCGCCGTAGAGTTTGTCGCCGACAAGCGGATGCCCGATGTGGCTCATATGAACCCGAATCTGATGCGTCCGGCCGGTCAGTATGCGGCATTCTACGAAAGAAAAGCGATTCGTGCCCCAAAGAAGGCGAAACTCCGTCACGGCGGATTTTCCTCCGGAATCGACATCCATCCGGAGTCTGTTCTCCGAGGATCGGCCGACGGGAAGCTCGATTCTGCCCCGAGCATGCGGGAGGCGCCCCTCGACCAGCGCAAGGTACCGCTTCTCCACCTCCCTGTTCCGGAATTGCTGCTGCAGGGCATCAAGGATTGCCTGCTCCTTCGCGACGACCAACAGTCCCGATGTCGGGCCATCCAGGCGATGAACGATACCGGGGCGATGAACATTGTTGAAGGCTCCGAAAGAGTCGAAACGATACAGAAGTCCGTGGACGAGCGTCCCCCGCCAATTCCCGGGAGCGGGATGCACGACGATTCCCGCGGGCTTGTCGATCACTATCAGCCAGGGATCTTCATGAACGACGCGAAAAGGAACGTCCTCCGGTTCGAGGTCCATCGTTTCGGCGGGGGGTAAAACGGCGGTCACAGTCGTTCCGGGCGCTAATTTCAACCCGGCTTTCACCTTCTTCGCCCTGGAGAGCGATACGTGGCCGCCATCGACCAGCTTTCGGGCGAAAGAACGCGTGATACCGAGACGCAGCGCAAGGAAGAGGTCGAGGCGGCTTCCCGCATCGACCTCTTCCACTTCGAAAATTTCCGGAAGTCCCATGCAGGACGATTCCTCTTTGCGATCCGTCAAGGACGAACTTCCGGCCTCATTGTTCCGCGACATCCCGTTCCTATGCGTTCGAAGCCTCTCGCAGGACTTGCGAGCACCTTGGGCAAAGCCCCTCCGAATCGGGAGCCTCCGTGTACTGCCAGCACCGGGGGCACTTCTCACCCCATGCCTTATCGATTCCTACCCGGATCCCCGTCTCTTCGTCGGTATGGACAACGGCCATCGGAGAGAGCGCATCCGTCCAGCGGAATCCGGAGACGATGCTGAACGTCTTGAAATCCTCCTCGGAGAATACCTCGGAGACGAATTCGGCGCCTTCTCGCTCCACCTCCACCCTCGCATCGAGAGGGTGACCGATGATACCGCCGCTTCGTGCCATCTCCAGCGCGCGGCTGACCGCTCCTCTGACGAGCAGCGCTTTCTCCCATTTCGCCTCGATGACTGCATCCCGGATACCGGAAACAGGTTCCGGCCAGTCGGAGAGGAAGACGCTCTCGGGAAGGGACGCGTCGATCTTCCGCATCTCCTGCCAGATCTCCTCCGCCGTAAAGCTGAGCACGGGAGCGAGCATGCGCGTCAGGGCAGAGAGCACCTGCCACATCACCGTCCGGGCGCTTCTTCGCGAAAGAGAGTTTTTACCGTCGGCATACATCCTGTCCTTGCTTGAATCCAGGTAGAAGGCGCTCAGCTCGTTGACGCAGAACTGGTGAATGGCGAACGTGGGGATATGGAACTCGTAGTTTTCGTACGCGTGGTTCGCCTTCTCCATGATCGCGTTGAGCTTCATCAAAATCCAGCGGTCCACTTCGAGCATTTCAGCGAACGGGACCGAATCGTCCGAGGGAGAGAATTCATTGAGATTCGCCAGCAGATATCGGGCCGTATTGCGGACCCTCCGGTAGGATTCGCTCAGGTTCTTGATGATTCCGTTCGAAATGCGGACGTCGTTCCTGTAATCGGTCGAAGCAACCCACAGGCGGAGGATGTCCGCCCCGTACTCCTTGATGACTTCCTGAGGGCTAACGACATTTCCGAGCGATTTCGACATCTTCCGGCCTTCTCCGTCCATGATGAACCCGTGGGTCAGCACCTGCTCATAAGGAGCCCGTCCGTGCATTCCGACGGAGGTCAGAAGAGACGTCTGGAACCATCCCCGGTGCTGGTCGCTCCCCTCAAGATACATGTCGGCCGGCCATTTCAGTTCCGGACGGGTTCTCAGAACTCCCGCGTGGCTCGTGCCGGAATCGAACCAGACGTCCATGATATCCGTCTCCTTGCGCAGGCTTGAACCGCCGCAGTGCGGGCAGGAACAGAGATCACCGAGCAGCTCCTCCGGCGTCATGCGCCACCAGGCGGAACATCCATGCTGTCCGACATGCTTCTGAACGGCATGAATGCGGTCTTCCGTCAGAACCGGTTTCCCGCAGTCATTGCAGTAGAATGCGGGGATCGGCACGCCCCATATGCGCTGCCGGCTGATGCACCAGTCGGAACGGTCCCGCACCATGTTGAAGATCCGTTCCTTTCCCCAATCCGGAATCCAGCGGACGTCGTTCTCTATGGAGCTGAGTGCGTCGTCCCGGAAATCGGCGACGGAGACGAACCACTGCGCCGTCGAACGGAAAATCACGGGTTTTTTGCAACGCCAGCAGTGGGGATAGGAGTGCTGGATCGTGCTGTTTCCAAGGAGGCGTCCGTTTTCGGTCAGAATTTCGAAGATCTTTTTCGATGCGGCATCGAGAGAGAGACCGTCCACGAGTCCGGTCCCCTGTTTGAAGACTCCCTTGTCGTCGACCGGGTTGTAGATCTCGAGTCCGTACTTGATCCCGGTTTCGTAGTCCTCGACGCCGTGTCCTGGAGCCGTATGAATGCAACCCGTTCCGGTGTCCAGAAGGACATAATCCGCCGGAAGAAGCGGTGTGCGGCGCTCGGGATAGAAGGGGTGAACTGCGGAGCAGCCCTTCAGATCCTCCCCTCTTAACGTGCCGAGCTCTTCTTCAAAGACGAGCCCGGTCTCTTTCTCGACACTGCCGGCGAGTGCCTTCGCCAGGAGATAGACTTTCTCCCCGGCACGCAGGAAGGAATATTCATGCTCCGGTCCGATGACCACTGCCAAGCTCGCGGGAAGCGTCCATGGTGTCGTCGTCCAGACGATAACATTGACGTCCTTTCCTGCAAGCACGGGAAGGAGCGTTCCGGCATCCGGCAGAGAGTAGGCTACGTATATCGAGGGCGATTTCTCGTCCCAGTACTCTATCTCGGCCGCGGCAAGAGCCGTCTGGCAGTCGACGCACCAATAGACGGGCTTCTGCCCCTTGTAGACGAATCCCTTCCTGACAAGTTCGGCGAATGCGCCCAGCTGTGCGGCTTCGTACTCGGGGCGGAGGGTCATGTAAGGATTTTCCCAGTCTCCGAGGACACCGAGACGAATAAACTCCTCTCTCTGCACATCCCGGAATTCGAGGGCGTAGGCCGTGCACTTTTCACGCAGAAGGACGGGATCGACGGTATCTTTTGTGACGCCGAGGCTCTTGATGACATGGAGTTCTATCGGAAGGCCGTGCGTATCCCATCCCGGGACGTACGGTGAATAAAAGCCCTTCATCGCCTTGTATTTTGGAATAAAATCCTTGAGAATTTTGTTGAAGGCTGTTCCGATGTGAATATGGCCGTTGGCGTAGGGAGGCCCGTCGTGGAGGACGAACGAAGGAGCGCCCTCGCGTTTCTTCAACATCTTGCCGTAAATGTCCTGCTCCTTCCAGAAATCGAGAAAACCGGGCTCTCTTTTTGCAAGGTTCGCTCGCATCGGGAAAGCCGTCTCCGGAAGGTTCAGCGTGTTTTTATAGTCCGTGCTCATGCAGGTACCCCCTTGTGGAATAGGAAAACCGTCCCTGAATGCACTGGGACGGTGAAAAACCACTATATACTACCATATTTTCAAACAATCACCCGTGCAATCCGACGGAAGTCCCTTTTTTCTCCATTACCTGAAGGAAGCAAATCAAAACGAGAACGACAATGCCGAACAGGTCGCTCTGCCATCCGGGGATCAGAAGAAAGAGCGCTCCTGCGAGAGCGATCGCTCTCTTCCACCACTGGAGAACTCCCTTGAAATAGCCCACGGTCGACATTCCGAGAAGCACGACGCCCAGCATCGCGGTAGCGACAGCCATGGCGAAAGGAACAAAACTGTAGTTGACCAGCACGAGAATCGGATTGAAGACGTATATGAAGGGTACGATGAACCCTGCCAGCGCGAGCTTGACGGCGGTCACTCCCGTCTTCATCGGTTCGGCGCCGGCGATTCCCGCACCCGCGTACGCCGCCAGCGCGACAGGAGGGCTCAGATCGGCCGCTATTCCGAAGTAAAGGACGAACATGTACGCCGCCATGGGCGGAACCCCGAGCTGAAAGAGCGCCGGAGCCGCCATCGTGCTGGTTACGATGAAGTTCGCCGTCGTCGGCAGTCCCGCTCCAAGCAGAATGCAGGCGACCATCGTCAGCAGGAGGGTTGCAAGGAGATTCCCGCCGGCCAGCGTGACTATGGCGCTGGCGATGCGGAGCCCGAGGCCCGTGAGCGTCGCGGTTCCCACGATGATGCCCACCGTGGCGCATGCACACGCCACCCCGAGGGCGGAGCGGGCGCCGCTCTCCAGGGCGGCCTGCAGCCTGGGAAGCGTCAGCCGAGTATCCCTGTTCAGCCAGGAGACGGCGAAGGTGATGAGGATGCCGTTATACGCCGCTTTCAGAGGCGTGTACCCCCCGATCAGGAAATAGACGATGCCGATAAGCGGAATGAGCAGATGTCCTTTCTGGCGGAGAAGCCTCCAGAGAGGAGGAAGCTGCTCTCTCGGCAACCCCTTGAGGCCCAGGCGGGTCGCCTCGAAATGAACCTGGACGATTACGGCGAAGTAATAGAGCAGCGCCGGAACGATTGCAGCAAGGGCGACCTGGATGTACGGCACGCCCATGAACTGCGCCATGATGAACGCCGCGGCGCCCATGACGGGCGGCATGATTTGTCCTCCCGTAGAAGCCACCGCCTCGACGGCGCCCGAAAAATGCGGCTTGTACCCGACGCTTTTCATCAGCGGAATGGTGAACATGCCGGTCGTACAGACGTTCGCAACGGAAGAGCCGGAAATGGATCCCATCAAACCGGAACTCAGGACGGCTACTTTTGCCGGACCTCCGGTCGCCCATCCTGCAAGCGCCATGGCGAGATCGATGATGAACTTGCCCATCCCGGTCTGCTCGAGCATCGAGCCGAAGAGGATGAACATGAAGACGAAGGTCGCGGAGACACCGAGCGGTATTCCGAAGATCCCCTCCGTGCCCAGATACATGTGATTCACAATGCGGTTTATGTTGAAGCCCCTGTGCTGGAAAATGGCGGGGAAGTACCGTCCGTAGTAGCAGTACAGAAGAAAGAATATGGCGATGACGGGCAGCACCGGGCTGGTCACTCTCCTTGTCGCTTCCAGAAGCAGCGTGACTCCCATGAAGGCGACGATCAGATCCATTCTCGTCGGCAGCCCTGCCCGCACGACCAGTTCATCGAACTCGACGACGAGGTAGAGTGTGACGAAGGCCCCGAGGAAGGCCAACAGGTAGTCGTACCAGGGTATTTCTGATTTTGAGAATTTGTCGGAAAAAGGATAGAGGAGAAAAACCAGGACAAGGACGAAGGACAAGTGGACCGCAGCTTGAATGATCGCCTGCATAAGGCCGAATCCCGAGGTGTACAGGTGAAACAGCGACATGCATACTGCAATCGCCGAGACGAGGATAGCCGGAAGTCCGCTGAGCTTTCGATACCTCGCTTCCGTGTCGAATTGCCTCCGGAGAGCATCAAGATCGATTTCGCCCTGTCCGTCCGTCTCGTTTCTTTCGGATATTTCGGACAATAGGATCACCTCCTGAACAATTTTTAAAAAAATCGTGACAAGAAACACATCGGCAAACTGGTCGTTTCCGCGGAGAACTCAAGTACCTGCCGCGGATGCGTCTCAAAAAGCCTTACAGGCGAGCCGCCGGGGAGAAACAACCGGTTTTTTCCGAATTCCTCGTCTCCGACACGATATCGAAGGCGTTCGACGGCGATGCCGCCTCCCCTCAGAATCATCCACTTCCGGTGCATGACAAAACGACCGTGATGGAAGGCTTCTGTCGGCAACCCCGCGTTATGGGAAAGGAAACGCTCTTCCCATTGCCGTATTTTCCCCGAAAGAACGCGGTATTCGCTCTGCACCGGGGTTTTCTCTACTGAATGAATGTATTCCAGAATGAAAGACTCTCTGGAATTGAGAGGAGAGCCGGTAATAAACCTTCCGTCGGAAGAGCGAATAACCAGGCATTGCACCGGAACCGTCATCAGAAAGACAAGGGAAAAAAAAGCGAAAAGCAGAAATACGAACCATCGGCAGCGTTCAATCAGGACGTCCACCTCTTTTTCCCGGAAAACCGTCATGGAAAAAAAATGGCGAGCCTGGGCCGATTCGAACGGCCGACCTACACCTTAGGAGGGTGCCGCTCTATCCACTGAGCTACAGGCCCGTCTACCGACATTATTTGTATGGATCCCGGCGGAGCGCATCCGACGGGAAACTGCCAGCACGTGGAATAGTACCATCCTCTTCAAGATTTTTCAAGTTCCGGAGATGATGATGGCTCAAATGCTTTTGACAGCAGGCAATAAACATCTTCAAAGCGCAGCATGTTCTCGCCGAAGGCGGTACGAACCCGCGAAATGTCGCGTCGCATCTGCGCACGGAGTTCGTCGGGAGTTCCGAACTTCACTTCCCTTCGCAGATACGACTCCACAAAGACCGTGATGGTCCTGTCGTAGAGAGATTCGTCGAAATCCAGAATATACGTCTCGAAACGGGGCAGGTCGTTCCGGGAGAGAAAAGTGGGGTTATACCCGATATTCAAGGCTCCCGGCCACCATTGCGAGCCGACCAGGACGGACGCCGCGTATACGCCCGTCTTCGGCATCGTTTTCTGCAGGGGATACCGGAGGTTTGCCGTCGGGAAACCAAGCGAGCGCCCCCTGCCGTCGCCGGAAACAACGCGGCCGCGAAAGAAAAAGGGGTATCCGAGCAGCCTTTTTGCACGGAGCATTTCGCCCCGGGCCACAAGCCTCTTGATATCGCTGCTCCCAACTTTTGCGCCGTCCACGACAAGCGAATCCACCTTCTCGAATAACCATCCCTTTCGTCGTGCCGCCTCCTGCAGAAATGTTGCGTCCCCCTCCCGGTTGCGGCCGAAGCGGAAGTCATCGCCGACCACGATCCCGGTCACCGGAAGGAGCGATTCGAGCAGATCGATGAAGTGTCCCGGCGGAGTCATTGCAAGAGACGTGTCAAACGGAATCTTCATGAAATTCGGCACCAGAAAAAACCGGGAGAGGAGATCCCGTTCCTCCTCGGTGAAGAGCAGGGGAAAAGAATTGCCACGCACCACAGAGTCAGGGTGGGGAGAGAAGGTGACAACCGCCCAATCATCCTGATCGCTGTGCGAAGGATGCTCCCGGGCCAAAATCCGCGCCCGGTCCAGGAGAAGAGCGTGTCCCTTGTGAAACCCGTCGAAAGCTCCCAGGACAACTATCATTCCGTCCCCTCCAGAAGAATGTTGATTCGCGGTTTATACAGCCCTTCCCGCAGTATCTGGCCGTGGCTGAACAAGTTTTTTCCCGTTACGGCGACTCCCCGGAGCGGGGACTGGATTCCGGGAGAAAGAAAGCGGAGCGAAGAGAGCGGGACCGTGCGCCCGTTTTTCAAAAGCTCGGCATGCTCCCCGTCGGCCTCAAAGGAATAGAAATTCCCGGCAAATCGCGAAAGGGGAAGCATCCGGCGGGAAAGATCTTCCGTCCCGTCCCGGAATTCCTCGAAGGAGATGGCGTCCTGCAATGAGAGAGAACCCGTTTCTCTCCTGATCAGGCGGAGCACATGGGCCCCGCAGCCGACCTTCCTGCCGATATCCCGGACAAGGCTTCTGATATAGGTTCCTTTGCTGCACGACACTCGCAGGGCAAACACATTCCGCTCTCCTTCCGGAGAAGGAAGGAGAGCGAGAGAGCGTATCGCAACCTGCCTGCAGGCAAGGGCCACCTCACGGCCGGAGCGGACAATAGCGTGCGCCCGCTGCCCCTCTACACGCACTGCGGATATTCCGGGAGGCGTCTGGCGCCGGACTCCGTAAAACGAGGGAAGAATTTTCTCGATGAGCGGACGTGCGTTCAGCGGCGGCGTTCCTCTGAAGAGAAGATCGCCCGAATAATCGTCGGTGGACCGTTCTTCGCCGAGCAGAAAAAACGTTTCATACAGCTTCGGCAGATCCATGACGAGATCGCTCACCCGCGTCGCGTTTCCCACAAGGAGAACGAGAAGCCCCTCCGCTGTGGAGTCGAGCGTTCCTCCGTGCCCTACTTTGAACTCCTTGTTGAAGCGGCGTTTTGCGATGGCCACGCACACCGTGCTCCTTACGCCCGCCGGTTTATTCAGCAAGAGCAAGCCATTCGGCATGTTTTTCCTCCACGAGCCGGCGCACCGACTCCAGCGCTTCAGACAAAGGAAGGGATATTCTGCACCCCGCAGCCTGAGGATGTCCGCCTCCGTCGAAAACATGGGCGATATCCGCTGCGGCGATCTCCCCCCTGGAGCGGAGACTCACCCGGACAGAATCGGTATCCTCGACAAAAAAAGCCGCAAAAGAGATCCCTTTCAACGTGAGAAGATCGTTCACCAGGGACTCGGTATCCGCCGGATCGCTTCCGGTCCTGGCGAAGTCGCTTTCTCTCAGCCAGGTGAAGGCTGCGAAATTCCGGACGAGAAATGCACGCCCCATGGCGGTCGCTCTCAGACGAAGACCTGGAAGAGAAGCGTTGCAGCGGATGCGCTCGTTGATCTTCTCCGGAGATACTCCGAGGGTGAGCAGGTCGGAAGCCGCCAAATGTGTTCGGGACCCGGTGCAGGAAAAGGTGAAATTCCCCGAATCACTTGATATGGCTGTGTACAACGCTTCAGCCGCATCTCTTCCCAAAGGGACGCCCCATTCACGGAAAAGCAGCCAGAGGAGCTCGCCGACGGATGAAACGGAAGAGTCGACGTGGTTGACGGTCCCGAACCGCTCGTTGTCCGGATGATGATCGATATTGAGCAGGGGAACTGAACCCGGAAGAACGGCAAGGTCCTCCACGGAACGCTCGAGAGTTGACGTATCGAGAGCGATTACCGCACTCCTTTCCGAAAGGGAGAGCGAGGAAAGCAGCAAACCGGGGCGGTATTCCTCCGCCCCGGCAAGAAAGGCGTATTTCGGAGAAAAGGAATCCGCCCCTCCCCAGACGACGCTTTTTCCGAGGGCCTTTCCCACGGAAAAAAGGGCGCTTCCCGATCCGAGCGTATCCCCGTCCGGCTTGCTGTGGGAGAGAATGATCCACTCGGATGATTCGGAAAGCACCTCAATGACAGGTGCGAAGGCTCCTTCAGCCGTCACAGCGGAAGAAGCCACGATCTCTTTCCCGTCACTGAACATCGTCCGGATCATCTCCAGGGTCGTCGTCCGATGTCTCGTCCTCTTCCTCCTGCTCTTCGAAATCCTGAGAAGCGCTCTTCAGCGAATCGAGCAGAATATCGATGCTGCGGCCGTACTCCTCGCTCGTATCCACGAAAAACGAGAGCGCCGGCACCTGTCGTATCGTCAGCAATTTTCCGAGGTGACGCCGCAGCACTCCGGCGATGCTTCCAAGAGCCTCATGGACGGCATCCCTCTCGGAGGGGTCCAGCGTCGTGAAGAAAACTTTCGCGTGCTCCAGATCACGGGAACAGTCCACATCGGTAATGATCGCTTTTTTAGCCGTTTCGTTCTTTATCCTCAATTCCAGCAGAAGGGAGACCTCCCGCTGGAGCTGCTTGTTGATTCGCTGCATTCGAAAATTCGTCATAGCGTGTTACCTCTCGCCAGTGATATAAAATCGCGAACTCGCCGGTCTCTTCCTCGTTCGCCAGAAAAGAAAAAACCGACTGCAGTCTCTCTTCGGCCATCGCGAATCCGGATGTAGCAGCCGAAACCGCCAGAAAGACCTCGGACCAGCTTCCATCGGGTCCGAGGTCCATGGCCGAGACGTTCCATCGTCTTCGAATTCTGTCGAGAAGAGACTTCGTCACCTGCCGCCTGTCCTTCATGCTTCTGCTGCCCTGAATTTCAAGGGCAACGAAAAGAATGCCGACGTACGGCGCCGGATCCCTGCGGTTCATTATGAAAGATGCCTTTTCTCCTCTACGATTTCGTATGCTTCCACGATATCGCCCTCCTGGAAGTCCTGGAAGTTCGAGAGGCTGATTCCGCACTCGTATCCGGCTGCCACTTCACGCGCGTCATCCTTGAATCGCCGGAGATTTGCAAGGGACCCGTCCCAGAGGACGATTCCGTTGCGGATAAGCCGGGCCTTCGCGTTCCTCCTGATAAGCCCTTCGAGAACATAGCTCCCGGCGATATTGCCTGCCTTCGGAACGCGGATGATCTGGCGGATCTCGGCCTGTCCCAGAGTTTTTTCCCGGATGATCGGTTTCAGCATACCCTCCAGCGCCGCCTTCACGTCGTCGATCGCGTCGTAAATAATATCGTACAGACGAATCTGGACGCCTTCGGTTTCGGAGATTCTCTTCGCGTTTGCGTCCGGACGGACGTTGAATCCTATGATGACCGCGTTCGAAGCCGATGCGAGCATGACGTCGGACTCCGCGATCCTGCCGACTCCCCGGTGGACGATGTTGATACCGACTTCGTTGGTTGCCAGCTTTTCAAGGGAAGCCGCAAGCGCCTCGCTCGATCCCTGCACATCGCACTTGAGAAGGAGGTTGAGCTGCGGAATATCGCCTTCCTTCAGCTGCGAATAGAGCTCTTCAAGCGTAAGCTTTCGCGGAGTTCCCTGCTGCGCGTTTCTGAGCACCTGCTCCTTTTCGCTGAGGGCGTCACGGGCGATACGTTCGTTCTCCACGACCTTGAACACCTCGCCCGGCTGCGGAACGGCTGTAAGACCGAGGACCTCGACCGGAGTGCTCGGGCCTGCGCAGTCGACGGGATTTGCTTCGGCATCCAGCATGGCGCGAATTTTCCCCCATGCCGTATCGAAGAGAATAATATCTCCCTTGCAGAGCGTCCCCTGCTGGACCAGGATCGTGGCGACGGGTCCCTTCCCCTTGTCAAGCTTCGCCTCGACAACGACGCCCTCGGGGGAGACTGTCGGGTCGGCCTTCAACTCCTCCATCTCCGCCACCAGGAGGATCATCTCGAGAAGTTGAGGCATACCCTGTCCGGACTTGGCCGAGACCTCCACCATGATGGTACTGCCGCCCCACTCCTCCGGGGCAAGTCCCGTATCGGAAAGCTGCTGGCGGACCCTGTCGGGTTTCGCGGCGGGCTTGTCGACCTTGTTGATCGCGACGATGATCGGAACTCCGGCGGCCTTCGCGTGATTGATGGCCTCGCGGGTCTGGGGCATGACCCCGTCGTCCGCCGCCACGACAAGAATGGCGACATCCGTCGCCTGTGCTCCGCGCGCGCGCATTGAGGTGAACGCCTCGTGTCCGGGGGTGTCCAGGAAGACGATCTTCTTTCCCTCGTGGATGACGGTCGACGCGCCGATGTGCTGGGTTATCCCGCCCGCCTCGCGGGCGGTGATGTTCGTCTTGCGGATGAAATCGAGAAGCGTCGTCTTGCCGTGGTCGACATGGCCCATAACGGTCACGATAGGAGGCCGGGACTCCATATGATCCCCGGAGAACGTCTTGCGCTTGATGACGGTGCAGACGGCGTCCTCTCCCCCCTCGCCAGCTTCGTCGCAAGCAAGGGTAAGCACGGCATTATACGCTTTTCCGAGGACGGAGAGACACTGTTCGTCCACGGGACTGTCCGCCGGCGCCATGAGCCCCGCGGAGATGAGACATTTCACAGCATCGGCCGGAGTAATCCCGAGAAGCCCCGCCACCGATTTTACTGTTGAACCCTTTGAGACCTCGAATATTTCGGAATTCGTCACCTTTTGCTCCTCTTCCTTTTTCTTCTGGGCTCCGCTCGAAGAGTCTTCTGCAAGGGCATCCTCGACAAGCTGGGCGATTTCGTTATCGATGGAACTCATATGACTTTTCACCTCGACACCGAGGTCCGTCAAAATATCAAGAAGTTCTTTGTTGCTCTTTCCAAGCATTTTTGCAAGTTCATACACCCGAATTTTACTCAATATATTCTCCCCCTTCCGCAAGCAGTTGCAGTATTCTCTGCGCAAAACCGCCGCGTAACGGTAAAGCAACCACTTTTACATTTCGTAAACCTATTGCCGCAGACAGATCAATCTCTGTGATTCCAGGCGGATTGAACAAGAGACATTTTTCTGCATACCTCCCCTTCCGGAGGGATCGATAAAACGAAGAATCCGTTTCAGTAAGAAGCACAAGAAGAGAATCGCTTCTCGCCAAAGAAGATTTTACTATATCCTGGCCGATTAGAAGAGCTCCCGCACGACGGGCAAATCCGAGAACGGAAAGAACGGCCTTTATCGATTCTTCACTCACGGTGTTCCCGCCGCTCCTTTTGCAACACTATCATCTCAAGAAGCTCGTCATAGAGCGAATCGTCGATCTTCACCTTCAGGGCTTTCGCCAGAGCATCCCGTTTCCGTGCAGCGGCAAGGCATTCCTCGGACATGCATACATACGCTCCGCGCCCGGCGGCCTTGCCGGAAGGATCCGCCCGGACAATGCCGTCCGGCGACCTGACAATTCGCATCAGTTCGCGCTTCGGAGACTCCTCGCGGCATCCGACGCACGTCCTCGGACGCCTTCTCTTCAGAATCCCGCTTATTTGGACCCCTCCTCGTCGATAATATCCTGGAAAATATCGTGGAGCGTCGGCATTCTCTCCGGCTCGAGCGCGTTGATGTCGATCTTCCACCCCGTCAGGCGCGCTGCGAGACGGACGTTCTGTCCGGCCTTGCCGATCGCGAGAGAGAGCTGATCGGGCCGCGCGAAAACCGTGACCGCCTTCTCCTGCTCGAGAATGGGTTCGATTTTGACGATCTTTGCCGGAGAAAGAGAGTTCCTGATGTACTGCAGGGGGTCGCTGCTCCAGACAATGATATCGACTTTTTCTCCGCAAAGCTCCTTGCTGATGGACTTGATCCGGGTGCCGTTGTTGCCGACGCAGGCTCCGACAGGATCGACATTTACATCGAGCGTCTGGATCGCGATCTTCGCGCGCGCCCCGGCCTCCCTGACGATATTCTTGATGTCGATGACGCCTTCCCGGATCTCGGGAACCTCCAGCTCCAGCAGCTTCCTGAGAAGGCCGGGATGTGTCCGCGACACCACGATACGGGGTCCTCTGGTCGTCTGGCGGACATCGAGAAGATAGAACTTGAGGCGCTCACCGGGAATATACTTCTCATTCACGATCCTCTCCTCGCGGGGAAGAATTGCCTCGGTCCTGTCGTTCAGGCGAATGAGCACCTGGTCGTTCTCGGCCTTGAAAACCACTCCCGTGACGAGGTCGCCTACCCTGTCGGAAAACTCTTCGAAGATGATCTGGCGCTCCGCGTCCTTCAGGCGCTGAATGATCACCTGGCGCGCCGTCTGGGCGGCGATGCGCCCGAAGTTCTCAGGATCACGCTCGATCCTGATGAAATCTCCCTCCGAAACATCGACGAAGCCTTGAGCCTGGGCATCTTCCATCGAGATCTGGACGTCGGGATTGGTGACGGTATCCACTATCTGCTTTACTTCGCAGATCGAGATATCGCCGTTCTCCGTATCGATGTACACCTCGACGTCCTGGCTGCCTCCCTGAAATTTCTTGTACGCGGAGATCAATGCAGCTTCAAGGCTCGATGCAATGACTTCCTGGGAGAGCCCCCTCTCCTTGGTGATCTGGGCCAATGCACGGACGAAGTCGCGCCCAAGTTGCATTTATGAATTCCTCCTTTTGTCTTTCTTTTCCTCAAAAACAAGATTTCCTTTGCTTATCGCTTCGAAAGGGATCCGGACAACCTCCGATTCCGAGCTCCCGTCATTCTCCGGTTCAAGAGAGAGCACGTCGTCTTCCAGCGAGAGCAGGGCGCCGGTGAAACTCTTCCGTCCTGCAACCGGCGCCTTCGTCTTCACCCGCGCCTTTCTTCCGATGAAGCGGGCGTAATCCGCGGGCGTAAAGAGAGGACGTTCGATACCGGGAGAGCTCACCTCAAGGAAGAACTTCCCCTGAACAATATCCTCGTTTTCATCAAGAAAAGCGCTCAGCGCTTTGGACACTATCTCACAGTCCCGAACCAGGATACCTCCTACCGAATCAATGAACACCCTCAGAAAAAGGGCCTTTTCCTCGCTCGCCAGAGCGATTCCGACACATTCGTACCCAAGCCCCTCCACGATGTCGCGCAGGGGTTTCCAGGCATCTTTCTTGCTGACCACCAAATATATCGCCCCGATTCATTCTTCGTAAAAAACAAAGAGTGGGGAAAATCCCACTCTTTGCAAAAAAACCTCACAAAACAAGCACTATGGAGTATACCATAAAAAAGATCATAATGCAGTATCACGCAGAAATATCACACGTAAAAATCGGAGATGAAAGAGTCCCACCACTCGCCGAGGTACGTTTCGAACTCCCTGGGATCCTCGACGAAAAGAACGTCGTCCGCCAAAACCTCTTCCACAAGTTCAGGAAGGTCGAGAACTCCCGACCAGTATACCACATCATCGTAAGAGTTTCGCTCAAAGACCTTCGCTCCGGGCACAATTCACTCCCCCGTTTCCGGAAAGGGAGAACCCCTCTTCATTCCACCCAGTAATTCGGGGCTTCCTTCGTCACAACAATATCGTGAGGATGATTCTCCTTGACCGAGGCCGCGGTCACCTTGACAAATCGGGCCTTCTGCTGAAGTTCCGGTATATCGCGGGCTCCGGCATACCCCATTCCTGAACGGAGTCCTCCGGTGAGCTGGAAGACGACGCCGGAAAGAGAGCCTTTGTGGGCAGCGAGCCCCTCTATTCCTTCAGGCACAAGTTTATCACCAACTACGCTTTCCTGGAAGTAGCGGTCCTTGCTGCACCCGTCCTTCATCGCGCCGAGAGAGCCCATGCCGCGGTAGCTTTTATAGGAGCGCCCCCTGTAGATGATCGGCTCTCCCGGGCTCTCCTCCGTACCCGCGAAGAGAGAACCTATCATCACCGAATCCGCGCCGGCGGCGATCGCCTTCACGATATCCCCCGAGTATCTGATGCCTCCGTCCGCGATCACCGTCCGGCCCCGGTCATGAGCCGCCCTGGAGACGTTGAAAATGGCTCCGAGCTGAGGAACGCCGATCCCGGCGATGATCCTGGTCGTGCAGATACTGCCGGGTCCGACCCCTACCTTCACTGCGTCGACGCCCGCGTCGATCATCGCTTCCGCCGCTTCAGCCGTGGCAATATTGCCCCCGATGAGAGTCATGTCGGGATATTCTCTCCGCAAAAGCGCCACCGAATCCAGGACTTTTTTGGAGTGCCCGTGAGCAGTATCGACGACGAGCACGTCGACGCCGCTCTTCACAAGCATCGCCGAACGCTCGAGAAGATCCGCGCCGACACCGACCGCGGCGCCGACCCGAAGCCGCCCGCCGCTGTCCTTCGCCGCGTTCGGGAAATCCTTCGCCTTTTGAATGTCCTTAATGGTGATAAGTCCCTTCAAGATCCCGTCGTCGTCCACAATCGGAAGCTTTTCGATCTTATACTTCATCAGGATGGACTGTGCGCTCTCCAGCGTTGTGCCTTCCGTGCCCGTGATCAGATTTTCCTTCGTCATCACGCGGCTGATCGGTTGCTCGAAATCCTGGACGAAGCGCAAATCACGGTTGGTGATGATTCCGACGAGCCGCTTTCTCTCATCGACAATCGGAACACCCGAAATGTGATAGTGCTCCATGAGCCCGATCGCCTCGCTCAGCCTGTCCTCCGGATGGAGATAGAACGGATCGACGATGACACCCGATTCCGAGCGTTTCACCACGTCCACTTCCTTCGCCTGCCTCTCGGGCGGCATATTGCGGTGTATGATCCCTATCCCGCCCTCGCGGGCCATGGCGATCGCCAGCCGCGCTTCCGTCACGGTATCCATGGCCGAACTGCACAGCGGAATATTGAGAGAGATCGTCGGCGTGAGGCTGGTTTTTACGCACACATCGGAAGGAAGGATGTCGCTGAACCGGGGCTCCAGCAGAACATCGTCGAACGTGAATCCCTCGTAAGGGACAAATCTTGATTCAAAACTCATCAGGAAACCTCCTTGCCCGAACAGGGACTCGCAAATATTTCAAGGATTTTAGCCCTTCCGAAGAAAAGAAGCAACTCCTCCCGATATCCCCGCGGATTATTGGATTATTCGCAGGCCGGTCTCGAAAGAGTGGCGGAACAGTGGCATACGACCGCGTGACACGATCCCACCGTACCGACTCTTTCTCCCGATTTTGCCTTGATATGCAGGCGCCCCTTCCAGGATTCGGGAAAGAATTCCTCCATCTTCGCGATCATCGAAGGCAGTGAGGGTGCAAGTTTCGGTTCCTGCGCACAGATCACGCCGTCGATCCACTCAAGCTCCCAACCGTTCCCGGCGACACGGTCCGCGGTATCGGCGAGCAGCAGGAGGCTCGAAATGTTGTGGTACGCAGGATCCCCCGCCGGGTACAGCATGCCGATATCCCCGAGCCCGGAAGCCCCGAGAAGAGCGTCGCACACCGCATGAACCAGGACATCCCCGTCCGAATACCCAGCGAAACCGAGAGGGAACGCAGGAAATTCGATCCCCCCGAGAATAAACATCCTCCCCGGAACAAGCGGATGAATATCATATCCGATTCCCGTCCGGAAGGTGCGTCGAGCATAGGATTCAGCCAGTGCAAAATCCTCCTCCCACGTTATTTTCAAATTTTTCCGCTCACCCTGGACATGCTTGAGCGTCCGCCCCGCCGCGACCCATGCCTCCCCTTCGTCCTTGGCCCCGCCTCCGTGCGAAGCGAGAACGGAGAGCAGGTCCATTCTCGGAAATGCCTGGGGCGTCTGGGTCAGCCAGAGTCCGTCGCGGGGAAAAGGGCACGGAACACCGTCCTTCCCGATTTTCTTCAATGCGTCTGAAACAGGAAGAACAGGGATCACCCCGCAATCGGGTGAAAGCGAGTCGAGCAGTCGCCCGACAAGAGCGGGCGAAAGAAACGGCCGCGCTCCGTCATGAACAAGAACGTACTCCTTCGAAGCGGTTCCGATCCCTCTCAATACGGAATCCTGCCGCTCTTTCCCTCCGGGGACCACGAAAAACGGCATCTTCCATCCCCGGGCGTCCTTCCTCGCGGACTCGACGAAATTTTCGGGAACGACGAAAACAGTCTCGGAAACGATTTTTTCCGAGTAAAGACGCTCCGCGGCAAGGGCGCTCCATTTCCAGAGGGGGCGTCCGGCAAGCATCCGAAACTGCTTGGGGATTCCCGAAGAGCCTCCCGCACGCTCCCCCCTGCCCGCCGCCACGATGACGAAAGAGCACTCCTTCACGACTGGCGGACTTCCCTTCGGACCCTTCCGAAGACCATTCTCCCCGCCGAAGTCTGCAGCATCGAGGTGACGACGACTTCTACCCTCTTGCCGATGTAGTTTTCGCCGTCTTCGACGACGAACATCGTTCCGTCGTCGAGATATCCGACTCCCTGCTGCGGTTCCTTCCCCTCCCGGATTACATCGATGATGATCGTTTCACCGGGCAGCAGCATCGGCTTCAACGCATTGGCGAGATCGTTGACGTTCAGAACCCGGATCCCCTGAATCTGCGCCAGCTTGTTCAGGTTGTAATCCGTCGTGAGAATCTGTCCGCCTATCTTCTCGGCCAGGACGACGAGTGCGCTGTCGACGGATTCGGCCTTCAGGTTCTTCAGCGAGGCGTCCACGATCTCGATCTGCAGATCCGCAAGGCGCTGGAGCTCGTTGACAACATCGAGCCCCCGCCTTCCCCTGGTCCTTCTTGCCGGTTCGGTCGAATCCGCCACCGACTGGAGTTCATGAAGAATAAACTGCGGAATGAGAATGACGCCGTCCAGAAATCCCGTACGGGCGACGTCCAGAATGCGTCCGTCGATGATCACGCTCGTATCCAGAATCCTCTTCGGCATCTCCCAGGCGTGATCCTCCCCGGAAAAAGCCCCTCCCTGGTGCGGAGAGCCCTTGATCGTGGAAAGCTTGTCCTTGAGACCTCTTATGGGAGTGAAGACATTCAGCAGATCGCTCTGCCGCTTCAGCAGAATACGCGCACCGAGATACGCCAGCACGACATTGAGCACTACCGCCATATAGCTTCCGAAAGGGAGATCGGAGAAAGGAAGAGCCAATAGATTCGCTATGAGCAGTCCGACGATGATTCCGATCGTCGCTGCGGTGATCTCGGACCAGCTCGTATTTTTGAGATGCGATTCTATAAATGTTCCCATAAGGCCAAGAAGGCGGAGAAAGAAGGGAGAGAGCAGCAAACCGATAAAAGCAAATAAAACCACGGAAAGGAATGTCGCCAGGATTTTACCCGGCATCCAGATAGGAATCCATTGTTTGGCGGTGACAAACCACTCCGGGGGAATGATGGGAAAGATCATCTGCGCAATTTGGGCGCCGATCATCCCTCCGATAATAATCATAAGGCCTGAGAAGATGACCTGGACGATTTTTCCAAATCCTTCTGTCATGTTTTCACCTCGCTTTTCTGATAAATACGACGTAATCTTGAATCGTCTCATAATGCCTTCCTTTCATAATATGATACGTGATGAATGCTGTCCCGCCGGCGCCGTTTCAGCCGGAGTTCACGAAGGACGTTTTACCCTCACCCGCGAGTCCATCGCGGCCTGGAGAGTCGTCCGGTCGGCGAACTCGATGCTCCCTCCGACAGGAAGGCCGTATGCCAGCCTTGAAAGAGAAACGTCGTTGTCCGCCAGGCACTCCAGAAGGGCATGGTACGTGAGATCGCCTTCGATACGGGGATTCGTCGCGATTATCACCTCCTCGATGCCGGTATCCCCGATACGGGAAACAAGGCTCCTCAGGACATCCTCTTCAAGCGTCTCGCCGTCGAGCGGCGAAATCCTGCCGCCCAGAACGTGATACACCCCGGAGAAAACACCTGCGTGCTCGATGCTGAAAAGATCTTCGACAGTCTCGACGACGCAGAGAAGCTTCCGGTCCCGAAGGGGATCGGAGCAGATCGCGCAGGGATCGTCGTCCGTGATGTTGCCGCATACGCTGCACGGATGCACTTTCTCTTTCAGCGTCGAAAGGCACCTCGAGAGTTCATCCGCGTACGAAGGCGGCTGCTGGAGGACGTAAAACGACATGCGCCGCGCACTTTTCGCTCCGACTCCCGGCATTTTACGGAGCAGCGACGCAAGCTTCTCGAAAGAGTCCGGAAGAGCCAATGTGAAACCGCTCTCTAAAAGAGTCCCAGCGAGCCGAGACCGCCCGTGAGCTGTCCCATCCGGCTGTTTGCGAGCTCCTTGCTCTTGCGAAGCGCGTCGTTCGCCGCAGCGAGAAGCAGATCCTCGAGCATCTCGATATCCTCGCCTTTCGCAACCTCCGGCTCGATTCTGACCGCGAGCAAATCCCCCTGACCGTTGGCGGTAACGGTAACCATTCCGCCTCCGGCGCTGCCCTCGACCTGTTCGTTGGCCAGCTCTTCCTGGATCTTTGCCATCTGAGCCTGCATTTTCTGCGCCTGTTTCATGATTTTATCCATATTCATATATCATGCCACTTCCCTTCAGGATTTATTGTTGATGCATCATGTCAATGGTGGTACTCAACGCCCCGCAGTATCGTAAACGCCCGATAGAGCTGCTCCAGGAGGAGTACGAGGCACAGTTCATGCGGCATCGTCATCGGAGAAAGAGAAAGAGCGAAATCGCTCCTTTGCCGCACCTCTTCCGAAAGGCCAAAGGCTCCTCCGAGCACCAGCAAGACCCTCCCGGGCGCACTTTCAATCCTGGAGGAAATCCATTCCGAAAATCCGGGGCTGTCAAAAGCCTCTCCGCGCTCTTCAAGCGTCACCAGGTAATCTCGCTCCCGGACGGCCTTCAGGATGCCCCGCCCCTCCTTTTCAACCTTTCGTGAAGGAGAGGGGTCTTTTGCCTCCGGAACGCTTTCAAGCGTTGCAGGAACAAACGTCCGGAGTCTTTTCAGATACCGGTCCGCCATCAGCGCAACCCGTGGATCTTTTGCTTTGCCCACGCTAAGGATAATGATTTTCATGGAATATGTCCAGCAGATTTCTCGTATTTGAAAGGAAGAGGGGGAATATGATCATAAAAAAGAATGCAGGGAACGGCGGATACTGTTCCCTGCAGGTGTATTTCACACCGGCCTTTTCCCTCTCTGGGGATAAAGACCGATTTTCGTGAGCAGAACCTTGATCGCGAAGAGAAAGAGATTCAGGTCCCTCTTCCATCTCCACGGTTCCTGGATAAGTCGGTAGAACCATTCGAGCCCGAACTTCTGCAGAATTTCAGGGGCCCTCTTCAGAGAACCGGAGACGACGTCGAAGGCTCCGCCGACGCCTACGGCAAGAAGATCGCCCAGCTTGTCCGCGTTTTCCGCGATCCATATCTCCTGCTTGGGAACCCCCATTGCGACGAAGAGAATCTTTGCTCCGCTCGACCGGATCTCCTCCGCGACGGATTCGTCGCCCGGAGAGAAATATCCGTCCCTGAAGCCCGCGACGGAGAGCTCGGGAAACTGGGTTTTCAATGCAGCAGCCGCCTTCTCGACGATATCGCGCCGGGATCCCAGCAGATAGACGGGCCAGCCCTCCGCGGCGGCCATACGGGAGAGCCGGATCATGTAGTCGATGCCGGTGACCCGCTCCTGGACAGGAGTTCCGAGAAGCCTGAGAGCCCAGACCAGTCCCGTGCCGTCCGCCAGCGTCAAAAAAGCGCCGTCAAGAGCGGAGGCGTACTCTTCGTTGCTCTCCGCCTCCATGACGGCGAGGGCGTTCACCGTGGCGATCAGGCGGGCGCCGCTGGCCGACGCAAGACCGCCCCTGGCTTTGGCCAGGGCATAGTTCATCGAGATGTTGTCGACGGAAGTCCGCCATAGAGAAGGTCTTTGCGGCATCTCCAGGTTCTCCTTCATGCTTCGTATGGCCGGAGCCAGTGTAAAGCCCGCGAAAAGAATGGCGAGGCTCGCCACGAGCATCATTGAAAGAGGATCGCCCAGCTGGGAAATCGCGACTGCCGAACCTCCGAGAGCGCAGAGGGATGTTATGAAACGGACCGCGCTCGGATGGTCAAGTCCTTTCCCGATCAGTTTGCTGTAGAGCACGGCAGCGTTCGGGGAATTCGAGAAGAAGGTCCTGTTCACCAGATTCAAGGAGGCCTCCATGATGGGGATTGCGAAAAGGCCCAGCGGCAGAACCATGAGCGTCCCGAACGTGATCCCCTTGCTTACTCCGAGGACGGATGTCCCCGCCACCAGGACGCCCCACATTGCGGCAAGCGCCTCCCCCATTCTGCGGTACATGTGGCCGTGCCTGCTCCAGAAAACCCCCAGGAAGAGAAGTCCGCAGACAGACATGAAAAACGCGTCCTTCAGGTCCTGTCCTGAGAATATCGTCGCAAGCAGCATGAGGGAAAAGGAAATTGCGAGCAGATGCCCGGCCATTCCCGGAATATTATCCAGTTCCTGGAGAAGCACGGGGAAGGCGGCGATCCAGAGCGCGGTCACGAGGACGGACAACTCCGCCGAAAGGAAGTGATACTGCCCTGCCGGCAACCCGATAAAAGCGATCCTGGGACCGAAAAGGGCGAACACGAATCCGACGAGCAGATAGACCGGCTTCCAGAGTGCATTCGGATAAATATGCTGCACCATTCCCAGAACAGAGGCGACAACCGCCATTCCCACTATGAATCGGGACGAAGTCCCTCCGACGCAGAGCGCCGCCAGAATCCACGCGGCAAGGAGAGTGAGGTCGCGGAAGTAGTTGTATTGGTTTTTGTCCATGCTCTTCCTGCACGCGCGCTGTGCGAAAAAACAGAGCAACGTCAAAGGGAGCACAAAGATAAGCACGTCAGTCATGTATCTCTCCGCGGGAAAAATGAGCAAATCCCCCCTGTCGAAAGGTTCCAAATCTGATTGTACCAGTTCGACTTTTATTTTTCCACCCCTTCGGGCGGAATTTATCAGCGTATTTCCGTGATACCGCCCATGTACGGCGCAAGCGCCTTCGGGATCTCCACGGAACCGTCCTCCCGCTGGTAGTTCTCCAGCACGGCTATCAGCGTCCTTCCAACCGCGATCCCGGAGCCGTTCAGCGTGTGGACGAACTGAAGCTTGCCCCCGCCTTTCGGGCGGTACCTCGTGTTCATCCTGCGAGCCTGAAAATCCTCGCAGTTGCTGCACGAACTGATCTCGCGATACTTGTGCTGGGAGGGAAGCCAAACTTCCACATCGTACGTCTTGCTCGAGCCGAACCCCATGTCTCCAGTGCACAGGCAGATCGTCCGATGCGGTATCTCCAGGAGGCGAAGCACCTCTTCGGCATTGTCCGTCAGCTTCTCCAGTTCTTCGTAGCTCTTTTCAGGCGTCGCGATCTTCACCATCTCGACCTTGTCGAACTGGTGCTGCCGGAGCATGCCCCGAACATCCCTCCCGTAGGCTCCGGCCTCTCTTCGGAAACACGGAGTGTATGCGGTGCAGTAAAAAGGAAGGCTCTCCTCGTCCATAATTTCCCCGGCGAAGAGATTCGTCAGGGGAACCTCGGCCGTGGGAATGAGCCACAGGTCGTCGTTTTCGCACTTATACAGGTCGTCGGCGAACTTCGGAAGCTGCCCCGTCCCCTGCATCGTCTTTCCGCTCACCAGGAAAGGAGGCTGCACCTCAAGGTAGCCGTGTTTCTCCGTGTGGAGATCCAGCATGAAGTTCAGCAGCGCTCTCTCGAGGCGTGCTCCCGCTCCCTTCAGAACGGTGAAACGGCTCTGTGCGAGCGCGGCCCCCTTTTCAAAATCCATGATCCCTGCGGCCTCGCCGATATCCCAGTGCGGCTTCGGTTCGAAATCGAACGTGCGGGGCTCTCCCCAGCGGCGGATTTCCGGATTGTCGTTCTCGTCCTTTCCTATGGGAACCGACTCGTGCGGGCGGTTTGGTATGGAGAGAAGCATAAAGTTCATCTTCTCCTCGATCTCCGCCAGGTTGCCGTCGATATCCCGGATTCTTTCACCGATGACCCGCATCTCCTCCATCAGCTCCGAGGCATCCTCTCCCTTGCTCTTCGCCGTGCCGACCTTGCGGGATCCCTCGTTCCGCCTCGCCTTCAGCTCCTCGGTCTCGGAGAGCAGCCTGCGTTTCTCCTCGTCGAGCGCGAGAAGCGGGTCGATGTCGAAATCGTTGTTTCTGTCGGCGAGATACGCCTTCACTTCTCCGGCGTTGGAACGAATCCATCGAATATCAAGCATTCCGATCAGTCTCCTTTTCAGTCCGAAGCTGTTTCAATACGTTCGCCATCTCGATGGCGGCCATGGCGGCTTCAAATCCCTTGTTTCCGGCCTTGCTTCCGGCCCTGGAAATCGCCTGGTCGAGCGTGTCGCAGGTCAGGACGCCGAATGAAACCGGAACGCGCTGCGTCATGCTGACAGATGCGAGTCCTTTCGACATCTCCGCGCAGACATGCTCATAATGGCTGGTGTCTCCGCGGATAACCGCCCCGAGCGCGATAATGCCGTCATACTTTCCGCTCAGCGCGGCCTCCTTGGCGACAAGGGGAATCTCCCACGCCCCCGGAACCCAGATCACGTCGACGGCCTGGTGCCCGACTTCGTGCCGCAGCAGCGCATCCTTCGCGCCATCGAGCAGCTTCTCGCTGAAAAAGCTGTTGAAACGGGAGACGACGATGCAGAAACGCAGTCCCGATCCGGTCAGCTTCCCTTCGATGATTCTCATTCAGAACTCTCTCCCTTCAAAATCTCCTATCTCAGGAGATCGCAAATATGCAGCATATGGCCGAGCTTCTCTTCCTTGGTTCCCAGATAGCGCTCATTGAACTTGTTGGGGGGAATGACAAGCGGCACTCTCTCCGCGATCTCAAGGCCGTACCCCTGCAGACCCACCAGTTTCCGCGGATTGTTCGTCAGCAGGCGGATATTTTCCACTCCCAGGTCCAGGAGAATCTGCGCCCCGATTCCGTAGTCGCGCAGATCGGGGGCGAAGCCGAGCGCGGCGTTCGCCTCCACGGTATCCATGCCCTTCTCCTGGAGCTGGTAGGCCTTCAGCTTCTCCGCGATGCCGATCCCCCGCCCTTCCTGGCGCATGTAGAGAAGGATGCCGGCCCCTTCCCTTTCTATCATGTCCATCGCCACGGAAAGCTGCGGACCGCAATCGCAGCGGAGCGAACCGAAAACATCGCCGGTGAGGCATTCGGAGTGCACGCGGACCAGGATTCCTTGCCGCCCGCTCACCTCTCCCTTCACGAGCGCGATATGCACCCGGTCCGAATTGTCGTCGAGCATGTTCCGGTACGCGTGGGCGACGAACTCTCCGTGGAATGTCGGAAGCGCCACCGTCGCGATCTTCTCGATCAGCTTCTCCCTCTTGCTTCGATAGGCGATAAGGTCCTCTATGGAGACGATCTTCAAGCCGTGCTTCGCGGCGAACTCAAGGAGCTGCGGAAGGCGCGCCATCGAGCCGTCCTCGTTCATGATCTCGCAGATAACTCCCGCGGGCGGGAGGCCTGCGAGCGCCGCCATGTCGACGGCCGCCTCGGTATGTCCCGCTCTCTTCAGAACCCCTCCCTGCTTCGCCTCAAGAGGAAACATGTGCCCGGGCCTGTAAAAGTCCTCGGCCCTTGAAGAGGCGTCCGCCAGGAGACGGGCCGTGCAGGCGCGTTCCTCGGCTGAAATCCCTGTTGTCGTTCCCTGCTTCGCATCCACCGAGACGAGAAAGGCCGTTCCGTGCTTGTCGGTGCCTTCCCGCACCATCGGATCGAGGCGGAGGCGCCGCGCGATCTCTCTTGCGAGCGGAACGCAAACGAGGCCCCGCGCCAGGCGCACCATGAAGTTGATCGACTCCGTGGTCGCTTTCGTGGCGGCGACGACCAGGTCCCCTTCGTTCTCCCTGCTGTCGTCGTCGACGACGATGACCATTTTGCCATCGCGGATATCCTCGATCGCATCCTCGATGGAACTGAATACAACGTCCTTCTGACACTTGCTCCCCGAAAGGGCATTCATTTCCATAACCTCCCGTACCATCTACAGCCAGCCTGCCCTTCTGAGCGAATCCATGGAGAGGCCGCTTTTTTTTGTTCCGCCCTCTTCCGTTCCCGAAATACCGAGGAGACGGCGGACGTATTTCCCCAGAATATCCATTTCGATGTTGACGTCATCTCCCGGATGAAGATCTCCCAGAGTCGTGTTGTTCAGCGTCTCCGGAATCAGGCTCACCGTGCAGACGGTTCCGTCGAACGACGCGATCGTGAGACTCGCTCCGTCCACGGCGACCGATCCCTTGGGAACCAGGAGAGAGCTCATCTCCCCGTCGAGCGACAGATCGAGCAGAAAACCCTCGCCTCCCTTGCGGACACGATGCACGACGGCGACCCCGTCGATATGACCCGTGACGATATGTCCGTCGAGGCGGCCTCCAATCTGAAGGGCGCGTTCAAGATTCAGGCGGCTTCCGGGCCGTATGGACCGGAACTTGGTCCTGTCCAGGGTTTCCCGCATGACGTCCACGGAAAAAAGATCCCCGTCGAACGAAGAGACGGTAAGACACGCTCCCGACACGGCAACGGACTGCCCCCTCGCGAGAACCCCCGCGAACGCGGGAGCCCTCACGGAAAGGCGCATGTACACGCCCGATGCGGAAAGGGAGGCAAGCGTTCCGACCGCCTCTACAAGTCCGGTGAACAATCCGGCACCCCCTCCACCAGAAAATCCTCGCCGGCATGCTTCACACTGCAGTTTTTCAGCCGGATCGTCTCCTCCATGCAGGAGAAGGAAAGCCCGCCGGCGAACGTGCGGCCGCAGCCCATGAGGCGGGGGGAGAGAAAAAGAGAGAGGCTGTCGGCGTATCCTTCTCGTAGAAAAGACGAGATAACCTTCGGCCCTCCTTCCACCAGAAGCCTCGTAACTCCGCGCCGGACAAGCTCCGTGAGGACCTCCCGGATGGAAAGGCCCGACCTGTCCAGCGGGACCGGCACCACGGAGGCTCCGGTCGCTTCGACTGCGGCGGTCTTTTCCGGAGGTGCGGTTTCCGAGGTGAAGACGATGCATTCCGGCCCCAGCATCCGGGCTCCGGCAGATACCGAGAGCGTCGAATCAAGCAGAACTCTCAGCGGTGAACGCCCGGACGCGCTCCGTACGGTCAGCTCCGGATCGTCCGCACAGGCCGTCCCCGCACCGACGAGCACAGCGTCGTGCTCCGCCCGCAGCAGGTGTGCGAAAGCACGCGCACCTTCCGAGGTAATCCACTTGCTCTCTCCCGAAGGAAGCGCCATCGCGCCGTCGAGCCCGACGGCGCCCTTCAGCGTGACCCACGGTCTGCCGAAACGGACCTTCCGCAGAAACCCCCGGTTCAGCCACCGGCATTCATCCTCAAGGAGGCCGGTTTCGACGTCGAGTCCCGCTTCCCGGAGAATCGAGATTCCCCGCCCGCTGACACGCTCGTCGGGATCGATCATGCCGACAACGGCCCTTCGGATCCCCTTTTCCGCGATCAGCGGCGCGCAGGGAGGAGTCCGGCCGAAATGAGAGCACGGCTCCAGATTCACATAGATCGTCGCTCCCTCCGCCGAATCGAAATGCTCAAGCGCCGCGCGTTCGGCGTGCGCTCCTCCGCAACAGGCATGCCACCCCTCGGTCAGAACGGCGTTCTCCCTGACGACCACGCACCCCACGAGAGGATTCGGCGATGTCCGCCCCGTTCCCCGAAGAGCGAGGCTCAGTGCTCTTCGCATGAAATATTCGTCAATCTTCCGTCTGGAGAGGATCACGTTGCGTCTCCTTTAAAAAATTCAGTATTCTGGCGGCGGTTGCTACTCCGATACCGGGAGCGGCTGCCAGTTCCTCCACCGACATGTTTGAAATCGCGCGGGCGCTCCCGAAACGGCCGAGAAGCTGCGCGGCGCGATGCTTCCCGATGCCGGGGACATCCTCAAGCACGCTCCGCCTCAGCCGGGAGGAGCGGGATGCACGATGGCTCTCTATCGCATATCGATGCGACTCGTCGCGCACCCTCTGCAGAAGCCGCAGCGCGGAATCTCCGCTTTCCAGCCGAATCGGCTCCTGCCCGATGCTATGGTATATCAGTTCCTCTTCTTTTGCCAGCGATACGGAAGGAATATTTTGCAGGCCGAGCTTTTCGAGGGCCTTCCGGGAGAATTCCAGCTGCACGGGACCGCCGTCGATCAGGATCAGCTGCGGAAGCGGCTCGTGTCCTTCAAGCGACTGGCGATAACGGCGCTCGAGCGTCTCCTCGAGCGACCGGAAGTCGTCCACTCCCTCCACCGTACGGATCCTGAACCGGCGGTACAGCGAACGGTTGGGCGACCCCTGCTCGAAGACCACGACGACGCCGTACGTCTCCTTTCCCGACATGTGCGAAATATCGAATCCGTCGATCCGCCATGGCAGGACGGGCAAGCGCAGAATTTGCTGGAGACGGTTGAGGCATTGCCACATGTCGCCGTCGAAATCCTCCCGCAGCGGCGACGAGACTCGCTGCCGCGTGATGCGCCAGATCGCCCGGATGGTATCCCGAAACCTTGCCGCTTCCTCGAAAGCCATGCTCTTCGCCGCCTTCTCCATCCTCTTCCGGAGCCGTTCGACGACCTCCATGGACTGCCCCTGGAGCAGCAGAATGACGTCATCCACCCTCTCCCTGTATTCACCCGCGGAGACAAGCCCAGTACACGGGCCGAGGCACCGCCCCAGCGAATAGTGAAGACACGGGCGACCCTTGCCTTTGACGGCCTCCGCGGGATCGATTTCACGGGCGCAGATCCGGAGCGGGAAGTATCTTTCGATGAGACGGAGAAGGGAGCGGACGTCGCCGACCCGGACGTACGGGCCGAAATACAATCCGTCGTCCTTTCCTCTCTGGCGTGTCACCACGATTCTCGGAAACGCTTCCGACGTGATCTTGATGTACGGGTAGCGATCGCCCATCTTCAGCTCGACGTTGAAAAAAGGAGCGTACTTGCGGATGAGCTTCGCCTCCAGGATGAGCGCCTCGACCTCCGTCTCGGTCCGGATGACGGAGATGTCCTCTATCGAGGCGACCAGCTTTCGAAGGCGCGGCGAGGCGAACGATTCATGCCGGAAGTACGACGTTACCCTTTTTTTCAGCGATTTCGCTTTTCCCACGTAGATGACATCGCCGCTCCCGTCGCGCATGAGATAGACTCCCGGCCTGTCGGGGAGATTTTTCAGCAGTTTTTTAATATGCTCCTGCGCCACAACGCCCTCCGCACGAAAAACTTCCGGCATTCATTCGCCGGGAAATAAAAACCTTCTGCATCCTGACGGATTGTATTATATAATACCCCATTAGAAACCATTGGAGGTGCTGAAAAATGAGTTTGGTGCTGTACAACGATCTTACCCGGAAAAAAGAACCCTTCGTCCCTCTGAAAGAGGGGCATGTTGGCTTTTACAGCTGTGGTCCGACCGTCTACGATTTTTTCCATATAGGAAACGCCCGCCCCTTCATCGTCTTCGACGTCCTTCGGCGCTATCTCGAATACAGCGGTTACACCGTAACGTTCGTTCAGAATTTCACCGACATCGAGGACAAGATGATCAACCGGGCAAACCAGGAGGGCATCACCGTCGCCCAGCTTGCCGACAGGTTTATCGAAGAGTATTTCAAGGACGCCGACGCACTTGGCGTCCGCCGGGCAACGCACAACCCGAAGGCGACGGAACACATGCCGGAGATCATCGCGCTCATCGAAAAACTCGTCGAGAAAGGGCACGCCTACGAGACGGACGGGGATGTCTTCTTCGACGTGTCCAGCTTTCCCTCGTACGGCGTCCTCTCCAAGCAGAGTCTCGAAGAGCTGCAGTCGGGAGCGAGGGTTGAAATCAACGAACGCAAGCGGCATCCGCTCGACTTCGCCCTCTGGAAGACGAAGAAAGAAGGAGAGCCGTCCTGGGACAGCCCGTGGGGCGAAGGACGTCCCGGCTGGCACATCGAGTGCAGCGCCATGTCCATGAAATACCTTGGGGAAACACTCGACATCCATTCGGGAGGAACGGACCTCACCTTCCCCCATCATGAGAACGAAGTGGCCCAGGCGGAGGCGGCGACCGGAAAACCGTTCGTGCGCTACTGGATCCACAACGGCTACCTCCTGATAGACAAGGAGAAGATGTCGAAGTCGCTCGGCAACTTCCTCACGGCGCGGGCGGCCCTCGAGAAGTTCCCCGCGAAGGTCATCCGCCACTTCATGCTCAGCGCCCACTACAGGTCCCCCATCAACTTCTCGGAGGAGAGCCTGACCCAGTCGCAGGGGGCCGTGGAGCGCCTCGAAAACTGCTGGTCGGATCTCCTTTACGCGAGAAAGAGCAAAAAAACGTCCGCTGAGACGACGAACCAGGAAGAACACGAGCGTTTCTTCCTGGACCTCGAAAACCGCTTCGTCGCGGCGATGGACGACGACTTCAACACGGCCGCGGCCCTCGGCGTCGTCTTCGAGGCCGTCAAGGCCGTCAACACCACTCTCAAGGAACATCAGCCGCTCGAAGAGTCCTTCCTCGAATGCGCCGAGAACTTCTTCAGGAAGATCGACTCCGTGATGGGCATCCTGGTGCTTGACTCCGAAGCGCAGGACGAGGACGCGGAGGAAATAGAGCGGCTGATCGCCGAGAGAAACGACGCCCGGAAAAACAGGGATTTCAAAAAGTCGGACGAAATTCGGGACGGGCTCGCCGCCAGGGGCGTCATTCTCGAGGACACCCCCGACGGCACGAAATGGAAGAGAAGATCGTAAACTGTCAGCGGGCGGGGATATCCCCGCCCTTTTTCATCCGTTTCTCCAGCAGGATCGTCAGCGGAACGCCGAGGAAATAACAGGCCACGACCTGCCCGATTCCCACGTAGAATGCAGTGACGGGAAACGGCACTCCCATAATATGCGAAAGGTACCCTCCGACGATGAGCATGTTCACCACCACGGGAGGGAGCGCCGCAAGATAGACATTCGGCATCGCCGACGTGACGACCCCCGCTAAAAGCGTCGCCGCGCTTCCCAGCACAACGTCGATGATTCCGAACCCGCCCGCCATGTTCGCGAAAACGCATCCCACGAAAAGGCCGAAGACCGCCTGGGGCAGGATGAAGGGAAGCACGGTGAAGGCCTCCGCGATCCGTACCTGGATATACCCGTAGGAAATAGGGGCGAACATGATCGTCGCCACGGTGTAGACTGCGGCGACGAGGCCGGAAATGGCAAGGGAGCTTACTGAAAACAGATCCCTTCCGGACATTCCGCGAAAAAAAACATACTTCATCCTTTCACCTCTCCGGAGATCCTTTTATTGTGCCCTTCAGCAGCGGCACGAAACGGCAATAATCGTGCCACGTATCGACGTACTCTCCCGGCCCCGTCTTCTTCCGCAGAAGAAGCCGGTCCCCTCCCGACATCACGGAAACCGGCGCCACAAGACGCCCGCCGGGAACGAGAACTTCCGACCACCACTCTTCAACAAGCGGCGCCGCCGCAGTCACCAGAACACCTTGAAACGAGCCCTGCAGAACGGGCCGCTCTCTTCCGTCCGACCAGAGAATCGTGACGCCGAAGCCGAGCGACGAAAGCGTCTCCCTCGCTCTCTCCGCGAGAGATGAGATCCGCTCGAGGCTCGTCACCCTGGCGCCGAGCGCGGCGAGAACGGCAGCCTGGTATCCGGATCCCGTCCCGATTTCGAGCACGGCATCCCCCTCTTCGGGCAGAAGGAGTTCCGTCATCCTCGCCACCATGTACGGCTGAGAAATCGTCTGATCCTCTCCTATCGGAAGAGGGCTGTCTATCCACGCGCTGCCACGGAGAGAAGAAGGGACAAAAAGATGCCGCGGAACAGAACGCATCGCATCAAGCACCCTCTCCGAGCGAATCCCCCTTGCCCGGATCTGCCGTTCCACCATTTCTTCCGCAATGCTCTCCCACGGAGTCATAGGACCACCTCCGATACGGGGTTTGTCAAATACCTTTCCGGTACTGTATTGTATCATGAAAAAACGCTCTCCTCCGAAGAGGAAAGCGTCGGTATGAAAAACCTCCGGAAGCAACAACTGGCGGAGGCGTGTGGGGGTCGAACCCACCGGAGACAGCCTGTACCGCCTCCCACCGGATTTGAAGTCCGGGGCGCCCACCGGGACACATTCGCCTCCATAGCTCATGCAACAAGATTCTACTTGCTTCGAGCGGAAAAGTCCAGAGCAAGGATGTTTTCTGATAGTTCTTCTATTTTGCCGAGAACCAGACCATATCATGGTCCACACGAACCTCGCGAACGGAGAGCTCTCCGAAAAAGTTCTTGAAAGAGAGCACCGGCGCAGCGTTCGCCATCGCCCTTCCGACGTCGAGAGGGTTGATGAGCGGATTGTCGTTCGTCGAATCGTCGAACCGGATGATCGCCCTCCCGTTTCCCTCGATGACGTAGGAACCGGTAAAACGCATCAGGGCCCGTATCCGGAACGTGAGCCGCCTGTCGTACACCCCCCTCACCGTGACCTCCCCGTCCTTCAGCAGAACTTCCGAGACGGCGAAATGCGGCATCCTTTTCGAGAGCGTCCTCTGAAAGGACTCCCTTGAAATAGTACCCGACAGAGCGCACGCTCCATGAGAATGAATTCCAATCCCGCGGGCCGGAGACGTGAACAGGACATCTTCCATGACGAGAAGAAGACGATCGTACAGAACGCCATCGACGACGGCATCCTCGATGCAGACCGACAGCCTCGGAACCTTTCCGCGCCTGAGGTCGTCCTCCGAAGCGGAGATGACAGGCAAAATGGAATTCGCGTAGATCCGGTCCGAAAAATATTTCGTAAAGCGCGCCTCGTACTCCTGCATGGAGCTTCCCCACGCCGCGGAGGCAAGAAGGAGCAGGAAAAGGCAGCTTCCAGCGGTTCGTCTCACGCTCTTCAATATTCCTCACCTCCCCGGTAGCTGTTTTGACCGGCGCCGGAAAAACCCCAGCGCACCGACAGAATTTCGCCGCCTCGATCCGCAGTGACGCTCCCCTCGAAGAAAGACAGCGATTCATCGAACATTCGGGGCGCAAGCAGCGAATAGAACGGATTGACACCCGGCACGTGCAGGCTCTCGGGGCGCCCGGCCCAGAAGGGCAATCCTTCCGCGCTCTCTTTCAGCTCCCCGGAAAAAAGCCGGGACGAGAAATAAAAGGCCGTTCGTTCCCTCTCTTCAGAGCAAAGATGGAGGACGGCCCTCAAGCGGGGAGCAAGAATTTCGTACCCCGTCTCCTCCCTCATCTCGCGGACACACGCCTCGGATGAAGTCTCCCCGGGCTCCTTTTTTCCTCCCGGTACCGTCACCGTGCCTGAATAGGGGGGCACGAGACGCTTCAGCAAAAGCACTCTCTCCCGGTCGAAAAGGAAACAGAAGACGATGGGCGATGCGAAGGAGACCGATCCTTCCATTTCCGTCACTTCCACGCGGGAACTATCTTGGAAAACGCCGCTTTTTCCAGCATTTGCGCAATGGTTGCCGTGAAGAGCGGTTCCGTGTCCACCATCTGCCCCGACAGACTCAGCCCGAAATGCAGGTGAGGCCCCGTCGACCGGCCGGTGGAACCGGTTTTGGCGATGATCTGCCCCGCCTTGACCGTATCCCCTTCCTTCACGTCGATCGACTGCAGGTGAAAATAGTGGGAGATTGCCCCGCCGCCCGAGTCGACATACACGCTCTTCCCCGCGTAATAGTGATCCCCCGTCAGAACGACAGTTCCCGGAAGGGCTGCGGAGACAGGCGTTCCTGTCGCCGCCCGGAAATCGACGCCCGCGTGATGAGCCCGAGGCTTTCCATTCAAAATACGCCTCCGCCCGTATGGACTCGTCACGATACCGGAGACCGGCCGCACGATCGGCAGCCCCCAGCGCCTTTCGGTCGTCATCGTGGCGAGGGCTTTCGCTGTCCGCTGCCGTTCAGCCGCGATACGCTCCAGCTCGGACGCCGGAGGCGTCACCATGCTCTCCGGAAGCGTGAGATGATCCTCACGGTACTTTACCGGCGTCACCTTCACAGGCAAGCGGTGTTCGGATTTCCGGTTTCCGGAAAACAGGCGCAGGATCAACGTCTGACCGCCCGTCTTCGCCTTGCCGACCTGGGTTCCCAGAAGGCCGAGCGCGATGTACCGCTCGTTCCAGGTCGTGATTGCGAGCGGCGTGGTCCGCCCCTGCCACACGACCTCCACCCCCGTGAGAGGAATCGACGAGGTGACGCGGAGCACGAAAGGCTTTCCGATGCCCGTAGAAGCGGGGAACTGAACGTTCACTTCCGCTGCGGCCGCCGTCGCAAAGAGCAGCAGAAATGCGGCAAGAGCGACAAAAACAGCAGTAAATCCCGTATTATTCGATTTTCCCAAGAACAAGTCTCCTTCCGGGCGCATCCGACGGCCGTCCGTCAGCGTCGAAGGCATAGGCCGATTCAAAGTACGGCAGGGCATCGGCGAGCTTCGATTCGTCCGAATACAGAATTTCAAGCAGCGCGTCACCGCTCCGGACAGGATCGCCTATCTTCTTCAGGATCCGGACGCCAACCGAAAGGTCGATGCTCTCTCCGAGCGACATTCTTCCGCCTCCGAGGCGCTTCACCCCTTCTCCTATATGCCGGGCGTCCAGTGCGTGCACTCTGCCGTCCCGGACCGCAGCGAGCGTCTTTCGTTTTTTCGCGAGGGGCAGAACCTCTTCGGGATGGACGGTCACAAGGTCATCCCCGCCCTGGGCGCGCACCATCGCGGCGAACGACTCGAGTCCCGCTCCGCTTCCGAGCTTCTCTTCCGCAAGCGCGCACCCCTCTTCGAACGAGAGCTCCGAATCGATCGATATCATCGCGCCGGCAAGGCTGATCACGACCTCCTCCACATCGGCCGGGCCCTCTCCCCGAAGGACGGAGACGGCCTCGAGCACCTCGACGCTGTTTCCGATCCACTCCCCGAGCGGCTGCTCCATATCCGTGATCAGGGCCATGCACTTCTTTCCGAGAGAGCGGGAAAGGCCGACCAGCTCACCGGCAAGACGTTCGGCACTTTCATAATCCTTCATGAACGCCCCGGCGCCGCACTTCACGTCGAAGACGAAAGCGTCGGCTCCTCCGGCGATCTTCTTGCTGACGATGCTGCTGCAGATCAGCGGCAACGAGGGCACAGTGGCCGTCACGTCGCGAAGGCCGTAAAACTTTCCCTCGGCTGGCGCAAGATCGGCCGAGTGCCCTGAAATGGCGCATCCTATGCGGCGGACCTGCTCGGAAAACTCTTCGGAGGAGAGATGCGTCCGAAAACCGGGAATCGCCTCCAGCTTGTCGACCGTGCCGCCGGTGAATCCGAGGCCGGGACCCGAGAGTTTCGCCACCTTGACCCCGCAGGCCGCGGCAAGAGGCACGAGAAGGAGCGTCACCTTGTCGCCGACGCCTCCTGTGCTGTGCTTATCGACGATACGGAGATCGCCGAAGGAGAGCGTCTGCCCCGAATGCGCGAGCGCCAGCGTGAACTCCTTCAGTTCCTCCGTATTCAGCCCGGCATGATAGACCGCCATCAGCCAGGCGCTCGCCTGGTAATCGGGTATCGCTCCCCCGGCGAATCTTCGGACGAACTCGCGGATATCCTCCGGAGCGTGAACGCCCCCGTCTCTCTTGCACTCGATGAATGAAAGCATATCGAACATTTACTTCATCTCCCTGAAAAAGCGCCTCAGCAGCCGGATCAGCTTTTCCGAGGTCTTCGCCATCTCGTCAAGAACCTCCTGGCCGCTCAGGCGGTTCTCGGTCATCCCCGCGGCAGGATTTGCGACGCACGAAAACGCGCAGACCCTGATTCCCATGGCGTTCGCAACCACGGCCTCCGGAACCGTCGACATCCCGACCACGGTCGCGCCGAGAAGACGCGCCATCCGGATCTCCGCCGGAGTCTCGAAGGAGGGCCCGGAAAACGCGAAATAGACGCCCCGCCGAACCGCGATATTCTCGGAGGCCGCAGCACGCTCCGCGAGATCCGAAAGCTCGGGATCGTAACACCGGGTCATATCCGGAAAGCGTTCGTTCCACTCCGGCGTATCGGGACCACGAAGCGGGTTCGCCCCCATGAAGTTGATATGGTCGTTCAGGATGACAACGTCTCCCGGCCGAAGGTCCTCGTCGACTCCGCCCGAGGCGTTCGTGATCACGAGACGATCCGTTCCGAACTCTCCCAGAACCCGCACCGGAAAGGCGACGTCCTCCATGGAATACCCCTCGTAGTAATGAACCCGTCCCTGCATAGCGAGAATCTCCCGGCCGTCCAGAAATCCGTGGACCAGCCGACCGTGATGTCCCGGAGCGGTGGAAAGAGGCCAGTGCGGTATCCGCTCGTAGGGTATCACTGTTTTTTCCTCGAGGGAATCGGCAAAAGCACCCAATCCTGAACCGAGAATCACCGCAGATTTCGGACGCGAGCAAATCTCCGTCTCCAGAAACGAGCATGCCGCCTTCACTTTCTCCATCATACTCTCAACCCCTTTTCTTCAGGGCGCATCGCGCTCAGGCCCGTGGATGCGCACTATCATATACGTCCCGGAGTTCAAGGTCAAAGTGAAGATACTTGTCCGTCGTCGATATCGAGGAATGCCCCAGCAGCTCCTGGAGAGTCCGCTGGTCCATTCCCCGGCGCAGAAGATGCGTGGCGAAGCTGTGACGCAGGATGTGCGGATAGAGGCGTTTTCCGGAGATCCCGGCCGCCGTTCCCCTTTTCTGGAGAATGCGCCAGATATCCTCCCGGTTCAGCGGCATGCCGTTTCGGGAGAGGAAGAGGATGTTCCCGCCGTTCTTCGCGAGAAGGGGCCGGCCCTCCTCGAGGTAAAGACGAACTCGGTGCGCGGGCTCTCCCAAAAAAGGAACGATCCGTTCCTTCTCACCCTTGCCGAAGACGCGGAGCGTGCGCGATGAAAAATCCGCGTCTCCCATCCTCAGCGAGCACAGCTCGCTCACCCTCAAACCGCAGCCGTATGCCACCTCGAAAAGGGCGCGATCCCTTCTCTCCAGCGGCGAGTTCCCGGAACATACCGAGAGGAGGCGGTCCACCTCCCCCTCGCCGAGAATATGCGGAAGATGCCGCTCGATCTGCGGAAGCGCGGGAAGCGCGATATCTTCGTTCAGCAGCTCTTCCGCACGGAGATATCGCATCCAGGTCCTCAAGGCGGCGATCGTGCGCTGGCGCGACGCTTTGCTCCCCTCTTGTTCGAAAAGATTGCGCTGGAACCTCGAAAACGAGGCTTCATCGGGAGGAAATGGAGCGATGCCGGCCTCGCCGCAGAAATCGTACCATCGCCGAAGATCGCGGCAGTATGCGGAGACCGTGTTTTGGCTCAGTCCCCGTTCCAAGAGCAACCATGACGTAAAATCATTTCGGGCGGATTCAAAGTCGTATAATATCATAATAGTTACATTGTAGCAGAAAAAAAGGGAACCGGAAGACCGGTTCCCGCGAAAAAACTTATTCAATCACCGCAAAAGTTTCGGCACGGTCCTGATTACAAATCCCTTCCGAACGCCATGAACCACGAGAGCGCGGCGAAGGTCTTGGCGTCCCTCAGCGTCCCTCCGGCGATCAGGGCCGGAATCTCCTCCCTTGAAAGAGGCACGACCGAAATGAATTCGTCGTCGTCCTCCTGCAGCTTCGAGGGCCGCAGCCCGGTCGCGACGAAAAGAGTCATCAGTTCCGTGCTGAAACCTGGAGAATTGTAGATACGCCCGATCTCGGCCAGCTTTTCAGGATAGTAGCCTATCTCCTCCTGGAGTTCGCGGCGTGCCGCATCCTCGAACGGCTCGTTCTCCTCGAGAATTCCGGCGGGTATTTCGAGCATGTCCTCGCCCACGGCATACCGGTGCTGGCGTATCAGCAGAATCGTTCCGTCGCCGAGAACCGGAAGGATCCCCACGGCCGGCTTGTGCTCGACCACTTCCCGGATCGCCGGCTTTCCGCCGGGAAGCTCCACGTCGTCCACCCGGAGATTCAGTATTTTTCCAGTATAGAGCGTCTTCTGCGCAAGGGTCTTTTCCCTTACACTTTCAGGCATTCCCTGGCGACCTCTTTCCCCTTTTCGTACGCATTGAGGTTCATGGGAAGGAACTGGGGTTTTTTCTTGCCGAGCTTCTCCCTGATCGTCTCGACGCAGACTCCGTCGGCGACGATGCCGCTTGACTCCACAACGGCGCCGAGGATGACGACGTTGGCTATCTTGTCGCTGCCGAGCTCTTCCGCAAGCGCGCTTGCCGGAAGAGCGACGACCTTTATGTCCTGCCTCGGGTCCCGGTATTCGACTAGATCGCTGTTGTATACCAGCACGCCGCCCGGCTTCAGCCTGTCGATGAACTTAGCGAGCGAAGGCTGGTTCATCACGACCAGCACGTCCGCCTTGTCGACCACCGGAGAACCGATTTCGTCATCCGAAAGGACGACGCCGCAGTTCGCCGTTCCGCCGCGCATCTCCGGACCGTAGGAGGGAATCCACGTGACGTGCCTGCCCTCCTCGATCCCCGTGTACGCCACGAGCTGCCCAAGGACCATAACTCCCTGGCCTCCGAAACCGGCCGCGAGAAGCGTCTTGAAGAATGACATATCGTTTCCCTCCCTAATCGAAATCCTTGAACGTTCCAAGGGGATAGTAGGGGATCATCGTGTTGATCAGCCAGTCGAAGGCCTCGACGGGGCGCATACCCCAGTTCGTGGGGCAGGACGAGAGAATTTCCACGAGAGAAAAGCCCTTCCCGTCGATCTGGTTCTGAAAGGCCTGCTTGACGGCCTGCTTCGCCTTGATGATGTACTTCGGCTGCGCCACCGTCACGCGCGTGATGTAACCGGGCGCCGGAAGCGTCGCAAGCATCTCGCTCACCCTGATGGGATAGCCGTTGACCTTCACGTCGCGCCCCAGCGGGCACGTCGAGGCCCTCTGCCCGACGAGCGTCGTCGGCGCCATCTGGCCGCCGGTCATCCCGTAGATCGCGTTGTTGATGAAGATTACCGTGATGTTCTGCCCCCGGTTGGCGGCGTGGACGATCTCGGCCATGCCGATGGAGGCCAGGTCGCCGTCGCCCTGGTAGGTATAGATGATCTTGTCGGGGCGGACGGTCTTGAGTCCGGTCGCCACGGCGGGAGCGCGTCCGTGAGGCGCTTCGCAGTAGTCGGTGTCCATGTAGTCGTAGATCATGGCGGCGCACCCTACCGGCGCGATACCGATCGTGTCGTTTTGTATTCCCAGCTCGTCGATCGCCTCGCAGACGAGACGGTGGGCGATACCGTGTCCGCACCCGGGGCAGTAGTGACTGCTGACGTTGGGCATCCAGCTCTTCGGACGTTCGTAGACTTTCACTTCGTTCATGAGTATCCCCTCCCTTTACAGGCCGAGAATCCGTCGGCACTCGTTCTCGATCTCCCCGACCGACGGGGCGAATCCGCCCGTACGGCCGTAGAAAGAGACCGGATACCGGCAGCCGGTGGCGACCTTGACATCGTCCACCATCTGCCCGGCGTTCATTTCGGAGACAAGAATATGCTTGACGGCGGAAGGAATCGTCTTGAAAGTTTCGTACGGATAGGGCCACAGCGTGATCGGACGGATCATACCGACCTTGTGCCCCTCGGCGCGCAGGTTGTTGACGGCGGAACGCGAAATCCTCGCGGTCGTGCCGTACGCCGCGATGAGAAGCTCGGCATCGTCCATCAGGTAGCTCTCGCAGCGCTGCTCGGCCTTCTTCATCTCGCCGAACTTCTTCTGCAGCTTGCGGTTGTGCTCCTCAAGGGGCTCCGGGGTCAGAAACAGGCTGTGAAGGTGGCTCCGCTTGCCGCCCCGCTCACCCATGAAACCGAGCGCCCAGGAGGGATCGGCGGGCTGGTCTTTCGTCGGGCTCGGCTTGATCTCGACGGCCTCCATCATCTGTCCCATGAAGCCGTCGGCCGCCACCATGACGGGATTCCGGTACTTCTGGGCGAGATCGAAGGCGAGCTGGGTCAGATCGACGCACTCCTGCAGGGTGCTGGGAGCAAGCACGATCAGATTGTAGTCTCCGTTTCCGCCGCCCTTGGTCGCCTGGAGATAGTCCGCCTGTCCCGGCAGAATGCCGCCGAGTCCAGGACCGGCCCGCATCACGTTGACGATGACCGCCGGAATCTCGCAGCCCGCGATGTAGGAGATCCCCTCGGACATCAGCGAAATTCCGGGGCTCGAAGAGGAGGTCATCACCCGGTAGCCGGTGGCGCCGCCGCCGAGCACCATGTTGATCGAGGCAACTTCGCTCTCCGCCTGGACATAGACTCCCCCCACCTCGGGAAGATGAGCGGACATGTACTCCGGAATCTCGTTCTGCGGTGTAATGGGATATCCGAAGAAATACTTGCACCCGGCCTGGATCGCGGCCTCGGCAATGGCTTCAGTTCCTTTCATCAAAACTCTTCCCATATCTTCTTCACCTCCGACAACAGAAGCTAGTCTTCAATTTTGAACACTTCGATCGCAGCGTCGGGACAGGTCATCGCGCACATGCCGCACCCGATGCACCCCTCCTTGTACTGCTCGACCGGCCGGTACCCCTTGGCGTTGGTCTTTTCGGAAATCCGCAGGACCTTCACCGGACAGGCCGCCACGCAAAGTCCGCAACTCTTGCAAAACTGCTCGAAAACCTCGATGCGCCCTTTTTTCGCCATTGCCCGTGCACCCCTTCCACAAAGAAAGTATGGTAGAAATTTATTCGCCTGCAGGCGGCTTGGACCACATGGCGCCTTCCTCCCAGGGAAGCATCATGTGCCGGGAGAGCGGCCAGCAGGGGACCGTGAGATTTCGTGCCTTGAAAACCGACTCGGCCTCCGAAGCAAGATGCGGCGCGACTCCGGCATACAGAACAGGCAGTCCGAGCGCGTCTCCGGCTTCGAGGACGGTTTCGAGACCGTCGGCGCAGTGCTGCGCCGTAGTCTCGTCCATGAGGTGGGAGTTGCTCACAAGCGCTCCCACCGAAAGGCCGCAGATCGCCTCCATTCTCCGGAGCATGGTCCGTACTCCCGCGACCGAGGAGGTCTGCGGACGGAACGCGTTGACCACGAGAATGAGCAGGTACCCCGCCTTCTTGATATCGGGCTCGAACTGCTTCAGGGCCAGGGCCCCCTCCGCGTCGCCGCCGATGTCCAGCAACAGACGGCCTTCATCGGTCGCCAGCGCGCTCGAAATCTTCGGGGAGACCACCGTCATGTCGGACCAGCGGGCGTTCTCCGGGGCCAGAATGATATGGAATCCCCGCGCTCCGAGCGCCTCCGTCACCTGCCGGATGCAGAAGTACGGATTGATGATGTCCATGTCGGCTATGGTTACGTTTTCTCCGAGGCTTTCAAAGCCCAGAGCGAGATTCAGAACCCATTCCGTCTTGCCGGAGCCGAGCGCTCCCGTCACCGCGACGGCCTTGGGCCATGTTTCGAGTGTGGAGGTGAATTTTTGAAAGGATGTCATCAATCGGGTGAAGTAAGCGCGTTCGGAGGCATTCATAAGAGAAAATCTCCTTTCTTCAGGCGGATACCCCTGGCCCATTCCTCGCCGCTGAGGCGCTTTTTTCCCTCGGGCTGAACCGAAAGCAGAATCACCGCCTCCTCGGCGGTACCCACGACCGGAAAACCGTCCGAAAAACCCAGAACCTCACCCGGACTTCCCGACAGGGGGGAGAGAGCTGCCTCCCAGATTTTCATCCGTTTCGTTCCGATTTTCAGAAAAGCTCCCGGCGAAGGGTTCATCGCCCGCACCGTGAAGAAGATCCGGCGCGAAGGCCAGCTCCAGAAGCACTCCGCCTCTTTGTTCGTAATTTTCGGAGCATATGTTACCGATTCAGAATCTTGATCTCTATACTCGCAAGTTCCTTCAATAAGACATTTTACACCCAAGAGGTAAAGTTCGCTACCTTTTTCGGCAAGAATCTTCAAAAGGTCTCCCGCATTCGCCGCTCCATCGGTATTGTATTGCGCGCTCAGCAGGACCGGTCCCGCATCCATCTCCTCCACGAGGCGGAAGAGGGTGACCCCCGTGACGGATTCGCCGTTCAGAAGCGCTCTCTGGACCGGGGCCGCGCCCCGGTAGGAGGGGAGAAGAGAGGGGTGGATGTTGACGCACCCCCACTTCGGCCCCGAAAGAAAGGGCTCAAGAATCTTCTGGCCGAAGTCCACCACGAGGATACAGTCGGGAGGGGATTCCGTAAGACGGGCAAGCAATCCGGGTTCCGACGAGACCTTCGCGGACCGAAAGACCTGAAGGCCGAGCGATTCGCAGAGAACATCCACCGGAGATGCTATCATCTTCATTCCCCGTCCCCCGGCGGAGGGAGGAGATGTCACGATGAGGTCGAAACGGACCTTGTCCGCAAGATACGCCAGGCAACCCGCAGCGAACGATCCCGTTCCGAAAAACCACAGAACGGGATCCGTCGAACATGTTCCGCTCATGCTTCCAGGCTCTCGGCGTCGCCCGCGGAATCCCTGGCACGGAGGAGTTTTTTTCGCGCCATGGATCGTTTCATGGGTGAGAAGTGATCGATGAGCAGCTTGCCGTTCAGGTGGTCCATCTCATGAAGGAACGCCCGGGCGAGAAACCCCTCGGCGGTGGTCTCATGCTCGGTTCCTTCGGCGTCGCAAAAGCGCACCGTTATCTTCAAAGGACGGTTCACGTTCCCGAAGATCCCCGGAAAGCTCAGGCACCCCTCCTCGCCGGGCTGTTCACCTTCGGCGGAGAGAAGAACGGGATTCGCCAGCACGTGAAAGACGTTATTGTAGAATACAACCGCAAGACGAAGAGGCACTCCGGCCTGCGGGGCGGCAAGCCCTACCCCGTCGTGCTTGTTCATCAGGCGGACCATCTCCGCAATCAGGTCCTTCAGCTCCTCGTCAAAACGAACAACAGGTTCTGCCTTTTCTCTCAGAACCGGATCGGGATATACCCGAAGCCGCAATCGTTCCATTTTCTTCGCCGCGCTTTCTTTCAAAAATTAAAAAAGGGCCGCCTTTTCAGGCGACCCTTGTCGTGTCTACTCCTGCATGGAGTTCTTCAAAAGCTCTCCAATTGTTACGTTCGCCTCGCCGTCGCTCATGACGTTCTTCTGGTGACGGTCGTGGTCTCCATGATCCGACCTGCCCCTGCCGCGGCGCTCGTCGTCGTGGGAACGCGGGGCGGAATGCGCTGCAGGCGGCTCTTCGAGCGCGCTGATGCTCAGGCGCATTCTCCGCTCGCCGGGGTTGATCTCGATGACCCTCGCCACGACCTCCTGCCCTTCGCTCAGGACGTCGCCGGGCTTTTCGACCCTCTTCGTGCTCAGCTGGGAGATGTGGATCAATCCCTCCACGCCCTCCTCGATCTCGACGAAGGCGCCGAAGTCGGCAAGCCGGACGACCTTCACGGTCAGGTCCTGGTCCTTCGAGTACCGCTTCGCGATATCGTTCCACGGATCGTTCAGCTGCTTGTACCCGAGGCTCATGCGCTTCTTGTCCATATCCACGTCGAGCACCTGGACCTCGACCTCCTGCCCCTTGCGCAGAACGTCTCTCGGATGCTTGATGCGGGTCCAGCTGAGATCACCGATGTGGATGAGCCCTTCGATTCCGGGCTCGACCTCTACGAACGCGCCGAAGTCGGTGACATTGGTGACGATACCCTTCGCGACATCGTCCTTCTTCCACTTGGAAGAGGCCGTGGTCCAGGGATCATCCAGCGTCTGCTTGATGCTGAGCGAAACCCGGTTGTTCTCGCGGTCGATTCCGATGACCTTCACCTTGACGGGATCGCCCTTTTTGAACATCTCCTTCGGCTTGATGTTCCGCTTCCAGGAGAGCTCGCTCATGTGTACAAGGCCGTCGATCGGCCCCACGTTCACGAAGACTCCGAAGGAGGTGATGCTGCTGACTTCCCCCTCCAGGACCGCGCCTTCTTCGACGTCGGTGTAGAAAGACTCGCGCTCGGCGTTCAGGGTCTCCTCGACGATCAGGCGCCTGGAAAAGACAAGTCGGTGCTTTTTCTTGTCCTTCTCCATCAATTTAGCATCGAAGACTTCGCCCACGAATTTGCCGGGATTCACGCCCCTGCCCTCTTCAGCGAGGTGCGAAATGGGGACGAACCCCTCGAGCCCGCAACATTCGACCATGAGGCCGCCCTTGACCTTGCGGATCCCCTTGACGGAGACGACCTCGTTCTGGGCGAGTTTGCTTTCAAGTTCGCTCCAGCGCCGGTCGAACTCGCATCTCCAGCGGCTGACCAGAAGCTGGGCCTCTTCGCCGTGCCGGATGCTGACGACCTGGATCTGGATTTTTTCGTTGACGGCCGGTTCATCCGCGTCCTCGACGAGAACACGGTGAGACCACTCCTTGGCGGGAAGGAAGCCTTCGCACTTGTACCCCACATCGACAAGCCAGCCGCCGTCGACAGCGTTCACCACGGTACCGGTGACCACCTTGCCGCGGTGAAGCTCCTCGACCTCTCCGTACTGTTCGAGAATGCTCTCCATCGTCTCCTGAGGCTCCGCCGCCTCTTCGACTTCCGCCGCTTCCCCGAGGTTCACCGCTTCAAGCACTTCATTTTTTTCGACTTCCTTACGAAGTCCTTCGTTCATCATTTCTTCCGTCATAACCTTCCATCCCCCTTGACACCTGCGATGTCTCTATTGCGTGCTTTACTTCTTCTATCAGCCAGTCCGGAGTACTCGCACCGGCCGCGATACCTATGTTCTGTTTTCCGGCGAACCAGTCTCCGGAAAGTTCCCCCGCGTGCTCTATCCAGAGGACGTCGCAGCTTTGGGAACGGGCAATCTCCACGAGTTTCGCCGTGTTGGCGCTGTTCCTGCCTCCGACGACGATCAGGCCGTCGACCCGTGCCGTTATCTTGCGGACGGCTTCCTGCCGCTGCGTGGTCGCACCGCAGATGGTGTTGAAGACACGCAACTCGCGTATTTGCGGCGCGAGAATCGAGGCTGCGGCTCCCAGGAATTCCCCCTTCTGCGTCGTCTGTGATATTACTCCTAACCTGTCCCTTTTGCCAAGTGTTTTCACTTCGGAAAGGGAAGAAGCTACAAGAACATCTCCGCCGGCACACCCCACGATTGCCTGGACCTCGGGGTGGCCCGGATCTCCGAGAACAAGAACGGAATAGCCTTCCTGTGCGAGAAAGGCCGCTTTATCCTGGGCGTTCTTCACGAAGGGGCACGTCGCGTCCGTCACATTTCCGCCGCACCGTGCGATCAGCTCTTCCTTCACTGCAGGAGGAACTCCGTGGGCCCTTATGAAGACCGGGGACCCCGGAGGCACGTCCTCTATCCGGTCGACGACTTTCAGTCCTTTTCTGGACAGGCGTTCCACTTCCTGCGGATTGTGGATCGGCATGCCGATCGAGTAGACTCTCGCACCGCTGCCGGCATCTCCGCCCGCACACTCTTCGATACGCTTTTCAAGACTCTCGATCGCCCTCTTCACACCAAAGCAGAAACCCGTCGGCGACGCGGTTTCAATCTGCCTTTTCCGCTCCATCTACGAAGGATCCTTTCCCGAGATGATTCTCAACCTCTTTTTCAATATCCCCGACGATTTTGTCGATCGGACAATCTCCAGTATCATACCATACAATCGGTGAAAATTTGCCGAACCACGTCATCTGTCTGCGAGAAAATGCTTTCGTCTGCCGCATATCCAGTTCCGCAGCCTCTTCCAGCGTGCATTTTCCCCGCAGATACGCGAGAATGTCCTTGTATCCGAACCCCTGCATCGACGGAAAGCGCTCGTCGAAACCGTTGGAGAGGAGCCATTCGACCTCCTCAACGAACCCGGAGGCGAACTGCTCTCTCACCCTCCGCTCTATCCCCTCGAAGAGAAGGCGCCGCTCCCTCGAAAGGCCGATATACAGGATGTCGAACTTTCCCGGAGACGCCATCTTCCTCCGCTTCCCGTAGGCGCCCGAAACGCTTTCTCCGGTAAGACGGCAGATTTCCAGGGCCCGGACTACGCGGCGGACGTCGTTCTCGTGCAGGCGCACGGCGCTTTCCGGATCGGCTTCTCTCAGCATCGCATGAAGCGCTCCCGCGCCCTGCTCTTCGGCGATCCGCTCCAGCTCCCTGCGAAGCGGCTCGTCCCTCGGCAGATCCTCCGAGAGCATTCTGCCGAAGAGCGCCTCGAAATAGAACGGAGTTCCCCCGACGAACAGGGGAATCCGCCCCCGGTTCCGGATCCGCTCCACCGTCTCCAGGCACCCCGAGACGAAATCGGCGGCGGAAAAGACCTGGTCGGGGTCCGCCACGTCGATCATGTGATGCAGGATTCTCCGTCGTATCTCCGGTGAAATCTTGTCGGCGCCGACGTCGAGGTAGCGGTATACCTGCCGGGAATCCACCGAGACGATCTCCGCTCCCAGGCGTTCCGCAAGCAGAATGCTCGCCGCTGTCTTTCCGACGGCGGTCGGGCCGACGATGGCGACGACGGGCATTCGCGCAGATCGTTCCGATGCGGCCGCGATGCCCTTGCCGGATGCTCCTTCCATAGATTCTACTCCCTTCCGAAGAACGATTCCAGTTTTTGACGCGTCAAAAGAAGAACAGTGGGGCGGCCGTGCGGACACGACCACGGCTCCTCGCACTTCATCAGCTCTCTCCACAGGGCAAGGCACTCCGATGCCGCCAGCCTGTCCCCGAGCTTGACGGAAAGGCCGCAGGCGACCGTGGCAAGTTTTTTCCACAGGATATCCTCCAGCGGGCTCCTCCTGTCCTCCGTCCACTCGAGCAGCACCGACCGCAGCAGCCTGACCGGGTCCTCGCCGCAGTTTCCGTTCAGAGAGGGAAACGCCGAGACCGAGAGCAGCCCTTCATGCTCCTCGAAAGCGAAACCGGCTTCCTCAAGCGCATCCCGGTGCTCGCGGACCGACATCGAAAAAGAAGGGGGAAGCGGTAGAGGAATCGCGCATCGCTGCTTCGTCACCGACTCCCTTGAGATCTTCCGGACCCTTTCATAACCGACGCGCTCGTGCGCGGCATGAGGATCCATCACGGCGACGGCGTCCCCCGCCTCGAAGACGACATAGCCCGATTCCATCCTCCCCAGCAGTCGGATTTCCCCGCCTTCGCGGTCTTCCTCCCTGTCCGGAGGAGCAACGGTGTGCGAACAGCTCGGTTCGGCGGAAAACGGCTCGGCGGCGACCCTGTTGAAAAGGTCCTCCGGAGCTTCGGAGTCCGGACCCGTCAGACGGTGCGGCGAATATCCGGACGAAGCGGCGCCCTGAGGCTGGAACGGGCGCGCCTGCCCATCTCCGGAAGGGATCGCCGCGGAAACCGGCGCGATCGACTGCGGGCGCCTCGAAAGAGCCAGGACCGCCTGCTGAACGACGTCGAACACCTCTCCCGGATAGCGGAAGCGCACCTCCGCCTTCGCAGGATGGATATTCGCGTCCAGAAGCTCCGGCGGCAGCGAGAAGAAGAGCATCCAGTTCCCGACAAGGGAGCGGCACAGCGACCCCACCGCTCCGCGTATCACTGAGTCCGTCACGGTCCTTCCGTTCACGAAGGTCGAGACGGCGCTTCTCGTCTTTCCGGGAAACGGCATCCACCAGCACTCCAGCGACAGGTTGGTCGTCGCGGCCGTGCATGTCCGCAGCTCTCCTTGAGCGCCGGTTCCGGAACACGCCTGGCGAGGATCCCCCCAGAGGGAGTACAGCAGTCCCTCGCGGTCGCCGTCTCCGGGGGAGGAAAAGACGCTTTTTCCGTCGTGCTGCTCAGAAAAGGCCACGAAAGGGTATGCCGCCGCGAAGTCGCGCACCAGCGAAGAGACCCGTCTCGCCTCCGCCGCCGCCGTTTTCAGGAACTTTCTCCGGGCCGGAAGGGTGAAAAAAAGGTCCTCGACGGAGATCCGGGTCCCTTTTCTGCACGGGGTCTGTATATGGCGCACCGTACGTCCGCCCTCGACGAGAAGAAGCCCCCCTATCCCGGACCCTTCCGTGCGGGAGCGGATTTCGAGGCGGCTCACGGCGGAGATGCTCGCGAGCGCTTCCCCGCGGAATCCGAGGGAACGAACGTTCTCAAGCTCCTCCACGGTGCTGATCTTGCTCGTCGCGTGGCTGGCGGCCGCCAGAGGCAGCTCGTCGAAAGGAATTCCCGCGCCGTTGTCCTCGACGACGATGCGGACCTTGCCCCCCTCGAAAAGCGCGACGGAGATCTCCGCCGCCCCGGCGTCGAGCGCGTTTTCGACGGTCTCCTTCACCACCGAAACCGGCCGCTCAACCACCTCTCCCGCCGCGATGCGGGAGTAGACGTCTTCGCTAAGAATCGATATTGCCAGGGGAAAGCACCTCCCTGCTTTTCTCCACGAGGGAATAGAGCAGCTCGAGCGCCCGGAAGGGCGTCAGGCTGTCGGGCGTCAGCGTGGCGATCTCCTCGATGATGCCCCATCGCTCCGACTCGAAGAGGTTCATCTGGCGCATTCCGGGAATTTCCTTCCTCCTGCCCGCGGAGTGCGCGGGAAGAGAGGCGCACTTCTCATCCCTTTCAAACCGCTGCAGAAGCTCGAACGCACGCTTGAGCACCGGGCGGGGAAGCCCCGCGAGACGCCCCACCTCGATGCCGTACGAGCGGTCCGCGCTCCCCTTCACCACCTGGTGCAGAAAGAAGATTCCGTTCGAGTCCTCCTTCACCGCCATGCTCAGGTTCTCGATCTGCGGAAAGCGCTCGTCGAGGCAGGTCAGCTCGTGATAGTGGGTCGCGAACAGGACCTTGGGCGAGCAGCCGCAGCCGTCCGCAAGGTGCTCCAGTACGGCCCAGGCGATGCTCATGCCGTCGTACGTGGACGTTCCGCGCCCCACCTCGTCCAGAATGACGAGGCTTCTCTCCGTCAGATTGTTCAGGATGTTCGCCGTCTCCACCATCTCCACCATGAACGTGCTGCTTCCGCGGGCCAGGTCGTCCCGCGCGCCGATGCGCGTGAAGATCCGGTCGCAGAGCCCGATGGAGGCGGCCTCCGCCGGAACGAAGCTCCCCGCCTGCGCCATGATCACGAGAAGGGCCGCCGTCCGGAGGTACGTCGATTTTCCCGCCATGTTCGGCCCCGTGATCAGGGCGATCCGCTTCTCCGAACGCCGCAGGACGATGGAGTTCGGAACGAAGGGGGAATCGGTCAGGCACTCCTCGACCACGGGGTGGCGCGCTCCCTCGACGATGAGATCGTGCCCGTCGTTCAGCTCCGGGCGGATATACCCCCGATCCCGAGCAGCCTCCGCGAAAGACGCCAGGACGTCGAGCGCCGAGAGGGCGTTTCCGAGCGACTGGAGGTCCTCCACCCGCCGGAGCGTCCGCTCCGCGAGCGCGTCGTAGAGCGCGTCCTCCCTGCGGGCGATCTCCGAAGCGGCGGAGGCGATGCGCTCCTCGAACTCCTTCATCTCCGGCGTGATGAAGCGCTCCGCGTTCACCAGCGTCTGCTTCCGAATGAAGTTTTCCGGCAGCCGCGCACTCCCGTTCTCCCGCTCCGGGAGGGAGGCGAGGACGCTCCTGCTCACCTCGAGATAGTAGCCGAAGACCTTGTTGTACCCGGACTTGATCCTCGGAATGCCGGTGGCCTCGCGCACTTTTTCCACGTAGGTCTCCATCATCCCTGAGGCTCCCGCCTCGACTCCCCTCCACTCGTCAAGTTCGCTGTCGTAGCCCTGCCGGATGAGCCCTCCCTGCGCCCTGTTCCGGGGCAGGTTCGGCTCGAGGGCGGCGCACAGATCCTCTCGGAGGCCGGTGAAATCCGCGACGGGGTCCGTCCAGTATGCAAGCGGCGAATCGTTGCAGACCGGGAAGAGCGCCGGAAGGAGAAAGAGCGTGTCCCGGATCGCCCCCAGGTCCTTCGGGGAGCCCGTTCCAAGGCTGAGGCGGGACGAGGAGCGCTCCACGTCCCGGCACTCACCCAGCAGGTCGCGGAGGGCCTTTCGCTCCTTCGGACGGTCGAGCAGCCACTCCACGGCGTCCTGTCTCCGCCGCAGCTCCTCAAGCTCGAGAAGGGGACGGAGAATCCACTCGCGGAGCAGTCTTCTTCCCATTGTCGAACGGCAGCGGTTCAGCGTCCTGAAGAGGGACGGGCCTCCGTTCGCTCCCTCTCCCGGGATATCCTGTCTCGTGTCCAGCAGCTCGAGGTTCCTCCCCGTCGTGACGTCCAGGTGCAGGTGCTGTGAGGAGCGGAGCGGGTGGACCCGCTTTATGTACTCGACGGCGCCGAACTGCGTCTCGTGGAGATAGGCCAGAGCCGCCGCCGCGCACCCCGCCACCGGAGAGCCGTCCTCGAGACCGAACGAAGCCAGGGTGGCCGTCTTCCACTGCTGCAGGAGCCAGCGCGTTCCCCGCGCCGGCCGGAAGAGATCGTCCTCCCTCGGAATCGGGAAGAAGTCGGAGAGAAGCGGCAGCCATTCGGAGAGCGCAAGGCCGGCCGGGTGCAGCAGCTCGCCCGGCGCGAACGAACTCAGCAGCGCGGCGGCCTCGCCCTTCGGAAAGACGCCCGCCTCCAGTCTGCCCGTCTCGACCGAGAGCAGCGCGACCGCAAGGTCCTTTCCCGCCCGGCACACCGCTGCCAGCCGTCCGCCCGACCCGGCCTCCTCCGGAACGTAGGTGCCCGGAGTGACGATCCTGACGACCTTCCGCTCGACAATCCCCTTCGCTTCCGGTTCCGTGATCTGCTCGCAGATCGCCACCTTGCACCCCGCCCGGACGAGCCTGCCAAGATATCCGTTCACCGAGTGCCACGGAACGCCCGCCATCGGAATGCTCTTCTCCGCGTCCCTCGCGGTCAGGGTGATGTCGAGGATTGCCGACGCCTTCACCGCGTCGTCGAAGAACATCTCGTAGAAGTCGCCCATCCGGAAGAAGAGAACGCAATCCGGATAGAGCTTCTTCCATTCGAAATACTGTGAGAGCATGGGGGTCTGCTTCACCCCCGGAGGAAGCGCCGTCATACCGCCCCTCCGCCGGTCCGGTCCAGCCAGCTCTGCAGAATCAGCGCCGCCGCCACCTTGTCCACCTTCCCCTTCCGGTTTTTTCGCGAGACATCCCCCTCGAGAAGAGCCTGTGTCGCCATCACGGTGGAGAAACGCTCGTCGTGAAGGACGATCTTCACCGTGGGATAGCGCTCCGCGAGAATCCGTCCGCACTCCTCTATTCTTTGTGCCTCCGGTCCCCGCACGCCGCTCGTCCGGACGGGCACGCCGAGGAGCAGCGTCTCCGGGTCGTAGTTCCGGACAAGCGCGTCCAGCTCTTCCATCCACGCGGATTCAGCGGACAGAACGGCGATCCCCTGGGCGAACATCCCCAGGGGATCGCTGACTGCGACGCCGATACGGACCGTCCCTATATCAAGGGCGAGAATCCGCCGCCTCATGAAATCTGCCGTTCCACCAGTCCCGGCAGCGCCTCGAAGAGCCCGTCGAGCGCCTCCGGCTTCCTGCCGCCGCCCTGCGCAAGCGCCGGCCTGCCGCCGCCGCCGCCGCCGAGCATCGCCGATGCCTCTTTCACGACCTTCCCCGCCGAAACGCCCTTCGCAAGGGCCTTCTCGTCCGCCATGCCGATGATGGTGACGTTCCCGCCGTCCACCGAGGCGAGCAGGACGAACGCGCCCTCCGGAGCGGGACGGTTCTTCACACGGTCGCCCAGCTCGCGCAGCATATCCGCGTCGACGGCGTCGAACCGTCCGAAGACGACCTCGACCCCCTTCGCGGAGGCCCGCTTCAGCGAGCTTTCGAGCGCGCTTCCCAGCGAATTGATCTTCATCTCCTCGATCGTCCGGGAGAGCGACTTCACCTCCGCCTGGAGATGCTCGACCTTCGGCAGCACGCCCGTCTCGTCGACCGCCAGGACTCCTCCCAGCTCGCCGAGCGTTCGCCACGTCCTCTGGAAGAGCCGCAACGCCTCCATGCCGGTAACCGCGGTGATCCTGCGCGTTCCCGAGCCGATCCCCTCCTCGCGGAGAATCTTGAAGAGGCCGATCTCGCCCGTGGAGGCGACGTGAAGCCCGCCGCACAGCTCCGCCGAGAAATCCGATATCTTGACGACGCGGACCACGTCGCCGTACTTCTCCTCGAAGAGCGCCTTCGCGCCTGCCGAGCGGGCGTGCTCCATGTCGGTCTCGGAGATATCGAGAACGTCGTTCTTCAGGATCAGCGAGTTCACTTCCTGCTCGACCCGCGCGATCTGCTCCGGAGAAAGAGGCTCGAAGTGCGTAAAGTCGAAGCGGAGGCCCGACTCTCCCACAAGCGAGCCGGACTGGCGCACATGTCCTCCCAGGACCCGCACGAGCGACTCGTGAAGCAGGTGGGTCGCGGTGTGGTTCCGTCGGATGGCCTTCAGCCGTTCGGTGTTCACGCACGCCCGCACCGAGTCCCCGGTACGGAGCGTCCCTTCGAGGATCCTCGCCTTGTGGACGCGCAGCCCGCGCGACCGTACGACGGTATCCAGGATCTCGACTCTGAATCCGTCCCCGGTGAGCATCCCGGTATCGCCGACCTGCCCTCCCTTTTCGCCGTAGAAGGGCGTCCGGTCGAGCACGGCCTCGATTTCCTCCCCTGCGGAGGCGGATTCGACCTGTTCTCCGTCCCTGACCAGAGCCGCCACCGTCGAGAGAGAGTCGCACTCCGAATAGCCGAGGAATTCGGTATCCCCCAGCTCCTCGTTCAGCCGGCTGTAGACGTCGCCGGTCATCGCGCTCTTCTTCTGCTTGCTGGAGGCGCGCGCCCGTTCGCGCTGGGCCGTCATCTCACGGTCGAAACCCTCGCGGTCCACCGAGTAACCGTTCTCCTCGGCGATCTCGGCGGTCAGCTCCAGCGGGAATCCGTAGGTATCGTACAGCTCGAAGGCCACCGCACCGGGCAGCACGTTCGTGCCGGAGCCTTTCAGGCGCGCCATCTCCGCATCGAGCAGTTCCGTTCCCTGCTGCAGCGTCCGGCCGAAGCGCTTCTCCTCAACGTCGATGATCTGTTCCACCATGAGGCGGTTGTCCACGATCTCCCGGTACGGATCGCCCATCAGCCCGATCACGTCGGGAACGAATTCGAGCAGGAAGGGGCGGTCCACTCCGAGCAGCCGGCCGAAACGGGACGCCCGCCGGAGGAGCCTGCGCAGCACGTAGCCGCGCCCGTCGTTGGAAGGCAAAATGCCGTCCGCGATCATGAAGACCACCGACCGGATATGGTCGGCGATCACCCGGACGGCGAGGTCGGTCTTCGGGCTGTATCCGTACTGGATGCCCCCGAGGTCGCACGCCCGGTCGATCAGCGGGCGGAAGAGATCCGTCTCGAAGTCGGTGCGGACTCTCTGGACGATCGACGTAAGGCGCTCCAGCCCCATTCCCGTGTCGATGTTCTTCTTCGGCAGCGGAACGAGCGTCCCGTCCTTCTGGAGGTCGAACTGAGTGAACACCAGGTTCCAGATCTCCAGGTACCGGTCGCAGCTGCACCCCACCGCGCACTCCGTCCTGCCGCACGAAAAGTCCGGCCCCTGGTCGTAGATGATCTCCGAACACGGACCGCACGGCCCCTGGTCTCCCATGAACCAGAAGTTCTCGTCCTTGTCGAAGCGGAAAATCCGCTCGTCGGGGAGCCCCACCTCGTTGCGCCAGACACCGTACGCCTCTTCATCGTCGAGATAGATCGTCGCCGAGAGGCGCTCCGGCTCCAGCCCGATCACCTCCGTCAGGAACTCCCACCCCCACGTGATGGCCTCTCGCTTGAAGTAGTCCCCCCACGCGAAGTTTCCGAGCATCTCGAAGAACGTGTGGTGCCTCGCCGTGCGCCCGACGTTCTCGATGTCGTTCGTGCGGACGCACTTCTGGGACGTCACCGCTGTGGGAGACTCCGGCTTCTGGATGCCCAGATAGTAGGGCTTGAAGGGAACCATCCCCGCGATGGTGAAAAGCAGCGAAGGATCGTCGGGAATGAGCGAGAAGCTCGGAACGTGCCTGCTCCCCTTCGAAACCCAGAAATCAACGAACAAAGAACGTACTTCACTACCCGATCTCCACTGCATGCGCTCTCTTCCTCCCTGTTGCCCCCGGAAGTTCCGCCGGGGGATATCGCCTTCCTCCCCGCAGAAGGGAGGACTTTATCCTGTCATTCGGCCGCCGTCGAGGACCCGTCCGAATCATCCGCTCTTATTCCTGCAACAGATTATCCCGCATCTCCGCGCTTTTTGCCAGAATTTTTTCAGAGTCCATTCCCGGGAAGATCCTGTCCCGGTAGATCCAGGAACCGCCGACCATCGTGGCGTACACGTCGGCCGAGGATCCGGCGTAGACCAGGAACGGCGCCGCGTTTTCCTCGCCGATCCCCACGTAGTGCGGCTGGTCGATGTCGACGAGGACGAAGTCGGCCGCCCACCCCTCGCGGATCATCCCCTTCTTCTCGAATCCGAGCGCGGCGGCGCCTTCATATGTCGCCATGCGGAGGGCGTCCCGGGCCGGAAGAACCGTCGGATCGCGCCGTATTCCCTTGTGCAGCAGGGCCGCGCAGCGCATCTCACCCCAGATGTCGAGCCGGTTGTTGCTCGCCGCACCGTCGGTTCCCAGCGCGATCTTCTCCGTTCTCGACAAGAGCCCGGGAAGGTCGAAAACGCCGCTCCCCAGCTTCAGGTTGCTGTTCGGGTTGTGGGCGATCGTCATGCGGAAGAAGTCCACCTTCTCCACTGCCGAGGGGTCGAGCCAGACACAGTGCGCCAGAATGCCGTAAGGCGCGGATAGGATTCCGGAGGCCTGAAGGTACTCCTCCGGCGTCATCTTCAATTCATCGCGCAGATACGAGAGTTCCCACTCCGTCTCCAGGAAGTGGAAGTGAACTCCCAGATCGCGTTCGGAGGCGAGCGCGCAGATCTCCTGCATCAGCGGGAACGGCACCGTGTAGGGTGCATGCGGGCCGAGCTGCACCGAGACGAAGTCCCGCTTCTCCTTCCACGTCTCCGCGAGCCGAAGTCCTTCCTCCAGCTTTCCGCGCTCCCCGCCGACGATTCCCCGGCAGGCCGCGCAGCGCATTCCGGCCTCGAGAGACGCCTGCACCACCGCGTCCATTTCGAAGTACATGTCCGCGAACGCGGTCACGCCACCCGAAGCCATCTCGAGCAGCGCCTGCAGCGTCCCCCAGTAGATGTGCTCGCGCCGCAGCCTCGCCTCGACGGGCCAGATCTTCCGCTGAAGCCACTCCATCAGCGGCGCTTCCTCGCCGATGCCCCGAAGGAGCGCCATCGCCGCGTGGGTATGCGCGTTCACGAAGCCCGGGACCAGGGCCGAACGGCGTTCGCCGTCGATCACCTCTTCGCCCGGCGAGGCCCGAAGGCCGTCCCCGATTTCCGAGATCCGCCCGTCCTCGACCCTGACCGAGCAGTACCGTCCCTTCTCCATGCCGCCGTCGACGGCGAGGAAGTCCTTCAGAAGGGCGTTCATGCTACTCCACCCAGCTCTTCATATACTCTTCCTGTTCCGGGGTCATCCGGTCGAGCGTGATGCCCAGCGAAGCGAGCTTGGCCTCCATCACCGCACGGTCGATATCCGCCGGAACGTCGTACAGTCCCGGCTTCATCTCGTTCCGCGCCATGTGGATCGCGGATTCGAGCTGAAGGGCGAAGCTGAGGTCCATGATCTCGACCGGGTGCCCGTCCGCGCAGGCCAGGTTCACAAGGCGCCCCTCGCCCAGCAGGTGAAGGCGGCGTCCGTCCTTCAGCCTGAAGGTCTCGATTCCGGGGCGCGTCGCCTCGACGGACTCCGTCAGCGACATCAGGTCCGGCTTGCAGATCTCGACATCGAAATGCCCCGCGTTCCCCAGCAGGACACCGTCCTTCATCTTTTCGAAGTGCTCCTTCCGGATGACCTTCGTATTCCCAGTCAGCGTCAGGAAGATATCGCCGCGAGGCGCCGCCTCCGCCATTCCCGTCACCTCGTATCCGTCCATCAGCGCCTCGAACGCCCGGTGAGGATCCAGCTCGACGATCACCACCCGGGCTCCCATCGCGGACGCCCGCATCGCCGTTCCCCGGCCGCACCAGCCGTATCCGGCGATCACGACCGTCTTCCCGGCGATGAGCAGATTCGTCGTCCGCAGCAGGCCGTCCAGAACCGACTGCCCGGTACCGTACCGGTTGTCGAAAAGATACTTGCTGTGGGCGTCGTTCACCGAGATCATCGGAAAGGCCAAAATGCCCTCGTTCGCCATCGAGCGCAGGCGCTTCACGCCGGAGGTCGTCTCCTCCGAGCCGCCCCTCACTCCGGGGAGCAGGCGCCTCATGTCCGTGTGCAGCAGCGCCACGAGGTCCGCGCCGTCGTCCACCACGATGTTCGGCCCCACCGCGAGGGCGGAACGCGCGTTCTCGAAATACTCGTCCGGCGTCATGCCGTTCCTGCTGAAGACGGAGACGCCGTGCTTCACGAGGGCCGCGCAGACGTCGTCCTGCGTCGAGAGCGGATTGCTCCCCGCGGCGACCACCTGCGCACCGAGATCCTTCAGCAGCAGCAGCAAGCAGGCCGTCTTCGCCTCGAGGTGAAGGCACGCCGAGATGACTGCGCCCGCGAGGGGCTGCTCGCTTTTGTATTTCTTCTCAAGATGACGCAGCACCGGCATGTACTGCCGGGCCCATTCTATTTTCTTCTCTCCCGACGGCGCAAGCGCGACGTCCGCAACACGATACTCCATTCCGTTTTTCCTCCTCGTATAATCAACTTCTCCGGCAAACGCAGGCCGGAAACCGCATACGGAATCCTCCTGGAGGGAGCGTATCCCTTCCGGGGAAAAAATCCACGACGAAATACTATGCCGAAAGCTGTTTCGCGATCCCCTCCGCGTACGGCGGCCGCAGAACGCCCTTTTCCGTGATGATCGCCGAGATCAGCGCGGCATCGGTGACATCGAACGCGGGGTTCCATATCGAATACTCCGCCGGGAGCATCCCCCCGTTCGGGAGCCTCCGCACTTCGTCGGCGGCCCGCTCCTCGATCGGAATGGCCTGCCCCGAAGGGAGCGATTGATCGAACGTGCTCAGCGGCGCCGCCACGTAGAAGGGAATATCGAAATGCGCGGCAAGCACCGCCAGCGAGCATGTCCCGATCTTGTTCGCCGTGTCGCCGTTCGCCGCGATCCTGTCGGCGCCCACGATCACGGCCGAAATGCCGCCCCGCTTCATCAGGCTTCCCGCCATGGAGTCGCACAGCAGCGTCACGTCGAATCCGTCCCGCATCAGCTCCCAGACGGTGAGGCGGGCTCCCTGCAGCAGCGGCCGGGTCTCGCACGAAAAGACCTTCACGTTCTTCCCCGCCTCGCGGGCGGAGCGGATCACGCCGAGAGCGGTCCCGTGCCCTCCGGTCGCCAGAGCTCCCGCGTTGCAGTGCGTCAGCACCGAGCATTCCTGCGGAAGAAGAGCCGCCCCAGCGCTGCCGAGAGCCCGGTTCCCCTCGATGTCCTCGTTCTGAATAGCCTTGGCCTCATCCAGGAGGCCTGAAAAAAGATCTCCGTCCGGAAGCGCCGACATCCGGTTCTCGATCCGGCGGAGCGCCCAGAAAAGGTTCACCGCCGTCGGCCGCGTTTCCGCAAGCCGCTTCAGAGCCCGTTCGGCCTCCCGCCTGCCGCCGCGGGCTTCGAGCACGACCCCGAACGCCGCGGCGATGCCGATCGCGGGGGCTCCCCTGACGGCAAGCTCCTCGATCGCGACCGCCACCTCCTCGGCGTGCGCGCACTCCAGAAATTCAACCCTGCACGGCAGCCTCCTCTGGTCAAGAAGAGAGAGCCGGTTTTCATTCCATGAAATAACGGGGGGGAGCATCTCCACCCCTCCTTTTCTTTTCAGATTCCGCCGCGGACCTCCGACGAACGCACCTCCGCGCAGGCGTCCCCGTCACGGAAACGGAGATGCACCTCGTCGCTGGACCGGAGATCCGTCACTGTCAGCACGGGAGCCCCTTCCTTCTCGCAGATGATATAGCCGCGGTCGAAGACCTTCAGCGGAGAGAGTCCGTCGAGAGCAGCCGCGGCGGCGGCGAGACGCTCTCTCGATTCCGAGAGCGCCCGTTCGGCTCCCGACGCAAGACGGCCGGATAAGAGATCGAGTGCCCCTTGCCGCGCCGCGAGCTGTTTTTCCAGCAATCCGGCGCCGCGCGAGAGCAGAAGATCGACGTTCCGCTCCGCTCCGCGAAAGAAGTGCTCCAGGGAGGACGATGCCGACGAAATCCTGTGATCGAGCAGGCGGAGGATATCCCTCCGGTCGGGAAAGACCCGCTCGGCCGCAGCCGAAGGAGTCGGGGCATGCACGTCGGCCGCGAGGTCGGCGAGCGTCTCGTCGATCTCGTGCCCTATTCCTGTCACCAATGGAAGAGGCGAATTTCTGACCGCCCGGACGACCCGCTCGTCGTCGAACGGCGACAGGTCGTCGCGGCTTCCCCCTCCCCGAACGAGAAGCGCGCAGTCGACGCACGCCAGCGAACCGAGCCGGCCGAGCGCCGCCGCTATGGTTTCGGGCGCGTCGTACCCCTGCACGACCGCCGGCACCACCACGATTTCGCACGAGGGCATCCGCTTCGCCGATACCGCCAGCACGTCCTGCAGGGCGGCTCCCGTCCGAGAGGTCACGAGCGCCACCTTTTCCGGATATGCGGGAAGCGGTCTTTTCAGAGCGGGATCGAACAGCCCCTCTTTTTCGAGGCGCTCCTTCAGCTCCAGTCTCGCCCGGTCCGCTGCGCCCTTCCCGATCGGAACGAGCCGCCTCACCAACAGCTGATATCCTCCGCGCGGCGCGTAGACCGAGACGGAGCCCTCCGCGACCACCTCGTCGCCGTTTCTCGGCCACTGCGGCACGGAGGACGCGTAACTTCGAAAAAGAGCGCACGAAATACGGCTTTCCTTACCAAGGAGGGTAAAATAGACGTGGCCGCTGGAGTGTTTTTTCAGCTCGCTCAGTTCACCGCGAACTCCGACAGCCTGCATGACCGGGTCCTTCAGAAAAAGCGAGGCGATGCGAAGGGAGATCTCGTCAACTGTCAGTGTCGCCGGCATGCGCTTTCGTCCCTTCCGGATCCGGCCGGGGTTCCTCCGGCTTCGGAATTCCCCCGTCCGCGGAGGCTGAAGCCGCCTCCTCCTGTCCGGGTTCGTCGACGGGGACATTACGGACGATGCGCCCGAGCACGCCGTTCACGAACTTGCCCGACTCGTCCGTTCCGAAGGTCTTGGCAAGCTCGACCGCCTCCGAGATCGCCACCGCGACGGGCGTCAGCTTCGAAAAAAGGCTTTCGAAAATCGCCATCCTCAGGGCAGCCCTGTCGACGGCGACCATCCGCTCCGGCCGCCATCCCGTGACGTGCTCACGGATCAGGTTGTCGATGTCCAGCCGGCGCTCCCACGCACCGACCGTCAGAATACGCGTATACTCGCGGATCTCCGGATCTTCGTCCAGAGGGAACAGCTCGAGCGCCTGTTCAGGCGTCTGGCTTCTCCGGATATCGAGTGCATACAACAACTGAAGCGCCATCTCACGGGCACGATGACGCTTCTGAGGCAAAAAACTCCGGTTCAATGCATTACCTCCCCGCCAAGCTCCTCAGCTTTTGCACGAGCGCGGCGCCTGTCTCCGACTTGAAGAAGAGTACCCCCGCATAAAAAGCGACGCCCCAGAAAAGACTCCACAGGAGCGTGCCCACGCCTTCCCTCACCAGGAGAGCGAACAGGGCGAAAAGAATCGCCCAGACAACGGGTTTTTTCGCCAAAGTCGCAATCTCGTCGTTGTCGACGAAAGACGACTTCTCCGCAAGCTCCACCCATGAAACACGCACCGACAGACCGCTTGGACCGAAGGAGTCCCTCAGCTTCGCCTCCAAAGATTCCATGGCAACGGAGTCCGAGTCCCTCGGCATGGTGATGACGAGAAAAAGAGTGTTCTCGGCGGAGGAAAGTGAAACCTGCGTGCACTTGAACGGCTTCGGGCACAGGAAATTTACAAATTCAAAGATCCCGTCCTGGGAGATCAGGATGCTGCCGAGGGAATTTCGTTTCCATAACAGATACATTCGCATCACCCCTGTATTAAGGGGGCCCGTAAAAAACAGGAGCCCCCCTCAAGGTTCGTTGACGAAGACAGCGTTCCCGCTTCGCAAAGACTCTTTTCCGCTGGAAAAAGCGCGTCTCCGGCCCTGCGGGAAACCGGACGGCCGTGTGAAAGGATGAAAGGAAGGAAGGCGCGCTCACCGGCGTATAATGACTGATAAAGACGCACGCCGCGATAGGAAGCGTTAAAGACGCTCCACGTCGGGCTGCAGAGATTTCTCGGGTTCGGGTTCCGGTGCAGGTTCCACAACGGGGGGCTTGACGACTTCCGGCTTCGCTTCGGGCTTCGCCTCCTCCTGTGCGGGCGCCTCCGGGGGAACGACTTCCTTTTCCTTGAAATATATTCCCTGGACGTTCACGTTGACTGCCTTGACCTTGTAGCCGGTATATTCCTCGATGTTCTTCTTGATAAGCTCCTGGACGTCCCATGCAAGATCGGGAATCCGCAGGCCGAACTTCACCATGATGTAGACATCGACGCTCGCAACGGGGTGAATCCCGTCCTCCAGCGTCACGCGGACACCCTCGCTCGCCTTTCTTCCGAGGCCCAGCTTCGAAGCGATTCCGGGGCTGGCGGGCTGAACACCTTCGATGGAGACAAGCGTCTTCTTCGCCAGTTCGGACAGGACATCTTCGCTGATATGCACGATGCCGGCCACCATACCCTCCGGCAGCACGTCCTGATCCGCAGTCTCGTTCAAAACGCCTTCGTAGGCAACTTCCTCTTCGATCACTTCAGATTCCAGTTTTTTGTTCATTTCATCCATTTCGAGACCTCCCTTCCAGTTTTACGCAAGCGCTCCGGGGAAGCGAAGCGTGCTTCTCTCCCCCGGAATTACTTCGACAGCTATTCCTTCGGCTGCTCGAAATGCTTTCCGCAGCCTGGACATTCAAGAACCTCGTCGGGTTCGTACTCCTCGGGCTGGAAATAAAAAACGTAACTGCAATGAGGGCATGTCACCGAAACATAGCTCTGATCGAATTCGACATCGTCCTCATCCTCGTCCTCTTCTCCGTCGAAACCCTCTTCGCCGGAGAATTCGACGAACGCCTTTTCGAGCGCATCGAGATCCTCGTCGAGAAGCGCGCAATCATCCGCAAGATCTTCGTACAGCTCCCGCTGCTCCTGGATGAGCTCCTCGTGCTCCGCCACCTCCAGGGAAAGCGCATCGAGAGCGTCCACAACAGCCTTGAATATCTTGCCCTGTCCTTCGTTCTCCGCATCGCCCAGCCCGTCGAGCAATCCCTTGAGATAGGCTATCTTTTCCCGTGCGCTCATCTCGTCAACCTCCCTGCGTTTTTTTATTTCTTCGCTCGTTCCAGGTACTGACCCGAGCGGGTGTCGACGACTATTGTATCATCCACGTTGACGAAAATCGGAACCGTGATCGTGATTCCGGTCTCCAGTTTCGCGGGTTTTCCGCCGCCGGAGACAGTGTCGCCCTTGAAGCCGGGAGGTGTGTCCACGACCTTCAGCTCGACGCTCTTCGGCATCTCGATGCCCATGATACGCCCCTCGAAGAACTCGATCTGGACCTCCATGTCGTCAACGAGATAATTCACGACGTTCCCGAGAACATCCTCCGGAATGGAGAGCTGATCGTACGTCGAAAGGTCCATGAAGATATAGCTGTCACCGTCTTTATAGCTGTACTGTGCGGGCTTGTCCTCGAAAATGATCCGCTCGAAACGCTCTCCCGAGCGGAAGGAATTCTCGATGGTGGAGCCGGTATCGAGGTTCTTAATTTTTGTCCTGACGGTCGCGCCGCCCCGCCCCATCTTGTGGTGCTGAAAATCGACGACCTCCCAGATACCGTCCTGCCAGCGGATCTTCATCCCCGCATAAAAATCCGACGTATCCACTACCTGCGCCATTTACCCTACCTCCCAATATCGGTTCAAAAAAATCCGGAACATCTTTCGGCCAACGCAGGTATATTATCACATCCGGAAGCCGTTCACAAAAAAAGCCGCCGGAAATTCTACTTCAGGGTGTACTGCTCAAGCGGACCGTCGGGCATGTACAGGATGTAGGGGATCACGATCATCGCAACCTCCGACTTGTCCCGCTGATCCCTTCTGGACTTGAAGAGTTCGCCGAGAAGAGGGATGTCGCCCAGGATCGGAATCTTCGTGCGGATGACCCGATTCACGTCCTTGTGGAGTCCGCCCACGACGAACGGCTCTCCGTCGCGCACCCGGATGTTCGTCGTCACTTCGCGCTTCGACGTCTGGGGAAACTCTTCCCGGTTCTGCCCGATGTAGGTGCCGATGATCTCGCCCGTCTGGATCTTCAGCTCAACCGTCACCATGTTGTCGCGCCCCACCGTGGGAGTGAACTCCAGAATAGGGCCGACCTCCTTCTCGCTCCAGGTCGGGTTGCCTGCCTGGTCGCGCTCGGATACGTACGGATAGTTCTCCACCAGCTTGATCGTCGCCTTCTTCCCGTCGAGCGTGATGATCGACGGATCGGCGAGCACCTTGCCCTTGTTCGACGTAACGAGAGCGTTCAGTCCGAAGTCCAGCATCTTCGTCAGGTCGCCCTTCGCGATCTTCTCAAGGCCGTCCTCAATGATCGGGGAGGGCCGGTCGTCGGTCGGGTCGTATGCCTGGGGCTTGTCCGCGTACAGATACCCGAGGTTCAGTCCGCCGCCCGCGCTGTAGTTCAGCCACCACTGGCTGTAGACCGCGTCGAGGATCGTCTCCAGCTCGTCCTTGGCGGCATCCGTCACCTCGATGATCCTCGCCTGCAGCATCACCTGGCGTCCGGGGTGGTCGATCTGCTGCAGCACCCGTTCGACCTCGAGGAACTGCTCCGGCCTTCCGGTCACGTAGAGCATCCGCAGCCGCTCGTCGATCACCACGTTGGAGATTCTCGCCAGGCTCTGGACAAGCCCTCCGACCGCCTTCATGTCCGCATAGGCGATCTTGAACGAGCGGGTGGAGGTCTTCCCCGTCGTCTTTCCGAGGCTGTCCGGCGACCCGATGATGATCGTCTTTCCCATGATGGCGTACGCCATGTCGTACATCCGGAGCAGGTACCCCAGCGCCTCGTTCAGCGGCACCTGGGTCAGCGACATCGTCACCAGCGTGTTCGGTACCGACGGGTCGGCCACGATGTTCATGCCGGCGTACGTTCCCATCATCCGGAAGACGTCCCGCAGCTCCACGTCCCGCAGGTCGAGCGTCACGGGAACGGTCTTCGTGAACGGGTCGTTGTAGTTCACCGGCGGAGCAGGACGCGGCGCCGTGAGGGTCTTTTCCTCCCTCTCGCGGGCCGCGTACCCCGCGGCGTCGAACCGGAGGAAGTAGCGGTTCGCGGGCGCGGTCCCCTCGATGCTCCTCAGGACGAGCGCGCTGTTCACGGAGACCGTGAAGACGACCGAATCCCCCTTCTGCTCGGCGTACACGCCGCTCACAAGAGGCATGTCGTGCTTCCGCTCCCACTTTCCGGAGGCAAGATAGGCCGGCTTCACGGAGAAGACGATCGAATCGGACGAATTGCTCACAATCTCCGGCCGGGGAAGCGACGAACCCAGCAGCTCGATCGTGACGGCCCGGTCCGCCAGCTGGCGGACAGTCAATCCTCCGATCGGCGGAAACGCCTTCGCCGCCGCGCTATCGGTAGCAGGCGCGGCTGCATCGGCCTTCGAGGGAAGATGGATGCAACCGCCGGCGACGATGAAAATAGCCAGCATCAAGGCACAGATTAACTTCCACGATGTTCTCATCCCATAATCCCCCTCTATAGTCCCGGTGTGATATCGATATTCTTGCCGATCCACCGGACGGTCACCTTGTCCGGTGTGATGCGGACGATCCTTCCCTGTTTTTCAAGGAAGGAGAAACCGGTCTTCACGATAATTCCGTTCCCCACGCCGTTGATGTCCATGATGGCGATTGCATCCTTCCCGGCCACCATGATGGCCCGGACGAACATGATCGGAGGAAGCGCCTCCATCGTCTCGAGCGGATCCGGAACAGGACTCTCGCCTGCTGCGGCGACGCGGACCCTCTCCTCGACCTTGCGCTCCGTCATCGCGAATGGACGCCGTGCGTCGTCGATCACTGCTTCCGCGGTATTTTTGCTCGCACGTCTCGCCTCGGTCGTCGCCCGATAGTTTTCGACGATTCCGTCGAGCCGCTTGGCATCCTCCTGGGATTTTCCGGCGACAGGAGGGACAAAGACCGGTTCCTCTACGGAGAGATCCATGATCTTCCTGAAATTCCATCCGAAAAACGCGATGCCCCCGATGAGCACCAGAAAAATAAAAAGCCGAAGAGAGCGGAAGGAACCCTCTCCTGAAGCAAGTTTGCTTGCGAAACTCTCGTTGACCGTTCCGTCGACCATCGCCATCACCTACTTCTTTAAGACGGATTCGACGATGGCAACGCCCCGGACGGTATCGCCATCGACCATGTTCATCGTCACCGAGGAAAGCCGCAGGGCGACCTTCAGATTGCGCCAGTCCGAAAATGTCTTCACGAAACCGTAGTACGGCCCCTGGAAATCCACCTGAACTGCGTTCCGTCCCTGAGGAGGAGACGAACCCGGCTTCACCACGTTGCTCCGGACACCGTTGCGGGTCAGTTCCTGCTGGGTCCATGCGTAAAAATCTACCTCGTTTTCGGGAAGTTCGAGCTGGTACCGCTCAAGTGCGGCGATCGCCTTCTTGTAGACCTCGATCTGGCGCACCTGCTCCGCCGCCTGCAGTTCAAGCTGAAGGCTCTGGGTACGCAGAAACTTGTCCGTCTCCCTCAGACTCTCCACTTCGTTGACGAGGAAGTACGTCCCGTACCCCATGCCGCCCGCTAGCAGAAGAAAAAGCAGCACGATCAGGCTGTCCTTTCGGGTCATTGTGTTTCCCCCTCCTTCCGGACTTCGGAGACTGCGGGAGCAACCGCCGCCGCAAAATCGCGCAGGCGGCAGGAGAGCGAGAAGTCGACGAGAGACTGGTTTTCCCTCTGCACCCGGGTGGTCGTGGGAAAGTCCACCGTCGCCACCACGTCCACGTCCAGCAGGCCCTTGGCGAACTCGACGACGTCGTTCTCATGGAACGCCGTCCCCTGGAGGGTCGCCCTTCCCGGAACCACCGAGACGCTCCGCATCCATACTCCCAGCGGAAGAGCCCCCTCCATCGCCTGCAGGAACTCGAGGGCGGGCACCTCCTCCTGGAGCATCTTCAGCGCGGAGACGTGCGTCGCCTCGATCCCGGCGAGTCGCTTCAGTTCGTTGGCCAGGCGGGCGCTCTGGGCACGTTTCAGCGCCAGCTCCTCTTCGAGGCCGGCAATTCGGGCATCCAGAGAACGATAATTCATAAAGGACAAAAAGAGCGTCGTTCCGCCGACAAACAGGAACGCAAGGAAAAAGAGCACCAGGAAGAAACGTGCGAAACTGAAGCTTCGTTTCTTTCGCTGGGACTCAACCAGAGAACGCGGACGAAGATCAAGCGCAATTTTCATGACAGATCACGCACCGCCAATCCGACGGCGGCTTCCCAGCCCGCGCTCTCGCCGGGCGGAACCGGAAGCCCCCACGCACTCCACGGGTCGACCCGCAACACCTTCAGCCCCGTGGTCTCCTGAAGGATTTCTCCCAGTCCGCCCTGTGCAGCGAACGAACCGCCAAGCATCAGGTGCTCTAGGGGAAGCTCCTTGTACTGATTGCGCACGAACGTCAGCGTATTGGCCACCTCCCTGACGAGCGGAGAAAAGTCGCGCGCTCCGTCCGCGGTTTCGGGGACATCCACCAGCGAGGTCCTGTACAGGATCCCGTTGTCCTTGTAGCCGAGGACGAGCTGCGTCACGTCATGCTCCGCGAAGATCGCGAGATATCCTCCAGCGAATGACGTGACGGGGCCGAGCGAGGCCCGGAACATCGCCACGCTCTCCGGTTCGATCGTCGAAAGCTCGATCTCCGCGGTCTCAGCCATCCTGAGGACGGATTCGACGGTCCGGAGCCTGCACGCGGCCACCAAGACGGACATCATCCCCTTTTCCACGTGGACCGCGTTCTCAACCCTGCCCATATCGACAGCGGCGTCCGTGAACGCATAGGGGAAGTACTTGTCGAAATCCCACTGCAACGCCTCGCGGGCATCCTCCAGAGACATCTCCGGAAGCTCGAGGATGCGGATCAGGATATCCCGTGAAGGAAGCGCCAGAGCAACAGGCGCCTTGAAGCGACCGCCGATCTTGACCGCCAGCTCCTGCAGGGGGGCGATCAGCTCCCCCGGATCGGCCAGCGAGTTCTTCTTCACCCCCCGACCGTTCGTCGGAACGGCCATCTTCCGAACAACCTTCGCTCCGGACAGATTTCCCTCCAGTTCGACGTACCGGAGAGCATTCTCGTGCAGCGACAATCCAGCTTTGTTGTGTGTCTTCTTCAAGAACGCCGAAGCAGCCATATATCCACATCCTTTCAAAGCTTTCCATTAAGCGCTTTCGATTTTTTTTCATAAGCAACTATATCATATAAACAAGAAGATATCATCTCCCTTTCCAGAAGAAAGGCAACATTTCCTTGCTTCCGGGAACGGGGCCGGGGAGGCCTTCGATCTCCGTGCCGGCAGGAATGGAACCGTCGCCTGAATTTGCCTGCACTTTATCCGGTACATCGAACGGAAGAGGCGGCTCGTTGCCCTCGAAAGCCGTTGAACCGAGCAGCATTTTCCCCTTCATGAAACTGACGCCGCTAATCCTTAGGTCGGGAAAGGTCATAACTTTCGCATCATCGGTCCATGCTCCCTCGCCGGTAGTCCCTTTTACTGCGTAAAGCTTCGCCGTTCCAGACTCCGGATTGCACGGATCGCTCCCCTGTGTGAACGTGGCGAAAAACACGTATCCGTTGTAAAGAACCGGAGGAGAAGAAAGGCGTTCGTATTGACCGAACTCGATGAACCATCCGTTGTTGTTCGGCGCGATTTCAAGCGGATCGGTAGGATCGAGCTTTGTCAATGTGCCGTGCGGCTCCTGAAGATCTTTTAAATTCACGGCCACGAAGTAATTCGTCGTGGATGCCTGCCCCCCCTGCAGATCGAGCCAGTCGCCGCTCGCCGCAAAGAGCCAGTTGTCCCCCGCAATTTTTTCAAATCTCAGGGTGTAGGCGAAACCGATGTTTCCCGATCCTACGCCCGGCAGCGTCGATATAGTGAACACCTTCTTGAAAGTCCATTCGGCGGGATTTGTCGAAGTCGTATCCCCCATGAAGACGGTTCCCGTTTTGCTGTCGGCCGCGAAGAACGTCTTGATCTCTCTCCGTGAGTCTTCGAAGACGACGGAGATGGGCGACACGAAGAATCCGGCGTTCACACCCTGCGGCGCTGTAAACCGCTTTATAATCTCTCCCGTCGTTATTTTCCCGACATACACCTCGCCAGTGGAGAACGATTCGCCGTAAGGGGTTCCGTTCCCCATAACGAAGACCCACTCCTTAACCGGACCATCCGGGGAGTCGAGAGTCACGAACCCTATTCGCGGCACACTCAGGGTAAAGCGAAGGTTCGAATAATTCCACACGGAAGTGTCTGAAAGACCTTTGTGCAGTATCGAAATCTCCTCCACCATGTTGCTGCTCTGCTTCCATATACGAATCTTTTTATCGTTCTGCCCCTTGATATCCTGCTGCTTTACCGTCAGCAAATTCCTGGCGTTATCTACATGAATGTCGTTCTCGACGGCCCACAGGAAGCGCGGCATGTCGGCGTCCGTAATGTCCAGAGCGTACATGCCCGCTCCTCCGAGTCCCAGAAGGCCCAGAATCACCGTACGGTACTCTCCGTCGATCTCGACGTTCGCGGCCATGATCGGCCCGTCCGTGATATAGCGGGAATAGGATTTCTTCGTGGTATCGTACTTCCACGTATTTCCGTCCCACATCCCCTTCAGTCCCCGGAGCCGCCCCTTGACAAGCGCATTTGGCGGCATGAAGGCCCACCGCTCCGTTCCGTCTTCGTCGTTGAAAGCGTGAAGCAGTCCGGCGTTCGACTGCGTGAAAATCAGCGTAGGACGATCCCGGTACGTCGACACGAACGTACTGTAACTCGCCTCGCCGATACGGGAACGCGCATCCGGCGGCCCGATCTTCGCCACTCCGCTGTAGTACATATCGAAAAGTTTGTAGCGCTGGCTTTCCAGATAAATGTTGTCGCCCAGATACCACTGGATGAAGTTCGAGGTCAGCGTCGTCGCGTTGTTTCCTGAGATGCCTATTACCGGGGCAAGGTCGGCGGCTATCCCGGTGGAAAACCGGGCGAGATTTTCATGTGCAGGGGTCAACCCCCTGAGAGGATCCGTTTCGAGTACGAGAGCCGGAATATAGACCTTCCTCGCATCCCAGTTCGTACTCTGAAGCTTATTGGCAGCGGACCAGATCAAAGGATACGTGTTTCCGTCGAAGAGAGTCTTTTTCAGGTCTCCTCTCCAATGAGCGTCGGCGCGTCCGATGTAGAAGGGCTGGTAGAAGACGTCCTCCTGGGGCGCGGAGCTTGCCGGAGATGGAAGGGGCGCGTTGTTGGTCCCGCTGGCCGCTCGTATTGTCGCGATGATTTTGTTCATCGCGCCCATAATGCCGGGCACGTCGGTGGCGAAATAGGCCTTCGCGCTGTTGTCCTCAACTCCATTGTCTCCGGCGTCCGCAACTCTGTTCAATTTGTTTCGCAGGGCGGCGACGTTCTCGTCCTCGCTCTCAGGATCGACGAATGCGAGGACGATGGTCCGGATAGGACGGGAGTAGTTGTTTCCCGATATTTTGATGCTTGTGTTGTACAAGTCCTTGACGGATTGGACAAGCTGGTCGTCGGTCCCGTACGACTGCCCTCCAGAGGTGAGGAGGACAACCCAGTTGTCCTGGCAGTAGTGAGTAATCGTCGCAGGGTTGGTCATCTTGAAGAAATCGGCGAACGAGCCCTCGCGGATACCCTCTTTATCAGTGCCCGAGAGATTCGCGGTCTTATCCCTGGCAAAAAAGGACTCTCTCAGCGGACGCCACCCGTCGAACCGTATTTCAGGGTTTCCGAGATGATACGCCGATGCCGAAAGCTGTGACTGTGTATAAATTTCCTTTCCATCGATCCATTTCAAAATTTTGTTTCGTAAAAGCGTCTCGTCCAAAACGCCCTCGTCGACGTAGCTGCGAAAGTCCGACCGAAGAAGCGCCCTCTTGCTGTCTTCGTTGGTAGCGATCAAAACACCCGAGGCCAGGCGCCACGAATTGTGATAGCCGGCTCCGCTCGGGTCGGTATACGGGAGAGGGTCAAGAAAACTTCCTGCGTCGTCCTTTTTATAGCGGTTCAGGACATCGAGCGCGTTGGAGGGAGAAGAGGGGTAGACACCCCCCGGAGAGGCGTCGGAATTTTTCCGGAGAAAAACCTTGCTGTGAGGATAGCGGTACCAGTCGGCAAACCAGTTCGTCTGCCAGTTTCCGGACTGGTAGGTATAGAACGACTGCATGTACGTCGCGAAAGCGATCCTCAAGCCGGAGACAAGATCCTTGTCGCCCAGAATCCGCCATAAAACAAGTTTCGCCTTGTAGCCGCGGCTGTCGTTCGGCATCAGCGAATCATTATCATCAGCCTTGACTGCGCCCCCTCTTTTCCAGACAAGTTCGGGGTGATAGTGATCCGGATCGTTCGGGTCGTTGTTGGAGGCGTCAAGATCACGTCCGTAATACTCCTGAAGGAAGGCGTGCTTATCGGGCTGCTGCCAGCCCAGTGTTCCGTCTCCGAAAGTTGAGTTTTCCGGATTCCGTTCATCGGCGCCTGCATCCATCGGCCAGAGCATCGATCCGCTCGAGTCGAGGAAAAAAAGGACATTCGGCTCGACGAGCGGAGGCGCCACTTTCAAAAAAGATCGCAGTCCGTCTGTAGCCGCGGCCTTATCCGCCCATAAAACGGAGAATAGCAGACAAAACAAGACCGCTACCTTGCATATCCTTATTCTCCAAGGAGAAGGAGGAATGAGGTCTCTTTGTGTACTCATTTTTCCCGCCGCCTTTCCTAGACACTTCATTTCTGCACGACCACGCTCTGTTCCACCGTCGTCGAGAGACCATCGGGCGTCGATGACGAGCTGCGGACAAGATAGTAACCCAACTTGCTGTGTAACGGACTTCCCAGAGGATCATCCCCGCCGGACAAAGGATTCCAGATCAGGTAGTCTTCATAGGCTTCTCCTCCGAAGGAGAACAGCGTATCCCACATCCGGGGCGGGAAGCCCTTGCTGAAGGCGATGCTACCTTCCGTCTTGTAGACGAGATCATAAACATATATCGCGACTTTCATCGAGGAATCTCCCGCGTCGAAGTCGGTCTCGTCGAAAATGAACGGTGTTACACCCCTGTGCGCTACAAGCGCGGAAAAATTCACCGGATCGGCGGCAATATCCGCGGAAGTGACCGAAAAACCTCCGGCTTTCTTCGGAAGGCTGCCCGCAAGAACACTGTCGACGATCTGCTGCTTGCCGAATTCGACTCCTGCGATCGCTGCGTTCAGTCTTCGTTCGTTGTCAGTCTTCATCTTTGTTGTTTCCATCATGTTCCCGACAATATAGACCGAAACGCCGACGATCATGCCTGCAACAAGCAGGACGATAAGGGCGACCGCAAGAGACATCGCTTTTTTCCTGGAATTGAGACGAATCATTCTCTTCAATTTCGTATCCTCCAACTGCGGGAGACCACAGCATAGCGATACGACGAATCGAGACCGCTTTTTGCCGGCACTGCGTCATCCGGCCATCCGACGATCACGCTCTGCCGCTGGTCCGACCGCTTCGTACCGGACCGTGCCAGGACGCGCACGGTGAGCACCCTGTCTCCTTCGGGATCGAATGTGCACCACATGCCTGCGACACCGTCCGCCGCAGATCTGACTTCCGTACCATCGAGATGATCGATCTTTAAAACACCGCCGCCGGAAGAAATTTTTACCGCCCGGACAAAGTGAAGCTCGTCGAACGCGGCGATCCACTGATCGGAAGAAGAGTTCAGAGAAAGTGTTTCCGCTGTTGTATCGACGGAGGAAATTCGAAACGGCGACGAGGCGCTCGGAAATGAGATCCAAGCTTTTAGCTGCGATGCATCCGTCGACAAGTTCGATGCATGTGCGAGCGTGCCGAACGGTTCGACTTCTATCGGAAAGTGAGGAGAAGGATTCTTTGGAACCGCATATTCCTTTCCCACACCGGCTCCGCTCGGCTCGGAATAGACAAGCCAGAGCGCGGGAGCGGCAGTACCCGAAGAGAGCGCGTCCCCCGAGGCTGAAGCGAGCTGCACGAACCCCTTGAACCTTCGTGCTGCTTGGGCCGGAAGAACGGGATCAAGCCCTGAGAAAGCGGCCTGAAAATCAGCTTCTTTGTTGGGCAGTCCAAGCCCCGCGTTCAGAACGAACGGATGGATCGCTGCGAGAGCGATCTGTCCCCGCTGTTTCGCCTCGCTAAGGTCCTGATGAAGCTCGTAGCTCTTGAAGACGGAAAAAAGAATGGTGATCACGGAGCCCATGACGAGACCCGTGATGACGATGGCGATGAGCAGTTCCACAAGCGTAAACCCACGGCGTCTGTTCATCCCTTGCTCACTCCTTCCGGGTTTCGCTGGAGAATTTGCTTATCCGCCGCTCCAGAATCAAGGAGGTGTCACCCGTGACGCCTCTCCATGTCACTGTCGCTTTTCCTATATAGTTCTGCGGCTGCTCCTGAACGAAGATTGGTTTTTGCGACTTCACGGTGAACTCGCCGATCACGTCCTCGCTTTCCACCTTGACGTTGAACGGCTGTGCCTCCAGCGAGTCAAGCGCCTGAACCGCGAGAAACGTCGCCTGCTCGCGCTGCACGGTTTGAAGAGCCAGCTTCGAAGACATGATAGGGACAAATGCGATGGCGAGGAGTGCAATCGAGAGGATCAGAAACGCGATGATCGTCTCCGCGAGTGAAAATCCCTTGTTTCGAGAGCGACGCATTTGAAACCGGCTGAACGGACAAATCTTCATGTTCGCCTCCAGTGTGATGCCGGGCAGTAGAAGAGGATCCCGCAATGCAACGGGATCCTCACTCCGTCCCGTTTCACATAATATCCAGTTTGATCATAGTACGTTATCTCGCCTTCCAGAAGAGCGGCATGTCGGCTTTAATGTCGAAGTCCCCCCCGCCGGGGTCGAAGCCGGCGTTGAAAAGTTCGACGTACAGCATGTTTTCATTGCCTTGAATATGCGTGAAAAGGATTTCTCCGCTGTCGTCGCGTTTGAAGAGCGCCTCGCTCTCGTACTTGGCCGATTCGTTGAAATCGACGACACTGAAGGCCAGTTTTCCCCCGGCGAGAGAGACGCCGGTAACTCGCAGATTCGAGAATTCGATGTAGTTTTCTTTCAGCCCTTTCCAGAAGTATCTGGTCCTGTTCCTAATATGCAATGAATACACTCTGGACTTGCCATTACTACTGTTGTACGTCGTGAAAAAGGCAAATCCGTTGTATACAACAGGGGGAGAAGCTAAGCGGTACAAATCCAAATCAAGAAAATAGGTACTTTCACCCGGTGAATTAAGAGGTACGATATTGAGATTGCTCTTCTCTGAGCCGCCTACCATCTCGTCTCTATCGCCTCTGGACACGAAAAGCCAACGCGTGCCATCCTTGTCGTCCGCTATATCGAGCGAATAGGAGACAGCCTGGGACCCGCCACCGGAAATGAGTTTTGTATCTTCCAAAATCCATTGACTGCCAACGTATTTACCCAAATAAATAGCTCCTTGGGTGTCTGCAACGTAAAACGTTTTGATTGAGTCTCCTTCGTTTTCGCGCAGAACCAGCACAGGAGCAAATATTTTCTTAAACGCGCCCGACGAACTTGTAATTTTTTGTAAAACTTCTCCTGTGAGGACTTTGATAACAAACACACAGCCGCTAGCCTGATCGAAAGGGACATTCGCTCCACTTCCTGCTAACGCAACCCATTCCGAATTTCCCCATGAACCTGACATAGTTCCGATAAAAGGAGTGCTCATTGGAAACTCAAGCTGATCATAATTCCATTTAGGATCGGCTACTTGCCTCTGCACATTAGAAAGCGAGCCCTTCCATACAATTGTTTCACGTTTATTTTGTGAAGGAACTGTGTTCTCTACGGCCCAGAGAAACAAAGGTTTCTCAGGAACTGTTATATCAAGGGCATACATACCCCATCCGCCCAAACCTAAAGAACCGAGGAGAACCGTGATAAATTTGCCTGCGACGGAATCGTAAACGTCCTCCACAACGATCGGACCGTCCGCAAGAAACCTCGGCACGACAGCACCGTCGGGCTTGACACCAATTTCGGCGGCAGTATACGGATTTTTGGGGTTCCCTTCATCGTTTGTCGGTTTCACCAGTCCGCGAAGGCGTGCGTTCTCCAGGACATTCGGGGGGATGAAAGCCCATTTCTCCTCGCCTGTCTCGTAGTCGAACGCATGGAGCATCCCTGCGTTCGACTGCACATAGACAATCCACTTCCGTTCCGAATTCTCTTTCTTTCCATCTTCTTGAAGTTTCTCTTTTTTAAAAACCTCGTATGCACTCTTGTAGATCTCGGGCACTTCGGCAGAGGGCGGGCCTACCAGTGCTATCCCGCTGTGATAGATGTCGAAGAGCTTGTCGTTTCTCGTGTCGCCTATTAGCCAGTTGACAAATGCCTGTCCTTTCTCTCTTTCACCCGCTGTATCCACCGCAAACCCCATACGTCGTAAAAAGTTGTCGGAGCCGTTCAGCGCGACAAGGTTCTGTACAACTTTCGGATAGAGGGGTCCGGTCAGATCAAGAGAAAGAGAGTCGCTCGCAACGGCGGGAGTGTAAACTTTTCGGGATTTCTCCGTATCCGCTGTGCGGAGGTTCAGCAGCTTGTTCGCAGACCAGTTCTCCTGAAATCGTTTTGCTTCTTTTGCTTTCTTGAATCTGCGCAAGTTCCCCTGCCACTGCAGATCTCGTGATTTACCGAGTATCTGTGCGACCTTCCGTGTAAAGAAGGTTTGCAGATAGTACTCATTCCCGTCATCGTCTTTAAAAAAAAGCGGAGCGTTTTCACTATAGATCCGATTCGGCACCGCCCAACTGCCCTTTTTATGAACATCATCGCCAGATAAAAAAGGCCGTAACACAGGCGTAAGGTTTGCAAACGCCGGCTCCGCGAATGCCAAAAAGAGCGCTACAGCCCCGGCGAAGGAGAAAATACGACGGATCCACTGTGTTTTTCTCGTTTTCAATACTCTCATTCTACTTCCCTCCCCTTTCGCAGAGAAAGTTCAAATTCACTCCACCAATGCAATCGCCTGCTCCACCGTTTTCGAAAACTCCTTATACGTCGCGGTGCTGCGCACGAGATATGCGTTTGAGGCGATACTTCCGGCGCCTTCTACCGGGTCGTTGTCGTAGGGGCCTCCTGAGCGGTTTATGGCAGTATAGGACTGCCACGACGCTTGTGAGCTCGTTGCTTCTATGTCGCTTGATCCCCCGCCTCCGCCGCCTGAAACGAACGTAATAATCGGAGGTATGCCTTTTTCAAAATCAGGAATCTCTTCACCTTCTTCGATACTGTAATCAAGGTCATAGACCACGAAATCCACCTGCACGCCTTCAGGCGTCGTGAAGGTCGTTCCGCCGACGTCGACCTTTAATACATCAAATGGCGGTTTCAGATCGGCACCTGCAATACCGGTCTCCGGATCGCTTCGTCTTGGAAGGGCTTTATCAGTCTCCTTTTTCTGGAAGAGCAGTTCCTTGCCTTTTTCCACACCCGACAGCGCAGCGTTGAGCAGAACCTCGTCGTTGATCTTCATCTGCGTTGTTCCCATCATGTTTTCGACGAGATACATCGACACTCCGACCATCATTCCCGCCACAAGGAGCGCAATGAGGGAGATGGCTAGAGCCATTCCTCTTCTGGACGCGTATTTATTGCGATTGTACAACCGGACTCCCGTTATTTTTTTCAATTTCGTATCCTCCAGCTGCGGGATACCACCGCATAGCGATACTGCCGGTCCAGGTCGGCAACCTTCGGAGACGCGGTTGCAGGCCATTCTTCAATACCGCTCCAATGATGGTCTTTCCGCTTCGTACTCGACCGTGCAAGGGCACGCACGGTAAGAACCCGGTCCCCTGCGGGGTCGAACTCGCACCATAACCCCACAATCCCGTCGACCGCAGGTTGCGCTCCGGAACCGTCAAGCCTTTCTACCGTCAGAACGCTGCCGGAGGCAACAAAGGCCTTCACGGCGCGGACAAGGTGAACTTCATCGAAAGGGATGATCTTCTGGGGCACTGCGATGTTCAGAGTCAGTTCCTCGTCGACCTCATCGATGTCGCTGATCCAGAACGGCCATGTCGTGGCGGGAAACGTAATCCATGCTTTTATGTTCTGTTTCACCGTCGAGAGGTTTGTTCCGACCGAAAGATCGGCGAACTGGTCCAGTTCGATAACGGCAGGAGAACCTGCGGAGAGGGAGTATCCTTTATTGACCCCGGCTCCGCTTGGAATCGAATACACGATCCACACCTCGGGGGCTTCCGTCACGGCATCCGCGACCGGAGTCTTCGCCGAGGCAAGCTGGACAAACGACTTGAACGCCTTTGCGGTGTCGGCGGGCATTATCCCCGGCAATGTGACAGTCCCTGTCTGGCCCTCGAACGCCTTCTGAAAATCGGCCTTCGCCGCAGGCATACCCAGCCCCGCATTCAGGATGTAGGGCTGGATCGAGGCGACGGCAAGCTGTCCTCGCTGCTTCGCCTCGGTAATGTCCTGATGGAGTTCGTAGCTTTTAAAGACCGAGAACATGAGAGCAATCACCGCAGCCATGACAATTCCCAGGATCAGCATGGAAACGAGGAGTTCAATAAATGTGAACGCGGATTTTTTCCTCAAGGTCCTCATTCCTCCTCCTGCTTATGGCGCGTTTCATGGGAAAGCCTGCTCAGGTTGCGTTCGAGAATCAGTTCGGACTGCCCGGCAAGACCGGTCCATCGTACAGTCACGGTCGCCTTGTAATTGGATGCGGTCGCCGCGCTGTAGAGAGGTTTCTGGTAGATGAGGGTGTACATCCCCTCCGGAACAGTGTCCGAAACGGCCACGTCCGGGCTCACCGATTCAAGGTAATCGAGCCCCTTCATTGCAAGAAACATGGCCTGTTCGCGCTGCGTCGTCTGCAGCATCATCTTCGACGACATGATGGGGACGAACGCGATCGCGAGGATCGCGACCGACAGGATCACGAGCGCGATAATCGTCTCGGGAAGCGAGAACGCTTTTCTTCTCGTGCCATGAACTCGAAAGGACGAAAACATACTCTTACTCTTTTTCATGACGCCTCCACTGTATTTCTCGACTTTTGCAAGATAGGAACAAAAAACTCCCGTTCGATAGCTTTCTCCCGGAATCGCTCGGTTCTTCCGCAGGAACTCCCGACTCATTGCCGATGAAGCCGAGTTTTCGTCCGTAAACAAGGTAAGTCCGAAAAACCCGACTCACATCGAGGACGATGCGCGCCCGGGAACAAACACGACGAGCGCTTTCGGCTGCATGTCCGAGGAAATCGTATCAGGATCGATAGCGGCCATGTCCGGTGCGGGCATTTTGAAACCGGGGGAGCCGAGAGAGAGAACAGCGATCCGGATACGCGCCTCCCCGGTCTTCTGCGTTCCGCCTCCTATAGCGAGCATCGCAGCCCCTGCAAGAATACCGGCGAGTAACACGACGACGAGAAGCTCCACAAAACCGAATCCCGACCGCTCTCTTTTTTTCATAAGCTGCGCTCTCATCGCACTTCCTCCCCTTGAAGCGAATGTATGTACTTCCGGCGCTCACTCCGCCGCCGTAGATTTCAATTTTAGTGACGCTCTTCAGTGAACCCTCATGTATACCGTATTTTCTCCGTGCACTCCGGTATAGGGTTCGAGATCCGGGCTGGCGACCATGGATCTGTAGAGTCCGATATCCTGAGCCGAATTCGCGAGCGATTTCGCCAAGCCGCTGCCTCCGAGAGCGGTATCATCGTAAAAGACAAACCAGTAATGATCTTTATCGCCGACGTTGTACCCTGCGGGAATCGTCCTGTCCATGTGTTTCCTGAGATCGTCCAGCGAGGGCGTCGGGGCACCGACGCCCTCGTCCACCTGGTAGACAGCGACTGCCGCTTTCTGCGACCGGAGGTCGCTGATGATCCTCGCAGCCTTGGCCTTGGCGCTACTCGTGGCCCTCAGCATCAGGATCGATCCCGCGAGGATCCCGTGAGGATCCCGATGAGAATAAGGACGATGAGCACTTCAACCAGCGTGAAAGCCCTTCGTTTTCCTGTTTTTGCTGTCAACATTTTTTGCATTGTGCGCATCCTTCCTAATATGTATTGAGGGCGCGAAAACTTTTTATAACATTCAATGCGATCTGGAAGAAGCGCCTTATGCACCATCCGGACCGCAGATATTTTTCAATTTTTTAGTAGAGAGGTCGTTCTCTTGCGGAGATGGTATCACCCTTTTCTCTTTTTCCGAAAAAATCCGTTTACCTGACCCTCATCCAGACAACCACCGCATCAGGATCAATACTTCCATACGGAGGTGTTGAAGCCATGCCGTTGCTCATTGCCTGCTCTCCAATATTGAAGACTCAACCGCTGAATTAGCAAGAGCCTTTCTTACACCCGCATTGGTCATAAGCGGTCCTTCGTATGCGCCCCCCCCCCATCGAACTTCGTCCGAAACCACAAAGCGGTAAGCGTTATAGCCAAATCCAAACTCGGCGTCCATATACGGCTGAGCTTGAGGGTTGTGAGTTCGGTGTCGTTAGGGTGATCGGCTCGGAACTGAAGCGTTGCCGATTTCATCGATCGCAGGTTGCTGATGATCTTGGTCGCTTCCGCCCTGTCGGAGCTGCTGCCCAGCAACATCATCATAGCCCCGGCGAGGATGCCGATGATGATGATGACAATCAGAAGTTCGACAAGGGTAAAGGCTTTCCGTCCGGTTCTTGAAATCCCCTTCGATTCCACGGCACATCCCCCTTTGGTTTCCTACGGCGCCTGTATTCGCGTTGCAGGCCAAAGCGACACAAGAAGTCATTGAATACTCGTCCCCAACGTCCATCAGTTCGAATGAAGATGATTTTCGGATCAAAGAATCCGGAGGATGCTCTCTTCGACAGGGAGCATCCTTCCCTCAGCAAAGGAGCAGTCTACCTGGCCTTCATCCCCACTACCATATCGGGATCTGCGCCGACGCCGTACGGCGGAGTATCTGAAGCATTCGACATCGCCTCCTGTCCGAGCAGGTTGGAGTCCGTTGCGGAATCGACGAGGGCCTTTCTTACGCCGGGCTTGATCATATTCGGTCCCTGGTAATAAATATACCATTTTATAGCGCCGTCAGGCGGCATAGGACCGCCCACTGCTTGGTAGTGTGCCGGGTTGATGTTCGCGTCCATAAACGGCCTGAGGTCGTCGATGGTAAGAGTTTGTACATTCGGATTGCTGGCGTAGAACTGGAGCGACGCAGATTTCAGCGAGCGGAGGTCGCTGATGATCTTGGTGGCGTCGGCCCTGTCCGAGCTGCTCCCCAACAGCATCATCATGGCCCCCGCGAGAATGCCGATGATGATGATGACAATCAGAAGTTCGACAAGGGTAAATCCTTTACGTCCGGTTCTCGGGAATTTTTTCAGATTCATTGATTCCACCCCTTCCCAACGCTCATAAAGCAATAAGTATATTTTTTCTACGCTCAGCGTTTTGACGTCATTCAAAGTATGAAACCCCTGACTCCCCCCTTTCTCGGCATAAGAAACCTTGTCTTTCTGAAGGATAGTGCAACCGCCGTGAAATTTGGTTACCGGATCCTCATATAGACCGGGTTATCGCCGGGCACATACGCTACGTCTTCACTTGCAATCGTTCCGATCAGCCCGGCGTCGTTTATGGAGGCGAGGGCCTTCGCAAGGCCGTGAGTAGCACCCAATTCGGTATCGTTTTTATAAGACGCATACCAACGGCCGGGAAATGTACCAGTATCGACATCATAGCCGGCGCCCGCTTTGGAGTCCATGTACTTTTCGATATCTGCAAGCACGGGCGGTGTAGCTGCTCCGTTATCCGCATAGTACATCATGGCGCCGCTTTTCATCGAACGGAGGTTGCTGACAATCTTCGTCGCCTCCGCCTTGTCGGTTCCGCTGCCCAGAAGCAACAACATAGCGCCTGCGAGGACGCCGATTATGATGATGACAATCAGAAGTTCGACAAGAGTAAATCCACACATACTTTTATTTCTAATTTTTGCCATTTTCATTGGCATACCTCATATATTTTAAATTATGTTGCATTTTATTATAATCCCTTATAATACAAAAACTCCATTAAAAAAATAATTTTAATGGTTGCGGTTTGAATATAAGAAATGTTAAGGAAGAGAGGATAATAATCTTCCTCTCTTCCTTATTTGTGTGTTATCTAGCCCTCATATATGCAATCGCGTCACCCTTCTCGTACTTAGCATCATCACTTGTGTTATATTTTCTCAGTCCAGCTTCTTCAGCAGCATCTGCAAGTGCTTTGGATATTCCATCATCGGCAAGAGCTATTCTTGAAACAAACCATTGGCCTGATTCTGTACCATCAAGGAAATTATATTTTGCACTGTCAATTTTCCTGTCCATGTATGGTTCAAGATCAGTTACTCCGGTCACCGTTCTTTTTCCATCCGCATAGTACATCAACGCAGCAGCCTTCATGGAACGCAGGTCGCTGATGATCTTCGTCGCTTCCGCTTTGTCGGAACTTGTACCGAGGAGCAGGAGCATCGAGCCTGCCAGGATGCCGATGATGATGATGACGATCAGCAGTTCGACAAGGGTGAAACCTGAGCGCTTCTTAAGCATTTTCTTCATTATGTTTCCCTCCCGTATGATATATGTGGATCGTGTTCCATGATGCTCTTCCTCCCGTTCGCCCGTCTTCCCCGAGGGGTCTCAGTCCTTCGGAAAGCCGGAAGGCCGGAGAGGCACATCTTTTTTGCGCATTCGGAATGGCGCGTTGGCATCACCTTCCTTTGCAGTTCTTATCGGTTGATCTCACATAACAGTTGATACTTTACGCGGATTATACCGCACTACAACCTGAAACGCACTACAGGAACTGCTGTATCGCCGTCACAATCGGCGTGAAAATGGCCAGGGCCACAAGGGCGACAATTCCGCCGACGAAGATGATCAGAAGCGGCTCAAGGATCGAGGTGAGCCTCTTGATCTTTTCCTCAAGCTCCAGCTCGAACCAGTCGGCCACTTTTGCGAGCATCTCCTCGAGACGTCCGGTCTCCTCGCCGACCTTCATCATGTGGGCGATCATGACGGGGAAGATCTTCAGGTTCTTCGCCGTGTCGCCCATGGAGGCGCCCTTCCGGGCGGCGTCGCGGAGCGCGACGTAGGCTTTCGAGACGGGGTCGTTGTCCGCAACCTCCGCCGTCATGTCGAGAGCGCGGAGGATCGGCACGCCCGACTGGACCAGCGAGGAGAGCGTCCGGTTGGCCCGCGCCATGATGCTCTTGAAAATGATGTCGCCCACCAGAGGGAGGCGGATCTTGATCCGGTCAAGGAAGGGGCGGGTGGACTTCGTGCGGTTCATCAGGGCTATCAGGACGAAAAAGAGCACCAGGCCGCCCAGCGGAATGTACCAGAACTCGGCCATCCAGTTGGAGAAGTCGAAGACGGCGAGCGTGACGGCGGGAAGTTCGACCTTCATTCCCGCGAAAACCTGCGAGAATCTGGGCATGACGACCGTGACGAGGATATAGAGGATGACGCACGCGAAAAGGATGATGGCGGCCGGGTAGGTGACTGCCGATATGACCTTCCGCCGCAGCTCGTCCTGTTTTTCGAGGAACGCGGCGAGACGGCTCAGGGCATCGTCGAGCGTTCCGCCTTCCTCTCCCGCGCCGACCATCGCGACCATCAGCGTGTTGAATTCGCTCCGGGACTGCAGGGCGGCGCTGAAGGAGAAGCCGGCGTCGACGTTCTGCTTGACGCGGCGGATGGAGTCCGCGAAGCGCGCGTTTGCCGTCTGCCCGGCGAGGATCTCGAGCGAGTTTCCGAGCGTCACCCCCGCGTTGATCATCGTGGCGAGCTGCCGGAAGAAGATCACCTTGTCCTTCAACGGGACCGTTCCCGCCTTTTTGAGCTGCTGCAGCAGTGATTCGCTCGAGGAAGCGGAAGATCCGGACTCCCTCTCGACCTTTATCGGAAAGAGGCCGCGCTGCCGCATTTCGAGGACAACAGCGTCCCGTGTGTCACCGGCGAGGACTCCTTCGACTATGCTTCCTTCGGATGAGCGTGCCTTGTACTTGAAGTTCATCTGCCGTCTCCTTCATCAAACTTTGTATGCAATCATTTCAGAACATGTAGCGTGTATTCGTAAATATATTAATTTTACACATTATAGCAAACTCATCCCCCGGAACAAATAGGTCCATGGAATCAACCTTGCACGATTCCCCTATCCGTAGAGGATTCTCTGGAGGTCCTTGGGGTCGTAGGCGTACGTGAGGGCGACCTCCAGAGGAAGGGTGCCGCTCTTGACCTTGTCGGCCAGGGACTGCTCCATGGTGCGCATGCCGATGTTCGACCCGGTCTGGATCAGGGTCTTTATCTGGTTCGTCTTGCCCTCCTTGATGCAGTTGCGGACGGCCGGGTTGGCGAGGAGGATTTCGGTGGCCACCGTCCTGCCGCCGTTCGGGCAGGGGATGAGCTGCTGGGAGCAGATTCCGACGAGGACGGAGGCGAGCTGGATGCGGATCTGCTGCTGCTGGTGGGGGGGGAAGACGTCGATGATGCGGTCGACCGACTGGGCGGCGTCCTGGGTGTGGAGCGTGGCGAAGACGAGGTGCCCCGTCTCGGCCGCGGTGATGGCCGCCGCGACGGTCTCGAGGTCGCGCATCTCACCGATGAGGATGACGTCGGGATCCTGTCGCAGGGCGCGCTTGAGGGCCTCGGCGAAGCTGCCGGTGTCGATTCCCACCTGCCGCTGGTGGACAACGCACTTGTTCGAGACGTAGAGGTATTCGACGGGATCCTCGATGGTGATGATGTGTTCCCTGCGGTTTTCGTTGATCTCCTGGATAAGCGCCGCGAGAGTGGAGCTTTTTCCGTGTCCCGTTGGGCCCGTGACGAGGAAGAGTCCCCGCCTGTGCGTCGCGATCTGCTTCAGTGTCGATGGAAGGCCCAGTTCGTCGAGGGTGCGTATCCGCATCGGGATGAGGCGAAGGGCGAGCGCAAGTCTGCCCGACTCGATGAAGGCGTTGCCGCGGAACCGCCCCTCCTCCCCCGTCGGAGCGCGGAAGGAGAAGCTGAAGTCGAACTCGTGGCTCTTGCGGAAGAGCTCCATCTCATCCGGTTTTAGAAGTTGTTTGAGGGCGCGCTCCATATCCTCCGTCGAAAGGGAAGGATATCCCGGAACGGGACGGAGTTCCCCGTCGACTCGAAGGCTCGGAGGGAGCCCGACGCCGATGTGAAGGTCGCTCGCTCCCCTGGCCGACACCTCGGCCAGCAGGTCATCGATCTGTACGCCCATGCTATGCCCTCCTTCCGTCAGAAGGTGATGCTCAGGACCTCTTCCACGCTTGCGACGCCCGCGGCGATCTTCTGGACGCCCGCCTGCCGGAGCGTCTTCATACCCCGCGCGATGGCTTCCTCGCGGATGACGCTCGAGCTTGCGCCGTTGATGATGTGCTGCCGGATCGGCTCGTCGACGATCATGATCTCGAAGATCGCGGTCCGCCCCTTGTAACCGGTTCCGCGGCACTCGTTGCACCCTACGGGGCGGAAGGCCCGGGTCTCGTGGGGAAGGCCGAGGACGTCGCACACCGGGTCCGGAATGACGTACTCCTCCTTGCATGTTTTGCAGAGCGTCCGGACGAGGCGCTGGGCGACCGCCGCAAGGAGGGAGGAGGCGACGAGGAACGGGGCGATGTTCATGTCGATCAGGCGTATGGAGGCGCTGGGGGCGTCGTTGGTGTGGAGCGTCGAGAGGACGAGGTGCCCGGTGAGCGCCGCGCGGATGGCGAGCTGCGCCGTCTCGCTGTCGCGAATCTCTCCGACCATGATCTTGTCGGGGTCCTGGCGGAGAATCGAGCGGAGCGTGCTGCTGAAGGTGAGCCCGGCTCTTTCGTGCACCTGGACCTGCGGTATGCCGAAGAGAGTGTACTCGACCGGATCCTCAACGGTGACGATGTTCACCTCCGGCTTGTTGATCTGCTCGAGGATCGAGTAGAGCGTGGTCGATTTTCCGCTTCCGGTGGGGCCGGTGACGAGGACGATTCCGTAGGGCGCTTCGCAGATGTAGTCGACCTTCTGCTTGTCCTCCTCCTCGAGGCCGAGTTTTTTGAGCCCGACCATGGCGTTCTCCTGGTCGAGGATCCGGATGACGATCTTCTCCCCGTAGATGGTCGGAAGGGCGGACACGCGGAGGTCGACCCTGCGGCCGAGGATCCGGACGAGAATTCGGCCGTCCTGGGGCTTGCGTTTCTCCGAGATGTCCATCGAGGACATGATCTTGAGACGGGAGGAGACCGCGGGGTGGAGGTTCTTCTGGAAGTCGAGCGCGTTGAAGAGCTGGCCGTCGATGCGGTACCGGACGCGGGTGTTCTTTTCGAAGGGCTCGATATGGATGTCGGAGGCGCCTTCGCGGATCGCCTGCTCCACGACGTTGTTGACGAGCTGGATGATCGGGGCATCGTCCGGGGCGGCGGATCCCATCGCGGCCTTGAGGTCGATATCCCTGGTGTCCGCCATGAATTCGAGGTTGGCGCCCTCGAGCGATTCCTGAATGTTGTATATTCTTTCAAGGTTCCGCTCCAGCTCCGACGGCGCGACTAGGCCGATGCGAAGTTCCATTCCCGAAAGCATGCGGACTTCGTCCTGCGCGAGCACATCGAGGGGGTCGGTCATGGCGAGAAGCAGGGTGTTTCCGTCCTCGACGGCGAGCGGAAGGACATGGAGACGTTTGGAGACGTTCGGCGGTACCAGGCGAAGCGCCTCCGGCATCGGGCGGTACCTGGAGAGGGAGTAGATCTGGAGCTTGAGCTGGGAACTGAGAGCGTCGATAAGCTTACCCTCGGTGAGGACGCCTTTTTGCAGAAGCAGTTCGCCGAGCTTTAAACCGGAGGTCCTCTGTTCCGCAAGGGCGGAAGCGAGCTGTTCGTCGGAGATGACTCCGGACAAAACCAGGATGTCGCCGAGCCGTGGTGATTTCGTCATGGTTAATTCTCCGTTTTTAATGTAGAGTAAGGTGTTAATGGAGATAATACATCAAACAATGGAAATCCACAATATGAGGAGAGGACAATATTACACTATTTTTGAAAGACGTTCGGGGAAATAATGCAGATACAATATATAGATGTACATACTGTTTTTTTCGTAATTTCCTTTCGGGGCGGGACCGGATTTCTTCCGCCGGAACTGACTGCGGGTGAAAATGCGGTTTTTCGTCTCTCCGTCCACATACGCCGAAGGCCGTCCGATATAACGGACGGCCTTCGGTTTCTGTATGA
>CAYRPJ010000015.1:0-82928 GCA_964426245.1 uncultured Synergistaceae bacterium
CCCGCGGAGACCGTATCGCAAGGTCACCGCGGGCCGCTTCTTTTTCATCCGCTGCTATGAAAGGAGAATAGCCTGTGAGGGAAGTTGCTGTTGGAAGCGTTGTGGAGCTTGTTGAAAATCTCTTTTTGAAGGCGAATTATTCACTCCCCCCCGATATGCTGGATGCACTGAGCAATGCTGCGGCGCAGGAGCGTGCCGATCTTGCGTCGTCTGTTCTGAAAACAATGAAGGAAAATGCCAATGTCGCAGCTGAAGGTATATTCCCTTTATGTCAAGACTGCGGAATGGCTGTTCTTTTTGTGGATGTGGGGCAGAATGTTCATTTTATCGACGGCGATCTGACAGAAGCTTTGAACGAGGGAGTTCGCCGCGCCTATTCCAAGGGTTACTTGAGAAAATCCATTGTCGATGACCCCCTTTTCAAGCGAAGGAATACTGGTGATAATACACCCGCAAAAATTCACATCCGCATTGTTCCGGGAGAAAATGTTCGTATTACTGCCGCGCCGAAGGGGTTTGGAAGCGAGAATATGAGCGCTGTCGCAATGCTTTCACCTGCGGCAGGTCCTGATGGCCTTGTGGCTTTTGTCGTGAAGACCGTGGAAAGAGCCGGGCCAAATCCATGCCCTCCAATTGTCCTTGGAGTAGGAGTGGGGAGTAACTTTGAAGGAGTCGCAGAGCTTGCGAAAAGAGCGCTTTTGCGCCCTCTCGGAGAACAGAATCACCATCCGGCATACGCTGAGCTCGAGAAACGAATCTACACGGAGGTCAATGCTCTCGGAATAGGAGCTGCCGGTTATGGAGGAACCGTCACCGCGCTCGGAGTGAACATTGAATGGGAGCCGACGCATATCGCCGGACTGCCGGTCGCAGTGAATATATGCTGTCACGCGAACCGGCACGCTTTCGGCGAGATATAGGGGGAGAATTCAATGGGAAAATGCAACCGGTTTACGACGCCGTTTCTTGCTGATGAAGTTTCCTTCATGAACGCCGGGGATGAAATTCTGTTGTCCGGGGTAATCTATACCGCTCGGGATGCAGCGCATAAGAGAATGACCGATGCTTTGATAAACGGCGAGAAAATAGCGCTGGATCTAAAAGGAGCGGTACTTTTCTACGCCGGTCCATCGCCGGCGCGTCCGGGAGAACCTGTCGGTTCCATAGGGCCGACAACGAGCTACCGTATGGATCCATATACCCCTCTTCTGCTCCAGAGAGGAGTAAAGGGAATGATAGGGAAAGGAGACCGCTCTGCAGAAGTCGTTGAGAGCATGAAACAAAACGGCGCCGTCTACCTTGGAGCAACAGGCGGAATCGCGGCGCTGCTCGCCCGAACCATAATTACTTCGAAGGTTCTGGACTACGAGGACCTAGGACCTGAAGCACTTAGAGAACTGCAAATACGCGACATGCCGCTCGTAGTCCTCATCGACTCGTCCGGTAATTCGATCTACCGCACAGGTCCTGAACGCTTTCGAAAAAAAACGTAACCCGCTGATTTATTCAATATTCCTGTTTCCGGAGAGAGCCTTTTTTGTTCTTTCCTCAGCATTGATAAGGTGCGAGTTCACAAGCCTCTCGACTTTGTCGGGGTCGTGTTCGCGAAGAGCCTGGAGGATCTCAAGATGTTCTTTTGTTACTTCTTCCAGAACCTCTTCGCGGAAGGGGCCTTTTTCTGCGAAATAGCGAATTCTTCGGGCATGGACACTGAGATTGTTCAAAGAGTCAAGGATAAGAGGATTCTCCGAACGGCTTGAGAGAAGCGAATGAAGTGTAATATCCGATTCCAGGTAACGGTCGAAATTATCGGGGTCTTCTTTGACACGGAGCACTTTTTCCTCGATTTTGTCGATCTCTTTATCGGTGCACAGCAATGCTGCGTCCCGGGCGACTTTTGCTTCAAGCAGGCGGCGAAACTCCCAGATATGTCTTGAGCGTTTTTCGCTCACCTGGGTCACAACGGCGGCTTTATTCCGTTCGATATCGACAAGGCCCAAGCCTTCCAGCCTTAAAAGAGCTTCTCTTACAGGGGTGGTACTCACGCCGAACTCCGCTGCAAGTTTGTCTATCTGAAGCAGCTCTCCCGGCTGATATGTGTTGTTGACGATCATCTCTTTTATAGTTTCGAACACCTGATCGCCCAGAGAATGAAAAATTTTGCTTACCACGGAATCCAACTCCTCTCCCGGAATGCGACAACATCATATTCTACCATTTTTTACGGATATTTTCACAAAGCACTGTAAACCTAAGTGTGTTTTTTTACGATTACTGGATGTGTATCTGACAGGAAGCATTATACATGCCAACTTTCACCCGAACAACACGTATTTTGATTGTTTCCTCTCTTTTTTCAGCGGGCAGATGCACTGTGCAGTCCTGCTGATTGCGCAGCTTCCGAAGGCTTGTCAGCACATTGTCCCATTTCAGGTTCCTGGTCGGGTGTATTGAGAGGCGAGAGTTATTAACGGAGGTTGAGCGTATGAAAATCCGAATATTCCAGAGGCGCATCTTGCTCTGAATTGCTATGCAGTTCATAATACTCTCAAGTTCTCTCTTCAGGAAGCTTCTTCTTGATATTTTATCCTCTTCTCTACGTACTTGCTATAAAAAGAAGGCTCGTTCTTCTGGCCGGTACGTGGCCTGCGAATCGACGCATATTCTTTTTCCTAAATGTTTTCTGTTCATTTGCTCCGCAAACGGGAAGAGAAACACCTGATTCGGCTCGCGACAACGGATCCTCTTACAGGTCTTCCCAATCGAAGATATTGTTTGAAACGATCGTGTACCCGGCGAAAAGCAGGGGGAGAAAAAACGTCATCGCACCACCGGACATGGAAGCGTCGCTAGAAGGAGGGTAGACGACAGTGTGGCCTTCTCTCGGGAAACAGTTTTCTTTGCGACTATCCTTTCATCACCGCGATCGGCCGGAGCTTTGCCGCTTTGAGACTCAAACCGGCACGGTGGACGACTTCGACCACGTTCGATACATCCTTGTAGGCTTCCGGAGCCTCTTCTCCGAGGGTGCGCAGACTGTCCGCCATGATTGATATTCCGGCGTTCGACATTTTCTGCAAAAGTTCTTTCCCGGGCATCTTTTTCACTGCCTCGCTCCTGCTCATAAGGCGTCCGGCGCCATGGCAGGTCGATCCGAATGTCTCTTTCTCGGCGCGGCTCGTGCCGACAAGAACGTAGCTCGAAGTACCCATGCTGCCCGGAATCAGCACTGGCTGCCCGGCGAAGGATCTGGTCGCCCCTTTCCGATGGACGCAGAGCAGGCTTTTTTTACCTTCCCACTCGTGTTTTTCGATGTGCGCGAGATTGTGGCTGACATCCTGGACTGTCCGCAGCGGCTCGCCCGGAAAGAAAACGTTGAAGACATGCCGCACCTTGTCAGCGATCATCTGCCGGTTCGCCATGGCGAAATTCGCTGCGGACCTCATTGCTCCGATATAGGCCTGTCCTTCTTCGGACTTTACGGGTGCGCAGCAGAGCTGCCTGTCCGGCACATCGATCCTGTACCGCCCCATTGCTCTCCGCATGACCTTCAGAAAATCATCGCAAACCTGGTGCCCCAGCCCCCTGCTTCCGCAGTGGATCATGATCACGATGCATCCGTGTTCAAGACCCATCCTGGAAGATTCTTCGCGGTCGAAAATTTCATCGACCACTTGTATTTCCAGAAAATGGTTTCCCGAGCCGAGCGTTCCCAACTGCGTGCGTCCGCGTTCCCTGGCGCGATCCGAAATCGCGGAGGATATTGCGTCCCGAAGACAACCGCCCTCTTCTATGCGGTCCAAATCTCCATCCGTGCCGAATCCCGATCTGACAGCCCATCGTGCGCCTTCTTCAAGAACCTTTTCCAGTTCCCTGGGCGAAAGTTTGCGGCCTCCTCCGGAGACAGCTCCGGTGGGAATGGTTGAAAAAAGGGAAGGGAGCAGCCGTTCCATTGTCTTTTTTGCATCCTTTTCAAGAATGCGAGAAGTCAGAAGCCTGACTCCGCACGAAATATCGTACCCAACTCCACCGGGGCTGATAATTCCATCGTCGACGTCGAACGCCGCCACACCTCCGATCGGGAAACCGTACCCCCAGTGAATGTCCGGCATGGCGAAGCTGAATCCGACAATCCCCGGAAGTGTCGCCACGTTGGCGACCTGAAGAAGAGCGTTCTCGTTTTCGAGCTGGGATTCGATGTATGTATCGGCGAAGATCATCCCGGGAACTCGCATTCCCTCCACGGCTGATGGCCGGAGAAGCAAGCGGTTGTCGTCGATCCGTTCCAGGAATGTGTGCAAAGAGATCACCTCCCTTACATATCCAAAAAAATACGGAGAAACGGTATCGGAATGTTTCGGATGACCAACCCTCCGTACGTCGCAGATTTGACAGGAATGCGCACTTTGGGAGGCCGGAACAGGACTCCTTCGGCGTAGAGAGACAAAGGCTCTTCCGAAATCCGTACTGCAGTGGGCAGGAAAAACGTCTCCCTCGTTTCAAGAAAAAAAAGAAGTTCGTTGATCCAGGAGACAACAAGTTCCTCCAGATCCACAGCATCGATTTCGAAATGTTCCGTTTTCCCTCCGGCGGATTCCGGCGGGGGAGATTCGTCGGAGCAGAGAGAGTACAATGCTTCTGCCGCCTGGAGGAAAAGAACTTCAAGAGAATCCGCAGTTATCTCGAACCCGGCGTCTGCAGTATGTTCGATCGTTTTCCACACTCAATTCCTCTCCTTCCAAATTACCCGAACAGGCGACCCCTTGAGACATGATTATAACGCACGGTTCGGCACTCGGCACGTCCCTCGGAGGTACCCTCTGTTCCTGTAATGAGAAAGAATTCCTGAAGCATACGACGTAAGAATTCTACAGGAAAATCTGCTTACGAAGAGGCTAAACAACGGAAACATAGCGATTGACCAGGCGAAAAAAATAGCATCATCCGTTTTATTCGTCTTAAGATGCGTTTATTAATACAATCCGTTCATCTCTTGCAAATGCAGGTTTGGCTTGACATTGAACAAAAATCCTGTATCATGTTTTGGTGCCTTGCGGAGAGGTGTCCGAGTGGTCGAAGGAGATTGACTCGAAATCAATTGGGCGGCTTGCCGCCCCGTGGGTTCAAATCCCACCCTCTCCGCCATTTTTAAAACGTTTTTCGAGTCTGGCAAACTTGAAAAACTATGATATAATACCTGCCGTTGAGCGGAGAAGTGGCCGAGTGGTCGAAGGCGGGCGCTTGGAGAGCGTCTGAACCGAGAGGTTCCGTGGGTTCAAATCCCTCCTTCTCCGCCATATTTTCAAATTAACAGCACCTAAAAGGTGCTGTTTTGTGTATATTAAGCAGATATGACTCCGAATCAAAGAACAAATTGATGCTCACTCCGACTGTCTCTGCAATTCTGAACATCCTCCTCCAAATGTGTTATAATAATCAGAAAGATTTATGCGAAAGAAAATCTCACCTTGTACAAGGAAGAATCCTTTGAAAGAGGATGTCGAATGACCGAAACCCTCAATCTGGAGGTAAGCCGGGATGCTAGGGAAAAAGAACTCGATCCCTGATTTATTCAGTAGATTGTATTTTTTCACGATTTTTATCATCCCGGAGGATGCTGCCGAATGCTGCTTGGGATGATCGGAGGTACGATCCCCGAGGATCATCGTTCGACGCTGAACCAGCTTTCCCTTTTCAACAGGACGGGGGATTTCACACTGTTGCCGACCGCGCAAAAGCTTTCCTCCCTCCATAGGTATCTCGTCAGGCATTTTGCAGATGAGAACTCGGCCTTTTTCTCGCTGGAGCAGCGTGTGATCGTGGATACCGGCATCTGTTTTCCCGGAGGGATCTTTCCCGAGATGCAGAGAAGTGATGCCATTGTCGTCCGGACTCTTTCTGAGTGGGTGGAGGATTTTCGATCCGCAGTCAAGGGAGAGGAGCGAAGTAATGCGCTTCTGCAGGCCGACCGGGCTCTTGCGTCCGCGGAGTCGCGTGTGAAGAGAATCGCTTCCCGTATTTCCATGATGTTTCCGCTTCTCACGACAACTCTCGGAAGTGTTGCCGCCGATGGCCGAATTGTCGTCCTGAAGAAGGAGCGTGCCCGGATGCTGACGGATTATCTACTGGAATCTGTGCGAATCGTTGCGCGCGCAGCAATGCGATTCCGGGAACCTTACGAAGAGGAAACCGGCGAAGAAACCGGGAGAAAACACTTCAAAGAAAGACGAAGAATAGCCGTTTTTTCGAAGCTGATGGACGGAATCCACCGCTTGAAGAGAGTCGCGAACGAGGAAGATGGAAGCGACTTGATTGTCGAGAGGCTTTTGTCGAGCATCGACTCCCTGTATCTGGAATCGCTTCTTGTGTTTGCGTTCAGCAAAGGAATCACGGAAGCGTCGAGGCGGATAAAGCTCTTCCGGCAATATGCCGAGAATGCTCCTCTTCCTGCGAAGGCGTTTCCCGATCTCCTTAAGAAAGAATTGGACAGGATGTACGCAGTAGTTGAAAGAGCTGCTAAATCGCTGCCAGGAGAAACCGAACACGGCGGCTATTCTCCGGTGGTCATCCCTGAGCCTGAACCGCAGATAATCGAGCATGAAGAGCTGCGAGAAGGAGGGGGTGATCAAAATCTTTTCCTGTCACAAAAGAAAACCGATAGCGGCCCGCCGGAAAGAAGTTTCGCAAATTCTTTTTTCGATATTATTTCTGTTGACCGCGGTCTTCTTTCCATTCCGAAGGTCCGGTTCAGGGGATTTCCGGGTATTCTGCTCCTCCCTGGAAATGCCGTCGGGGCATACGATAAAGTCGGAGACCTTCTTCTCGTTCCGCACAGTGCACTGAATAATCGCCCTCTGGATGCTCTGTTGCCTGCGTTTGCTTCTTTCAGGTGGCTTTCGGATGACAGCGGTAAAACCCTCAATATGTGGGGGGACATCGCCGGAGGAAGAGGAGCGCGAAGTATGCCGGAACTTGAAGCGTCCTTCCGCGAAGCGTATTGCTCGTGGGTAAAGTCTGAACTTGAGGGCGGAGAAGCCGTAGATGCCGCGAAGAGCTTGGGTGCATCGCTGAAGGAAGATGGAGGATTTGCACGTCTTTTCGGTTAGGCGGAGCATTCAACAAAGCTAGGGGAGGACGTGGCACTTTCCTCCCCGTAGCTTTGTTTTTTCAGTTCTTCTCAGGTATGAAAAGTTCCCTTATTCCTCCGAGAGACCCCAGAATTGCCGTGGCCTCGTAGGGAAGGTAGACGGTCTTGTTTTCCTGGCCGGAAGTCATTGCGGCCAAAGTCTCCATGTACTTCAGAGCGACGAGGTACTGCGTCGGGTCTCCCCCTGCGTTCCTGATGGCGGCGGCGATTTTGCCGATTGCCACCGATTCGGCCTCTCCCATTTTTATCCGTGCCTCCGCCCGGCCTTCGGCGTCGAGAATGAGCGCTCGTTTCTCGCCTTCCGCCCGATTGATCTGCGCTTCCTTGTGCCCCTCGGCTTCGAGTATCTGCGCCTTCTTTTTTCCTTCCGACTCGGTCACCGTGGCCCTTCGGGAGCGTTCGGCCTCCATCTGGCGCTGCATCGCCGCCTGGACGGATGCCGGGGGATTCACGTCCTGAATCTCCACCCTGGTAACTTTGACGCCCCAGGCGTCGCTGGCCTCGTCCAGGATGACGCGCAGTCGTTCGTTGATCTCGGCCCGCTTGCTGAAGATCTCGTCGAGGTCCATTTCCCCCATGACGCTCCGAAGAGAAGTCTGCGTGAGTTTCTCAAGAGCCAGCGGCAGATTGGCGATCTCGTACACGGCCTTGAAGGGGTCGTTGATCTGGAAATAAAGAAGCGCGTTGATCTCCATCACGACGTTGTCCCGGGAGATGACGTTCTGCTTGGGGAAGTCGAAGACCTGTTCCCGGACGTCGATCAGGGCGGTGTTTCTGATGGTGCCGCCGACGAGCCAGGAGATCGATTTTTTACGGTCGAGAACCGGGAAGATGAAGTTGATACCCGGAAAGAGCACCTTGTGAAACTTCCCGAGACGCTCCACGATAACACGGTTCGCCTGCGGTACGATCTTGATTCCGGAGATGACAAGAATGATGGTGAAAAGGACAAAAAAGATCACCACCGCCATGTTCTCCATATTGGTGACGAGCAGAATTTCCTTCATGATGCTCACTCTCCTTATCTTTCGGTCATGCCGGAGGGTATCCCGGCATCATTCTCTTCCTCCGGCCGTACCTCCAGGCTCGCTCCTCGGACCTTCGAAACGACGACGCGCGTGCCTTCAGGTATTTCAAGCTTTTCGGGGCTGAAAGACCACCATGTCTTTCCTTCCACCTTGACGTATCCGCCGCTCGTTCCATCGGAGGATATCGTTTTGACGACGGTTCCTTTCCGTCCCATCAGGGCGTCCGCGTTCGACTCCCGCGTCTCCTTTCTGTTCGTGAGAAATCGAAGAACGGCAGGGCGCAGAAAGAAAAAAACAAGGAGCGTTGAGACACCAAAGACCATCAGCTGAGTTCGTATGTCGAATACCCTGAAATACGTCATCACCGCCGGAGGGATGCATGCTACGGCAAAGCAGGCGAGGACGAATCCCGGGGTGAACATCTCGACTATCAGAAGAAGGAACCCCAAAATTACCCAGAGCTGCCAGTTTGTCACAAGATCGAACACGATGCTCACCTCGACTTTCCCTGATATGGGACAAAAACTGTGCATATGCGCACATGATACACCTTTCGATGAAAAATGAGGATGTTTCCCTCAGGATTTCAGCGAAATGCTCCAGGAGAATAGGGCTTCATATTGTTTTCCGGCCGTCCGAAATGGGATGAGGATGGTATGCTATTATTATAGCAGGGTTTCGATTCAGAAGGATGAAAGACTGTTTTACCAACTGATCCTGTCTTTTGAATGCAAATTGAGAAGATAATGGAAGGTGAGTATCATGAGTGTTTGGCTTCAGAATCTGTCATGGGAAGAAGCGGGCGCCAGGCTCAAAGCCGGCGAAGATGTCGTCATCATCCCGGTGGGGAGCACGGAACAGCACGGCAGGCATCTGCCGCTGGGCACCGATACGATGGTCGCGACCTTTATCGCGGAAGATGCCGCTGTCAAGGCCGGATGTCTTGTTGCGCCGCCTGTCTGGTACGGATGGAGTCCTCATCATATGGTGCTGCCGGGGACGGTCACAATCCGCCCCGAGGTGCTGATAGAGCTTCTCTACGACGTAATCGACTCGCTTCAGCAGCACGGTTTCAAAAAAATCGTCGTGATCAACGGCCATCGTATCGTGAACATCCCCTGGATGCAGATCGCCGCCGAGAGGGCTCAACGGCTTTTAGGCGTGAAAGTGGTCCTTTTCGACCCGGCCTACATGTCGAAGGAGATCGTCTCCCGGCTTGATTTCGGTTCCGTCGGCCATGCCGAGGAGATCGAGACGTCGCACATGATGCATAAAAAGCCTGAACTCGTCCGCCTTGAGAAGGCGGAGAGCAATCCCGTGCACAAGACGCCGCTTTATTCCGTGGATCCTTCGTACACCGGAGATACGCTCTGCTACGTTCCGAGCACCAGGGAGCACATGCGGATTCAGGCGGAGAAGTCCGGAGGCACGGGGGGAGAGCCCGGCAAAAGCAGCGCTGAGAAAGGCGAACTATACCACAAGCACCTGGTCGAAAACCTCGTCAGGGTGATTTCAAGCCTTCAAGGAAAGGCATAAAAACCGGAAAACAAGGAGGAGATCGCAGTGTCGAAAAGCTCATGGAAGGGAAGATTCACCGTTTTGGTTCTCCTGCTCTTCATCGCGGCCGGAGTCGGAGCAGCGGATGCGGCGCAGGTGCTGAGAATCGGCGTCGTCGGCCCGGAGTCCGGCGGCGGGGCGCAGTTGGGACAGGGGCAGCGCAGAGCCGTTCAGATGGCGGTCGAGGAGATCAACGAAGGGAAACTGGCCGGAGAGTGGACTCTCGAAGTCTTTTTCGAGGACGACGAGGGTAATCCGACGAAATCGGCCAGCGCGACGAACAAGCTCATTCAGCAGTCCCGGGTGAATGTCATCATAGGTGCGATTCACAGCTCCTGCACGCTCGCCGACATGGTGGTCACTTCGAGGGCCGGAATTCCGCAGATCACCGCTGGTTCGACGGGCGCCTCCATTACCCAGCAGGGAAACAAATTCATTTTCCGTACTGCGGCGAACGATTTTCTTCAGGCGGATGCGCTGGTGAAGTATGCGCGCGATGAATTCGGCTTCAAGAAAGTCGCCACATTCACCGCCGCCGACGATTACGGACAGTCCGGCGCGAAGCTGCTCAGGGAGGCCTGTGAAAAGTACGGCGTCGAGCTTGTCGCTGAGCCCACGTACAACAACGGAGACAAGGACTTCAAACCGCAGCTTCTCACCATCAAGGACAGAGGGGCGCAGGCCATCTTCATGTGGGGGCTGTACACTGAAGCGGCCCTTATTGCGCGGCAGGCGCAGCAGCTCGGTGTCGACGCACAATTGTTCGGCGCGTCAGGCATGGCGGCGCTGAAGCTGATCGAACTCGGAGGAGAGGCGGCGCAGGGGCTTCTTTTGACCCAGACGTTCCTACCCGACTCGGATCACCCGAAAGTCCGCGCGTTTGTCGACAAGTACCGTGAGAAATTCAACGAGAGCCCCATTCCGCATGCCGCGCAGGCGTATGATACCGTCCATATCATCGCCGACGCGGTTCGAAGGGCCGGAAGCAATGATCCGCGGAAGCTTCGGGATGCCATCAGTAGTACGGAAGGGCTGGAGCTCGTGACGGGCGATCCCAGGTTCAACGACGACGGAGACGATATCGGGAAACGGCTTCTCATAACGCAGATCAAAGGCGACAAGTTCGAGATGGTGAAATTCGTCAAGGCAGGCGAATAATACCCTGTTTGTGAAGGCCGTTCCCTTATGTGTACGGGGGAGCGGCCTTTTTCTTGATTTCAAAGCCTGAAGCAGAAGGCGGTGTGGTGCATGCAGTTTTTTCTGAACGGATTACCGATCGGTGCGATCTACGCTCTGGTGGCACTGAGTTACAGTCTTATTTACGCGGCCTCCGGAGTGCTGAACTGGTCCCAGGGTGACATGGTCATGCTGGGCGCTTATGTGGGATTCACGGTCTTTTCAATTCTCAAGCTCGGATTCACTTCGGCGTTGCTTCTTGCGATGGTGGCGGTCGCCTTTCTCGGGGTTCTCGTGCAGTATACGATCCTTCGCCCTCTGAGAGAGAGGAAAGCCCCTCCGATAAACGTGGTCATAGCGACTCTCGGGGTAGCGATCATATGCCGGAATCTGGCTCTCGGGATTTGGGGGCCTGACCCTCAGATTCTTCCATCCCCGGTGAGTTCACGACCCTTTTCTCTGGCGGGAGTGAGCGTGACGCCCCAGGACATCCTTGTTCTCTCGGTGGGGATAACCCTGATGCTGATATTGCATTTCTTTCTTAAAAATACCAGGGAGGGAAAGGCGTTGCGCGCTGTCGCGCAGGACCGGTATGCAGCGCAGCTGATGGGGATCGACCCGGAGCGCTCGGACGCGGTCGCGTTTGCCGCAAGTGCCGGGATAGGAGCGGCGGCGGGCATTCTCGTCGCGCCGATTTTCTTTGTGACGTTCAACATGGGAGCCTCTGTAGGACTGAAAGGGTTTGTAGCGGCGGTTATAGGAGGTTTGGGAACGATACCGGGCGCCATCGCGGGGGGATTTTTCCTCGGAGTGGTGGAGTCGCTCGCAGGAGGCCTGATAAGCTCGGGCTATCGCGATGCCATTACGTTCGCTCTGTTGATCGTCGTGCTTTGGCTGAAACCGTCGGGACTCTTCCTGCGGAAAAACCGCCAGAAAGTCTAGAAAGCTGGTGAGGCCATGAAATCGATAATGTCGAGCCGAAGGGGGCTTGCGGCGTTTCTTCTCCTGCTGACAGGATATCTCTTCACGCCTTATTTTGTAACCAACCTGTACCACCTGCACATATTGAACCTCGCGGGGATTTACACTCTCGTCGTTCTCGGTCTCAATATTCTTTCCGGGTATACCGGCCAGGTCTCGATGGGGCAGGCCGGGTTCTTCGCAATAGGGACGTACGTTTCCGCTCTTTTGATGATGAATTGGAGCATCCCGTTCTGGTCGGCCTCGGCCATGGCGACTGTAATGGCCGGCCTGTTCGGAGCCGTTATCGGCATTCCCGCCATGAAGCTGAGCGGACCGTATCTTGTGCTTGCAACCGTCGGTTTCGGCGAAATCGTCCGTCTTGTTCTGTTGAACTGGACTCCTGTGACGAAGGGTGCGGCCGGGTTGGTAGGAATTCCCTTGCCGACGGTTCTCGGTTTTGTCGTGACAACGGAGGAGCATTTCTTTTACCTGATTCTCGCATCACTTCTGGCAGGCGTCTTCATTGCGCTTCGAATTGCGGACTCCAAGATCGGAAGGACCTACAGGGCCGTGCGTGAGGATGAACTGGCGGCGGAGGCAATGGGCGTCAATATCAACCGCTACAAAATATCCGCTTTCATCATCAGCGCCATGTTCGCCGGTTTTGCAGGAAGTCTCTTCGGGAGTTTTTCCGGTGTGACAAGTCCGGATAATTTTACATTCGACGAGTCGGTCGGTTTTTTGTGCATGTCCGTCATCGGCGGAAATCGCAGTATTGTCGGGGCGGTCATAGGCGCTTTCGGATTGACTGCCGTCTCCGAGGCGCTCCGGGTATTCCAGGGGTTCCGGCTGGTAATTTACGGAGGCATTCTTATTTTTACCGTCATATTCATGCCGCAGGGGATTATCGGCCTCTTTAAGAGGATCCGTGGGAACTTTTCCGTCAAAGAGACCAACTGATTCGGAGGAGGAACAGATGGACGACAGAAATGTAATTCTCGAGGCGTGCGGTATTTCCAAGAGATTCGGAGGATTGCGGGCTCTCGATACAGTCAGTGTAGCGATACACCGGAACAGCGTTCATGGGATCATCGGGCCCAACGGAGCGGGAAAGACGACTCTTTTTAACCTGATCACCGGAATGTTGCCGCCGGATTCCGGGCACTTCGAAATCGAAGAGAAACCGGTAAAGAAGGTGAGGACTCACCAGCTTGTCTCCATGGGTGTTTCGAGGACGTTCCAGAACATCCGCCTTTTCAAGGGTATGTCGGTTCTCGAGAACGTGATGATAGGGCAGCATGTTCACACCCCGACGGCCGTCTTTTCTATCATGATCAACGGAAGAAAGTCGCGTTCCGCGGAGAATGCGGCCAGGGAAGAGGCTCTGGCTGCTCTTGATTTCGTCGGGCTTGCGAGAAACGCGGATCAGGACGTGGAAAGTCTCTCGTATGGAAATCAGCGTCTTGTCGAGTTCGCCCGGGCGCTGGCGGCGAAGCCGAGGATTCTCCTCCTGGACGAACCGGCGGCGGGAATGAATCCGACGGAAAAGCAGCATCTGCTCCGGCTTATCGGCTCCCTTCAGCAAAAAAGCTATACCGTGGTCCTGATAGAACACGACATGAAGGTCGTTATGAATATTTGCAGCACGGTCAGCGTGCTTGATCACGGAAAAAAGCTTGCCGAAGGCCGCCCGGCGGACATTCGCAGGCACCCGGAGGTTATCCGGGCATACTTGGGAAAGAGTGATCGCGGTCATGCTTGAAATTAATGGGGTCAAGGCGAAATACGGACATACCGAGGTGCTGCACTCGGTTTCTCTGAGGGCCGAAGCCGGACGGATTACAACGCTCATCGGGGGGAACGGCGCGGGAAAGACGACCACGCTGAACTGCATCGTCAATATCCTGAAGCCGTACGAAGGGCAGATTCTCTGGAAAGGTCTGGACATTACGAAGCTCAGGTCGAAAGATATCGTGCGCCTCGGCATTTCTCTTATTCCGGAGGGACGGCACGTTTTTCCCCGTATGACGGTGCGTGAAAACCTCGAGATGGGAGCGTACATCCGGAAGGATTCAGGCGGAGTTCAAAAGGACTTCGAATGGATCCTGGAACTTTTTCCGGTCTTGAAGGAGAGACTCGCTCAGGAAGCGTCCACTCTTTCCGGAGGAGAGCAGCAGATGCTGGCCATCGGAAGATCCCTCATGGGAAATCCCGACCTCGTGCTTATGGATGAACCGTCGATGGGACTGGCTCCTATCGTCGTCGAAGAGGTTTTTTCCGTCATCGAACAGATCATGACGATGGGGAAGACAGTCCTGCTTGTCGAGCAGAATGCCGCGCTGGCTCTCGACCTGGCGCATGAAGGATACGTCATCGAACTTGGCAGAATCGTTTTGAGCGGAACGGGAAAGGAACTGCTCAGAAATCCGGAGGTGGAAAAAGCGTACCTCGGCCTGTAAACCGTCTCAACAGAAGGCGCCGCCTATCGACGTCATCGGCTGAACAGCTCCGGTATGCCCGATACGGAGAAGGCGCACCAGGCGAGCAGGCCTCCCATCAGCAGGTCGAGAAAACGCCCTTGGTGCGCCAGGATTTTTTTCTGGGCCGCGCCGACGAGCGACCAGAGAAGAACTCCGTTGCTGCATGTCAGGGCGATGAAGATCCCGCAGCCGAAAAGCCAAAGTTTCGAGGATGTCCATGGAACGATGAAGGTGGAGAGAGTCGTCAGGCCGAAAAGGATGACCTTCGGATTGAGAAACTGCAGGATGAGTCCTTGTCGGAAGGGAGGAACCTCCTCCGCATTCTGTGAACCTTCAGCATGAGTTCTTTTGGGGAACGCTATCTTCCAGGCAAGCCAGAGAATATACGTGGCCCCCGCCAGCCTGAGAACGGGTAGAAACGACGGCAGCAGACGTGCGAGAAGGAGGTTGAAGAGGGCACAGCATATCATGATGATCAGCAGGCCGGACACCATTCCCGCGATGAGCGGGAGCGTCCTGCGAAAGCCGTGAAGGCGGGCGGAGTTCATCGCCAACACGATGTTCGGGCCCGGGGTATGGGAAGTGATGAGGATATAGGTAAAAAAAGCGGTCCACTGCACAAGACTACCTCCGTAGGATGTTTTTATGCGAATGGAAATAGTTTTTTCAACGCTGTGTTATTATACACGAAGTCTTTCCTCCGTGTGCTTTGGTCAGCACGAATGCATGTTTGGAGGGTGCCTGGCATAGACAGGGGAAATACGGTATACTAATTCAAATAGAAAGTTCCCGATGTTTTACGTTGTTCCAAGACTACGCTGAAAGAAAGGAGGAAATGAAATTTGCGTTGCCGGTCTCGCCCGGCGTATACGGAATGAGCACAAACAAGCGTCTATGAAAGGGAGTGGAAGAACATCATGAGAAAATATTCGGTACTTCTTGTTTCGTTGGTGCTTCTCGGAGTCCTTGCCTCGGCAGCTTTTGCGGCCTATCCGCAGCGGAGCGTGACTGTGGTGTGCCCCTGGGGTGCGGGCGGTGGAACCGACCGCCTTACCCGCTTCATGGCGTCTCAGCTCGAACAGGAGCTCGGCAAGCCGTTCCCCGTGGTCAACCGAACAGGAGGCAACGGCGCAGTCGGACATTCGGCTGGGGCGTTCGCGGCTCCGGACGGCTACACGGTTACCATGGTGACACTCGAACTTGCCACCATGCACTGGATGGGCCTTACCACCCTGACCCACGCGGATTTTGCTTATGTCATCCAGCTCAACGAGGATGCGGCGGGTGTTATCGTTAAAGCCGACGCACCGTGGAAGACCCTCCAGGAGCTGCTCGACGATATCAAGGCAAAACCGGATACCTTTAAGTTTTCAGGGACTGCGGCCGGAGGGGTTTGGGACCTCGCGCGCATCGGCATGCTCGACAAGGTCGGCATTCCGGTCAACTCGGTCAGTTGGATCCCCACCACGGGCGCGGCTCCGTCGATCATCGAGCTGCTTGGTGGGCATGTCGACGTGATCACGTGCAGTCTTCCGGAAGCCGCGTCGCAGCTGGCAGCCGGAGATCTTCGGGCTCTTGCGGTCATGGCGGATAACCGGGACCCGGCGTACCCTGATGTGCCGACGCTGAAGGAGCTTGGAATCGACTGGTCCGCGGGAACCTGGAGAGGTTTCGCCGTTCCGAAGGCCACTTCTCCGGAAATTATCGATGTCCTGTACCAGGCATTGAAAAAGATAACCGACTCCGATGAATACAAGGAGTTTATGGCGAAGAACGGCTTCGGCGTTAAGATTCGCGGGCCCAAGGAATTCGCTGAATTCGCAAAACAGCAGGATGCCGATCTGAAGAATGTCATGGAGCTCGGCGGTTATTTGAGCAAGTAAAAAAGACATGTTCTTTGATGCGCCCCGCGGATTCCGGCGGGGCGCATTCATTAAGGAGGTCGCACATGGTCAGGCTGCTGAGAATGGTTTTCGGCCTCATACTTGTCGTGCTTTCCGCGGCGGTGATATGGACCAGTCTTTCCTTTCCGCATGCTGTCTCCGCCGGAAAGAGAATTCCCGGCCCGGGCTTTTTCCCGATCCTGTTGGGTGTTTTTCTTATTCCGGGAGGAATCCATCAGATTATTTCAGCCTTAAAAACTCCTTCAGACGAGGGAGGAAAGATCGCATGGAACTGGGGGACGGCGAATATCCCGATTCTTCTCGCCCTTCTTCTGGCCTATGTGCCGCTGATGGAATGGCTCGGCTATACTCCCGCTACGTTTCTGTTCGGCATGCTGCTGCTCTTGCGCCTGAAAGTGCCTTTTTTGAAGGCCCTTCTTGTCGCTGGTACGACGACTCTGTTCATCGTCTTCGTCTTCGGGAGAGCGTTTCATATCCAGCTCCCGCCCGGGACCATCGGATTCCCGCTGTAGGAGGAGATGCTCATGATATCCGAGGTGCTTGCTGTATTTCGGCCGGGAATACTGGTGCCGTGGCTCCTTTCCATGGCGTTCGGAGTTCTCGTGGGAGGAACTCCCGGCCTGACCGCCACGATGGGAGTCGCCCTCATCATCCCGATAACCTACTATATGGAACCGCTCGCCGGAATGGCGATGATCCTTGGCGTCTCTTTCACCTCCATCTTCACCGGCGACATTCCGGCGACGTTGCTCCGAATTCCGGGAACACCGGCTTCCGGAGCCGCGACCCTAGACGGGTACGAACTGACGAAGCAGGGGAGAGGTATGGAAGCGCTTTCAATCGACCTTTTTTGTTCGGCCATCGGCGGTTTTCTCGGTATGATGCTCCTGATAGTCGTTGCGCCTCCGCTGGCAAAGTTCGCTCTCCGGTTCACGAATTTCCAGTATTTCTGGCTCGGTCTTTTCGGGTTGAGTATGAGCGCGGTGCTGAGCGCGGGAAAACCGGTGAACGGTGTCATTTCCGCTGCCCTCGGACTGCTGATCGCCACAGTCGGTATCGACATCACCACGGGGATGCCCCGCTTCACGGGGGGCAACATGGAGTTGATGAGCGGGATCGGGTTTATTCCGGCAATGGTCGGCCTTTTCGGACTTTCCGAGGTCCTGAAGAACGTCTCGAACCTCGCTCTTCTGAAACAGAGCAGTATTACGGTGTCCGGCAAGGTGTCGCTCCTGCGAACATTCGGGCTGATCTGGAAAAACAAGTGGACGGTGATTAAATCCTCGGTAATCGGAACGTGTGTCGGTGCGCTTCCCGGAGCAGGAGCCGACATCGCCGCATGGGTCGCATACGGCATCGAGAAAAAAACGGCCAGGAACCCGGACGAATTCGGAAAAGGCTCGGTCAGGGGCGTTATCGCCCCCACCAGCGCCAATAACGCCGCCCTTGGAGGAACATGGATTCCAGCGCTTGTTTTCGGCGTTCCGGGCGACTCCATCACCGCGATTGTCCTCGGCGCGATGCTGATGTACGGACTCCGGCCGGGGCCGCTGATCTTTCAGGAAAATCTCTCGCTTGTCCACGGAATATTCGCGGTAGGCCTAATCTCGCAGCTTTTTCTCATTCCGGTCGGCCTCATCGGAATCAAAGTGTTCGGATCGATTCTGAAACTGCCGCGGAACATGGTGATGGTTATCGTTCTGATTTTTTCGGTCATAGGTTCCTACGCGATCCGCAACAGTTTCTTCGACGTCTATATTATGATCGCCTTCGGGGTTGTCGGCTATCTCTTCGAGTTTCTTGATATACCTCTTCCTCCTATGATCCTCGCCCTCATCCTCGGCCCCATGATCGAGGACAACCTGAGAGTGGGACTTATCAAGACGCATGGAGGATTCGGGGCGTTCATATTCGATCCAATCTGTCTGCCCTTGATTTTCGGGATCATATTTGTCTTCTTCGGCGGGCCTATTCTGCGGTTTTTCAGGGGAAAAAAGAGCGGACAGGAGAAACAATAAACGATCATTGAAAAAGAGACAAACAGACTCTTCCTTCCCTTGGTTTGTATTGAATCGACCGAAGCCGCCTCCTCGAGGGGCGGTTTTTGTCTGCTTATTGCATTGCTCAAAGATTATGCTATCATGATAAACTGTCATTGAAACATCTGATTGTCTTCGCATGACATTCCGGTGAAATTCTGGTATCCGAACTGAAAAATAAAGGAGCGAGCGCAATGAATTTCTATGATCGATTCAGCGTCTCCGGCAGGATCGCCGTTGTCACGGGAACCGGGCGTGGACTTGGAAAGGGGTACGCTCTCGGCCTTGCCGCCGCCGGGGCGTACGTCGTATGCGGCTATATCAACGAGAAAGGGACACGGGAGACGGTCGAGGAAATTCATTCGCTCGGCGGCCATGCTGAGGCATGTTTTCTGGATGTAACCAGAACGGAGCGCTTGCAGGAAACCCTCGAAGATATTGCCGCACGCTGCGGAAGCCTCGACATTCTGGTGAACAACGCGGGAGTGGAGGAGATCAACGACTTCTTCAACGTGACGGAGGAGCAGTACGACAAGATCATGGGAGTCAACCTGAGGGGCGTTTTCTTTACCGCTCAGGCTGCGGCAAGGATCATGATGAAGCAGGGGCGCGGCAAGATCCTCAATATAGGATCTCTCGGAAGTGCCCTCGGGTTGGCGAAATCTTCCGTCTACTGTGGAAGCAAGGGCGGCGTGGTGCAGATCACCCGGACGATGGCCATAGAGCTTGCGAAATACAACATCCAGGTGAATGCCATGGGACCGGGATACTTCCGGACTCCGATGACGGAATCCTTCTTTCGGGATCCTGAGCACCGGAAGTGGATCGAGGAGCGGATACCGGCCGGCCGGATCGGCACGACGGAGGATCTTCTGGGCACGCTGGTCTTTCTTTGCAGTCCGGCTTCGGACTACCTGACGGGCCAGATCGTCTACGTCGACGGAGGCTGGCTTGCGGGTTGACGGGAGCGTGTATTGGTATCGGGAAACGGAAGCGCGCTCTGTTTCGTCGAGAAAATCCGGATCTTTACTTGCGGCAGGGAGTGCGCTTTTATTCAGCGGGAGGAATGAACAGTGATCGTTTTCAAAGAAGCGGAACGCAATATTCAGGAGGAAAAGGACTCCGTAGGAGATGTCGTGAAGGACATCCTTGCTAGAGTCCGGGCAGGAGGCGATAAAGCTGTTCTCGAATATACCGGGAAGTTCGACGGCTTTTGTCCGGAGGAGCTTCGTGTCGGTTCCGAAAAAATTAAAGAGGCCTACGAAAAAGTGTCTCCGGAGACTGTGAGAACGCTTCAGTTCGCCGCAGCGCGTATACAGGACTTTGCCCTCCGGCAGAAGGAGTGCATGAAAGAGCTGAGGTACGAGATCTCTTCGGGCGTTGTTTTGGGACACCGCCTGCTCCCGGTCGAGTCATGCGGGTGCTATGTTCCTGCAGGGAGATATCCTTTGCCGTCTTCGGCCTTGATGTCGGCAATTCCCGCGAAGGTGGCGGGAGTTCGCCGGATCGCGGCGTGTTCCCCGGCAAGCAGGGGCCACAATGGCATTCATCCTGCGGTGCTTGTAGCCATGGATATCGCCGGAGTGGATGAAGTCTACTGCATGGGGGGAGCGCAGGCGATCGGGGCTTTTGCCTATGGGACTGAGACGGTTCAAAGTGTGGATATTATTGTCGGTCCGGGAAACAGGTATGTCACGGAGGCAAAGCGGCAAGTCTCCGGAGCGACGGGGATTGATATGCTCGCCGGGCCAAGCGAAGTCGTCATTCTTGCCGACGAGTCGGCGAACCCGGAATGGGTTGCGTCGGACGCGCTTGCCCGCTGCGAACACGATCCTCATTCCTGGACCGTGATCGTCACGACCAGCCTTTCCATGGCGGAAAAAGCGACGGCGGAGATTCAACGCCAGGCTCCTCTTCTTCCCACGGGAGCTTTCGCGCTCGAAAGCTGGAGCAATAACGGACGGATTCTTCTTGCGGATTCCCTCGACGAAGCGGTGGACCTGGCGAATGAAATCGCTCCGGAACATCTTCAGGTCATGACTTCGGACAGCGCGGGGGTTGCGTCTCGGCTGGTCAACTTTGGTTCGCTCTTCATAGGACCGTACGCGCCGGTCGTTTTCGGCGACTATGCGTCAGGCCCGAATCATATTCTCCCGACAGTCCGCTGCGCCCGGTTTTCAAACGGGGTATACGTGGGCACCTTTGTCCGGGTCTGTTCGTTCCAGGAGATAACGGCGGAGGGAGCTGCCTGCCTCGTCGGACCGTGCGCCGATTTCGCCGCTATGGAAGGACTCTTCGGGCACAAGCGCTCCGCGGAGATGCGGGCAAGGTGATGGAAGGAATCCGTTCCGCCTCTGTCCTTCTGCTGGACGGAATAACGAAGATCTACCCGGGGACGGTCGCGCTTGAAGACGTTCGTTTCGAGGCGTTTCCCGGCGAGGTGCACGGCCTGATCGGAAAGAACGGGGCCGGAAAATCGACGCTGGTCGGAATTCTCTCCGGCCTTATTGAGCCGACCGCCGGCAGCATTACGCTGAACGGGCATTCTTTTCATTCGCTCAGGCGTTCCCTGGCAAAAAAACTCGGAGTGGCGATCGTCCCCCAGGAGCCCGAAATCGTGCTTGATCTCCCGGTGGCGGAGAACCTCTTTCTTGGCGAGCTTGAAAACTCGGGGGGCTTCGTCGCCTGGAAACGAATCCGCAGAGACGCCCGGAATATCCTCGGACGTTTCGGACTCGACATCAGCATCGATCTTATGGCTCGCGATCTCTCCCTCAGCGAGCGGCAGCTCCTGCTTATTCTCAAGGCATGCGTTGTCGAGGACGCGAACGTCGTGGTCCTCGACGAGTCTTCCGCGTCTCTCAGCAGTAAGGACGGGATTATCCTCCGGAGAATCGTGGAAGATCTGAAATCTTCCGGCAAAGCGGTGATCTACATCTCCCACCACATCGACGAGCTGCTTGAGGTATGCGACCGGCTCACGGTGCTGCGCGACGGCAGGGTCGTCGAGACTCGCTCAAGGGAGCTTTTCGACCATCATACGCTTTCCGAGCTCATCGTGGGGGAGAGTCTTGTTTCTTCCGTTTCGCACAAGCCGGATACTCCCCCTCCCGGAGAGAGGCTTCTCGAGGTGGATGCCCTGGCCCGATGGGGACTCTTCGAAGGGATTTCCTTCTCTCTCCGGCGGGGGGAAATACTGGGCATCGCGGGATTGCGGGGAAGCGGAAGGACCGAAATTCTGAAAGCGCTTTCCGGAATTGAGCCTGCGGATGCAGGGAGCATCTCCCTGAAAGGGAAGGCACTCTTTTTCAGGTCTCCTTCCGAGGCTCTTCGGGAAGGAGTGGCATACCTTCCGGAGGACAGGGAATCGGAGGGATTGGTCAAAGTCTTCAGCATAGGGGACAACCTTCTGCTCAACAGTATTTCGAAGTTCTCGAACAGAGGTTTCGTCTCCTGGGCGGACGCCCGGCGACGGGCATCGGAGGTTTTTTCCGATGTGCAAATTCATGCTTTTTCCATGGAACAGAACGTGGACGAATTATCCGGGGGCAACAAGCAGAAGGTCGTGATAGGGCGTATTATGACAAAAGAGCCGGATATCTATCTTCTCGACGAACCGACGCGAGGGGTGGATGTAGGAGCGAAGCACTCCATCCTCTCAATCGTGAACGGACCCCTGCGAGCCGGGGCAGGAGTGATCCTTACCTCTCCGGGCCTGGACGACCTGCTGGATATCTGCGACAGGATAATGGTGCTGTACAGGGGGATGTTCGTCCGGGAGTACTCGAGAGAGGAATTCGACGAAAAAAACATTTTCATGGACATGCAGGGATTCGGATTTCAGAAACAGAGAGGTGGCGGCGTATGTCGGGCGGTCTGAGATTCAAACTGGCTCTTTTGGACAATATCATCTGGTTGATGCTTCTTCTTTTTTTCGGGGTGTGCGCGATCGGCGTACCGGCGTTCGCATCCTGGAACAATATCGTGAATATACTGTACCATACCACGATCATGAGCATGCTTGTGCTCGCCCAGGGATTCGTGCTCTTAAGCGGGAACCTCGATCTGTCGATCGACGCCGTGCTGGCTTTCGCACCGGGAGTGGTCATTCTCGCTTCAACGAAGTGGTTCCCCGGAATGCTTGGAAATCCATATCTGGCTATATTCCTGACCCTGCTGGCAGGAGGACTTTTGGGATTCTTCAACGGCTTCTGCGTGTCACGGCTCGGAATGAACGCTTTCATGCAGACGCTCTCGCTCTCCATCATTCTGCGTGGACTGGTGCTCTTTCTGATTCCTCTCTCGATCTTTCCGCTTCATCCGGTCTATTCGTTCATCGGCAAGGCCCGTCTCGCATCCCTGGGCAACATACCGGCCGCCATTCCGGTGACTTTTTGCATATACCTGCTGTTTCATATTCTGTTGAAGTACACGGTTTTCGGCAGGAACTACCTGGCTACGGGAGGCAATGCGAGAGCAAGCTACGTGGCCGGGATCGATACGCGCAGGATGATCATCGCCGGATTCGTCATCGCCGGGATTCTCTCTGCCGTGGCAGGAATGCTGACCGCCGGCAGGCAGGATTCCGTATCGAACACCATGGGCAGCGGCATGACGCTGCTGGCTTTCGCAGGAGCCCTTCTCGGTGGAACCGCCATGGGAGGAGGGAAGGGATCGGCGTTCGGCATGCTCGGCGGCGCAATCCTGCTCGGCATGTTCTCCAACGCGCTCAATCTGCTCGGAGTGAAGGTCACGCTCATTCACGCGGCGCAAGGGGCGCTTATCTTTCTCGCCATCCTCGTCGACCGGTTCCGCGTTTCCCTCAGAGCCAGACTGCTGCGGAACGAACAGCTTCAAAAACTGCATCACACGAAAGGGTGATCGATGTTCTCGATATACAAGAAGCTTTTCCCGATCAGGAATGCCGGAACAGGGTTCAAATACAATGAGGAGGAATGAAAATGAAACGATACGGAACAATGACAGTGCTTGCGCTTCTTGGAGTGATGCTGCTTTCGTCGGCTGTTTTCGCTTCGGACAAGAAACTCACCATCGGCATGATCATCAAAGAGCCTTCTGCGCCGTATATCCAGGCGTTTATTAAAGCTGCCGAGGAAAAGGCCGCGGAGTTGGGCGTGAATATCCTGATCCGTGACGGCGAGGCGAACTCCATCAAGATCATGGAGATAATCGACACTTTCATGATTCAGGGCATCGATGCGTTCATTCTCGGCGGAGCGGTGGATCTGCGGACGCTGGTACCCGGAATCGTCCGTCTGAACGAGGCCGGAATTCCAGTCGCCGCGCTGGATACGTCTCCCGAGGGCGGCATCGTGGACTTCTTCCTTTCCTTCGATCTTGTGCAGTCGAGCGCCAGGGCGACCGAAGTCTTTGTCGAGGGGATAAAGGCCAGAAACAACGGGGAGATTCCGGAGGGAGTGGTCCTTGAAATCCTGGGAGACAAGGCGGATATGTTCAGCCACGCATGTACCGAAGGGTTCAACTCCATAATGTCCGCTTATCCGCAGCTTGAAATCGCCCAGGGCGAGGGGAAATGGAACAACACCGATTCTCATGCCGTGACGTCCGATCTGCTGACGCGATTCGGGAAACGGGTCGTCGGTATCTATGTCCAAACACCCGACATAATGGGGCCCGGCGTTGTCGCCGCGATCGAAGCCGCAGGGCTGGATGCCGCGAACTTCGGAATATGCGGCATCTGCATCGGTCCCGAGGGAATCGACCTCATCAAGAAAGGAAAGATGCTCGGCGCGGTGGCGCAGCCGGCATACGATTCAGCTGCTCTTGCCGTGAAGTTCCTTGTCGCCAAAGTGAACGGAGAACCTGTACCCCAGATCGGCGATACCCTGGTGGAGGAGGGAGCGATCTGGTCGCCTGCTCGCGTGATTAAAAACGAGTGGGCCGACGGAGGGGCGTTCATCGTCCTTCAGGGACCCCTTGTTCCGATGGAAGTGGACCCTGACGACCCGCGCCTTTGGGAGAACATGCTGACAAAATAACGGATTCATGGTACAAAAGTAAAGAAGCAAATCCGAGAAATCGACTGGAGGGGTAAAAAGGATGTTCAGCAAAAAGAGAGTCTCGATTGTTTTCAGTATGCTTCTGGTGTTTGCGATGCTGTTTTCTTTCGCCGGCCACGCTGCGGCGGGAGCGCGTCTTGACAGGGTGTTGGAGACGAAGGTGCTTCGCGTAGGGACGCCCGGCGATTATCGTCCGTTCTCGATGCTCGATAAGGAGACCGGGAAATACGAGGGACACGACATTGAGCTCGTACATCTCCTTGCCTCGGAACTTGGCGTGGAAGTGGAGTTTGTTCAGACAACCTGGCCCAAGCTTATGGAGGACTACCTCGCGGACAAGTTCGATATCGCTGTCGGCGGAATCACCAGGAGTCTCGCCCGTATGCTGAAGGGCGATTTCCTGCCTCCTTACGCACCGAACGGCAAAGTGGCCATCATCCGAAAGGCCGACAAGGAGAAGTTCACGTCCCTTGAAGCCATGGATGTACCAGATACTACCGTGATCGTCAATCCGGGCGGGACGAACCAGCGGTATGTGGAGGCGAACTTCAAGAACGCGAAGGTCGTGGTTCATCAGCATAACGCGGAGATTCCGGGAATGATCGCCGAGGGCAAGGGCGATGTGATGATCACAGAGGTTTACGAGGCGGTTGTCTATTCGAGGAAGGATGACCGGCTGTACGGTGCGTTTACGGACAAGCCGTTGACGAAGATCAGCTTCATGGGTTTTTTCATCCGGCAGGACGATCCGGATTTTCTGAAGATCATGCACTATCTCTGGAACGATGCAAAGCTGAGGGGAGATCTTGACGCTCTTTTCACGAAGTGGCTGAAATAGTCTCTGGAAAAGTCCGCGCAGCCGTGATATAATCCCTTCCGCTGCGCAAGAGCGGAAGACGCGGCTGCCTGCGGGGAATCCAGTCCCGTGCGGCGGAGACCTTCGAACCCTGTCAGGCCCGGAAGGGAGCAGCAGTAAGAAGAATTCTCCGGGCGCCACGGGGAAACTGGGTTTCCCGCAGGCAGCCGTGCTTTTTTATTCCTCGTGCTCCTCTTCGTCTGTAGAGCAGATCTTGGCCGGTGATATTTCAACGAGAGTCTCTATAAGCTTTTCAAGGTTATCGAAGTCAGGTGTCCGGGCCTCGTGGATGCATTTTTGCAGGTAGTTTTTCAGGATTTCTATGCATGCCTTCTGCATGGCTTTTCTGGCTGCGGAAAGTTGAAGCAGGATGTCGTAGCAAGGTTTTTCTTCGATGATCATGCGCTGGATTCCCCGAAGCTGTCCCTCTACCCGCCGGAGGCGGTTCAGCATTGCTTTTCTGTCCTTTGGAAGTTTTTCCAGTTTCTCAATGAGTGAATCTTTTGCCATTCCAATGCCCCCAGTCGTTTTTTCCAATGATATCAATACAGGGTATATGGTACTTCGTCAACGCTTGATGGTCAACCGTTCTCTGTGATATACTTTCCCGGTCCTCATTACACACACAAGCCGACGGGCAGGGGGTGCCGGACACGTTCGGTCCGGTTCCTGTTCCGGTTGACGTTTGTGGAGGGAAAAACCATTTTTTCAGGAGGGGTTATTGTGGCAGTAGTCAGCATGAAGCAGCTTTTGGAGTGCGGAGTCCACTTCGGGCATCAGACTCGTCGTTGGAATCCGAAAATGAAGCCGTTCATTTTTACCGAACGCAACGGAGTGTACATCATCGACCTTCAAAAGACGGTCCGAGGCTTGGAGAAGGCGTATGATTTCATCCGGGAAGTTGCGAGGAACAACGGGACGTTGCTTTTCGTCGGAACAAAACGCCAAGCTCAGGATACCATCAAGGAAGAGGCGGAACGCTGCGGACAGTTCTTCATAAACCAGCGCTGGCTCGGCGGTCTCCTCACCAATTTCCCGACCATCCGCAAGCGTGTATCGCGCATGGTAGAACTTCGCAAGATGGAAGATGAAGGCAACTGGTCGAACCTTCCCAAAAAGGAAGTCATCCTTCTTCGCAAGGAGCTGGCCAAGCTCGAGAAGTACCTGAAGGGAATCACCAACATGAAGGCCATTCCGGATGCTATTTTCCTGATAGATCCCAGGAGAGAAGAGAACGCGGTCCTCGAGGCCAGGAAACTCGGTGTCCCTGTTATCGCCATTGTCGATACGAACTGCGATCCCGAGCTTATTGATTTCCCGATCCCGGGCAACGACGATGCCATTCGCGCTATAAAGCTTATCGCAGGGCTCATGGCGAACGCCTTCATCGAGGGACGCCAGGGAGAGGATTCCGAGGCGGGTGTGCTCGTACAGGGTGAAGATTCCTCGGATGCCGACGACAGCATCATCGACGTCAAGGAACGGCTGCACGAAGTCTACGACGACACGACCGAGGAAGCGTGAGTTTTTTTCAATGACCGGCCCGGCGGGTATTTCCCGCTGGGCCGGTTGTCCGTGAACCTTGAACAGGGAAGCGGATTCTCCGACAATACACGGCCAGGCTCGGCTTGTTCCGGCCGGGGTCGTTGGTACAGATTTTATAAAAGGGAGGCATATGTATTATGGAAATTAGCGCCAGCGCTGTAAAGGAGCTCCGTGAAAGAACGGGCGCGGGAATGATGGACTGCAAGCACGCTCTCGTCGAAAACGGCGGGGATGTGGAAAAATCGATCGACTATCTTCGCGAGAAAGGGCTTGCGAAAGCGGCCAAGAAGGCCTCAAGGACTGCTGCGGACGGCCGGGTTTTCTCCTATATTCATACCAACGGGAAGCTGGGAGCGCTCGTCGAGCTGAACTGTGAAACGGATTTCGTCGCCAAGACGGACGAGTTTCAGAGCCTCGGCCATGAGCTGTGCATGCACATCGCCGCGGCTGCTCCGCAGTTCCTTTCCTCGGAGGAAGTGACCGCCGACGTACTCGAAAGAGAACGCGAGATCTACAAGCAGCAGGCTCTCGAAGAGGGCAAGCCCGCGAACCTCGTGGATAAAATTGCCGACGGCAAGGTCAAGAAGTTCTACGAAATCAACTGTCTGCTCGACCAGACGTGGATCCGGGATCCTGACAAAAAGATCAAGGACATGGTTATGGAGACGATCGCGAAACTCGGAGAGAATATCGTGGTCCGACGATTCTCCAGATTCTCCATCGGAGAATAATCCGCTCGACAAGGAGGCGGGGCTGAGGCCTCGCCTTTTTCATGTCTGAAATCTTGAGAAGGAGGAATTCGATTGAAATATACAAGAGTTCTTTTGAAACTCTCCGGAGAAGTCCTTGCGGGAGATCACGGATTCGGTTTCGATTTTGAAGCCGTTCGGCGTATCGGTGAGGAGATTGTGGAGGTAGCCAAATCAGGTATTCAGGTGGCCATGGTGGTGGGCGGCGGCAACATGCTCCGCGGGCGGGAACTTGAAAAACTCGGCGTGGAGCGTTCGCAGGCCGATTATATGGGAATGCTGGCAACGGTGATGAACGCGCTTTGCCTCCAGGATGTTCTCGAGAAGTTCGGTGTGCCGACACGGGTGCAGACTGCTATCGAAATGAGGCAGATGGCTGAACCGTATATCCGCCGCAGGGCATTGCGACACCTTGAAAAGGAACGTGTTGTCATCTTTGCGGCTGGTACTGGATCGCCCTATTTCTCGACGGATACCGCCGCTGCGCTTCGAGCAGCGGAAATGGGAGCCGATTGCCTGTTGAAAGCTACCAAGGTAGATGGTATATATAGTGCGGATCCGAAGAAGCATTCCGATGCCGTTCTGCTTCACCGTCTTACGTATATGGAGGCCCTTCGGAGCCAGTTTGAAGTGATGGATGCGGCGGCGTTTTCCCTCTGCATGGAAAACGCCATTCCGATTGTCGTCATGAATATCCTGCACAAGGGAAACCTGAAGAACTTTCTGGTTCATGACAAGGAGACGGGAACGATCGTATCGGCATAGATATTTAGTGATTCTTTAGTCGCTTCCGTAACAGATTTCCGATTCGGCTCGTTGCTATGCATTGTTAGTCCGTCTACACCATCTCCGTTCTGGCGGGGGTGGAATTTTCATACGAGGAGGAATTCCAGAATGCCGAAGACTGAGCTGAAAGAACTGAGAGAAAGAATGGAGAAGGTGATCGAACACCTGAAGAACGAGTTTCTGGCAATCAGGACCGGCCGGGCCCATCCCGGTCTTGTAAGCGACATCAAGGTCGATTACTACGGAGCTCCCACCCCGGTAAAGCAGATTGCCACGGTTTCCATTCCCGAGGGCCGGCAGATCGCCATCGCTCCCTTTGACCGCAGTGCGCTGAAGCTTATCGAGAAGGCGATTTTGGCCTCATCGCTCGGCGTGACTCCGCAGAACGACGGGGAACTCATTCGTGTCAACCTTCCTGAACTGACTCGGGAACGCCGCGTCGAACTGACCAAGCTCGTCGGTAAGTACGCTGAAGAAGGAAGGATCGCGCTTCGGAACCTTCGAAGGGATTCCAACGACGTCCTCAAAAAGAAAGAGAAAAACTCCGAGATCAGCGAGGACGATCTGAAGAAGTACACGAAGGAAGTTCAGGACATCACCGACGAGTTCATCAAAAAAGTGGACGAAGTGCTCAAGGCCAAGGAAAAGGAGATTATGGAAGAGTAGTTCCTTCGTTCCTTTGAGCGGACGAATATAAGCCCGGTTCTTTTTCGACAAGGAGGTGTTGCAGTGTCTCTTCCGAAAGTATATATTTCGCGAAGGATACAGGACGCGGGAATGGGACTTCTGGACGGTCGCGTCGATTATGAAGTCTGGGAGGAAATCGGACCGGTGGACCGGCATGTGCTCCTCGAAAAGGGAGCGGATGCAGACGGTCTTCTTGTGACGCTTTCCGACCGGATCGACGATGAGCTTCTGGCGGCTTGTCCCGGATTGAAAGTGGTGAGCAACTACGCTGTCGGTTACGATAACATCGATGTCGGAGCGGCAACGAGACGGGGTGTTATGATTACGAATACTCCCGATGTCCTGACAAACGCGACGGCGGATATAGCCTTCACCCTCATACTGGCCAGCGCCCGGAGAGTGGTCGAGGCAAATGCGTTTCTCCGGTCCGGAGACTGGGTAACATGGCATCCGAATCTTCTTCTGGGAGCGGATGTTTCCGGAGCCGTTCTCGGCATCGTCGGCATGGGCAAGATCGGCGAGGCCGTGGCAAGGCGGGCGAAGGGATTCGACATGACGATCCTTTACGTGAATCGAAGCCCGCGGGAGGATGCCGAGAGAGTGCTCGGCGCCCGGAAGGTCTCCCTGGAAGCAATGCTCGAAGAGTGCGACTTTATCTCCCTTCATTGCCCTTTGAGCGATGAAACCCGGGGGCTCATCGGTGAAAATGAACTCCGGCGGATGAAGAAAACGGCGTTTCTCATCAATACATCCCGCGGCCCGGTGGTCGATCAGCGTGCACTCTTCAGGGCCTGCTCCGAAGGGTGGATAGGGGGAGCCGGACTCGATGTCTTCGAGAAAGAACCGGTGCCGCTCGACGAACCGCTGCTAACGCTCCCGAACGTCACGACGCTTCCTCATCTGGGGAGCGCTACGGTGAAGGCCAGGGAGGGGATGGCGAGAAAAGCTGCTGAGAATCTTCTTCTGGCCCTTGAGGGGAAACGGCCTGTCGATCTGGTCAATCCGGAAGTGTTGAAGAATATGTAAGACCAGGGGCTCCCTCGTGCATGAGGGAGCCCCTGGTCTTAAGGTACAATCTGTTTTGCGTTACTCGAGCTCCTCAAGGAACTCTTTGAAACGCCTCATTCCTTCGCGGATCTCCTCCTCAGAGTTCGAATAGGAAATCCGGACGTTACCGTCGGCCATGAATGCGCTTCCCGGAACCAAAGCGACGTATTTCGAATCCAGAAGAACCTTGCAGAAGGTCGTGTCGTCGGTTAGCGCCTGTCCCTTCCATGATTTCCCCAGAGCATTCTCCACGTTGAACCAGACGTAGAACGCGCCGTTCGGCTCGGTGAACGTGATATACGGCATTTCCTTCATGAGGTCGACGATGAGATCCCGGCGCTTGCTGAAGGCCTTGTGCATCGTGACGACGTCTCCTTCGGCCTCCCTGAGCGCTCCGACGGATGCCCACTGTGCCACGGAGCAGGCATTGGACGTGATGTGCCCCTGGAGGTCGCCGAGATATCCCATGATGCTCGAAGGCCCGAGGGCATAGCCGATGCGCCAGCCGGTCATCGCGAAGGCCTTGCTCACACCGTTGATGATGATGGTGTGTTCTCTTGCTTCAGGAACGAGATTCAGGATCTGATGGTGCACGGCGTTTCCGTATACAAGACGCTCGTAGATTTCATCGTAGAGGATTGTGATATCCTTTTCCACTGCGAGTTTGCCCAGATCCCGGAGGCACTGTTCGTCGTAGACCGCTCCGGTCGGGTTATTCGGTGTGTTGATGATCATCGCGCGGGTCCTTGGTGTCACGAGCTTCCTGACATCCTCGATCCGCGGAATAAAGTCGGTTTTGCTGGTGTCGACGAGAACTTCCTTTCCGTCGAAGAAGCGAATCTGCTCGACATAACTCACCCATGCGGGAGTGAAGACGAGCACTTCGTCTCCCGGATCGATGAGACATCCGAGCGCCTCGTACAAAATCGGCTTGGCTCCCGCGCCGACAACGACATCGGAGGGCTTGTACTCGAGGCCGAAGTGTTCCTTGTAGTAGGCGCAGACTGCTTCTCTCAGTTCAGGGATTCCGGTGCCCGGAGTGTAATGGGTCTGTCCTTTCTTCATCGCTTCCTCGGCGTACCGCAGGGCGGAGGGAGGAGAATCGAAATCCGGCTCTCCCGCACCGAAGGATATAACCGGCTTGCCTTCCCGTTTCAAACTCTTTGCCTTGGCCGTGACTGCAAGGGTCGCGGAAGGTTCCATCTTTCGGGCTCTCGTAGAAATGTACATCGTACATTACCTCCTGCATGGTATTTTTGTTGTATAAGATTATACCCTATATTTCTTCAGGGGGAAGGGACCGAAGCCTTTGTTGCCCTTCTTCCTTCCCGGTGCTAGAATAATATCACAATACAGAGTCTGAATGGAGGGATTTGCATGGACATACGTTTCGTGACCCGTGGAGTCGAAATGAAAGACGAGCAGAAGGACTACATGGAGAGCAAAATGTCCAAGCTTGAGAGGTTTTTCAACCGTATCATCGACAGTCAGATAGTGGTGAGTTTCGGACGGGGTATGTACACTGTCGAAATAACCTCCAACGCCAACGGGGTAATTATGAGAGGGCAAGAGAGCGATTCCGACATGAGGAAGGCCTTCGACCAGGCGCTCAAGAATCTCGAGCGCCAGATCAAAAGACACAAGAGCTACCTGAAAGACCGGGCACAGCTGAAGACTCACGACATTTCTTTCGAGATTCCCCTTGTCGAGCCGGAGATCCCCATTCCGCCCGAAGAGGAGATTGTGAAGGTAAAACGTTTCCCGCTGCGTCCGATGAGTGCAAAAGAGGCCACGATGCAAATGGATCTTCTTGGTCACGAGTTCTTCCTGTTCAAGAATGCGGAGTCCGGCGGAGTCAACGTGGTGTACAAGCGAAAGGACGGCGGATACGGTCTTCTCGAGCCTTCGGAGTGAAATTCCACCGGAGGGTTGTCGATGTAAAGAGGACCCGTAAGGGTCCTTTTTTTCTGGAAAGAGGGGCATCGTATGCATGAACTGTCTCTTGCCGATGCCATTGTGTCGGCCCTTTTGAAAATGCAGCAGGAGGAAGGATGGGGAGAAGTGAAAGAGGTGCGCCTTCGTGTCGGCGCCCTCCGGCAGGTCTTCCCCGAGATGCTTTCGTTTGCCTTTGAAACCGTGACGAAAGAAACTTCTCTTGCCGGAGCCGCTCTCGTGATCGAGGAGGTGCCCCTGGTCTGGCGCTGCCTCGACTGCGGTTCGGAGTGGAAGGAGGATTCCGGTGTATGCCCGTCGTGCGGCTCGTTCAGACGCGAGGCGCTTGCCGGAACCGAGCTGGAGATTCATTCCGTGGAGGTAGGGGTATCATGAGCAAAATAGTGACACTGCAGCAGTCTGTAATGGCGGAGGATGAGAAGTTTGCGGCATCCATAAGAGAGCGCAATTCGCGAATTGGCCTGCTTATGGTCAATATCATAGGATCTCCCGGATGCGGCAAGACGACGCTTCTGGAGAAGACCGCGATGCGTACCGGGCTCTCTATGGCCGTCATCGAGGGAGATCTTGCGACGGACCGTGATGCGGAAAGAATGGCCCGCCTCGGTGTTCCTGTCGTTCAGATCAATACCAGGGGAGGCTGTCATCTCGAGGCGAATATCGTGGAGAAAGCAATGGAGTCGCTGCCGCTCGATACTCTTGACGTTCTCTTCATCGAGAATGTCGGTAATCTCGTCTGCCCTGCCGAGTTCGATCTCGGAGAGGATTTCAAGGTCGCGGTGCTGAGCACACCCGAAGGGGCGGACAAGCCGCTGAAATACCCCTACCTGTTTACATCGTCGAAGGTCGTGCTGTTGACGAAGACAGATCTGCTTCCCCATCTCACCTTCGACATGAAGATGTTCACGGAAGACGTCAAAAGACTGAATCCGCTCGCACATGTCCTGCACCTGAACGCCGTCGACGGCGGCGGGATTGAAGAGTGGACGGACTTTCTGATTCTCCGGGCCAAGGAGAAAAAAGCGCATGTCCGGTGAACGAATCCCGCCCCGTGCACCGTCGGATGAAAAGGAGAAGCTGAAAAGCGGGCAAAAGAACGCGCTCCTCGAAAAGCTGAATCCCCGGCAGAGGGAGGCCGTGGCCTACTGCGACGGACCTCTCCTGGTTCTGGCCGGAGCGGGAAGCGGTAAGACAAGGGTTTTGACGCACAAGATCGCCTATCTCATAGCCTCGGAAGAGGCCCGGCCTTATGATTTTCTGGCGGTCACCTTCACCAACAAGGCGGCCAACGAGATGAAGGACCGCGTTAAAGCGCTCCTTGGAGAGGGCGGAGGGGATATGCAGGTCTGCACGTTCCACTCCTTCGGACTGCGTTTCCTCTTCCGCAACAGGTCATTTCTTCCTTCCGCCGGACTGCGCGAAGGATTCGCCATTTTCGACCGCAACGACAGCCGTTCTCTTGTGAAAGAAATCATTGAGAGCCACAATCTCGATACGAAACAGTTCGAGCCCGCTGCCGTTCTGGATAGGATCTCAACGGTAAAGAACGACTGCCGCTCCGCTTCGGCGGGAGGACCTTCCCCTCTTCTGGAAGGAGTGTACGGCGATCTCTTCGGCGCCTACAACGAGACATTGAAGAGGCAGAACGCCGTTGATTTCGACGACCTGCTGCTTCTGCCGCTCCAGCTTCTCGCAGAAAGCGAAGATCTGTGCAAGCGCGAGCAGGAGAGGCTGTCATGGATTCTCGTGGACGAGTACCAGGATGTGAACCGGCCTCAGTACCTTCTTTTGCGCAAGCTCGTCGGGAACAGGAACAGAATTATGGTGGTCGGCGATCCTGATCAGTCGATCTACGGCTGGCGCGGCGCGGACATGGGAATGATTCTAAATTTCGAAAAGGATTTCCCGGCGGCGAAAGTCGTCGTGCTGGACCAGAATTACCGTTCTTCGGGCAACATCCTCGGCGGAGCGAACGCGCTGATCGAAGCCAACTCGAAGCGGCGCAAGAAGGATCTTTGGACGGCACGGAACATGGGGGAGAAAATTTACAACATGCTCGGAAAAAGCGAGTACGAGGAGGCGGATTTCCTCGTATCGGAGATTCACCGCCTTCATAACCGGGAGGGGTACGGTTACGGAGATATCGCGGTGCTCTACCGGATCAACGCGATGAGCCGCATTTACGAACAAAAATTCCTCGAAAACAGGCTGCCGTACCGTGTCGTGAGGGGAACCGCGTTTTACGAGAGAAAAGAAGTCAAAGACGTGCTTTCCTTTATGCGAGCTGCGGTGAACCCCTTTGATCGCGTTTCTCTCTCCCGTATTGCGAACGTGCCTGCGCGGGGCCTAGGAAAGAAATCCCTCGAAAAAGTGTTTCAGTTCATCGAGTCCTCCGCACCTCTGCCGCCGGAGGAGTTCTGGAGTTCCGTCGCCTCCCGCAAGATGGTCGACGGGAAAGCGGGAGACGGTTTTCAGCAGCTTGCGCGCCATTTCTCGAAAATTCTTTCGAGGGCGGGCGACCTGAACGACATTCTTTTATATATTCTTGATACAATCGGTTACGAGGAGGTCCTCCGCAACAGCGACCCCGACGGTTGGGAGGAACGGGTTGAGAACATCCGTGAACTTCGCTCCATCGTACCGGCGGGGGGCGATCTCTCGGAGATGCTCGCCGAGGCGGCGCTCTTCACCGACCTTGAAACGCTGAACCTGGAGGACGGCAACGCGGTGAACCTCCTGACGCTGCATGCAGCGAAGGGACTTGAATTTCCGGTGGTTTTTCTCGTCGGTATGGAGGAGGCCGTATTTCCTCATTTCAAATGCCTCGAGGACCGTGAAGGCATGGAGGAGGAACGCCGGCTCTGCTATGTCGGAATGACGCGTGCGGAAGAGCGTCTCTACCTTTCAGGCGCCCGTTCCCGGCGGCTTTTCGGCGCCACGTTCCGAAACGGCCTGTCGCGCTTTCTCTGGGAGATCCCCGACCGTTTCAAGATCGTGGAGGACAGGGGTGAGGAGGAGAATAAATATGCTGGTTTCGGCGGTAACAGGAGACGTTGGGGCTGGTAAGTCGACGCTGACGGGTTTTTGGAGAGACGCCGGAGCATCGGTTGTGGATGCCGACGAGATCGTGCGTTCACTCTGGAGCCGCCCGGAAGTTGTTACAGATGCCGTTTCCCGCTGGGGAAGCGGTATCATGGACGCAACAGGTGCGATCATTCCCTCCCGAGTCGCCCTGAGAGCATTCGGCGATGAAGAGGAGTATCGATGGCTCTGCGCCCTGCTGCACCCCCTTGTCCGCATTGAGATGGAGCGCAGGGTTGCTTCGATGGAAGGGTGGATCGTGGCCGAGATTCCTTTGCTCTTCGAAAGCGGCCCGCCTGCCTGGATCGATGTTTCCGTCTATGTTTCAGCACCGGCGGAGAACCGGAGAGATCGGAACAGCGTGCGCGGGTGGGACGATCTCGAAATAGTCCGGCGGGAATCCTTCCTCCTGCCCCCTGATGAAAAAAAAAGACGTGCCTCTCTCGTTCTGGAAAATTCCGGGGAATTGGATGATTTCCGTGCCCTGGCCTCTCACCATGCCTCGGTTTTCAAGCGACTGAGTTCTATCGTACAATGCCGGATCCTCTTTTCGAAGTTCGAGGATGCCGGGCGCTATGCGGAATATCTCCGCAAGGAACGCCTGGGGACGGAGTTCAGCTGCGTTCCCGTGGAAACTTTCGAGCGAAGCGAGAAAAGATGGTCTTTTACCTTCTTCACGATGGAATCATGGTTTTCCCTTCTGTCTCAACCGCACCTGATGGACGCGGTGCGGGGGCCTTATTTTGAAAGAATCCGGCGAATTCCATGGTCGCGGAGACTGACGCTGTCGGGGGAGCTGCGTTCGTGAAGGTAATTACCAGCCACATGGGAAATGATTTCGACTCCTTGGCGAGCATGGTTGCGGCGTCGAAACTCTACCCCGACGCGAAGCTCTGCCTTTCGGGCTCGGCAGGCCGCACCGTCCGGGAATTTCTGAAGAAGAACACCTCCAGGTGGACCGTGTTTACTCCGAAAAAAATCAAGTTCGACGAAATCACCATGCTGATCGTCGTTGACGCCCGCTCACGTTCACGCATCGGTCCATTCGCTGCGCTCCTGGGCAAAAAGAGCATCGCGGTTCATGTGTACGATCATCACCCGCCTTCAGGAGATGACATCGACGGGGAGTTTCTTGCCATCGAACCTGTCGGGGCCTGCACCACCCTTATGGTCGAAATTCTCCTGGAGAAGAGAATTCCCATTGCGCCCCATGAAGCGACGCTGTTTGCGACGGGAATTTATGAAGACACCGGCGGCCTGACGTTCAGCGGCACGACCGGCAGGGATTTTGCCGCCGTGGCGAAAATGAAGGATCTGGGAGGAGATATCGCCGGTATTCCATCGTTCATCGAGATGACGCTCGCCGCACCGGAACGGAGAGTTCTCGACGCTCTTGTCGAGAACGCCTGGGTGCGTTTCATCAACGGCGCAAAAGCGGTCTTCTCGGCGGTTTCGGTTCCGTCCTACGTGGACGGTCTCTCTCTTTTCGTTCACCGCCTGAGAGATTATTTCGATGCGGATATCGCCATTGCCGCCGTAAGGATGGATACCCGTACCTACCTTGTCGGAAGAAGCTCGGAGGATATCCTGGATATGGCAGCGTTCCTCGCGCCTCTCGGCGGCGGAGGACACCCCCAGGCGGCTTCGGTGACGCTGCACAACGCAAAGCCGCTGCCGCTTGTCCGCGAAATGGAACTCCTGTTGGGCGACGCTGTGAAGCAATCCGTAACGGCGGGGGATATCATGACCTCGCCGGTCATGGTTGTCCCCCCTGACTCCCTTGTGGACGACACATACAAGATCATGCTGCGGTACGGTCATTCCGCTCTTCCCGTGGTCAAGGGCAAAAACATCCTTGGGCTGATTACGCGGAAAGATCTCGACAAGGCACATTTGCACGGCTTCGGCAAGACATTGATCCGTGAATTCATGACGGAGGGCATCATCACAGTTCCGCGGGAGGCCTCAATACGGGAAGTTCATCGTCTGCTCGCGACGCACAGTATCGGCAGACTGCCTGTTGTGGAGGGCCGTCGCATTGTTGGGATCATCACCCGAACGGACTTGGTCAAGACGCTCTATCCTCTCTCGCTGCCGAAGGAAGAGCAGGATGCAAAGCCGGAATTTCCATGGATGGAGGATGTCGCCCATCTTCTTGACGAACGTCTGCCGCAGAAGGAGAACGAGCTTCTGTCCTTGCTGGGAGAGCGTGCCGAGAAGCTCGGAATGCGCGCTTTCATCGTTGGAGGACTTGTCAGGGATCTTCTTATCGGCAGGGAGAATCTCGACCTTGACATCGTGGTCGAGGGCGATGCCGTTCGTTTCCTCAAAAGCTGGGAGAAGGACGGATACCGCGTCTCGGTTCATGAACGGTACAAGACGGGAACCGTCACATTCCCCGAAGGTGTGAAGGTGGATGTCGCCACCGCGCGCAGAGAGTTCTACGAATTTCCCGTGGCGCAGCCGAAGGTATTCAGCGATTCTCTGAAACACGACCTTTACCGAAGGGATTTTACCGTGAACGCCATGGCGGTCTCCATCAATCAGTCGACCCGGGGGGTCCTGGTGGACTATTTCGGAGGCCGAATGGATCTTCGGCGCAAGATCCTCAAGGTGCTTCACAACCTGAGTTTTGTCGAGGATCCTACGAGGGTTATCCGCGGAGTTCGTCTGGAACAGCGCCTGAACCTCACCATGGAGGACAACACTCTCAGGCTCATCCGGAGCTGCATCCGGGGAGGTCTCCTGATCCGCCTTTCCGGCTTTCGCCTTCGGAGCGAACTCGAACTTTCCTTCCGCGAAAAATTCCCCTGGCCTGCGGCGAAACGCATGGAGGAACTCGGTGTCTGGGAAGTCCTCTTTCCGGGCATCCGTATAGGAGATACGGCGCGCCGGACATTCCGCAGGCTCGGAGCTTTTCTCGGGCGTATTTCCAGGGATTTCCCAGACTTCAAAGGGCGTCAGTGGCTGGCCTTTTTTACCGCTCTCCTGATGGAGTCCTCCGAAAATATACGTATTTCCGCGCTGGATCGGTTGAATCTCTCTGAATCCGAACGCGGAGTTGTAGTAAAATGCCTTTCGGGGTTGGGGGCAGCGGAACATGCGCTGGGAGGACGTTCGGGTCCTTCGAATTCGGAGACGGTCTCTTTTCTCGGAGCCCACGATTCCCTCGAGTGTCTGTTCTGGAGCGCCGCCACGGAGCGATGGCGTGTCAGGAGGAGGATTCTGCAGTATATGACCAGGCTGCACAGGGTTCGCCCCCTCCTATCCGGCGGAGATATTGTGTCGCTTGGGTATGCGGCGAACGCTCGTATCGGCATTATTCTTGAAAAGCTGCGGACCCTCCGCCTGGACGGAGCGCTCAATACCCGGGAGGAGGAGGAAGAGTACGTTAGGACACACTTCCCGGTGTGATGAATCGTAAATTGAAGGAGAGTGACTTGAGTGTTTAGAATGCCCGGTTTAGCAGACCTGCTTCTCAGCGTGCCCGCAGTTTTATGGGCCATAACGTTTCATGAGTTTTGTCACGGTTACATGGCGTACCGCCTCGGAGATCCCACTGCCGCGAGGGCGGGGAGACTCTCTTTGAATCCTCTTCACCATCTGGACCCGATCGGTGCGCTGATGCTTCTCTTTTTCCGTTTCGGCTGGGCAAAGCCGGTACCTGTGGACCCGAGATATTTCAAAAATCCGCGAAGAGACATGCTTCTTGTCTCCGTCGCCGGAGTCACCGGTAACTTCCTGACGGCGATCGTCTTCGGCCTGCTCGCGCGTTTTTTCCCCTACGTTTTCCTGGCGAATGCGGCCGTCCGGCAGTTCGTAATCCTGATGATCCTGATCAATCTCGGGCTGGCAGTCTTCAACCTGATTCCCATTCCGCCGCTCGACGGATCGAAGCTGCTCTACCCGCTGCTTCCGTCCTATATGCTCGAAAAATATTTCTGGCTGGAGCGGTACGGATTCTTTGTCCTCATGATCCTCCTTGCTCTCGGCGTGATTCAGGCGATCATGGGGCCGATCGTGATGTTCTTTTTCCGCCTCATTCTCCTCTAAGTTCGGGATGCGATCATGAAACTTCTCGTCACGAACGACGACGGCGTGTTCGCTCCCGGCATCATCGCGCTCGCCTCCTTTCTGGCGAAGCGCGGAGACGAATGCACGGTGGTCGCTCCCGACAGGGAGAGGAGCAGTGTCGGCCACGCCATCACGCTGACGCGTCCTCTTCGCATCTGGAAGGTGCCTTCAGGACCATACCCCGTAAACTGTACGGTATATGCGTGCGACGGGACTCCTTCCGACAGTGTCCTTCTTGCTTTGGACGAAGTCATCCCCGAGCCGGACCTGGTGCTCTCGGGTATCAACCGGGGACCGAATCTCGGAGATGACCTGACCTATTCCGGAACAGTCTCCGCCGCAATGGAAGCACTCATTCTCGGTCGTTCTTCGATTGCGCTCTCGCTGAACTGCAGGGAGAATGAACCCGAACACTATTATGAGACTGCGGCATCCGTTGCGGTCGCTCTTCTCGATTTCGTGAGAATGTTCCCCCTCTCCGAAGGGGTCCTTCTGAACGTCAATGTTCCGAACCTCCCGCTTGCCATGTTGAAGGGGATCAAGGTGACGCACAAGGGAGTCCGCCTTTACGAAGGAAAGGTGACCCGCCTGAAGGACCCCGCAGGACGTCAGTATTTCTGGATATCCGGAAAGCCGGAGGACCAGCTTGTCGAGGGAAGCGACGTCTGGGCGGTCGCCAACGGGTTTGTCTCCGTGACCCCGGTCCACATGGATATGACGCACTTTCCCTCCCTGACTACTCTTGAAGCGGCGGGCGCGGAAAAAATAAACTTCAAGTAAGATGTTCCTGATTACTTGACAAATGTTTCGCGATTGCTATAATGTCCCCATTCAAATATGTCCGGCGATGATGGGGAAGAGTATTCCATGCCACTGCCACAGAGAGGAAAGGCCAAGGCTGAGAGTCTTTCCGGCAAGTAATGGAGGAAAAGAGTCCCGGAGCCTGTTTCGAAGAAAGGCCTCGGCCAAGTAGAGACGCAAGAAGAGGACGGATCAATCCGTCAAAAAGGGTGGTACCGCGGGCTGAAAGCTCGTCCCTGGATAAGGGGCGGGCTTGTTTCTTTTTATTTTCAATATTTTCTGGAGGGGTGTGCAATGTCGGAAAAGGGAAAGGTTGTTCTGGCGTACAGCGGAGGCCTGGATACGTCGGTTGCGGTTGTGTGGCTCAAGGAGCAGGGATACGACGTGATCACCATGACGGCCGATGTGGGGCAGCAGGCGGTCGATCTTGAAGCGGCGAAGAACAAGGCGCTTCGAACAGGCGCAGTCAAGGCGTATGTCCTCGACCTGAAGAAGGAGTTCGTGGAAAAGTTCGTCTGGCCGTCGCTCAAGGCCAACGGGATGTACCAGAGCGTATATCCTCTGAATTCAGCGCTCTCCCGTCCTCTTATCGCCGAAGTGATGGCCGAGATCGCGAAGAAGGAGGGAGCCGTCGCGGTTGCGCACGGATGCACCGGCAAGGGGCAGGACCAGGTCCGCATCGAAGTCTGTACCAACGCGCTCAATCCCGACCTTGCTGTCCTTGCTCCTGTCAGGGACTGGCACTTTACCCGGGAGGCGGAGATGGAATACGCCCAGGCTCACGGTATTCCCGTCCAGGCTACGCATGCCTCGCCTTACAGCATCGACGACAATATCTGGGGCAGATCCATCGAATGCGGCATCCTGGAAGATCCTTGGAACGAACCTCCCTCCGACGCATATACGCTGACCTGCGAACCGGAGGAAGCTCCCGACCAGCCGGAATATGTGGAGATAGCCTTTGAAAACGGAGTTCCCGTCGCTCTCGACGGTGTGCGGATGGATGGTCCCACGCTCATCGAGAAGCTGAATGTTCAGGCAGGCCGTCACGGCGTGGGGCGTATCGACATGCTGGAGGACCGCCTTGTGGGGTTCAAGAGCAGGGAGGTTTATGAATGTCCCGCCGCGATCACCCTGATCAATGCGCATCGTGCCCTTGAGACGCTGACGCTCGACAAGCGCGTGCTCGCCGCCAAGAAGGAACTCGAAGTCAAGTTCGGAGAACTTACCTACGAGGGGTACTGGTTCTCTCCGCTGAAGGACGCGATCAACGCCTTCATCGATACGACGCAGGAGTACGTCAACGGAGTGGTGAAAGTACGGCTCTACAAGGGGTTGGCTGTTGTTCGGGGAATGAAGTCCGGAAAATCGATCTACAGCCAGACACTCGCGACCTACTCCGATGGCGATGCGTTCGACCACTCGGCGGCGGTCGGATTCATCAAGATTTGGGGATTGCCGATCAAGACGTGGCGCCAGGTTCACGAATCGAAAGAAGCCATCAAGATCCCCGCTCAATAATATCCGAAAAATACGTCGAGGGGATCCGGAATTTCCTGACGCCCCTCGACGACTTTTTTTCTTCACTTTGAAAAACTACTCCTCAGTAAATGCTTTGTCGGGAGGGCAGGGAAGGCCCTCGATACCGCTCCGTGAGGAGCGGACAGCCTCGCTTTCCTTTTTGCTCCAAGCCTCGAGTTTTTCGGCGAGGTCACTTCGTACAAGCCCCAGTATCCGGACCGCAAAGAGAGCGGCATTCCTGACGCCGTCGATGCCGACAGAGGCCACGGGGACGCCGGGAGGCATCTGCGCGACCGAGAGAAGAGCGTCGAGTCCTCCAATAGAGCCCGCGTTTACCGGAATGCCCACGACAGGAAGGTGGGTATGTGCCGCCACGACTCCCGGAAGTGCCGCCGAGAGACCGGCCGCGGCGATAAGAACCTTGATGCCCCTCCTTGGAGCGTTTTTGACGTACGCGACAACGTCGCCGGGAGTCCGGTGCGCCGATGCGATGGAGATTTCCCAGGAAACGTCGAAAAACGAGAAGACTTCTTCCACTTTTTTCACGAGCGCGAGATCCGATTTCGAGCCGAGGAGTATTCCAATTTCCGCTGTTTTCTTTGTCATTCTCTTATCCTCCTGTTTTCGGAAATGCTTTTGATGCGATATCCTTCCGGTAGTGCATCTTCTCGAAGGAAACGAGAGAGACCCCCTCGTATGCCTTTCGAACCGCCTCCTTCAGGTTGTTGCCGAGCCCGACCGCGCTGAGAACCCGTCCTCCGTTCGTCATCGTCCTCCCGTCATGGGAGTGCGCAGTTCCTCCGTGGAAGATGACGAAGTCGTCCAGCCTGGCGGCCTCTTCCAATCCCTCGATGATCTTCCCTTTTTCGAAGGGCCCCGGATAACCTCCTGATGCGAGCACCACGTCCGCGGCCCATCGGCACGGTTCTTTCCAGGGGAGCGAGGACAGCCTTCCTTCGCAACATGCAAGGAGCAGCTCGAGAAAGTCGACCTCGAGCAGAGGCAGGACGACCTGGGCCTCCGGATCCCCGAAGCGGACGTTATATTCGACAACCCTGGGGAGCCGGTTTTCGTCGATCATGAGTCCGGCGTAGAGGACACCGCAGTAAGGGATTCCATCTCTTCGAAGGCCGTCGAACGTCGGATCGAGGATGGTGCTGCGTACCCTCTTCAGCAGCTGCTCATCAACCCAAGGAACCGGAGCGTACGCTCCCATGCCCCCGGTGTTCGGTCCTTCATCGCGGTCGAATACCCTTTTGTGGTCCTGACTTGGAGGAAGGATTCGGTAGTTCTCGCCGTCGGTTACAGCAAGAACAGTGAGTTCCTCTCCGAAGAGCGCGTCCTCGATGATGATCCGGCGTCCGGCCTCGCCGAGCAGATCTTTCTCGAGCAGGTTTTCGGCGGCCAGAAGCGCTTCTTCCGATGTGCGCGTTACGAAGACTCCCTTTCCTGCAGCCAGGCCGTCGGCCTTGACGATATACGGGGCGGAACGCTTCGCCAGCGCTTCCCGGGCCTCTGAAACCGTGGAGCAGGCGTCCCAGGACGCGGTCGGTACACCCCATCTGTCCATGAATTTCTTTGCATGGATCTTGCTGCCTTCGAGGAGCGCTCCGCTGCGTCCCGGGCCGAAGACGGTAATCTCGCAAGCGCGCAGATCATCGGCGAGACCGGAGACAAGAGGAGCCTCCGGGCCGATGACCACAATATCGATGCCGAGACGATTCACAAGCGGGAGAATCGTGGCGGCTTCCGTGTCCCGTACTTCGTGAAGAAGGGCAGAAGCGGTCATACCAGGGTTACCGGGAGCAGCATGAAGTTCTTTGATCCTGCCGGATTTCGAGAGTGCCCAGACGATCGCGTGCTCTCTCGCTCCGTTTCCTAAGACGAGAACGTTCTTTCGATCGGCCATCGGATCCTCTATCCTCTCTCAGTGCCGGAACGTGCGCCATCCGGTGAGGAACATGGATATTCCCCTGCGTTCCGCCGCGGCGCACACTTCCTTGTCCTTCACCGAGCCGCCGGGCTGGATGATGGCTGCGATTCCGGCGTCGGCGGCCAGTTCCACACCGTCCGTGAACGGGAAGAAGGCGTCCGAACCGAGTACGGCCCCTTTCGCCTTTTGACCTGCCTGCCGTACTGCGAAGTCCACCGCGTGAAGCCTGCTGCAGCATCCTCGTCCTATGCCGATCGCCTCGCTGTTCTTGACAATGGAGATGGCGTTGCTCTTTGAGATGGCAGCGACTTTCCAGGCGAGAAGGAGATCGTCCCAAAGGTCGGGACGGGGTTCTCCGATCCACTCTCCCTTTTCCGGGACGGGGAGTGGCGGCAACGTGTCCGTCTGGACGAGAACACCGCTCCACGTTCCGGTGAACTGTTCGGAGTACACTTTTCCTCCTTTCCATCTCAGTACGCGCAGAGATGGTTTCTTTTCCGAGAGGAGCGCAACGGTGTCTTCGTCGTAGTCCGGTGCGACGAGGACGTCCGTGAAACGGTCGGCCAGAGCGAGGACGGTTTCCATGTCGACCTTCCGGGAGATTCCCACGACACCTCCGAACGCGGAGACGGGATCGCACGCGAAGGCTCGTTCGTATGCTTCGAAAGGGGTTTTTCCGTACGCCATGCCGCACGGCGTCGTGTGCTTGATCACCAGGGCTCCGCAACTGTCCTGGAGAAGGGCGCATCCGCGCATGGCACAGTCGGCGTCAAGAAGGTTGTTGTATGAGAGCGGTTTTCCGGAAAGCTGTTCCCACGGAGGATCCGCGAGCGGAGGAAGGTAGAGCGACGCTTCCTGGTGCGGATTCTCCCCGTAGCGGAGGTTCTGCTGCTTTTGAAGGACCAGGGGAAACTTCTCGGGGAGCGAGGGGGGAGCATATCCCGTCGCTCCCCGCAGGCCGGATACGATGGTGGCGTCGTAGGAGGCGGTACCGGAAAACGCCTTGATCGCAAGGTGTTCCCGCGTCGGTACCGTCACGTCACCTTCCGCCCGGAGTTCTTCAACGACGGTCGCATAGTCCTCGGGCTCCGTAATGACGATGACCTGCCGGAAATTTTTAGCGGCAGCCCGAAGCAGTGAAACGCCGCCGATATCGATATTTTCAAGAAGTTCGTCGAGCGAAAGCTTTTTCCGGGCGGCCTGTTCGAACGGATAGAGGTTGCAGACGATCATGTCGAGCAAGGGGATGGAGTGGTCTGCGACGTCTTTCAGATCGCCGGTGTTTCCCCGCCGGGCAAGAATTCCGCCGAAGATCTTGGGATGGAGCGTTTTCACTCTTCCTCCCAGGATATGGGGATATCCCGTTACATCCGCAACCTCAGTGACGAGAAGGCCGGCTTTTCTCAGGTAGTCGGCCGTGCCTGAACTGGAGAGTATCTCCCAGCCGAGGTCGTTCAGCTCCTTCGCCATCTCTGTTATCCCCGTCTTGTCGTAAACGGAGAGAAGCGCGCGCCGTACTGTCATTTTCGCCATCTCCTTTCAGCTGAAAGAATACCCCGGAAAAGATCAGAGAGCGTCTTCCAGTATATAGCATGTTCGATTTCGTGTATCCTCTGTTCGAGCGTTTCGAGGGTGTCTTCCGGACGGATTTCCGTGGCCTGCTGGGCCAGGATGAGGCCTGAATCAACCCCCTCGTCGACCAGGTGAACCGTCACGCCCGTGATCTTCACCCCGTATCGCCAGGCGTCGCCGATGCCATCTCTGCCCGGAAAGGAAGGAAGAAGGGAGGGGTGGATATTGACGATGCGCCCTTGAAACAAGCGGACGAATTCCGGAGAAAGAATCCGCATGAATCCGGCGAGGACGATCCACTCCGCTTTTCGTGAGGAGCACAGTCCATTCAGCCGTTCTTCGGCGCCGCACCTACCTCTTTCAGAATAGGGAAGGACGGCGGTCTCGAACCCCGCAGCCCCGGCCTTTTGCAGACCAGGAGCATCCGGCGTGTCGCTCGCCACAAAAGCGAGACGGGCCCGGAGGCGCCCGTCTCGTACGGCCTCTCCGAGTGCGGCCATGTTGCTTCCGCGGCCGGAGATAAGAACGGCGAAAGATGTCATGAAGCAACGCTCCCGATCACGTATCCTGTTTCTCCGCAGTCTGCAAGGAGAGAGAGAAGCGGAGCGGCGTTCTCTTCGGCGGTGATGAAGCAGAAGCCGATGCCGAGGTTGAAGACCCTCCTCATTTCGCTCTCCTCGATGCCTTGTTCTGTAAGAAGGGAGAAAACAGGAGGACGGGGCCAGGAGGCATAGTCAAGGGAGAGCGACAGTTGTCCCGGAACAACCCGCCGCAGGTTGTCGAAGAGCCCGCCTCCCGTGATATGCGCCATCGCCTTTACCATGCCCGTTTCGGCAGCTTCCAGTGCGGTGCGGACATAGAGCTTCGTCGGCGCGAGCAGTGTCTCCGCAACTGTAGCGCCTTTGAGCAGAGCGTGCGTATCGGACAGGGCGCAGGAGGAACCGGGAGAGAGGAGGGCCTTGCGAACCAGTGAAAAACCGTTGCTGTGGACGCCTGAACTCTGTATTCCCACGATTACGTCTCCGGTTTCGACGTTCCTTCCGTCGATAATCCTGGCCTCCTCGACAATCCCGACTGCGAATCCTGCGAGATCGAGTCCGTCCTCCGGGTATGTCCCCGGCATCTCGGCGGTCTCTCCGCCGAGGAGCGCACATCCGCTCTCTGCACACGCCAGGGCCACGCTCTCGACGATGGAGCGCAAAACAGGAATGTTCAGTTTTCCGCAGGCAAGATAGTCGAGGAAGAAAAGCGGGCGGGCGCCGCAGGTAATAAGGTCATTGACATTCATGGCGACAAGATCCTGTCCTATACCGTCGAATCTGCCTGCCGCCTTGGCCACTTCAATCTTCGTTCCTACGCCGTCGCAGCAACCGGCAAGCGCCATCCCTCCAGGAATACGGTAGAGGCCGCTGAAACCGCCGATACCGCCCAGGACGTCCGGATTTCGCGGCATGGACCGGGAGATTTCCTTGACTACTTCGACCCACTTGTCAGCAAGGGAGATGTCCACCCCCGAGCTTTTATAGCTGAGGCTCAAATTCTTCGCCTCCTTCCATGTAGTCTCCTGAAAAACATGCGGTGCAGATCGTGTTTCCCGGAAGCCCGATCGCTTCGACGAGGTCTTCTTCGGTGAGGTACGCAAGAGAGTTGGCCCCGACCTCCTGTTCGAGCTGACGGAGATTCATCCGCGCTGCGGCGAGTTCCACGCGGGTTGGAGTATCAATTCCGTAGTAGCATGGAAAACGGACCGGAGGAGAGGATATGCGCACATGAACCTGGCTCGCTCCGCAGCTCTTGATCATGGAAATCATGCGTTGACAGGTCGTCCCGCGGACGATGGAATCGTCCACCACCACGACGGTCTTCCCGTTGATCACTTCCGTGATCGGATTCAGCTTGATCCTGACGCCGAGATGACGCACCCTGTTCGTCGGTTCGATAAAGGTCCTTCCTACGTAGCGGTTGCGAACAACGCTCTGTTCGTAGGGAATTCCGCTTTCCTCGGCGTATCCGAGAGAGGCGATGGTTCCGCTGTCCGGCATTCCCGTGGCAAAAGAGGCTCCCGGGCAGGGCGCCCGGCGGGCGAGGCGTCTGCCGAGCTCCTTCCGGACGGCGTAGACGGAGCGCCCGCTGATGACGCTGTCCGGTCGGGCGAAATAGACAAATTCAAAAGCGCAGCCGAAGCGTCTTTTAGGTTCGACCGGAAGGCGTATCGAGCTCAGGCCTTCATTTCCTATGATCACGACCTCTCCCGGTTCTATCTCGCGGACCGTGGCGGCGCCGACCAAGTTCAGAGCGCACGTCTCGGACGAGACGTAGTGGATGTTATCGCGCCTGCCCAGGACCAGCGGCCGGAATCCCCAAGGGTCGCGGGCGGCTATCAGTCGATCTCCCATAATCATCGCAATGGAGTACGCTCCCCGAAGGCGTACCAGGGAGTCCAGCAGTGCGTCGATTGGTTGCTTGTGGGGTTGGTGGGCGATAAGGTGAAGAAGGACCTCGGTGTCGGTGGAGGAATGAAAAATCGCCCCCCGGTTTTCAAGAAGCAGCTTCAGTCCCCTGGCATTGGTCAGGTTTCCGTTGTGGGCTACCGCCAGCGCGCTTTTTGAGGTGCTCGCCGTCAGGGGCTGCGCGTTTGAGAGTTCAGAGCCTCCCGTCGTGGAGTAGCGGACATGGCCGATGGCGCAGGAAGATTCTATGAGGGCGAGGTCGCCCTGGTCGAGTGCGAGGTGAACCAGCCCGCTTCCCTTGTGGGAGGATATTCCTCCCGCCGCGTTCGTCCACGCAACGCCGGCAGCCTCCTGGCCCCTGTGCTGCAGGGCATAGAGTCCCAGATAGACGTCCTCAAGAACTTTTTTTCCGTCGGGTGAAAAAGCGCCGAAAACGCCGCACATTCAGCGCACCCTCCATCTTCCCGCGAGTTCGGCAACCTCCACGGAAAAGGCTCCGTCGACGGCCAGTTCGTTCCCTCCGGCCTTTCCGAGCTGAATGCACGGATATCCGTTCCAGAGCGCCTTGAAGAGGGGGACTTTCGCCATAGGGACGGAGTAGAGCGCCCTCGGCCCGCCTTCCCCGAAAAGAAAGACGTCTTTCCGGGTCGGAACCGGAATGCTGATGTCCGCTCCTATTCCGCTTTCGGCCGCGTCCTTGGCCAGTGCCACGGCGAGCCCTCCTCCGGCGAGAGTCCGGCCGCTTCTCGCGGCCTTCGAAGACGCTGTTTTCAACGCCCGTTCCACGAAGTCCTTCTCGGCCTCGGGCGAAAAGCACAGCGGTCTGCCTGCGAGGCGGCCAAAGCGGGAGAGAAGGTAACGGCTTCCGCCGAGCGACGGATTGCAGGCGCCTACCAGAAAGAGCAGATCGTTCTCTTTCCACTTTCCGGAAGGGAGGTATTCTTCGGCAGAGGGCAGGATACCCACGACGCCCACAACCGGAGTGGGTAGTATCGGTCCGTCCGGACTTTCGTTGTAGAGGCTGACATTTCCGGAGACCACAGGGCAGCCGAGGGCAGAGCTTGCTTCCGCCATCCCCTTGATGCACTCCTCGAGCACCCAGTACTGTTCCGGGATCTCCGGCGAGGGGAAATTGAGGCAATCCGTCAGTCCTGCCGCCTTCGCGCCCGCGACTGCAAGAGTCCGGATCGTCCTGGCAACCGTCTCCGCTCCGCCGTGAAACGGGTCTAGATAACACTTCCACGGATCCGCATCGAGCACCATCGCGATCAGGGGATCTCTTCCCTTGATTCTGAGGATGCTCAGCGGGCGACCCGGTCCTTGTACCGTATTCAACTGGACCATCGAGTCGTACTGATCGTAGATCCATTCTTTGGATGCAAGCGAAGGGGATTCGAGAAGCGAGAGAAGCGTCTCGTTCCAGTCCTCCGGGAGAGAAAGTTCTTCAACGTCGAACGACCAGCGCTCCTCGAAGTCTGCAGGCTTACAGGATTCCCAGTGAATCGGCGGGCATCCCTCTCCGATCAGCGTCGCCGGAAGGGAGGCGACCTCTTCCCCAGAGGAGAGGATCGTGTACTCGTCTCCTTCGAAGGTTTCGCCGATAACGGCGCAGTCGAGCTCCCATTTTCCGGCGATGGCTATCACCTCCGGGAGCCTGGAGTGCTCGACGATAAGGAGCATTCTCTCCTGTGATTCCGAGAGCGCGATCTCCCACGGCTCCATGTTCTCCGCCCGCAGCGGGACCTTGTCGAAGTCGAGGCGCATGGCGACGCCACTTTTCGCGGCTACTTCGCTTGAGGAAGAGATGATTCCCGCGGCGCCCATGTCCTGCATGCTCACGATGAGTTTTTTTGCGTTCATCTCCAGGCACGCCTCGATGAGGAGCTTTTCCGCGAACGGATCGCCTATCTGGATGGAGGGTCTGCTCGCCTTGTTGTCGTCCGAGAGTTCGACTGAAGCGAAAGCGGCTCCGGCGATTCCGTCCCTTCCCGTTTTTGAACCGAGGAGGACGACCGCCTGCCCGGGGCGGGCCGTACGGGAGCTGACGATCTCGCCAAGCGGAATCAGGCCGATACAGAAGGCGTTCAGAAGCGGATTTTCGTTGTAGCACGAGTCGTAAACCGTTTTGCCTCCGATCGTGGGAACTCCGACGGGATTGCCGTATCCTCCGACTCCGTGCACGATCCCTGAGGAGAGCGAACGGGTCTTTCTGTATTCCGGGTCGCCGAAGAAGAGACCGTCCATCGAGGCCACGGGGCGGGCGCCGAGGGCGAGTATATCGCGGATGATGCCTCCGACTCCGGTAGCCGCTCCCTGGTACGGCGCCACCGCGGAGGGGTGGTTGTGGCTCTCGACCTTGAACGCAGCGCCGATGCCGTCACCGAGGTCGATAATGCCCGCATTCTCTCCCGGGCCGAGCACAACACGGGATCCCGAGTTCGGAAAGAGTTTGAGCAGATGTTTCGTCGATTTGTAACTGCAGTGCTCCGACCACATGACACCCATGATGCGCAGTTCGCAATCGTTCGGCTCCCTGCCGAGTGCGCTCTTTATTCGTTCGTATTCGTGACCGCGAAGACCCGCCTTTGTAAAATCCATCTCAAAGGCCTCCTTTATGAAATACGGAGAAGACCGATTTCCAGAAGATTCGTCCGTCCTCGCCTCCGAGCAGCGGATCGCTTGCCCGTTCCGGGTGGGGCATCAGGCCGAGGATGTTGCCGGCGGAATTCACGATTCCGGCGATATTGTTCGCCGAGCCGTTGGGATTCGCGGCATCTCCTGTTCCGCCGTCGGAACCGCAATAGCGGAAGACGACGCCGTTTCGGTCTTCAAGAGATTTCAGTTCATCTTCCGGAAGAGTGTACAGGCCGTCTCCATGAGCTATGGGAAACTGGACGATCTGCCCCCTGGAAAATAATGAAGTGAACGGGGTCGAGACGTTCTCGACTTTCAGTAGGCACGGCCTGCAGATAAAATCGAGTGTTCGGTTGGGAAGGAGCGCGCCCGGGAGCAGCCCGCACTCGGTGAGAACCTGGAACCCGTTGCAGATGCCCAGCAACAGACCTCCGCGCTTCCCGTGATTCGAGACTGCCTTCATAACGGGAGATCGTGCCGCCATCGCCCCGCACCGAAGATAATCCCCGAAGGAAAAACCTCCCGGGAGGATGACGAAATCGGTGCCCTCAGGCAAAGATGTTTCCCTGTGCCAGACTGCGTAGACTTTTGTGCCCAGCGTCTCAGCCACGGCGTGCATCACGTCCTGGTCGCAGTTGCTGCCGGGGAAGACGACGACCGCCGTATTCACCTACTCTCCCTCCACTTCGATGCGGAACTGCTCGATGACGTTGTTAACAAGGAGGTCGTCGCACATTCTCTCCGCCTCTTTCCGCGCGGCCTCGGGCGATTCGCACTCCAGCCGGAGCTGGATGTACTTCCCGACCTTCGCCGATCGAACGGTATCATGGCCCAAAGAGGCAAGGGAGCGTTCCACCGCTTTGCCCTGTATGTCGAGAACGCCCTCCTGCAGTTCAATAAAAATGGAGGTGCGGCAGATCATTCCTTTCCGCCTCCTCTTGTGCCGGAGGAAATTCTTCTCCATATTTCCTGGTATGCGCCGAGGACGTCTCCCAGATCTTTTCGGAAACGGTCCTTGTCGAGGCGGTTTTTCGTGTCCCTGTCCCAGAACCGGCATGTGTCGGGAGAGATTTCGTCGGCCAGAAGAAGATTTCCCTCGCTGTCGACGCCGAATTCCAGCTTGAAGTCGACGAGGATGATTCCAAGTCCGGCGAAATAATCCGAAAGAACGCTGTTGACCTTTAACGTGATTTCCTTTATTTTAATTAATTGTTCTTCCGTACTCCAGCCGAAGAGAAGCGCATGGTCTTCTGTGATGAGAGGATCTCCCAGCGCGTCGTCCTTCAGGTAGAGTTCGACCAGGGGGCGGGGCAGCTCCTTCCCCTCTTCTATGCCCAGTCGCTTGCAAAGGGAACCTGTCGTTATGTTCCGGACGACGACTTCGATAGGGATAATCGAGACTTTTCTGACGACCTGGTGGATATTGTCGATCTGTTCGACAAAGTGTGTGGAAATGCCTTTTCCGGAAAGGATTCCGAAGAGGGATGCGCTGATGAGGTTGTTCAGTTCGCCCTTTCCCTCGAGGGATCCTTTTTTTAAGGCGTTGAAAGCGGTCAGTGAATTTTTGTATTCTATGATGCAGAGCGCGGGGTCGTCGGTTTCATAAATTTTCTTCGCCTTGCCTTCGTAGAGAAATTTCTTTTTTTCCAAGGTGGAGCACCTCCAGATGTGATATGTTTACATTATTCATCGACGAGCTGAAAATGTCAATATTTTACCTGTGTTTTTCCTAAAGGAGCGTCGAAATGAAACAGGACGAGCAGTTTCCGGAGACGGTGTTGATTCTGGCGGGAGGATGCGGCTCCCGCATGGGCGGCGAGAAGCTCTCTCTTGCAGTTGACTGCGATCCTCTTCTTTTGAAGGTGATCAGGAGAGTTCGCTCTTTTGCCGGCAACATTCTTCTTTCAGTGGCTCCTCGTCAGATTTCGTATGTTTCAACGGTGTTCTCGGGTATAATCTCCTCGTACGGTATTCACGTGGTGCAGGACGTGAATTTGTTTTTCCGGCAGGAGGATACTGAAGAAGAGTTCCTTCGAGCGGAAGAGGAACCGGCGCGGCAAGGCGGACCCCTCTCCGGAATCGTTGCAGGGCTTGAGGCGTCGTCGTCCGAATGGCTTTTTGTCTGCGCATGCGATATGCCCCGAATTTCGGAGGCAGTCGTGCGGGTCCTATGGAAAAAAGGCGACAAGAAGGCCTCCGTGATTGTTCCTCTCATAGGAGGGTATTACGAACCTCTCCATGCTTTCTACAAAAAAGACTGTCTTCCGGCGGCGAAAAAGATACTGAGGTGCGGCCGGAGAAAAGTCACCGCATTCTATGACGATATCCTGGTTTCGGCGGTGGAAGAGGAGAAGTTCTCGCATCTGCCGGGGTACAAGAGATCCTTTGAAAACCTCAACAGTAAATGCGATCTGGAAAAAATGACCGGACCTCTTTCCTGAAGAGGGGCAGCATGGAACACCGTATTTTGGAAGGAGACGTTTGATGAAACAGAAGCGGATTCGAAATTTTTGTATCATCGCTCATATAGACCACGGGAAATCGACCATCGCCGACAGGCTGCTTGAGGAGACCGGAACAATAGATTCCCGCGACATGAAACAGCAGGTACTGGACTCGCTGGATCTCGAAAGAGAGCGGGGCATCACCATCAAGCTCGTTCCGGTACGGATGCGGTACAAGTCAGCCGATGGAGAAGAGTATGTCCTCAACCTCATCGACACCCCGGGCCATGTTGACTTCGGCTACGAAGTCTCACGCTCCCTCGCGGCGTGCGAGGGAGCTCTTCTCGTGGTGGACGCTACGCAGGGGGTGGAGGCCCAGACGCTCGCCAACGCTTATATGGCTGTGGAACAGGGTCTCGAAATACTGCCCGTGATCAACAAGATCGACCTTCCGTCCTCCCGGCCGGACTACGTGATCAAGGAGATCGAGGACGTCGTCGGCCTCGACTGCGACGATGTCATTCTCGCCAGCGCGAAGGAAGGGAAGGGCATAACCGAGATTCTGGAACGCATCGTCTCCGGAATTCCGGCTCCCGAGGGCGATCCGGAAGCTCCGTTGCAAGCGATGATCTTCGATTCGGAGTATGACAACTACAAGGGCGTAATCTGCTACGTCCGTGTTGTGAACGGAACGCTGCGTCCCGGGCGCAATATAAGGTTCATGGCCACCGGGGGTGTTTTCCCGTTGGAGGAGGTCGGCATTCTGAATCCCGATTTTCAGCCCTGCGAACAACTTTCCGCCGGAGAAGTCGGATACGTGGTCTCGAACATCAAAACCGTTGCGGAGGCCCACGTGGGAGATACCATCACCGAGGACGCTCGTCCGGCCGCAGTGCCGCTCCCCGGGTACCGGAAAGCGAAACCGGTTGTCTTTTGCGGATTTTATCCAGTGGAACGCGACGACTATCCGCAGCTTCGGGATGCCCTGGACAAACTGACCCTGAACGACTCTTCAATATCGTTCGAACCGGAGACTTCGGTCGCCCTCGGCTTCGGATTCAGGTGCGGCTTTTTGGGACTTCTCCATATGGACATCTCGAAGGAGAGGCTTCGAAGGGAGTTCGGAGTTGAGCTGGTTGCGACATCGCCGAACGTTATCTACGAGCTGACCACGAAGGACGGCGCCCTCGTCGAAGCGCACCGCCCTTCCGACTTTCCTGAGCTCGGCGAAATCGATGAAGTCCGAGAGCCGGTGATCAAACTGTCGCTTTTCGTCCCTTCGGAATATGTCGGAAAGGTGATGAAGCTCTGCCAGGATAAGAGAGGAACATATCTTTCCATGGATTATCTCGCTCCCGACAGGGTAAGGCTCATCTACGAGCTTCCTCTTGCCGAATTCATCATTGATTTTCACGACAAGCTGAAGTCCCAGACGAGGGGATACGCGTCGCTTGATTACGAGTTCACCGGGCTCAAGGCAGCCGACCTCGTCCGGGTGGACGTGCTGATCAACGGAGAGGCCGCCGACGCCTTTTCTTTCATCTGCCATCGCGAAGCAGCGTACCACAGAGGGCAGTCCGTTGTCCGGAAACTCAAGGAACTGATTCCGAGCCAGCTTTTTGAAGTTCCTCTTCAGGCCTCGATAGGAAAGAAGGTTATAGTCCGCCAGAACGTGAAACCTCTCCGGAAGGATGTGCTCGCAAAATGTTACGGAGGCGATATCACGAGGAAGCGCAAACTCCTTGAGAAGCAGAAGGAGGGAAAGAAAAGGATGAAGCAGATCGGGCGCGTCTCCATTCCTCAGGAGGCGTTCCTGGCCTTTCTGAAGGTCGAAGAGGATGACGAGTAACAGCGGAGAGGAGATCGTCTCGCTCTTTTCAGGCTCCGATCCGTCTCTTTCGGTGTATGTCCACATACCCTTCTGTGCCGGGAAGTGTCCCTACTGCTCTTTTTTCAGCGTTGTGCCCCGGCGGGGGGAGAAAGAGGAATACTGCAGCCTTCTCAGGACGGAGATGCGCTTCTTCGGCGAACGCCTTGCCGATGAGGGCAAGTTCGTCCGGACGCTCTATTTCGGCGGAGGCACGCCGAGCCTTCTTTCCCCGGACGAGTGGGAGCGGCTCTTCGACTGTTTTTACCATACATTCTCCTTTTCGGAACGCCCGGAGATTACAATCGAGGCCAATCCTGAATCCCTTACCGAGGGGCACCTTTCGGTCTGGAAAAAACATGGAGTATCCCGAATCAGCATCGGTGTCCAAAGTCTCTCGGACGATGAACTTCTTTGGCTGGGGCGGATTCATGACGCGGACGCGGCCCGCCGTGCTCTCGAACAGTCCGTTCTTTCGGGCTTCTCCGTGAGCGCCGATCTGATGTTCGGCCTGGGAGAGCAGACGCTCCGCTCGTTCAAACGCTCCGTCACGGGAGTGCTTGATCTGGGAGCCGATCATATCTCGCTCTATCAGCTCGCCCTGGAAGAGAAGTGCCGGTGGTTCGCGATTCCTCCGGAAGACCGAAGCGACGGGTATCCTTTTTATCGCTGGAGCCAATGGTACCTTCCGGGAAAAGGTTTCTTCCAGTATGAGATCTCCAGTTTTTCCCGGCCGGAAAAAGAGTGCCGTCATAACTTCGCCTACTGGACGAACGGCCAGGTTCTTGCACTCGGCCCAGGGGCATGGGGGTATGCAGGCGGCATACGTTACTGCAATGAACGGACGCTGCCGGGATATTTCCGTGCCGTGCGGCATTCCGGCAATGCCGTCGCGGAGATGGAAAAGATGGAAGAGGAGCGGCGTGTCCGCGAAGCCGCTGTACTGCTCCTGAGAACGAGCAAGGGGATTGTGTTCGAGGATTTTGCCAGCCGTTACGGTCACGGAAATCTACTGGCCGTCGTCGGCATTCTTGAAGAGGGTGTTCCTCCGGCGTGCCTCTCCTGGAGCAGCGTTTCGGTTGCGCTATCTCCCGCGGGGATGAGAGTCGCGAATGCGATCTGGAGTCTTCTCGTCGTATGAAAGGAAAGAAAGGAAAAATGGTGCAGATGGAGTATGGTCTGATACGGTTCGCCTCCGAAGACTCTTACGTTGTGGAAGATATTCTGATAGTGCTTTCACGGTTTCTCCCTGCCCGTCCGATGAAGGGGTATGCCGTCGAGGTGGCGGATTCACTTCGGGGCGGACTCTCCTTCATTGACGGAGACGACGGTGCAGCCCTCTCCGGGGAAAGCTCTCTCTCTTCCCTCTCCCGGGTGTACGTGAACATGGACGATGCCGGAGGCTCCGTCCTTATAGCGGCAGAGTCGATGAACGAGCGCGCACGATGGATCAGCAACGAGTGGAAACCACGTTCCGGGAAGAACTTCAACGGGGTCATCCTCCATGCGTATCCCCAAGGGCAATGGAGCCTGGTAGGGATAACCGCTCCGGGATGGATGGTGCTCTTCGACGAGACGGCGGAGGAAGCTGAACAGGACTGGCTGGATATGGACGTTCATGTAGCATATCTTCCGCCTGAGGAGAGGGTGCTCGATTCTCTCTCCCCCGACAGAAGTTCCGCTGAAGTCATCAGCCTGCTGATGGAATATCTTCTTTCCTGTCTGCCGATGCGCGACAGCGGACTTTGAATCGGTCGCGATCTTACATGGAAATGGTTTTTCCGGAGGCGATGAGCGCTTCCGAAATCTCGAACATGTTGGAGATCACCCCGGCGCCGATGTCGGATGTGATGCCGAAGTGGTTCGTGCATGTGCCGCAGACCAGGATTTTCACGCCTTTTTTCTCAAGGATCGCAAGATGTTCCATGGAGGCCGTGTTTTTCAAGGCGAGCTTTACGCCTTCATTCATCAGCGCCATCACAGAGGGAACTGTGTTTATCTGGGAGAGAGTTCCCAGGAAGCCCTTCATCAAAACTTCACCGAGAAGAGAGTTCTCCTCGCCGATTGTTTTTCGGGTGATCAGGACGGCATAGCCTGAATGAAATTCCGGCTTTGACGGACGGGATCCCGCCGGTTGAGGGACAGGTGCGGAAGCCGGTTCCGGAAAGAGCGGAAGTTCTTCTTCCAGAGGCGGCTCCGTTGGCGCAACGTTCCGGACGGGGGGCTGAACAGGCGGAAGGCTCTCTTCCCGGATTTGTTTTTCATCATCCTCTTCGGCCATGATGCCCCGTATGATGATGGATCCGTCGTCGTCGATTATACGGACGCGATACCCGTTTTTTTCGAGATAACGCTGCACGTTGGACGCCGAAACAGCGTTGTCGAGAAATACCTCAATATCGCCTTCTCCCTGCTCAACGAGGCTTCTGGTCATCATTACCGGTTGCGGACAGCTTCTTCCCCGGGCGTCAATTTTTTTCATCGTATCGCCTCCCCAAGTCGATTTCTGCATCTTCACAGGACGGATGCTTATACCAACTCATAGCTCCAGAATCAATTATAGTATTGATGCTCCCGGAAGGCAATAAAAGCGGAATGCTGACCTATGTGTCCCAAGAATAAGATCAAAAAAGAATATATTCCTTTCTTACGAGTTCTATGAGCACATGCTTTTTAAAAAATTTATTCCAGTTGGCAACAGTATGCTTTTTATTGATCATATATGAACGCTATGCGGCAGCTGTCCCTTGTCCGAAGAGGCCCAGGGGTAACTGCCGAAAGAAGGTTTGGAAGCCTGTGAATTTTGCTAGAACGTGAGTATTCCGTGAACCCAGAGCGTATACCCCAGAAGCAGGGCTGAACCGACCAAGAGAAAGAGGACCAGGAAAGGAGAGCCCGTTTTTTGAGCTGATGCTGCCGGAGCAGCGCTTTCGTCCGGTTTCGTTTTTTCGGAATCTGCTATTAAAGCATTGCCTGGAAACTCGTCATGGACAACTTCGGGAACGGATCCGGAAACAGGTTCCGTAACAAACTCCGGGGTCGGTTCCGGAACAGCTGCGGGAACGAAATCCGGAACAGCTTCTGAAACGACTTCCGGAACAGTTTCGGGAACGATTTCAGGCGCCGGCTGGATAAGCTGGCCGGATATCGTTTCGGAATCAGGTCCGCGAGCTGTTTCATGAGAAAATTCAGGAGTTGTCCCGGAGGGAGGGGCAGGAACTTTTTCGACAGGCCGTGCCGTATATCGTGTCGAGTGTATTGTTCCGCATGCATCCTCTACGGCTTGAAGAAACTCATCCGTCATTCCTTCCTTGATCATTCGTCTTCGCAGGTCTTCTTTCTCTCCCTGCGAAAGACCGGAGTTGGATATTTTGGCAAGGACTTCCATTTCGGACGGCATTTCGTAAACCCTCCTCTGCAAAGATGTGTATGATGATATCTTAGCACAAGGCATAGTTTTTACAATAACTTCCACTTTTCATTCTTTTGCGCTCTTGAGGAGAATGAAATATGAAAGAGAAGAATCATGGTTCCCCGTCCGGTCCTGCCGGACAAAGCGGAGTCGGAAAAATTCACGGAAAGAAATAGATCGCGCAAAATTTGGAAAGGACAGGAATACCTGATTGTGAAGAAAAAGAAGCCCGTGAAGATGATAGAATTATTCAGGAGCGGGACTGACGGGAAAGAGAGGGTATCCTTCTCATCCCGGCTATGGAAATTTTTACAAAATATGTCATATCACATCCTTTGAAGTGATATGGAAAGGTGATTGATATGCCGTGACAATGGATGCAAAAGAAAGACTTCGTTCGCTTCCTTCCATGGACGTACTCCTGGGGTTGCCCGTCGTGGAATCTTTTTTTTCGACGATCGGCCGGGAGACCGTAAAATATGTTCTTTCCGAGACCCTTGATCTCTTCCGGCAGGAACTACGCGAGGGAAAAGGAGAAGGCGTATCCGCGGAATCGGTGATTGCCAGAGCCCTTCCTCTTCTGACGAGGCGGGGGGAGTATAGCCTGATTCCTGTGGTGAACGCCACCGGAGTGGTGATTCATACAAACCTCGGCCGCTCATGCCTCGCAGCAGACGCCGTTGAGGCGGTGATCTCATCGGCGAGAAGCTACAGCACGCTCGAATTCAACCTGGAAGAAGGGAAAAGAGGGCTCCGGACGGATCACGTGGAATGGCTCCTCTGCCGCATTACCGGCGCCGAGGCCGGGCTTGTCGTAAACAACAATGCAGGCGCCGTTCTTCTCGCACTGGCTGCCCTCTGCCGAGGAAAAGAGGTGATTGTTTCCCGGGGAGAACTGGTTGAAATCGGAGGTTCCTTCCGGATTCCGGAAATCATCGCCTTTTCCGGTGCTCGCCTCGTCGAAGTCGGTGCGACCAACAGGACTCATCTTCGGGATTATAAAAACGCGATCACGGAAAATACGGCTGCCCTTCTGAAAGTCCACCCGTCCAACTTCCGAATGGAGGGTTTTACCGCATCGGTGTCGCGGGAAGAGCTCGCCGCCCTTGCGGAAGAGTATGGAGTGCGCTTCATCGAGGATCTTGGGAGCGGTACTCTCCTCGATCTTTCGAAATACGGTCTCGCCGGGGAACCCACCGTGAGGGAATGTATTCAGCGGGGAGTGCATCTCGTGACATTTTCCGGGGACAAGATGCTCGGCGGACCCCAGATAGGAGGGATCGTCGGGAAGAAGCCTCTCGTTGATGCGTTGCGGACATATCCGCTCTCTCGTGCGCTTCGGGTCGACAAGATGACGCTGGCCGCCCTCGAAGCGACGCTGCGCCTCTACCTGCAGGGAAGAGAAGGAGAGATCCCCACCCACGCAATGCTCTCCGCCGGTCCGGAAACACTGAAATCTAAGGCACAAAGACTGCTGGAACGGCTCCGCAGAGAGTGCCCCGCCGGCCGCTTCTCCCTTACGGAGGTGGAGGATGCCGTGGGAGGTGGAGCGTTTCCCGCGGAAAAAATGGAGGGGTGGGGAGTTTCGTTTTCCGCGGACGGCTGGGGGACCGCAGGAAATATTCAGCGGCTTCTTAGAACGGCGAAACCCGCCGTCGTCGCCGGCGCAAGGGCGAATGAGGCATTATTCCACGTGAGGACACTTCTCGACGGGGACGAAGAGCGGATTGCCGCTGCCTTCCGTTATATTCTCCATGACCGGGGAGATGCCGGTTGCACTTCTTCCTCGCACACGGCCGATATGCCGGATATTCGATGAACCTGCACGATTTGCCGGCATGCCGCACCGGCGCCGGATCTGGAAAGGAAACAGAGAGGAGCTGATTGAATGGAAGGAAGAGAGATCTCCCTGGTTCTCGGGACAGCCGGGCATATCGATCATGGAAAAACGACTCTGGTAAAGGCTATAACCGGTGTAGATTGCGACAGGCTTGTCGAAGAGAAGAAGAGAGGGATCACCATCGAACTCGGATTCGCTCCTCTGCGGCTGGACGATGGGCGCATCGTAAGCCTCGTTGATGTCCCGGGGCATGAACGTTTCATCCGGCAGATGGTTGCCGGCGCATCGGGTATCGACGCTGTTCTCCTGGTTGTTGCCGCCGACGAAGGAGTGATGCCCCAGACGCGTGAACATCTGGAAATACTCAGGCTTCTCGGAGTTCGGGACGGCCTTGTCGCCCTCACAAAGACCGATGCGGTGGACGAAGAATTTTTAGAACTCGTTCTGGAGGATGTGCGGGAGTTTGTTGCGGGTACATTCCTCGAAGGCAGAACGATTATCCCGGTTTCAGCCGCACAAGGGCACAACATCGAACTCCTGCGAGCCGAGCTGGCCGCGCTCGTGGACCGGATTCGCCCCCGTCCAAGAAAAGGCCCGTTCTTCCTCCCCATCGACAGAATATTCCCTATGCCCGGTTTCGGCACCGTGGTGACGGGAACTGCATACCGCGGAGAGCTCTCCGCGGGGAGCGAGGGAATCGTCCTTCCTTCCGGAAGAGAGGGGCGAATTCGAAGCGTACAGGTTCATGGCGCGGAGGCCCCTGTAGCATGGGCGGGACAAAGAGTCGCGGTAAGCCTTGCGGGTGTTTCGGGTGATGAGGTATCCAGGGGGGATGTGCTCTGCGCCAAAGGCATCTATGCTCCGACGCGCTGTTTCGAGTGCGAGCTTCAGCTTCTTGAAAGTGTTCCCGAGCTCAAGCACTGGCAGAGAGTTCGTCTTCATATCGGGACATCGGACGTGACCGCGAGGATCTCTCTGCTTGAATCGTCGTCATTGCACGGAGGAGATGTGACTCCGGCCCAGATCGTCACCGAGGAGGACGTCGTCTGCCTTCTCGATCAACGTTTCGTTCTGCGGCGGTACAGCCCTCTTGAAACGATTGCCGGAGGCCGGGTTCTTTCTCCTTTCGCCACCAAACCCAGGGGCAGGAACGCTCGCTCCGTATCCATCGAGCGAGTTCGTTCGCTGATGAAAGCCCGCACACAACCCGAACGGCTTGCAGCACTCATCGAATCTGCGGGCATGCTCGATCTTTCGGATGCGGTCCGCTTTCTCCAGGAGCCGGCCGAGGAAGTTGTCCGATGCGGAGAAAAGATCGCTGCCTCCGGCGGAGAGGCCGTCTTTTTGAAGGGAGACAAGAGGATGTTTCTCTCCCGCTATAATTTTGAACGTCTTTCCTCGGCTGTGCAAGCCTTCCTGCGGGATTTTCACGCGGTTCATCCTTCGCAGCGGGGCGCTCCCTCGGATGAAATTGCTCTCGATGTTCTGAAAGAGTTCGACGTACGCTCTGCCAGAGCTTTTCTCGATCTTTTGGCCGTAAGAAAGATCATTGTTCCGGAAGAAAATTTTCTTCGGCTGGCCGACTTCACTCCTCGCGATGACGCGCTTTTTAAGAGCGGTTCCGAGGCGCTTCTCGCACTCTGCCGGGAACGCGGATTTCAACCGCCTCTTCTTGAAGATGCGGCGAGACTTCTCGGGATGGATGAAAAACAATTTTCCGTTCTTCTTAAGGGTATGCGGGAGATGGGGCAGGTTGCCATTGTGTCGGGAGAATTTCTGCTCTCCTTTGAAATCGAGGAGCGTCTTCTCGGCCTTCTTCTCAAAGAAAAAGAAGGGATTACTCTTGCCAGGATACGCGACCTTACGAACAGCTCCAGAAAATTCATTCTACCCCTGCTGGAATATATCGATGCAAAAGGATATACAAGGCGCGTAGGAGAAGTGCGTGTTCTCCTTCCGTCGAGGATTCCATCCTTCCGGCGGGAAGAGGCGCCCGGCGATATTTGATATTTTTCAGTATTTGTGGTAACATTCTTATAATGATGAGGTGCTGGGAGTGACCCTTATGGCAGGAACAATACGATCGATCCGGGAGCAGGTGGCATTGTACAAGGGGCTGACAGTTCGATACCGGACGGCCAAGGGGCGCCGCAAAGTTGAGGAACGACAGGGAGTAATCCTTGAAACCTATCCGAATCTCTTTACGCTTTACGTCGAATCTCAGGACAGCAAGGTCTCCTTCAGCTATGCGGAGCTCCTGACTCGTGAAGTCGAGTTGGAGCTTTTGCCCGGAAAAAGAAACTGAGCCCTGATACATTTGTCCGAAAAAGTATGCCCCTCCACGTGCGTTCGTGGCGGGGCATACTTTTTGCCTCTAAATTTCGTCTTCTGGAAAGGAGATGCTCTTTTTGATTCACTATCTTCAGTCCGCGGCAAAGATCAATCTGACCCTTCGGGTTACAGGAAGAAGGCCTGATGGATATCATGAACTTCGATCAATTTTTCATGCTTTGCCTGCGATTGAATCATTGACAATTGAGAGCGATTATGGTCATAATGTAAGGGATGTAATTTCTGTGTACGGTGAAGTTGTCCGGGGAAAGAATATCCTTGAGGATGTTCTTTCGTCGGCACGGAAAAAAACGGCTGTGGAACCTTTACGAATACGCCTTCAAAAAGCCATACCACCGGGAAGCGGCTTGGGAGGGGGGAGCGGGAACGCTGCCGCGCTGATTTCGTGGCTCAACATGATGCGAAAGGAAAATGAAAAAATTTCGGGTGAAGAGATCGGTTCCGATGTTCCTTTTTTCTTGAGCGGTGCGAGACTGGCTACCGTGAAGGGACGCGGAGAGAAAATCGAACTTCTATCGGAATCTTTTCCTCATCTTGCCGTTCTTGTCGTCATTCCGTCGTGGAAAATGCCCACGGCGAAAGCGTTTTCTCTTTTGGCCCGGAAATACGAGGCTGGTTTTCCAATGAACCCGGAGACCGCTGAAGCGGAAATGAATGGAGTTCTTGAAACCCTGCATAATAATAAAATAATGGGTCTTTTACCGAATGATTTTTGTGCGGTTTTACTAGAGGAACACCCGGAATATAAACTTCTTTTCAGTGCCTTTGAAGAGAGCGGTTCCGTAGGGTGGGGTATTACCGGGAGCGGAAGCGCGGCCTTCGGTTTGTTTTACGATAAAGATGCTTTCACGCCGATGATACGGTGTTGCAGCCAAATGAAATGGATACGAAAAATTCTATTGCTGGAGTGATGATGGAATGAAAGGACAACGAACGGAACGCTTGATCAGGACTTCTTCGCGCTTTCTTACCTGCCCTTCGAGACAGCTTTCGCTGACGTCCCTTGCGGAGGATTTTCTTGTTTCGAAAACGGTGATCAGCGATGACGTTGCTATTATCGACGAAGCTTTTTCCCGGGAGGGCCTGGGGGGCATAATCGTGGACAGGGGCAGAACCGGCGGAGCTTCCTTTGTTCCTCGTATGGCCCAAGAGATCAAGGACGCCTTTCTTGAAGAGCTGATCGTCCTCCTGAACAGCGAGGACCGCTTTCTTCCGGGGGGGCTTGTCTACTACAGCGACATTCTCTTCAATCCTCATTACGCGCTTCGCCTCGGCTACGCAATGGCATCGCTCTTCAGCGATTCCCGCCCCGATATCGTCATGACGTCCGAAGTCAAGGGAATCCCCCTTGCCATTTTCACGGCGCACGCCCTGGGAATTCCCCTGGCGGTCTGCCGCTTCCGCAACAGGGCCAGTGACGGTTCCGCCGTGACTGTTCACTATCCGGCGAAAAACGGCGAAGTGAAGGCAATGTACATGGGAACGAAGCAATTGACGAGGGGCAAACGGGTTCTCATCATCGACGACTTTATGCGCGGAGGAAGCACTGCGGCCGGAATGCTCCTCGTGGCGAAGGAATTCGGCGCCGAGGTAACCGGAACGGGTATTTTCATTGTCTCGTCCGACCCTGAGGAAAAAGCGGTTTCCTCGTACAAGGCTCTTCTGCGGCTGGACGGTGTGGAAAGAAGGCAGCCGAAAGTCTCCCTGTGGGAGGACGGTACGATTTGACGATATCCTCCGGCTGATATACAATCCCGATGACGGAAGGAGGTGACCACATCTTCCATGCGTGTATCAATTGAGAAGGATGAATGTATTGGATGTGGCGTATGTGCGCAGGTGTGTCCCGAGGTTTTTTCCATGGACGACGATTCCGGGGTGTCCAGGGTAATACGGCCTGAAGGCAGCGAATGTGCCAAGGAAGCCGCCGACAGCTGTCCTGTCGGATGTATTTCTGTAGAGGACTCATAAGGCAAAATCTTTCGAAAAAGTGCCGGAACCTTGCTTTTCCCTGCTCCTCGGGCGTATAATGAGCAGCGCTTCTTGAAGGGCCTATAGCTCAAGTGGTTAGAGCCACCGGCTCATAACCGGAAGGTTCCTGGTTCGAGTCCAGGTAGGCCCACCATGTTCATTACCGTTTCCTTCCGGGGGAACGGTTTTTTTTGTACCGCAGGAGGTTTCAAATGTTGATAGGTGATATTGTAGAAGAGCTTGAAAAAGTAGTTCCCGGCGCATGGGCGGAAGACTGGGACAATGTCGGACTGCTTCTTGGAAACCGGCTGGATCCGGTGCGCGGCATCGCAGTTTCGCTCGATCCTTCTCTTGAAACCATGCAAAAGACCCTTGAGCATGAATGTTCCCTTTTGATCACGCATCATCCTCTGATATTCAAGCCTTTAAAGCGAATTGATTCCTCTGAGGGTACAGGGGCGTCGATCGCTTTCGCCATAAAAAACGGAATTTCAGTGCTCTCTCTCCATACAAACTGGGATTCCGCACCACGGGGAGTTAACAGGGTGATTGCGGATGCTCTCGGGCTGAAGAACGTGCAGCCCCTTGTCCCGTCGGACCGGGGAGCATGGGGGCTTGGAGCGGTCGGTGTCCTGCCCGGAGCGATTGCGTTCGAGGAGTGCGGGGTCAGAATTCGTGACTCTCTGGGACTCTCCCGCCTTGAACTTCATGGAGAATCCGCTCAACCCGTTTCACGCCTGGCGCTCTGCGGTGGAGGCGGCGGGGAATTCTGGCGCCGGGCGCTGGATTCGGGTGCCGACGCATACTTCACAGCGGATATGAAATATCATGAGAGGCTTGATGCCCTCGAAAAAGACCTTCCTGTCATCCTTGCCGATCATGGTGAAATGGAACAGTTCTCTTTGAGGGCACTTGCGGGTATGATCTCGGAAGCTACGGGGATAGAACCATGCATTCTTGAACCCCGTCGCCTGAAATTCCGATTATTATAAATCGGGCGGTCGGACCGCGTGTCGATTCCGGCGCCATCCGCCGCTTTTTTTGCAACAGGAACTGAAAATTCCATTTGAGGTGGTCGACTATGATACAACGTGTTTTCAGCGGCATGAGACCGACAGGGAAGCTCCATCTCGGACATCTTGCAGGTGCATTGACGAACTGGATTAAACTCCAGGAGGAGTATCAGTGCTTTTATTGTATTGTGGACTGGCATGCTCTCATGTCGGATTATGCCGACAGCTCGTCAATAGCGGCTAACTGCAGGGAGGTCCTGCTTGACTGGCTTGCTTCGGGATTGGACCCGGAGAAATGCACGATCTTTGTGCAGTCGCATGTGCCGGAGCATGCCGAGCTTCACCTTGCGCTTTCCATGGTGACGCCTCTTGGATGGCTGCAGCGCTGTCCCACGTACAAAGAGCAAATACTCAATATACAGAACAAGGACCTGAGCAATTACGCGTTTTTAGGCTACCCTGTCCTGATGGCGGCGGACATCCTGCTCTACAAGGCGGGGATCGTCCCTGTGGGAGAGGATCAGAGCTCGCATCTCGAAATAACGAGAGAGATTGCGAGGCGATTCAATTCGTTTTTCGGCGAAATCCTTCCCGAACCCCAGATCATGCTGACGCCGACGCCGAAAGTCCCCGGAACGGACGGGCGGAAAATGAGCAAGTCCTACGGCAACGCCATCAACATCGCCGATACTCCCTCCGAGATGTGGAACAAGATACGGACGATGATCACCGATCCGGCGAGAGAGCGGCGCACAGACCCCGGAGATCCGGAGAAGTGCCCCGTGTGGGATATCCACAAGGTATTCAACAACGATGAGATCGAGAAGGCGGAAATTGCCTCCGGATGCAGAAGTGCCGGAATCGGGTGCATCGACTGCAAGAAAAAACTGCAGGCTCACGTCGAGCGCGTGATGGTGCCGATCCAGGAGAAGCGCGCCTTTTATGATAAAAATCCCGACCTGCTTTCGGATATTCTTCGGCAGGGTGCGGAAAAAGCAAGGGTTGTCGCCGGCTCCACCATGGATGAAGTGATACGAGCGATCGGATTCTACCCGAGAGGATAGGAGTGGAGGAGCCGCGGCGGGAACTGGGAGAGTTCCGGGCTGAGATCGACGGTTTTTCAGGTCCCTTTGATCTGCTTTGCTGGCTTGTGGAGAATAGGGAACTTGAGGCGGCGAATATTTCCGTCGGGCAGGTTGTCCGCATATACGGGGCCTATCTCGCCAACACGAGCAAAGTTCCTGTTTCGGTGGTTTCGGAATTTCTGCTTATGGCGGCTTCGCTCGTGCTGAACAAAATACGGGCTCTTCTTCCCGGAAGGGGACCTTCGTCCTCGGCGGAGGATCCGGGAGAGGAGTACCCGTCGGATGTACTGGAAAAGCTCTCGAGATACCGTCCGTACAGGACCGTTGCCTGGGAGCTGGCGGCGCTGAAAGAGCGCCGGGATCGTTTCTTTTTTCGTGTTCCATTCGATGAAGACGTGGAACAGTCTCTGGACCTGGGCGATCTCTACGCGCTTTGCCGTCTCTGGTGGAACCTCAGGGAGTCGAAGCGCAAAACCCGGTCTTCGGCGAAGACTCTGTTCCTTCCGGACGAGGATGAGTGGAGCGGAGTCCCCTCTTCTCTTCCCGACGAAGAGCAGATCGAGCGAAAGATCTCCGAGATTCTCTCTCAGCTTTTCGCCGGCCGTGAGCTCCGCCTGTCGGCGCTTCTGCGGGCAAATCCTGCAAGGTCGAACTTTATCGTGACGCTTCTGGCTCTTCTTGAAATGAGCAGGATGGGCCGAATCAGAATAAGCCAGGAGGCTCTTTTCGATGATGTCCTCATACGCTCCCTCTGAAAACCTTTCGGATGCGGCACGGAAAATCGAAGCGGTTCTCTTCGTTGCAGCGTCGCCCGTTTCCGTTCACGAACTGGCGGAACTTCTCTCTCTCTCTCCGTCCGTTGTGCTGGAAGAACTTCGGGCGCTCCGGGATGCTCTCTTCCGCCGGCGGCACGGTATCACAATCGTGGAAGCGCCGGGAGGCTGGAGAATGGCATCAGCGGAGGATGTTGCGGATGTGATCGCAGTTTTTCGCGATACGGTCATGACGCAGAAGATCCGGCTCAGCAAGGCGGCGGTGGAGACATTGGCCGTCATAGCCTATAATCAGCCTGCAACCAGGAGCGAAGTCGAGGAAATTCGCGGTGTCCGTTGCGAGCGGGTCATCGAGACGCTTCTCTCCCACGGTATGATCCGTATAGCGGGAAGAAGAAAGGGAACCGGTTCACCTCTGCTGTACCGGACGACGGACCGTTTCCTGGATGTTTTCGGTGTCGCTTCCATCTCGGAATTGCCGACCCTCGAAGAGCTCGACGAGCTTGCTCCGGCCGAAAACCGGGATTTTGCCGATGACCCCGCTGCTTCTTTCGAAAACGCAACCGGTGTCGACAGCACAAATGGCTCGTGCGAGGAGGATTGAACAGTGCAAACGGGGACAAGATTGAACCGGTTTCTTGCGATGTGCGGCATCGGTGCCCGCAGAAAAGCCGAAGAGGTGATCTCCTCCGGCCGTGTCCGCGTGAACGGCAAGGTAGTGCTTCTTCCGGGGTACCGTGTGGAACCCGGCATGGAAGTTTCTGTAGACGGCAGGGTTTTGCGTCCGCAGGAACATCGTTATTTCGTGATGAATAAACCTGCAGGGCTCGTTTGTGCCGTAGAGGACGCTCATGATTCAACAGTTTTGAGCGTACTTCCTCCCGAGTACCGGGACGTCCGGCTATTTCCCGTAGGGCGTCTCGACAAGGAGAGCGAAGGATTGCTGATTCTTACCAACGACGGTGCTTTTGCCCAGGATGTTCTGCATCCTTCCAAGCGGATTCTTCGCGAGTACGAGGCGCTTCTCGACCGCGTCATCACACGGAGGGATGTGCGGAAATGGATGGCGGGAACCATGCTGGACGGACGCCTGATCAAACCCGTGAACGTCCTTATTCAGGACAGAGAGCCCTTGGGACGTTGGGTCTCCGTCGTCCTTGCCGAAGGGGTAAAAAGAGAGGTTCGCCGCATGGCCGACGAAATTGGGTTTAATGTAGTCGTGCTTGTTCGGAAAAGAATTGGTAAAATGGAGCTCGGAAATCTCCAGCCGGGACAATTTTTTGAAATGTCCCGCGGTGCGTTGTGGTATGCGATCCGATCCGGAGGAATTGTGTGAAGGTATGGAGGAGGGCGGATGATGGACGGTATTGACGAACGGTCTCGGGAGCTTATCAAGACCCGTATTCTCGGTAAGATAAAGGAAATTCGGTCATTCCCGCAGTTCGTGGTTGAAACTTTGCGGAAATTGAACGATCCTGAAAGCAGCGCACAAGATGTCGCTGCAAGTCTCTCGCGGGACGAAGGGCTTGTGATACGGACCCTCAAGCTGGCCAACTCCGCCGCATACGGCATATCCCGCGATATTTCAAGTGTTTCAGAGGCAATCGCGCTTCTCGGTTACAAGAATATCAGCAGCATTGTCCTCGCCGCTTCCGTGTACTCCGTCATGGACAAACCCTTGGCCGGTTATGCTCTTGACCGCGGAACTCTCTGGCGTCATTCTCTCACCGTAGCCTATTCTGCCCGCTACATTGCCCAGCTCACGAAGAAAGCTCCGCCGGAGGAGGCGTATGTCGGAGGGCTTTTGCACGATGTGGGAAAAGTTGTCCTGAACGATTACGTCCGCTTCGGATACGGTATTATCGTGAAGATGGTGGAGGAACAGCATATTCCGTTCCTGGAGGCGGAAATTCAGGTGCTTGGTTTCGATCATGCGATGGTCGGAACGATGCTTGTGGAGAAATGGGGTCTCCCGGAATCATACAAGTTCGCCGTTGCCCATCATCACTCTCCGAATTCGCTTGCCGAACCCAAATACCAAGGTCTTGTCGACGTAGTGCACCTGGCCAATTCGTTGTGCCTGATGCTCGGAGTCGGTATCGGCGCGGATGGCCTGCAGAACTATCTCTATCCGGAAGCGCTTGAAAGGCTCGGCATTACCGATTACGAGACGCTCATGTCGGACCTTGTGGACTTCGTGGCACAGGCGGAGGGTGAATTATCCGAGATGGAGGAAGCTTTTCAATGACCGATTCACCTTTTGTCGTTGCTATCGACGGTCCTGCGGGGGCGGGAAAGAGTACAATGGCAAGAAGACTCGCAGACCGTCTCGGGATGCGCTATCTCGATACCGGCGCTCTGTACCGGGCAATAGCCTACTATCTCCACACCAGAAATATCCCTCCCTATGAAAGCGCCTCTCTGGACGGCGCTCTTGAAAGCATCTCCGTGATCATCGCGGAATCCGGCATTCTTCTAGACGGGGAGGACGTAGGGAACGAGATCCGCTCTCCGCTGGTCGACTCGATAGTTTCTTCCTATGCCGCGCTTCCTTCCGTCCGAAAACGCCTTCTCGCAATCCAGCAGAACCAGGGAGAGAAAGGGGCATTGCTGGCAGACGGGCGGGATATGGGAACCGTTGTCTTTCCAGGAGCCGACGTGAAGGTTTTCCTAACCGCTTCGGACGAGATCCGTGCCCGGCGGCGTCTTCTCGAAATGCAGGAACGCGGGGAAAACGTCCCTTACGAGGAGGTCCTACGCACGATCCGTGAAAGGGACAAGATCGACAGTGAAAGGGATGCGGCGCCGCTGCGGAAGGCCGGCGACGCTGTCGAAATCAATACAGACAAACTCTCGATCGAGGAAGCGGTCGAACTTCTCGCCTCTATTATCACCAAGCGCAGGAGAGGACAATGACGTACTTCAATCGCATTTTTTATTTTTTTGTCAAGTGGTCGTTTTTCATCGCGCTGAAAGTGTACAACAGGCTCTCCATTCGTTGGACATCTCCTCTGCCGGAGCGGAATGTCATCGTGGTCGCCAACCATACCAGCAATCTCGATCCTGTGATTATGGGAGCCGTTTTTCCGCGCCGCCTTCGGTATCTTGCAAAGGCCGAACTGTTCGAGCCGTTTCTCTTTGGAAGTATGGTCCGGGCACTCGGCTCGATTCCTGTCCGGAAACAGGACAGCCAGAGCGCGGGAACAGCGCTTCGAACCTTTCTCAAACTCCTGGAGAGTGGGGAGAATGTGCTCATTTTTCCCGAAGGAGGGCGTTCTCTGGACGGCAAGCTCAAGCCGCTCGAAGGAGGTGTTGCGCTTATCGCGCTCAGGTCGGGCGCACCGATTGTTCCCGCATTCATAACCGGAGCCTTTGAAGCCATGCCGCCAGGGAGCAAATGGGTGAAACCCCTGCGCCTTTCCATCGTCTTCGGAGAAACTGTCGATTCGTCCAAGTATATTCCGTTTGCGAAAAATGGGCGGGATATGCTGCTGAAGGACCTGAACGAAATTTTTGTGTCAATGAACAACGCATCGCTCTCCGACACCGGAAAAGACCGTTCATGAGAAGAGCGATTCTCGCTGCTCTCGAACTGCCCGGGCAAAAATTCGCTCCGGAGGTTCTTCTCGACGAGCTGACTCTTTTGCTGGAAAACCTCGATATAACCACGGCAGGAGTCGTTGTGCAGCGCCGCGCTTTTCCGGATCCCGCATCCCTCCTGGGGAAGGGAAAAGCCCAGGAGATCGCCGCTTTCTGCAAGGCCGCAGGAGCGACGCTCCTCGTATGCAACGAGAGCCTGACGCCCGGTCAGAGAAACAACCTTCAGAAGATCACCGGAGTGGAGGTATGGGATCGGACATTCGTGATCATGAAGATCTTTGAAAAACAAGCGAGAACTTCCGAGGCGAAACTCCAGGTGGAAATGGCCTTGTGCCGATATGAAATTCCTCACCTGAAAGGGCTTGGGGCGCAGATGTCACGTCTCGGAGGAGGCATAGGGACCCGCGGCCCCGGTGAAACGGAGTTTGAACGGCATCGCAGAAAGTTGGAACGAAGAGTTCGGGATATCGGCAGGAAACTGGAGACGCTGAAACGCAAGAGAGTGCTCCAGCGAGACCGACGAAGCAAGATGAATGTGCCGGTTGTCTCATTGGTGGGATATACGAACAGCGGAAAATCCTCCATGCTGAGAGCGCTCAGCGGTGATGAATCCCTGGTGGCGGAAAACAGGCTTTTTTCGACACTGGATACGTTCATACGCAAGGTTGAACTGCCCTCGGGAAGGAAGATATTCCTCTCCGACACGGTGGGTTTCATCAGGGATCTCCCTCCGGGACTCGTAACGGCGTTCCGGACGACGCTCGAGGAGGTCGTGGCTTCCAGTCTCCTGGTGGTCGTTCTGGATATCTCCGCTCAGGATGTGCAGGAGATACGAGACGTCGTCGAGCTGACGCTTTCCGAGATCGGTGCGGGGGCGATTCCGCGAATTTTCGTCCTGAACAAGACGGACCTGATTGCGCCGGATGCTCTCACGAATATCGTGGAACGTATGGGGATAGGGCACGACATGGCAGTGCTCACAAGTGCCCTGAAGGGGACTGGACTCTCCGAGCTTCTTGTCTCGCTGGATCTTTGTCTCGAAAAAAAAGAGAGCACCGACATGAAAGGGATATCATCAGAAGGGAATTGAAAATATGATACGGAGCATGACCGGTTTTACGCGGGAGAACCGCGTTTTTGAATGGGGGACGCTCACTGTTGAGATCTCATCCGTGAACCATAGATACCAGGAGGTTTCACCGCGGCTGCCAAGGGAAATGGCATCGCTCGAACCGTTGATCACCGCCAGGCTGAGGCAGGGTCTGGGAAGAGGAAAAATAAGATGTTCCGCCGAGATACGATGGGCGCCGCAGTTTCGTACCGCCACGCTTGATTCGGTGGTGCTTTCCGCCTACCATTCGCAGATCGCCTCGCTGGCGGCTGAACTCGGGACCGGAGAAAAACCTTCTCTCACATCGTTGTTGACGCTTCCCGGGGTGTTTGAATCACCGGCGGTTTTTTCCTCGGTCGAGCAGGAGATCGCTTCCTCCCTGGAAGAACTGCTCGAGCAGGCTATAGCCAGCCTTGCCGCCATGCGGACCGCCGAGGGAGAGAATCTGCGCCGCGCCCTGGATGTGTACCTTGCATCCTTCGAAAATCTCCTGGAATTGGTCGAATGCACCTGGAGCGGCAAGAAGGACCAGGCTCTGGACGACATGAAAGCGAGGCTTGCGAGTATCCTCGACGGAACGCCGCTCGAAATCGATCAGAACAGGATTGCGCAGGAAGTTGTGATTCTGGCCGACAAGTGGGATATTTCGGAGGAGTTTGTGCGTTCCCGCAGCCATCTGCGGCAATTTAAAAAAATTCTGGACGGGAATGTCTCGGAGGGACGTAAGCTTGATTTCCTGCTTCAGGAGATGAACAGAGAAGTGAACACCATGGGTTCCAAGATATCCGACGCGGAGCTGAGATGGATGGTGGTGGAGGCAAAGTCTCTTCTGGAAAAGATTCGGGAACAAGTTCAAAACGTGGAGTGATGACGATGGCGGGAAGACTTGTTCACATCGGATTCGGTAACATGATTGTCGCCGAACGTGTCGTGGCGATCATTCACCCTTCGTCCGCCCCTATCAAGCGCCTCAAGGAGGAGGCTAGGGAGGACGGGCGCCTGATCGATGCGACCCAGGGAAGAAAGACGCGGGCGGTCCTTGTAACCGACAGTAATCACGTGGTGCTTTCAGCTATTCAGCCTGAAACGATAGTGAATCGATATGAGGAAGAGGGCGGGGATGAAAAAGCAAGCGAAGGGTAGCCTTTTCGTTCTTTCGGGCCCCAGCGGAGCGGGCAAGGGGTCGTTGCGGAAAAAGATGTTCGAGAAAGTTCCGGGGATCCGCTTTTCGATTTCCTGCACCACGCGTGAAGCGCGCGAAGGCGAACGGGACGGTGTCGATTATCGCTTCATTTCGACACGGCAGTTTCTCGAACTTCTGGACCAGGGTGCGTTCCTTGAACATGCACAGGTTCACGGAGGCTATTACGGCACTCTTGACGAAGATGTCAGGAAGGTGCTGGATTCAGGAGAAGATATCCTGCTGGAGATCGATGTCCAGGGGGCGTTGCAGGTACGGGAAAAAATGCCTGAAAGCGTCCTCATCTTCGTCTCTCCTCCTTCCTTCAAGGAACTGGAACAGCGCCTCCGTGACAGGGCGACCGAATCGGAGGAGCTCCTTCAGGTCCGCCTTCGAAATGCACAGTGGGAGATGGAGAGAGCGGACTGTTATGATCATGTGATCATCAACGATGATCTTGAGCGGGCCGCAGGCGAACTCGAAAAAATCATTCTTGAGCACAGGAAGAACAGGGAGGCACGGATATGAAATTTTATGATTTGGATTCTCTTGGAGAAAAACAGGGGATTGACAACAAGTACATCCTGACCGCAGCGGTTGCGGCGAGGGCCCGCACCCTCAGTGAACAGAAAGGCCGGACGCTCGAGGAAGATAACGAAAAGTTCATTTCAACAGCGCTGCAGGAGTTCGATCTTGGAGTTGTAAAAGTCGTTTCCAAGGAGCTCCCTCAAGCCGGGGTTCCAGTTCCAGCCACTTCCGATGGACACGTGGAAGAGTAAGAAAAGAGTCGTTCTCGGAATAACCGGAGGCATCGCGGCCTACAAGGGTCCGGAGATTGTACGGGCTCTTGTCAAAGCCGGATGCGAAGTTGAAGTTGTGCTCACCGGAGACGGCGAACGATTTGTCAGCCCGTTGGTTCTCTCCACTCTTGCCGGAAGAAGAACCTGGCGCCGGGAAGATTTCCTGTCCGATGAACATGGCTGGAAGATTCCCCATATCACGCTCGCGGACTGGGCTGATGTCGTGGTGGTCGCTCCGTGTACGGCCGAGACGATCGCCAACACTGCTCAGGGAAGAGGCAAGGAGCTTCTCGCTTCTCTTCTTCTGGCCACGAGGGCTCCGGTAGTGCTATTCCCTGCGATGAACGTGAACATGCTTGCAAATCCGGCGACTGCCGATAATCTGGAGACTCTGAGAGAACGAGGGTATACCGTTGTCGAACCGGACTCGGGCGATCTTGCATGCGGTTATGAAGGAAAAGGACGTCTGCCCTCACCCGATATCATTCTCGAGGAGATGTGGAGGGCGCTTTGCCCTGACCGCCGTCTCAAGGGGAAAAACGTGCTCGTCACAGCCGGCCCGACATGGGAATTTCTGGACCCCGTCCGTTTTCTCAGCAATCCGAGCACCGGAAAGATGGGCATTGCAGCCGCCCGGTCCGCGTGGTACAGGGGAGCCTCCGTCGACCTGGTTCTCGGCCCGGTGTCGCTCTCAAACCTTTATGGATTCAGGGTCGTTCCCGTGGTATCGGCAGAGGATATGAAGAAAGCGGTCTTGTCCCGTTCAGATGATATGGACTTCATAGTGAAGGCTGCCGCAGTGGGCGACTACCGGGCTGCCTCCTTTTCAGGCGAGAAGATCAAAAGGAGCGGAGCCGACACGCTTCGAATCGATCTCGTTCAAAACACCGACATCGCCGCCGCCCTGGGAAAGAAAAAGAAACCGGGGCAGACGCTCATCGGATTTGCGGCTGAGAGCCACGACCTTTTGAAGAATGCCGCGGAAAAAATTCGGAAAAAGAATCTTGACTTCATCGTTGCAAACGACATCACAGCGGAAAATGCCGGATTCGCCAGCGACACCAACAGCGTTCGAATACTGGGCGCCGACGGTTCCATGACGGAGTATTCGGGTACAAAAGAAGATGTCGCGGAGGCGATCTGGAATACAGTGCTTGGCGTGAAACAACCGCTGACGGAATGAGAGGGGCGCCCCTGCGTGCCTTACTGTGACGTCCTCGTTCCCGGTCCATGGTGGCACTCGCTGACATATGTACTGCCGGTTCCTCAGGGGGTTGCCGGCGCAAGAATTCAGGTGCCTGTGGGACGCGGAAAACGCATCGGATTTATCGAAAGGGTCTACGAGAACACAGCCACGGAGACCTCGCCGTTCAAAATCCGGACGGCCGGAACTGTCATTGATGATGTTTCTGTTTTTCCTCCGGCGTTATGGAAACTTTTCGAGTGGGGGGGAAGAGCGTTTCTCTGTGGTACGGGAGAACTCATCCAGATGGCCTCACCGGCGGACCTTCTCTCCTCATCGGAGGCTCTCCTTCTGCCGAACCCGGAGAAAGGGGAGCCTCTTGCTACCCCTCCCCGGGAAGATTTCTTGTATTCATGCGACTCTTCGGTACGATGGCGTCATTACCGGAATCTCCTGGAACGGAGCGAGAGATTTCTTCTCCTCTTTCCCGAGCAGGGACTCGCCGGAGAGTTTTGGAAAGGACTTCCCGATACGCTCAGAGAATCGTTACTTCTCTGGCCTTCACAGGGGGGGAAAAAACTTCTTGCTGCATGGCTTTCCGCACGCCGAAGCGAAATACGGGGAGTTGTCGGAGGCCCCGGGGCGGTTTTTGCTCCGCTTCAATGCCTGGATACGGTCATCGTGGACGAAGAATGCAGCGGCGCCTACCGTTTTTACAAGAAACCCTGCATCAATGCGAGGACATTGGCCGGAAAGCGGGCGAGACTGGAAAGTGCTTCTCTTCTCCTTACGGGGAGAGTGCCGTCTTCACGTATTTTTCTGAGAGGACAGCCGGCATCGACGGAGAAACCTCCCAGAAATAAAATAAAGTTCGTTGATCTTCGGAGTGCCTTCGGCGTTTCAACACGGGGTGTCGATGACGCGCTCAATCTTACCGAAGCTTTTTTTACGGAGACGAGAAACTGCCTTACCGCCGGCAAGACCGCTTTATGGCTTCTCGACAGGAAAGGATACGCGGGAGAGGTTGCCTGCGAAGACTGTGGAACAGCTGTCCGTTGCGAGCGATGCGGCACGGTCATGGCATGGGAGGAAAAAAAAGGACGCCTCCGGTGCTCCGGGTGCGGCGCCCTCCGTTTCATTCCTGAGATATGTCCCGTATGCCGCGGTCATATTCTCATCGGCAAGAGGCCGGGGTTGGAGGCACTGCTCCCAGTGGCTCAAAACTTTTCTCATTCAGGACAGCCCTCTGTTTTCCTTGAGGATTATCGCACCGCCGGAAAAAGACGGATGCGTTCCCTGGAACATCAGCTCGGCGCCGGAGGTATTGTGGTCGGTACCCGAGCAGCTCTTGCTTTATGTGATATTCTTGATGTAGGATTTGCTGGATGGGTCGATGTCGATGCCGAAATCCGCAGTGTTGCCTATCAGGCAAAATTTACTGTTTTTTCGATGGTTTGGGAGTCCGTGTGGAGAGGACGGAATTCCGGTGAACGGGTTGTCCTGCTCCAGAGCAGAAGACCGGGAACCGGGTGGCAAAAGGGCGTCGTCCGCGGCTGGAATACATTCTGGAGGGAGGAGCTTGACGAAAGAAAGGAGCTCGGTCTTCCTCCGTTTTCCTATCTTTTGGAGATACAATCTCCTTCTGTTCAGCATAAGCTGAAGATGATCGCAAGCATGGAAGAGCAAGGTTTATCTCCAATGGATCCGGGAGACCCTCCGCTTGTTTTTTGGTTGACCGTTACATCGCTTTCGAGGGCGCGGGATATCCTCGCTCCGTTTTTTTCCATCACAAGTTCCAAGAATGGTTTTCCGGAAGTCACAGTCTGGATTGATTGAGTATCTCGGGGAGGACAAGGCAATGCCGGTAGTATCGATAATAGGAAGGCCCAATGTGGGTAAATCGTCTCTTTTCAACCGTCTTCTGGGAAGGCGGGAGGCAATTGTGGACGATATGCCGGGGGTCACCAGGGACAGGCTCTACGGAGAGGCTGAATGGCGGGAGAGAAAATTCTTCGTAGTCGACACCGGAGGCTTTCTCGCAAAGGATGAAAACGAATTTGTCGAAGGAATGCGCTTCCAGGTAAAAGTGGCCCTGGCGGAGAGCGACCTCGTCCTCTTTGTCATCGACGGGCGGGAGGGCCCGACGTGGATGGACGAGGACGTCGCCGACATGCTTCGTAAATCGGGGAAACCGGTTGTGGTGGTAGCCAACAAGATCGATGACGGCGTTCACGAGGACTCTGTTTTCGAAGCCTACTCTCTTGGTTTTGAAGAAGTGATAGGGGTGAGCGCGGAACATAAACGGTATATTTTCGATCTTTTCGATCTTATCGTCGACAAACTCCCTCCACAGGAAGAACACGCTCCATCGGACGAAAGGGAAATTGCCGTCGCCATAGTAGGAAAGCCGAATGTTGGAAAGTCGAGCGTATTCAACTCCCTTGCCGGGGAAGCCCGATCAATGGTGAGTGAAATCGCGGGAACGACGCGTGATGCGGTGGATACCATCGTCACAATCGACGAGACTTCGTTCAATTTCATCGATACTGCCGGCTTGCGTCGGAAAAGCAGGGTCGACAACGACATTGAATACTATTCTTTTGTAAGAACGCTTCAAGCCGTAGATCGATGCGACGTCGCACTGCTTGTCATGGATGCAGAAGAGCCGTTCACGGATCAGGACAAAAAGCTGGCTGCCCTGGTCCTGGAGAGAGGAAAGGGGATCGTCATCCTGCTGAACAAGTGGGATTTGCTCACCGGCAGCGACAAACTCGGAGATACCATGAAAAAACGCTTCCGGGACGAGATGGTCTTTCTCCCTTTCGCCCAGATGGCGTTTGTTTCGGCTCTCACGGGAAGAGGAATGCGCAAGATTCCGGAGATGCTTGTCCAGGTCGCCGAAAACCGGAAGAGAAGAATCGGAACCACGCAGCTGAATCGGCTCGTTCGCGATATCCTTGCTTTCGATACGCTGCCGACCGATAAGAAGGGGAGACCCTTCAAGATCTACTATTGTACGCAATCCGGGGTCGAACCTCCTACGTTTATTTTCTTTGTGAACCATCCGGACCTCGCTTCTCCGGCATTTGAAAACCACATGGAAAAGGCCTTAAGAGGGCTGGACGACTTCACAGGGACTCCTTTGCGTATTTTCTGGCGCGGAAAAGAGGAAAAATGAAGATTTCGCTTGACCGGAAATGCAGTTGCTGGTAATAATAAAGAACCTACGGGTTCGGACACAGCAAGGCTTTATTCTACGAACCGGGTTCGAAGTCTGCACCAGATTCATATCTTATTTTGAGGAGGCTGTATACGGTGACCAAAGCAGAGCTCATAACGGAAGTGGCAAAGGCGACCGGTTTGAACAAGAAAGAGTCCGGCGCAGCGGTAGGAGCAGTTTTTGAGGCGATCGAGGCCGCTCTTTCAAAGGGCGAGAAGATTCAGCTCGTCGGCTTCGGAACATTCGAGGTCCGCGAAAGAGCCGCGCGTGAAGGACGCAACCCGCAGGATCCTAAGAAGGTAATCAAGATCCCTGCAAAGAAGATCCCCGTCTTCCGTCCCGGCAAGGCCCTGAAGGACAAAGTGGAATAACTTTTTTCTCTCCTGTTTTTTTCGACCTCTTCCTGCTCATTTCGGGAAGAGGTTCTTTTTTTCGACTCGTTCAAACGTATTTCGCAAGGTCAGCCATTCCTCCACCGTCAGCTCTTCCGCTCTCGCATTCTCGCCGATACCGGACTCTCCGAGCAGTTCGTTCCAGCACAGCGAAGGACGCAGGGACCGCAACGTATTTGACAGTTTCTTCCTTCGTTGTGAAAAACCGGAGCGCAGGAGATTTCTCCAGAGCGGATCGCGGGGAAGGGATGAAAAACATCCGGAGAGCCGTATCTCAAGGAGCGAGGACAGAACTGCAGGAACGGGGCGAAATGACTGCGGAGAAACTGTCCTGACACTTCGGGCGCTGCCCATGGCCTCAAGAGTGATTCCCAGGGGATAGCGGTCCTTCGTGCGGGGCGGTGCAATGATGCGGTCGGCAGCCTCTTTTTGGACCATCAGGAGAAAGTAGTCCGTTCCTTGCTCCGGAAGCTGCTCCAGCAGCTTCCATAAGAGAGGAGTCGTGATGTTGTAGGGGATATTTGCCACAACTTTCGTTGGAAAGGGAGTGAGCGTCCGATAGTCCATGTCGAGTGCGTCTCCCCACAGCAGGGAAAACGTGTCCGGGCGGAGAGGAGAGATATCCTCGAGATAAACAGAAAGGCTTTCGTCGATTTCGACGGAATAGAGGAACGCGCAGGGAGTTTGTGCGAGTTCGCGGGTCAACACTCCCTGCCCCGCGCCGATTTCAAGAACGACATCCTTTTCGGAGAGATCTGCCCTCTCAAGGATAAGGCGTAGTATGTTCCGGTCGACGAGAAAGTTCTGTCCCAGGCTCTTTTTTGTTCGGAAAGGACGGTCAGAGTGCATCGATGGCAACGCTCCTCACAAATAAAAAAAAAGCGGGGAGAAACCCCCGCTTCTGATCTCTGGTCGGGACGAGAGGATTCGAACCTCCGACCACCTGCACCCCATGCAGGTACGCTAACCAGACTGCGCTACGTCCCGTACTGACCGGGATATTCTACCTTGAAACTCGGCTTCGGTCAACGCTTCAGAACAAAGTGGAAATATTCCATGTTGCGAACATCGATGCTTTCGGTGATATGAAGAGGCGCCGCTTCAAGATGATGCGTTATTTTCTTCGCACACCGACTATCAAGTCTTTTATCCAAGAGCGCGACTCGTTGTAAGACGATTTCTGAACGCGGACGCCGATAAAGAGCCTCTCTTCCGGAAAAAGCGCGGTAAGGAAGACGCATCCTTCCCTGAATGAAAAGAGCTTCATCGGGACATTTCGTCCGTCAACGATCCAAGTCGTTTCCCCGCTCTCCCTGGCGTTGTGCTTTACGGCCATGGCGTCCCGGTAGGCGTATCCTTCGGAAAGGTCGTCGAAAACATAGAGAACGATCAGCGCGCCTTCTTTCTCCGGAATCGTGTATGTCAACACCTTTCCTTTCTCGTCGGCAAAATCCGGATTCGCCTGTCTGTCGAGTTTCACACCTTCGGGAAACTTTACGGTAAACCTTCCCGAAGGGTCCTGAAAAATTACTTCATCCTCGGTTTCAAGTAGTTCGGGAAGATCCTGCTCAATCTGTTCTTTCCGGATCCCAGCGCCTGCAGTTTTACCGGAAACAGGAACAGTTGAAACCTCGGGATCGGTGATCCCGACCCCGGAGAGAGGTTGCGCGAGTCTCATCGAGTCGAGAATGGCGTCATACTCTGTTTTTACAGCTTCAAACTTGTCGTGAGACGACATGAACATGAAGTTGTAAATGGAAGGAGGATACATTATCGAACCTTCATCCGGCTTATCTTTGACGGCGATGAGGCAATAGCGTTGCATGGAGAGTGTTTCCGCTCCGGTCATCTTAACGGAAAAATCGTGGATGATGGCCGGGCAGCCTGCTATCGTTCGTCTTTCCGAGTTGATCTCTTTGTATTCCTCCTGAGGTGTTAAGTTGGCGATTTTTCTGCGCAATACGGCTTCGAGAGGATCGGATTTCACTGGTAAACACATGGTTGCGATAGATTGGTCAATCGCATTGGTACCGAATGGGAAAAATCCTGCAAGATATTTCCCTTCCGCGCTGTAATAGCGGTATTTTGCTCCTCCTGCAAGACCGAGTCGCGTCTGTTGCCAGCCAGGGGCAAGTTCGAGCAGGAAACAGTGCTCTTCAACAGTCCTCCTTCCTCCAGTCGTTCCCTGTCTGTCCGACGGGGGGGGTCCCGGCTCCGAAAGGGAAGGCGTCGCCAATTCTGCGGCTAACTCCGCAGGACCGGGTATTTTAACTTCCGTCGGATCCTGTGTTTTTTCCACGGCACGGATGGATCCGACAACCTCGGAGAAAGAACCCTTCACATAAGGGAAGTAGCCCGATGTTGTATTGAAAAAGAATGTGTAAGCCGCGTTGTTCAGGACGATTACAAGAACCCGTCCTGTAAACTGAACCGGCGTCTGGGGAAGGAAGTATGAAAAGTCATGTATGGATGCGTCTGTTCCGGCTACCGTGATCGAGTTTGTTTGAACGGGCCTGTACCCTTGGATATTCGCCGAATTTTTCCGGAGTCCTTCATCAAGAGCTTGCGCGGCAGTCTTCTGCGAGTCGAGTGTTTCCTTAGTCAGAAACATCTCCGCATAAGGTTTGCCTTGAAAAAAAAAGGTATATGCAGCTTTCACGCCGGGTTCTGATTTCGCAACCCAAGCGGACGGCATCGTGAAATCAATATCGTCTACCCTCAAAGACTCTCCTGCCGCTTCCGGAGGCGAAAAAAGGCTTCCTTCGACAGTCAGAAACAGTACAACCGTCAACAAAACCGCCAACCGCATCTTCGGCATCATGCTTTCCCCCTCCTTTTCATCACGTCGCCGCAATGACGCGGTCCTCGACCGGGAGAGAAAGGCTGCAGGAAATCCTGCAATAGAAGAACCAGGGTTTCTTCTCTGTTTCGGATCGGAAAATGGTCGAGTATTCCTGTCATCGGGCTCTATTCTTCCTGATGCCTTTTCAGAAGTTTTTTAATACCCTGTAAATTATAATGCAACGATGAGCAGATTCACATCGTTTTCTTTCGGTCTGAATGGAACGGCGAATCGCAAGCCTGGACGTCATGTGCTTTCATTGAAACTAGGAGAGACGGGCAGGATTTTTTTCGTTTATCTGGGGACCGATGCAGCGCCGCGACAGAAATTCCGAAATCCGTTCAATATGCGGTTTCTCAAAAAGGGGATGGATGGTCGAAAAAACGAAAAAAGCAGGGGGAAAGCCCCCCTGCTTTTTGGAAAAAAGGAAATGAGAAGAACGCTCTTCTCATTTCCAAAACGGGAATTTACGCTTCCACCTTCACGGGCTCTTTGCCCATCTCGGCGAGCTGCTTGTATATCTCGTAGCGCTCTTTCGCGTCCTTGGCGGCCTTCTCGAAGAGAGTGTCGGCGACATCCGGGAACTCCTTCTTCAAGGAAGCGTACCGCACCTCGCTCATCAGGAATTCCTTGAAATCCGCCTTGGGCTCCTTGGAGTCCAGTATGAAGGGGTTCTTCCCTTCTTCGGCGAGTTCGGGGTTGTAGCGGTAAAGATGCCAGTAGCCTGCCTCGACGGCTTTTTTCGTCTGGTCCTGGGTTTTGCCCATTCCGGCGCCGATGCCGTGCGCGATGCATGGGGCGTAGGCGATGACGAGAGACGGTCCGTTGTAGGCTTCAGCTTCTTTGAGTGCCTTCATGAGCTGGTTCTTGTCGGCTCCCATTCCGACCTGTGCAACGTAGACATAGCCGTAAGTCATGGCGATCCGGCCGAGATCCTTCTTCTTGATACGCTTGCCGGATGCGGCGAACTTCGCAATGGCAGCCGTAGGCGTGGATTTGGAAGACTGACCGCCGGTGTTGGAGTAGACCTCGGTGTCAAGTACCAGGACATTCACATCTTCACCGGAGGCGAGTACGTGGTCAAGGCCGCCGAAACCGATGTCGTATGCCCATCCGTCGCCGCCGATGATCCAGATGGACTTCTTTACAAGATAGTCCTTGCGGCAGGCGATTTCGCAGAGAAGCCTGTTCCCGTCGGGGCCGATATCGCGATCGAGAACCGCCAGAACTTTCTCGGAAGCGGCCTTGGATTTCTCGCCGTCGTCCTTCGATTCGAGCCACTCCGTGAAGACGGCCTTCATCTCCTCGGGGATGTCGAGTGCCAGAAGGGAATTCATCGCATCGACGATGTACTGGACAGTGGTGTTTACGGAGAGTTTCATGCCGTAGCCGTACTCCGCGTTGTCCTCGAAGAGGGAGTTGGCCCATGCGGGTCCCTGTCCCTTCGCATTGGTGGTGTAAGGCATACTGGGCGCGGATGCTCCCCAGATAGAGGTGCAGCCTGTAGCGTTGGCGATGAGCATCCGGTCGCCGAAAAGTTGTGTGACAAGCTTGACATACGGCGTTTCACCGCAGCCCGCGCATGCACCGGAGAACTCAAGCAGCGGCTGGGAGAACTGACTTCCCTTGACGGTGTACTTGTTCGTCTCCGCGGACTTGTCGGTTACGTTTTCAAACGCGTAGTTCCAGTTGGGAATTTCGTACTCCTGGGAAGCAAGCGGTTTCATCTCGAGAGCTCCCACCGGGCAGATGTCGGCGCAGTTGCCGCAGCCCATGCAGTCGAGAGGATCGACCTGCATCTTGTACTTGCAGCCGGGGA
>CAYRPJ010000016.1:0-80783 GCA_964426245.1 uncultured Synergistaceae bacterium
AACTCTACGGGCTATTTGCTGCTCCCAGTTGCAACTACTTTATTCTAGGAGGATCATACCATGAAAAAAGTAATTCTCGCCTTTTTGGCGGTCGCTCTGCTCCTTGCCGGCGGCTTCAACCTGCCGGGTTTTCTTTCCCACGCATCCGCTGCCGAGGTGGTTCTCACATCTGTCGGTCAGAGTCCCGATGCGACAATGGTTCGGGTTGTGCTCCGGAGAATGAAGATCAACGCGGAAAATCAGGCTTTGCTCAGACCCGATGGGCTTGCGGGAGAAAAGGTTCTTGTGGCGGTCGTGGGAGGAAGCTCGAAGGGGCTCGGAGCGGCCGGCATCGACAAGGATCAGGAGATCGAGAGAGTGACCGGTCTCTTCCAAGCGGCGAAGCAGAAGGGAATGAAGCTCCTGGTGATGCATATCGGCGGCGAGGGGCGCAGGGGAACTCTTTCCGACGCCTTCATCGAAGCGGCCGCACCCCATGCTGACAGGCTGATCGTCGTCGACGGCGGCAACAACGACAAGATATTCGACCGCCTCGTGGAGGGAAAAGACGTAAAGATCCTGACTGCTCCCAACGTCAACGGGACGGCCGATCCTCTCAAAGCGACTCTTTCCGAGTGGGGGGTATCCGCCCAGTAGGCGGAGGGTCCAGCCATGGACTGGTTCTGGCCTGAAGGATTCTATACAATCGTCATGGTGGGGAGTTTCGCACTCGGAGCTTTTGCACTGAAGCTCCCAATCGCGATCGCCCTCACAGCCGCTGCTGTCCTGGGCGCGATCGCGGGCGGAGAATGGTTTCCGCTGCGCCATCTGGTGGAGGGGACGTTCGGTTACCTGGATACGATCCTCATCATTGCCTCCGCCATGATCTTCATGAAATCCGTGCAGAAAGCCGGGCTTCTGGAAAGCCTGGCTGCATGGGTTATCCGCAGATTTCGGCGCAGGCCGTTGCTGCTCAGTCTCGGCCTCATGTTCATCATCATGGTGCCGGGAATGATCACCGGTTCGTCAACTGCTGCCGTCCTGACGACCGGCGCACTGGTGGCCCCCGTCCTGATCAAGCTCGGTGTTCCGGTTGTGAAGACTGCCGCCGCAATCGCGATGGGAGCGATCTACGGAATGATCGCGCCTCCCATCAACGTTCCGGCCATGATCATCGGCGGCGGAATCGACATGCCGTACGTCGGATTCGCCCTTCCTCTGCTCGTATGCACCGTCCCCCTTGCGATCGTATCCGCGCTTCTTCTTGTATACCCTCACCTGAAAAGAGGCGCCGGCGATGAAGGCGAGCTGGAAAAGGAGTTGCTCCGGATGGAAGAGACTCCTCTTTCGCTCCGGCTGCTGCTCCCGGTCATTCTCCTCGCAGTTCTGATGGCGGGAGAGCAGCTTCTTCCATCGGTATGGCCCTCCCTCGGTCTGCCGGTCAATTTTCTGCTGGCGGCTCTCTCCGCACTCGCGACGGGGAAGACATTCAACTTCCTCGATGCTTCCACCGAAGCGCTGAACGACGCTATTCCCGTGCTCGGAATTCTGATGGGGGTCGGGATGTTCATTCAGATCATGACTCTCGTCGGCGTACAGGGCTTCATCGTCGTCTCCGTTCTCGCGCTTCCCGCATGGCTGATGTACCTCGGAATGGCCACGTCGATTCCTCTCTTCGGAGCGGTCTCGGCCTTCGGCGCGGCGTCCGTGCTCGGTGTTCCGTTCCTGCTGGCTCTTCTCGGCAGAAACGAGATCATGGTCGGTTCCGCTCTCAGTCTTCTCGCCGGCCTCGGCGACCTGATGCCACCGACCGCGCTCGCGGGCATTTTCGCGGCGCAAGTGGTGGGCGAGGAAAATTATTTCAAGGTGCTCCGATACTGCATGATTCCGGCGGTCATCACGGCGGCGTGGGCTGTCTTCGTCATCGTGAATTCGAATGCGATCATGAGCTACCTGCCATAGGAGGGGGAAAAAGTATGACTTTGGTGTATCGTGCGATTGTTCTTTTCGTCCTCCTGCTGACGATACGGTGCAAGTTCCGGGAGAAGGATTTCTGGAAACAGGCGACGGCTGCTCTTGTCGTCATCCCCCTGGTGCTGCGCCTGTTGATGATCAAGTAGAGGAGGGCGGAGACGATGAATTTGAAGGGTTCGAAATTGACGGCGGCTCTGCTTCTGCTCGCCGCTTTGGGTATCGCCGCATTCGCCGGAATGAACTTCAAGGCGATGTGGGCGGACGACGTTTTTGTCCCGGAGCCTGGATTCGAAAAGAGAATGCTCTCTGAATGGTTTTCGGGACTCGCCGGTACTCCCGCCGACACTCCCGTTTACATCCAGTCAGGGGATGAACCGGGAGGGACCGTTCTCATACTGGGCGGAACACATCCGACGGAACCGGCGTCTTTAGTGACTTCCGTCCTCTTCCTTGAGCGGGCCAAGGTGACGAAGGGGCGGCTTATCGTGATTCCCCAGGCCAATATCCTTGGCTTTACGCACAACTCCCCGCAGGAAGCCCATCCGCAGAGCATCTCCTTTACGACGGAGGACGGCGGAAAGAGAATCTTCCGGTTCGGCTCCAGGCTGACAAATCCGGTGTACGAATGGCCTTCACCAGACATCTATATCCATCCGGCCTCCGGCCAGCAGCTCCCCGGAAAGGAGCGCGGCAATCTCAACCGGTGTTACCCCGGAGTTCCCGACGGATCTCTCACCGAACAGGTCGCCTACGCTCTTACGGAGCTCATCCGCAAGGAGAAGGTCGATCTCGCATTCGATCTCCACGAAGCATCGCCGGAGTACCCGGTCGTGAACGCTATTGTGGCGCATGAGCGAAGCATGGAGCTTGCCGCGATGACCACGATGGACCTCGAGGCCGCCGGAATCGCCATGCGTCTCGAACCTTCGCCGAAAAACCTCCGCGGACTGACGCATCGTGAGTGGGGCAACTACACCGAGACGATGCCTGTTCTGATGGAGACGGGAAATCCAGTGCAGGGGCGTCTTCGCGGCCGTACGGACGAACGGCTGGCTCTCACCGGCGAGGACAAGGCCTACGTGAAAGCCTCGGCGCTTGGCCGTCTCTATATCCCATACGACGGGGACCAGAAGATGGAGTACCGTGTTGGACGCCATACTGCCGCGATCATGTCCTTTCTCGACAATCTCGACATGTTCTACGAGGAGAAGGGTGTGCTTCTTGAGAACATCCCGACCTTCGGCGAACTGCAGGAAAAGGGCGTGGGGATCTTTCTCTCTCCTCTGAGGAATTGAAAACCGCAATCCGTAGCCTCCGTTTCCGGATATTCGGATATAATACAGAGGGAACTCAGAAGCGAATAGTTGAAACTTCACTGAAAATGGAAAAAGCTGTCGTCGGTCGTTCGTTTTCAAGACAATTGGAGGCGGCGCCCGTCGTCGGAGCAAGGAAACATAAATATTCAACAGGAGGTGTTGTATTGTGAGAAAGAGTATTATCGCGTTGTTCCTTTGTGTATCTGTCCTTGCGGCGGGAAGTGCGTTTGCGTTCGAAGTGCAGGAGGTCTACGCAAAGAACGGAATGGTATCGTCAGCTCACGAGCTCGCTTCTCGGGCGGGAGTGGAAGTCCTTGAGAAGGGCGGCAACGCAATTGATGCGGCGATCGCCACAATGCTGGCCCTGAACGTCGTGGAACCCAATGCGTCGGGAATCGGCGGCGGAGGCTTCATGACCATCCGGTTTGCAAAGACCGGTGAAGTCGTGGAGCTCGACTACCGCGAAGTGGCGCCGTTCTCGGCTACGAAGGACATGTATGCCTCCGAGGCATCCAAGAAGGCACGTGAATCGGTCGTCGGCGGAAAGGCAGTCGGTGTCCCCGGTATCGTCATGGGGATTTTCACCGCGCTCGACAAGTACGGCACGATGTCCTTCGCGGAAGTGGCAGCACCTGCGCTTCGTCTTGCAGAAGAGGGTTTCGAAGTGCATCCGATGCAGACGGACATCATCGCAGACAACTTTGAAAAACTGTCGAAGTACAGTCCGGACAACGTTTTTCTCCCCGGCGGCCTTCCTGCCGAAGCCGGAACGATCCTGAAGCAGCCGGAGCTTGCAAAGGCGTTCCGAATGCTCGCCGAGGACGGGGCGGACGCCTTCTACCGCGGACCGATCGGCGAAGCGGTTGTGGCAGCCGTGAACAGAAGCGGCGGAAATATGTCCATGAAGGATCTGAACGAGTACAAAATGATCATCCAAGCGCCCGTTATGGGAACATATCGGGGCTACTCCATCTACTCCACGCCCCCTGCATCCAGCGGCGGAACGCACATCGTGCAGCTGCTGAACATCATGGAGAATTTCCCTGTGGCCGAATGGAAGCATAATTCCCCCGAATACCTTCATCACCTCGCCGAGGCCATGAAGATGATCTTCGCCGACCGCCAGAAGTACATGGCCGATACCGCGTTCGTCGATGTGCCCCTCACAGGCCTTGCCAGCAAGGAGTACGCGAAACAGCTCGCAGGAAAGATCAAAGCCTACGAAGTCATGAAGGAAGTCCCGGCAGGCGATCCCTGGCCGTTCGACGAGGGCAAAAAGACATCCTACTTCGGCCACGACGGCAACAAGCATATTTCCACCAGTTCTTTTTCGGTGGTTGATGCGGAAGGAAACATTGTTACCTCGACGAACACTGTAAACTACTTCTTCGGATCGGGCGTCGTCGTCCCCGAATACGGTATCGTCCTGAACAACGAGATGGACGACTTCTCCCAGAACCCGGAGAGCGTGAACGCTCCCGAACCGGGAAAAAGACCCCTTTCCTCGATGTCCCCGACAATCGTGCTCGATCCGGAAGGCAGACCGTTCATGAGCTTGGGCGCTGCGGGCGCAATGCGCATCATCACCGCGGTCAGCCAGATCATCATGAATGTCGTCGATTTCGGCATGCCGATGGACAAGGCCATCGAACAGCCACGAATCTTCAACCCGGCAAGCGGCGGAAAAGCCGGAAAGCTTCTCATCGAGGAGGGCATCAGCCAGAGCACCGTCGAGTACCTGACGCTTCGGGGACATGATCTTGAAGTCCGCCCCCGCAGCGGCTATTTCGGAACGGCGCAGGGCATTCTTATCGATCAGGCGAAAGGGAGAATCAACGGCGGCGCCGACAGCAGGCGCCTCGGCGTTCCCATCGGATTCTGATATTGCTTCTTGCATGGAAAAGCGGGACCGGAACCTTCGGTTCCGCTTTTTTCTTCCGTTTCTGCCGGCACGAGCAGACGGTGCTTCTGCCGAATGTTCTTTGCGATAGATCTGTTCAAGGCGAAATGGAAAACGAGACGAAAAGGCAGGGGAAAGACAATGAAGGGGAGGACCCCGAAAATCGCGGTTATTGGAAGCGCCAACATGGATCTTGTTACCCGGACTCCGCGCATGCCGAAACTCGGGGAGACGCTGGAAGCGCGACACTTTCACTCCGGTTTCGGCGGAAAAGGAGCGAATCAGGCGGTTGCCCTGTCCAGGCTCGGAGCCGATGTCCTAATGGTCGCGAAAGTCGGAGACGACATGTTCGGTGCGGAGATGAGCCGGAATTTCGAGGAGAACGGAGTCGACGCCCGTTTCGTTGAGACCGTTTCCGGTTTTTCGACAGGTGTTGCCGCCATCTCGGTAGACGACGAGGGAAACAACAGCATTCTCATTGTCAAGGGGGCCAACGGTGCGCTTTCTCCCCGCGATGTAGAACGGGCGGGATACGCGATCCGGCAGTGCGACATGCTGCTTCTTCAGCTTGAAATACCTGTGGAAACCGTGTACTCGGCCATTGAATTCGGCGCGAAGAACGGCATCCCCGTATTTTTGAACCCAGCTCCCGGAGCGGTGTTGAAACAGGAGCATGTCGGAAAGGTCGACTTTCTCGCTCCCAACGAAACGGAACTGGAGATCATGACAGGCATGCCGGTCTCCTCGACGGAAAACATCATTCACGCCGCACGTTCTCTTGTCCGGACGGGAATCAGGAGAGTGATTGTAACGCTCGGGTCAAAAGGTTCCCTCTACGTGGACGCCGCGGGCGATTATCTGGCGGAACCCTTTCCGGTGCTTCCCGTCGATTCAACGGGAGCCGGCGATGCCTTCATCGGAGCGTTTCTCGTTCGCTTTCTCCGTTCGGGAGAAATAGAGAAATCGATGAGATACGCCAATCGATACGCAGCGTGTTCCACCACGAGGGAGGGGACACAGAAGTCCTTTTTCACCGGGGAAGAGTTCGAGGCGATTCTGGAGGAGGAAAGAGCATGAACAGCAGGGAACTTGCAGGCTATATCGATCATACTCTTCTGAAGCCCGAGACATCGGAAGAAGCGGTCCGGAAATTGTGCGCCGAGGCGAGGGAATTCGGTTTCGCCTCGGTATGCGTCAACGGCTCCTTTGTGGAGCTTGCCGTACGCGAGCTCAAGGGAAGTCCTGTTAAGACGTGCTGTGTCGTGGGCTTTCCACTTGGTGCGGGGACGTCGGCCTCCAAGGCGTTTGAAGCGAAGGATGCGGTTTCCGGGGGAGCCGAAGAGGTCGACATGGTTCTCTCAGTCGGACGCCTGCGCACGGGCGACGCCGAGGCCGTGAGGGAGGATATCCGCGCTGTGGTGAAGGCGGCGGGAGAGGCGGCAGTGAAAGTCATTCTCGAAACATGCCTGCTCACGGACGAGCAGAAAGAGCAAGCATGCGTTCTTGCGGAAGAGGCCGGCGCTGCTTTCGTAAAGACGTCGACGGGTTTTTCAACGGGAGGCGCGACTGTCGCCGATGTTGCCCTGATGCGCCGTGTGGTGGGGAACAGACTTGGGGTAAAGGCATCGGGAGGCATCCGTACACGAGAGGACGCGGAACGTATGATCGCCGCAGGAGCATCGCGAATCGGCGCTTCCGCGTCGGTATACATCTGCACCGGAAAGTAGCGTCATTTGTCGTTTTCCTGTTTCCGCGCTCCTTCTCTCTTTTTTGGACCCGGTGTAGAATAGCTCCATGAAGAGGGAAAACAGGTTCCCAATACGGATACTGGTAACAGGCAGTCGCGGAAAAAGCTCTCTCGTACGCCTTCTCTGCGCCGCTTTTGCAGGTTTCGGGGCGAACGTGAGGGGGAGAATCACAGGCGTTCTGCCGCGTGAAATAGCCTCCCATTTGCCGAATGGAGAGCGGTTGATATTTCGATCTGGTCCTGCAAGCGTCGAAGAGATGCGCTGGTGGCTCGACACCCTTCCGGATGATAGCGAAGCGGTGATTTTGGAGAACAGCGCCGTCGATCCCGACTTGCAGCCCTTGGCGGTTCGATGGTTTCGACCGCAATGTTTTGTTTTGACCAATGTCCGTCCGGACCACGAAGAAATCTGGGGCAGAGGCGAGGAAAGCGCCGTTCGCGCCCTGTGCCGCGGGATCGCCGGAGGAACTGTCGTCCTGCCCCGGTCCGTCGCTGAAAAATCACTTGTAAAGGACCTTCTCTCCGAAAAGGGGTGCGATCTTCTCCCCTGTGATGACGGCGCTTCCTTTCGCGAAACGCACCTCTTTCTCGTCGGGTCGGTCTGCAGGTTTTTCGGATTTGATCCGGAGAAGGGGGTTGCCTTCGCTTCGCAGATTCCCCCGGATGTGGCTGATTTCAGAATATGCCGGGAGGGAGAAGGCCTTCTTGCCGCCGCTTTTTCCGCCAATGATCCGGAGTCGACGGAGGCCCTCTTCTGTTCGACCGGCTGGAGAAGGGAAGCGACAACGCTGCTTTTCAACGCGCGCAAGGACAGGTTCGCACGCTTGGAGTCCTTTCTCCCGTGGTTTCGTGCTTTTTCCTGGAAATCTGTTCTGCTCACCGGAAGCAGGCCGCTTTTTCTTCCGCACCCGCTTCAATATTTCTCTCTCTCCGATGCCGCTTCCCTAAAGAACTTTATTCGTTCGGAGGAAAGAGTGTTCGGGTGCGGCAATGTCGCAGGCATCCCCCTGGAATACCTGTGTGCGCTGCGGGATGACCGTGTCGAAAGGAAGGCGAAGTATCGTGACGGAGCGTGAACTGTTCGTGATAGCCTTGGGAATAGCCCTTGGAATGTTTTTCTTCCGCAGAACCGGGTATTCTCCGGGGGGCATCATCACTCCGGGTTTTCTTGCTCTCGAACTTGCTTCTCCCGAACGGATGCTTTCGGCTTTCCTCTGCGCCGGCGCCGTGGCGCTCCTTCTCTCGCTCGCGGTACGCGGTACCGGAGTTTACGGGCGTCAGCGAACGGGTCTCGCCATGCTCCTCGCTCTTGGCATCCGGTTCGCCGGAGGAGGAACATCCTTACAGGGGACTCTCTGGATAGGATGGGTCGTTCCGGGACTTCTCGGAGCGGAAATGTACCGCCAGGGAGTGGTTCCGACCGTCGGCGCATCCCTCTCGACGGCGTTCGCCGCAGCGATGGCGTCCCAGCTGCTGTCTCCGGGAGGTATTCTTTTTTGAAGCCTCTCGATCGGTATCGTTTTTTTGAACGCAGGGGGCGGCTGAGCCTCCTTCTTCCTGCGATTATTCTTGCCACTCTCTGGTTTTTTTCCGGAAATCCCGTTCTTTCGCAGGAGGAATTCGATCTCTGGCGCAAGGTGAAAACGGGCCAGGAACGCCTTTTCTCGTGGAGAGAGGCGGCGGGAACACTCGCTTCTCCTGACGATTCCGGGGCGGATCCGTGGAGAACGGGATTGATAGGAATCGAGTGGAGCCCTATCACAACGACTCTTGGGCCGGTGGAAGCGAAGCGGACGGCAGCTGATCCTCTCTGGAGTGTCTATACTCTGCGCCGGTTCCGGGATACAGGTCTCCGAAAGGGAGATAGAGTTGTTCTGCTCTCCTCGTCATCCTTTCCCGGACTGGTTTTCTCCATTCTGGCCGCAGTGGAGCACTACGGTCTCGACCTTGTGTGGATCCACTCCCTGGGGTCCTCGACATGGGGGGCCAACCGGCCTGATCTTCCCTGGCCGAGGATCGCTTCCTTTCTTCGAAAGGAGGGGTTCATCTCCGCGAGACCGGAATGGTATACCCTCGGTGGGGTGAACGAAACCGCGCTGGACATGTCACCGGAAGGACGGGAGATACTGACCCTGGCAGCGGAGGAGGATAAGGCGCCGCTGCTCGATGCGGATAATCTCGATACCATGATCTCCATGAAGACTGGAATCGTCCGCTCCGCCGCACCGCGTCTCGTCATTCTGATCGGCGGTTCCCACAGCACTTTCGGTGGAAGGGAGATCGTTCCTCCCGGCGGCGGGCTGTACGATCGGACCGATCTCGGACGGATCGACGCCGGGGACGGGGTATTCCGAAAGGTGCTCGAAGACGGTATTCCCGTTCTCCACTTTCTGAGCATGCGCAGTCTTTCATCCGCCGCCGGAATTCCTTACGACGGACGCCCACTTCCGCGTTTCCGGGGCGGAGCGGGAAACCTTGCATCGGCGGCGGGGCTCGCTTTCTTTTTTCTCTTTCTCATTTGTTTTCGACGATGGGCGAGGGACGGACAATGACGATGGACACAAGAGAGTCCGTTCATGAGATCCGCAGCATGTCCGATCATTCCACGGACAGGAACGCGTGGAAATTCCTCCTTGCCGGCGCTCTCTTCCTCGGATTCTGGATTTCGGCGCAGGGAGTTTCCACGAAGCCTATCCTTCTCCTGCTCGGAGGTCTTCCCGATACGATGGACAGCGGAGACCTGCTCGCGGCAGCGTCCATGCTCGTTCTCCTGAACAGTGTACGGGCCATCGCTCTCTACCTGGGATGGTTCCTGGTGGGAAACGGCCTTGCGGCATTCCGTTCTTCCCTCTCCTTTTTGGCCTGGTTCGTGCCTGTGACGGCTATTCCCGTCACGTATTTCATTCTGCCTTCAATCGGCGAGGGAATTCAGATCCATTTCGGTTTTCCCGCCGTGCTCAGTGTCAGCAGCGTGCTGGTCCTGCGATATCTCACCCGAGGCATCGCCGATTGGGGCTATAAAACGATAGCTCTTGCCATCTTCGTCTTCTCCTTTCAATGGCTTGATATTATTCCAGCCCTGACTGCATGGGGAGCGGGGTGGGGAGAGTTGTCCACCGCCGTGAAGACGATGGCGCTTCTCATTGAGCGAGAGTATCTCCTGAACAGAGTGGGAGGATCGGTTTTCGCCGGTCTATTCTCCGCCGGGGTGATCACCACGGAATTGCTTGTAAGCTACGGAGCCCGGCTTTCCGCTCTCGCTCTTCTCCGCGACCGCGAAAAAAAAATGGCCCTTCTGAGAGAGGAGAATCTGCGAAACCGGAGCCTTGTGGAGATGCAACAGCTTGTCCACGACCTCAAACGGCCCCTGACGACAATCATGGGGTTGGCCGATGTGGTCGCTTCCGGAAAAAATCCGCGAAACGCGGTTAAATACGGCGCGGTCATCGTAGAAGCGGGACGATCGATGGAGGAGATGATCTCCGAGATCCTTCACGAGGACTTCCGCCGTTCGATTCGGCTCGGAGATCTCCAGCAGTATGTTTTCTCCCAGATCAGTCCGTTCGATTGGAGAGAGACGGTCTTGCTGTCCGCGGCGAAAGAGATTCTCGATGAGAGAGTGACAGTGAACGTGGTTCGCTTTTCAAGGGCCCTGGTGAACCTTTTGGAGAATGCGTATCGGGCGAACCGTCTGGCAGGAGGGGGAAGAATCGTCATGAGCATCTCTGAAACGGAAGGCCATGCGGAGATCGCTATCACCGACGAGGGCCCCGGCTTCAGGAGCAGCTTCCAGCCTGCACAACCCGTTGCGGAATCAGGCCTCATGGAGGAGTATTCACTGCCGGGGTATTTGCCCGCCGGCTCCGGTTGGAATTCAACGGGACTCGGTCTCCAATACGTTAAAATGGTAGTAAAAAATCACGGAGGACGTTTTTTTGTTCAAAATCTTCCCGAAAGAGGCGCCAGAACGGTGATTCTCCTTGCCAAGAGCGTCGCCGCCGGACCGTGTGAACACGATGCATCCGCGGCACGCACGAAACAGGAAAGGGTGCGATGAAAGAAATGCCTCTTCATATAGGTGCAATCGACGATGACAGGTCAATTCTCTATACTTTGGAAGCCATGGCGTCCACGGAAGGATGGAGGATGCTGACCACCAACGCTCCGGAGGAGTGCCTCGACTGGATAAAGCTGGACGAGGTCGATGTCCTGCTTGTCGACTATCATATGCCGGTGATGAACGGTCTGCATCTGATTCGAAAGGCGCGCGAGATCTCCTCGAAGATCATCCTTATCGCGCTGACCGTGGAAGACGGAGGCGATCTTGCGTCTCAACTGATGCTTGCCGGTGCTGACGATTTCATCACGAAACCCATTCGTCTCGCTGATTTCACTGCGAGAATACGTCTTCACGAGAAGTTGTTTACTCACAGGGAACAGCTGAACTGGGACGAGAGAAAAAAAGGCGTGAGCAAGGACACAATGCGGAAAGTTCTGGAGAAACTCAAGGAGTTTTCCGTACCAAAAGACTGCGACGATGTTGCCGCCGCCTGCGGACTTGCCTACGTGACGGCGCACCGCTACCTGGAATACCTTGTCGAAAGAGGGTTGATTGTCCGCAGTTCGGGGATCCAGGACGGCCGCCCCGGCCGCCCGAAGGCCTATTATGCGCTATCGAATTCTCCGGGGGCTTCCTCCAAGTAAAAAAGGACTCTCCGAAGAGAGCCCTTTTTTCAAGTCCGGTTTTAGTACAGCGGAATCTACTTGAACCACTGGGCTTTCATGGCGTCCAGTTCGCCGCTCTCTTCAAGCTCAGCGAGCGCTTTGTTCACCGCTTCGATAAACTCGGTTTCCCCGAGGTTCATGGCAAGGGCCTTTCCGGAGCCGGTGATCTCCTGCTCGAAGGCGATCTTGATCTTGCCCTGGAAGTCCTTGTGCTCAACGTAGCTCTTCGCGACGGGGGTATCCATCAGGGTCGCATCGACGCGGCCGAGAATAACCTCACGGACGCAGTCGTCGAACTTCTGGAACGATTTGACCTGTACCCCTTCCAGGGACAGGCAGTAGGTCTCCTGGACGGTGCCGAGCTGGACCGCGACGACCTTTCCCTTCATATCGTCGACGACTTTCATTGAATCATTGCCTGCGGCTACGACAAAGGCGCTGATCGAGATCTCATAGTTGGTCGAGAATGCCACGCGTTTCGCCCTCTCTTCGGTCGCGCTCATTCCGGCGGCAACAATGTCGATCTTCTTCGCAAGGAGGGATGGGATAAGGCTGTCGAAGGGCATGTCGACCCATTCGATCTTCTTGCCGATCTTGTCGGCGATCGCTTCCATCATGTCGATGTCGAATCCCTTCAGTTCGTTGTTCTGGTCGCGGAACTCGTACGGAGGGTACGTGCTCTCCGTGCCTACGAGAATGACGTCCTTCGCCATGACATTGGCCCACCCGGCGGTTCCGATGACTGACAGCGCGAGAAGTGCGAGCAACAGCTTTTTCATTGTTTTCTCTCCTCCAGTATGAACAGATGTTTAGAGCGTTCTGTAGATGTGACATACTTTCTCTTTGTGAGCATACACGCCCCCATTTTCCCTGTCAAGACATTGAACCCTGTTTTTCTGTTCGTTTTTATTCAAAGGCTGTTATAATTTTATAGCTCTTTTGCCGGAAGGCGGAGCGGGTTTTCTGGAGGTTTTTCAGAAAACGCCGATACTATGTTCAAGGAACCGGTCTTTTGTTTTCACCGGGGGACCGGCCGATCACTGCGGGAAGGTGGAGAAGGAGTATGCTGAAAAACGAGGATGCTGTCTTCCTGGTTTTTACAGTCGGGAACAGGTTTTTTGCTCTGCCGGCGGAGAGAGTCGAACGAGTGATCGCAGCTGTCGAGACGCTGCCTCTTCCCGGAGCTCCGTCTTTCCTCCGCGGAGTGATAAATTGCGGGGGAGCGGCGATCCCCGTGATCGATCTGAGGGTGCGCTTCGGTCTGCCTCTGCGGGACATTTTGATAAGCGACCGATTTATCTTCGTAAAAAAAGAAGGGACTCTGTTCGCCTTTCTCGTCGAATTCGTGGACGGTGTCCGTTCTCTTCATCCAGCGAAAATTACGCTGCCTGATTCCTCTCTCCGCCGCCCCGGGGAAAAATTCGAAGGATCGCTTGTCGGCATGGAAAACAAAGAGGAACGCATCATCCTCATCCAGACCGTCGAGACCCTTTTTTCGATGAGCGAAACGGATATTCGTTGCATTGAAAATATCTGTTCGTCTCTTGAAGAGGCTGTTCAATGAGGCATCTTCTTCATCACCAGGTTCCGGTTGAGGCCACCGACGATCTTCGGAGATTCGGCAGAGCGGTGGAGGACAATTTCGGGCTGAGCTTCTCCGAAAAACGGTCGTATGATGTCTGGCGTGCTCTTGTGACGATCGCTTCTGAAAAGGACGAATGTCCCCGCTCTCTTCTCCGCCGTGTGACGGAAGGCGGTATTCCGGGCGAAATCCACGAAAAACTGGCGGAATGCCTCACTATCGGGGAGACTTATTTTTTCCGCGAGCCGAAGACGTTGAAAGCCTTTGAATCGTCCGTGCTCCCCGCCATCGCCGGGGCGAAGGAGAAGCGTCTCAGAATCTGGTGCGCGGGGTGCAGTTCAGGAGAGGAACCATACACACTTTCGATGATTCTGCACCGGGCTCTGCCCGATATCCAATCGTGGGATATTTCGATACTGGGTACGGATATCAATCCTCGCGTGCTTGAAAAAGCTCGTCGCGGCGTCTACTCGAGATGGTCCTTTCGCGGCCTGGACGACGCTTCAAAGGAGATTTATTTCGATCGCCGCGGCGACGGCGCCTGTTCCGTGAAGCCCGTGTTCAGGCGGGGAGTCTCCTTCTCCCTTCTCAATCTAACGGACCGGCATTGGCGTCTTTGGAACGACTGCAGCCGTCCGGACGTGATTTTCTGCCGGAACGTCCTGATTTATTTTTCCGACCGTCACCGGAAACAGGTCATCGAGCGTTTTTACTCTCTTCTTCCGCCTTCGGGGTGGCTGGTAGTCGCTCCCTGCGAGACTTCAGTCCTTCTTGCCTCCACATTTACTCCGGTGTACCATGGCGGGGCGACGCTCTACCGAAAGGATGAGCTGCGGAAAGCCTCCGGGCTGCGTTTTTTCGAAGCGGTTCCGCAGACGGATCTGTTCGACGGGATACACATTTCCGATGATCCGCCGGAAGAAGCGACCGGCATTGAGGCCATCCCGGTCTTCTTCTCCGCGAATCCGGCCGAATGCTTATTCGAGGAGTCCCGGCCGAATGAAGCTGTTCCGGAGACTCTTGATATTCCGGAAGATTCTCCTCCCTTCTCCCGGGAGGAGTGCCTTGAAAACGCGCGCCGCCTTGCGGACAAAGGACGCTACGAGGAAGCGCTCGACTGGATTACCAAAGCCAGGAATATTGACGGCGCCGACCCTGTGCCGCTTTTCCTCACTGCCCTTATCAGGCGGGAACTTGGAGAGGAAAAGGCGGCGGCAGCTTCGCTTCGAGGCGCTCTGTTTCTCGATCCGGAATTCATAATGGCGCATTATCTTCTCGGCGCGATCGCTCTCGACGAAGGCCGATCCGGTGAGGCACAACGTCATTTCCGGAATGCGGAGTCGCTTCTTTTCTCAATCGCTTCCGATACTCTCCTGCCAGAGGGGGGGGGAGTAAACGCCGGAGAACTCCTGCAGACTGTACGCAGGCTTCAGAAGCGGTCTTTGGGCGGCTAAGCCAGGATACGGTTTCATTGCTGCGGAGGATGGTGGTGACAAATGGAGAACGGAATCGATTCGAAGATCGGAAAAGAAGTAAAATCATCGGCAATTCTTCGGGAAAGGGCGAGAAAACTCGCCCGGGAAGCGAAAAACGAAGAGACGGATGGATTTATGGAAGTCGTGGAGTTCCGCATCGGAGAGGAACAGTACGCGGTAGGATCTCTGCATGTAGGGGAGGTCTTCCCGGTGAGGGAGATCACCCCCGTTCCATGTACCCCTTCCTTTGTGGCGGGGATCGTCAATCTCCGCGGGAGAATTGTTTCCATCGTGGACCTGAAAGTTTTTTTTGATATCCCCAGGACTGATATCACAGGGAAATCGAGGATCATCATCCTTCGTTCAAGAGAAATGGAACTTGGAATTCTGACCGATGCGATTGCCGGGGTCCGATGCATACCGCTTCGTGGCATTCATCCGCCGCTGCCGACAATGACAGGGGTACGCGCTGCCTATCTTCTGGGTCTGGCAGGTGAGGATCTCGTCGTCCTGGACGGCGCTAAACTGCTCGGGGATGTATCGCTCGTTGTAAACGAAGAAGTCTAGATCTGCGAGGAGGGGCACGATGCTCACATTGAAAAACGTAACCATCGCAAAAAAACTTGCGCTCGGATTCGGGACAGTTGTTCTGCTGTTCATTGCTCTTGGACTGACGGGAATGTTCGGTGTCTGGAATCTCTCCGCCGATATCGATTACATAGTGAAAAACCGTATTTCCGACCTCCGCTCTCTTGCGGGGTTGAACTATCAGCGAATGATCATCAGAGCCGAGACTCTCGAGGTTATGCTCGCCGAAAACAGCACGAACCGGGATGATGTGCTTCGGCGTGTCATTGACCGGCGAAGTAAAGCTTGGGCCCGGATCGACGAAGACTGGAAAGAGCTTCTCGCTGTTCCGAGGCACATGGAAAAGGGGAGGCAGCTTCTCGAATTGATCAAGGTGCAGTACGATTCCTGGCGAAGGATTCATGCAGAAATCGACAGGGTTTTGTCGGAGATTGTCCGAAATACCGACGAGGATCGGAAGGCGCTTCTCTACCAGGAGTACCGGAGCCTGACTAGCCGAATGATCCCTGTCTCCGACACAATGGGAAAGGCATTCGAGGATCTGACCCGCAACAACAACGAACAGACCGATATCCTGATCCGGCAGAACGTGGAGAAGAGAAACTATATTGAGACGATGTCGATGTTTGAGATAATCTTCGGCATCTTGCTTGCCGTCTTCATGATGGTGGTCATCTCGCGGAGCATCTCTCTTCCGATCAGATCGGCTGTGGAATTTCTTTCTCGCCTTCGGAACGGGGATCTTCGGGAGGATGTGCCGCAGGAGTTCCTTTCCCGAAAGGACGAGATCGGCGTGCTGGCCAGGGCGGTCCAGGATCTTACCTGCGATCTTCGTTCGCAGATCGTCTCCATGAAAGATGTGATCTCCGCGCTTGCGTCGTTGGCGTACCAGGTATCGGCGTCGGTCTCCGAAGTGACCGCAGGCGCTGAAGAGACTTCCGTCGCTGTCCTTCAGACCACCGCCACGATGGAAGAGGTTCGCACGACTGCAGAGGTCACCAGCAGGAAGAGCAAGGAAGTTGCCGAGAGCGCCCAGCAGGGGCTGCAGGTGGTGCAGAAGGGAAAAACGGCGACGGATGCTCTCGTCGACGGCATGCAGCATATCGGAGAACGCATGAACTCGATTGCGGAGACGATCGTCAGGCTCAGTGAGCAAAGCCAGGAAGTCGGGGAGATCACCGAGACGGTGGAGGATCTCGCCGAGCAGTCGAACCTTCTCGCGGTGAACGCGGCTGTTGAAGCTGCCAAGGCAGGAGAGCAGGGCCGCGGATTCTCGGTAGTGGCGCAGGAGATCAAGAGCCTTGCCGAGCAGTCGAAACAGTCTGCGAAAGAAGTTCAGCGGATCCTCAGGGATATTCAGAAAGCGACGAGCGCGTCGGTGATGGCGATCGAACAGGGTTCAAAAGCTGTGGAACAGGGAGCGAAGGACGCAATACCGTCAAAGGAGTCCATCAATGCCATCACGAAGCGGTTTGTTGAATCCGCCCAGTCGGCAGCGCAGATAGCCGCTGCGAATAATGAGCTTCTTGCCGGAATGGACCAGGTGACCCAGGCGATGGAAAGCATAAAGGCCGCGGGCGAGCAGAATGTGACAGGGATGAAGGATCTCGAATCGGCCTCGGGCGACCTGAAGGAGATGGGGGCCAAGCTCAAACTCCTGGCGGAGCGATACAGGGTCTGAAAAAGTGAGATGAAGGAGCGGGCATGAAGCAGGCGGACCAGGAATTTCTCGAAGAGCTGCGCAGAGATTTTGTACCTGAGGCGGAGGAGTATCTGCAAACCATCGTCTCGGGTCTGCTTGACCTGGAAAAGACTCCGGAAGAGTCTTCCGGAGTGCTGGAGGAGGTGTTCCGTGCCGCGCACAGCCTCAAGGGCGCCGCGCAGGCCGTTCAGCTGCGGGGAGTTTCTTCGGTGTGCCAGGTTATGGAAAGTGTGTTTTCCGGTATGAAAAAAGGGATGCTCCATCCTTCAGCGGATGACTTCGACACGCTCCAGAGAGCGGCGGACGCTCTCTCCGGCATGACTGCTTTCCCGGGCCGTCAGGATGGGCAGAACGTGGACGTTCTCGTCCAGGATCTTGAAAAGATTCTCACCCCGAAGAGAAACGCCGCACCGCCTCTGAGAACTCCGGTTCTCCGGAAAAAAACGGAGGAGGCGCCTCCAATCGACGAGGAGCCGGCGCGAGGAAAGGAGAAACCAGCGCCGCCGACTTTTTGCCCCGAAGAGGAGCCCTTTTCCGGAGGGCAGCAGCCGGTTGCTTTCAAGCGGAAGGATGAACCGCCCAGGAGCATCTCGCAGGACTCGGTACGAATCGGGGCGGCCAAGCTTGATGCTCTGCTCTTCAAGGCGGAAGAGCTCATATCCGTGAATCTCGCCCTGGCGGTGCGAATGGAGGAGATTCGCGATCTTCTCGCGCTCGTCTCGGAGTGGAGGACCGAATGGGAACGGGCGTTTGCGAATCTTCAGCGGGGAGGTTTCGGCATGGAAACGCTCCCTCCTCCGTTACGGGAATTCTTTCAGCACGAAAGAGCCAGTCTGCGAAGCCTGAACGAAAAAATCCGCGATATGGGAAAAGCGCTTCGAGCGGACCAGCGAAACGCCGGCGGGCTTATCCACGACCTGCTGGAAGGGACCCGCAATATACTCATGCTTCCTTTCTCCTCTCTTCTGCAGTCCTTCCCGAAGATCGTGCGGGATCTCTCCCGGGAGCTCGGCAAGGAAGCGGAGACCGTTGTGCGCGGAGGCGATATCGAAGTCGACAAGCGGATTCTCGAAGGGTTGAAGGATCCTCTCGTTCACCTGGTGCGCAACTGCCTCGATCACGGCCTGGAAAATAAGGGGGATCGCCTTTCCGCCGGCAAACCTGCCTGCGGAACGATTACCATCGCTGTCTCCCAGGTGGAAGGGAGCCGCGTGGAGCTGCTGGTCGCCGACGACGGAAGAGGGCTTGATCCCGACAAACTTCGCGAAAGCGCAATAAAAGCGGGAATCCTCTCCCGAGATGATGCGGCTGCTCTTGACGATGCTTCGGCGCTGATGCTGATCTTCAGATCCGGGGTTTCGACGAGCCCTATTATTACCGATATATCAGGCAGGGGTCTGGGCATGGCCATTGTCCAGGAGGGCGTGGAGACCCTCGGAGGTACACTCTCTCTGAATTCCACACAGGGGAAGGAGACGGTCTTCCGGCTCTCTCTTCCTCTTACATTGGCAACATTCCGCGGAGTATTGGTAGAGGAGTGGGGACACCTTTTTGTGATCCCATCCGCAAGTGTCGAGAGGGTGGCCCGGATTGAGAAAAAACGAATCAAACATGTCGAACAGCGGGACACCATCTCGTTCAGCGGTGTGCCTCTCGCTCTCGCACGCCTGGGGCAGGTTCTCGAACTGCCTTCCCCTGCCGAGCGCTCCTCCCCCCGGGACACTCAAACCGTCGTCGTGCTGGGCTCCGGAAATGTCTCGGCCGCATTCGGCGTCGACAGGGTGCTCAACGAGCAGGAGGTTCTTCTGAAACCTCTGGGAAAGCAGCTTCAAAGGATCCGAAATATTGCAGGAGCGACCGTGCTCGGCTCGGGCAAGGTGGTTCCGGTCCTCAACGCTGCGGATCTCATACGCTCAGTGAAAAGGGGCGGTTCGGGACATGCATTTTCCCCGGCGGGCACAGAGGCGGACGTTCGAAAGAAAGTACTCGTCGTAGAGGACTCCATCACCTCCAGGACGCTGATTAGAAATATCCTGGCGGCGGGGGGGTATGACGTCCGGACTGCTGTCGACGGGCAGGAAGCATGGGAGGCCCTTTCAATGAGCACATTCGATATTGTTGTCTCCGATGTCGAGATGCCGAGGATGAACGGCTTCGACCTGACGGCAAGAATTCGTTCCGAATCGTCGACTGCGGATATCCCTGTCATACTCGTGACTTCGCTCGAGTCGCGCGAGGACCGGGAACGCGGAGTTGAGGCCGGAGCCGATGCATACATAGTGAAAAGCGGTTTCGATCAGGGAAGTCTTCTTGAGGTGATGCGTCGTCTCTTATAGAAGACGGCGCTGGGGAGAGGAAGGCGGTCGGAATGCCCGATGTTCTTATAGTAGATGATTCGGCATTGCTGCGAAAAATTCTGAAACAGATGCTGAGCCAGGATTCCGAACTGAACGTGGTCGGATGCGTGGAGAGCGGCGAGGCCGCGCTGAAGTTCCTCGAGACGGAATCCGTCGATGTTGTCACGATGGACATTCACATGCCGGGTATGGACGGCTTCGAGGCTACAAGGCGCATCATGGAATCCTGCCGGCCGGTTCCCGTGGTCATCGTCAGTTCATGCTGGGATCCCCTTGAAGTCGAGAAGACTTTCCGTGCAATGGATGCCGGAGCGGTAGCCATTCTTCCCAAGCCGGAGGAAATTTTTTCCGTAGCGTCGGAATACTGCCGGGAACTTGTAAAGACGGTGAAAGTCGCGGCACTGTCGAAAGTGGAACGGCTGCGCCAGAGGAGGTTCCCGGAGAGGCGGGAAAACGCTTCTCACAGGCTACCGACAACAACGGCGGTACCTGCGGAGCTTGCCAAGGAGGGGTCATATCCGCATTTCGAATCCGAACTGCGGACAAGAGAAAGGGAGATCAAGATTGTCGCCGTCGGCGCTTCAACAGGAGGACCGCAGGCCTTGTCGGAATTTCTCTCCCGTATTCCTCTGACTTTTTCACGCCCCCTCCTGATAGTGCAGCATATTGCGGCCGGTTTTACGCCCGGACTGGCGGAATGGCTCGACAGACTGACCCCCTTATCGGTCAAAGTCGCGGAGAACGGCGAAACCCCGAAACAAGGAACTGCTTACATCGCTCCCGAGGGGGTCCATCTCGGTGTGCGACCCGGAGGCGCCCTGTTGTTCTCGAAGGGGCCGCCCGAGCACATGGTACGCCCTTCGGCTTCATGGCTTTTTCGGACGGTTGCCGCAGTCTACGGCGGAGACGCGGCGGCCATCCTCTTTTCCGGCATGGGAAAAGACGGGGCGGAGGAGTTGAAGACGCTTCGAGACCTCGGAGCCGCCACTTTTGCCCAGAGCAAAGAAAGTTCGGTCGTATGGGGAATGCCCGGCGAGGCGGTCCGGATCGGCGCCGTCGAACATGTGGCCGCACCGTCGGAAATAGCATCCGCACTGTCGGAATTGCTCCAAAGGGAGACAGGAAACCTGAAACGCGAAGAGCGTCGGTGAAGAATACAGCAAACGGAGGGAATGCTCCATGGATCTCGCAAACAAAGCTCAATCCGGAAAGGCCAACGCGGAAATCCTCATCGTCGAGGATAGCCTGACTCAGGCGAAACGATTGGAACGGCTTCTCGTCGAAAACGGATTCGTCGTTTCCATGGCCCGGAACGGCAGCGAGGGGCTGAAACTCGTTCGAAGCAAAAAACCGTCCGTGGTCGTTTCCGATGTGATGATGCCTGAAATGGACGGTTACGAGATGTGCCGAAACATTAAAAACGAAGAGGAGTTGAAGGGAATACCGGTGGTCCTTCTCACGTCTCTCTCGGATCCGAGGGATGTCATCAAGGGGTTGCAGTGCGGTGCGGACAATTTCCTCACCAAGCCCTATGACGGAGAACACCTGATCCGGAGGCTCGAACACATCCTGACCAATCTCGAGCTGAGGCGTTCCGGGCAGGCTCAGATGAGCGTCGAGGTCTTCTTCGCCGGGCAGTATCACCGCCTTACCGCGGACAGGATCCAGATCATCGATCTCCTGCTCTCCACCTTCGAAGCGGCTGTGCTTCAGAGCTCCCAGCTTGAAAAGCTCGGCGGAGACTACAGAAACGCCCTTGAAGATGTGAAACGCGCGCAAGCCAATTTCCAGACACTTATGGAGACCACGGGGGACGCCGTGGTCGTTGTCGGAAGCGACGGAACGATCTATTACGTCAATCCGGCGGCTGAACTGCTCTTCGACAACGAAGCGTCGAAACTGGTCGGAACCCCATTCGCATTTCCGTTGGAGGGCGAAGAGCACCGTGAGGTGACGATCACCCGGTCCGACGGGGAAAAGATTGTGGGAGACATGCGGGTGGCGACATCGAATTGGGACGGGGAGCTTGTCCGTTTCGCCACGATACGGGATATCACCGAGATGGTTCGTCTCCGGGAACTCCTGAAGACAGAAACCATCACCGATGCCCTGACAGGCCTTCACAACCGGAGGGGCTTTCTGACGATGGGGGAGAACTGTCTCCGGCTCGCAGAGCGGATGGAAATGAAGGTCTCCTGTCTTTTCGCGGATCTCGACGGTTTCAAAGCCGTAAACGACACCCTCGGCCACGAGGAAGGAGACAGGGTGCTCCGTGAGACAGCGGAGATCCTGAGGAGAACGTGCCGTTCATCGGATATACTGGCCCGCGTCGGAGGAGATGAATTCGCCGCTCTCATGCTCCATAACGGAGAGGGGGACATCGCGGATATTCCGGCGCGTCTGCAGAAGGCCCTCGATGAAGTCAACCGCCGTACCGAAAGGATATACCCCATTGCCATGAGTATCGGTACGAGTCTCTGGACACCGGAGGCTCCACGTTCCCTCGGAGAACTCATGTCCGCTGCCGACAAAGAAATGTATACGAGCAAGGAATCGAAAAAAAAATCGCAGAGCTAGCGTTTTTTAAGTTGACGTCTCCACAGAGAGTGGATATAATACGTCGAAATATGAAATGTACACGCGATGATGCAGAGTGTCCCGGTCCGGTTCTGTCGCCAGAGAGAGAAACCCGCAGGCTGGAAGGTTTCTTCGGCAGGGAATAGGGGCATAAAGACTGCGGAGCAAGGGCCGAAACGGCGGAATGCCGGAAGTACGTCCTCGGGAGGCTCCCGTCACAGGGCTCAGAGTGGGACGCATGGAGTGCGTCCAAGCAGGGTGGTACCGCGAGGCTTATGGCTCGTCCCTTCATAGGGACGGGCCGTTTTTTTATACTCGGCGCGTAGGAAAGAGAGAGGTGCGCTTATTGTGGAACTGAATATGGAGAAAAGCCCCGGGAAAGAGCATTTTATCTATGGCGGATGGGATACGGTGGAGCTGGCCGGAAGATTCGGCACTCCTCTCTATGTGCTCTCGGAAGAAAAAATTCGGGAGCGTTGCCGGGCGGTGCGGAAGATGTTCCTGGAGCGATGGGATAATGTCTCGGCGGTGTATGCCGGCAAGGCCTTCCTCCCGCTTGCGATGTGCGGAATCATCCATTCGGAGGGGCTCGGGCTCGACCTTGTTTCCGGAGGTGAACTTTTCACTGCAAGCGCTGCAGGATTTCCTCTGGAAAAAACCTTTTTTCACGGAAACAGCAAGACGCGGGAGGAAATTCGCTTCGCAATCTCTTCCGGCGTGGGACGCATCGTTGTTGATGGGCTTTCGGAGCTTGAAACACTTGAAGAAGAGGCCGCCGTTTCCGGCAGGAAGGTTTCGATTCTCTTCAGGGTTACTCCTGGAGTCGACGCCCACACCCACAAGTACATCCTGACGGGACACACCGGTTCCAAGTTCGGTTTCCCGCTCGCGGGCGATTCTCTGAAGGATGCCGTGCGGCAGGTTATGCATTCCGCGCACATCTGTCTCAAGGGGTTTCACTTCCATATCGGCTCCCAGATTTTCGAAAACACATCGCATCTTCTAGCGGTGGATATCATGGTGAACTCGATTGCCGGTTTTTTCCGCGAGCTGGGGTTCGTGACCGAAGAGCTGAATATGGGCGGCGGTTACGGTGTGGAGTTCGATCCTGAAGGGCGTTCTCCCGCGATCGAAATGTTTACCGACGCCATGATGCGGAGGCTGGAAGAAGGCTGCCGGGCTGCGGGAGTGACTCGCCCCCGGGTTGTGATAGAACCTGGACGCTGGATCGTCTCGGAGGCGGGAATCACGCTCTACACGGTGCAAACGATCAAGAAGATCGACGGTGTCATCACGTATGCGGGTGTCGACGGCGGCATGACCGACAACCCCCGCCCTTCGCTCTATGGAGCCAGGTACTGGGCTGTCGCTGCTGGGAAGATGGGACAGGAAGCCTCGACTGTCGTTACAGTGGCCGGCAAGTGCTGCGAGTCGGGGGATATTCTGATCGAGGGGCTGAAAACGCCGGCCCTTGAACGGGGGGATGTACTGGCCGTGCTGAATACCGGGGCTTACACCTTTTCCATGGCGAGCAATTACAACCGGATTCCGCGTCCCGCTGTGGTGCTTGTCGGTGAGGGACGGGCGGAAATCATAGTGGAAAGGCAGACTTACGAGGATCTTCTTCGCGGAGAGAGAATACCGGAGCACTTGAAAATAAAAAGTCCCTGAAAAAACTTATGGAGGTGGGGCCGAAAAAAAGAACGGCAAAGAAGCGGGGTTCTTCAAACTCTCTCCGGAAAAGTTCCGAAGCGGAGAAAGACATTCATGAGGAGGTAGAGAAGAGATATGAGAAAGAGTATTGCCATGCTTGGAGTGTTGTTTCTGCTTGTTCTTGCCGGGACCGGTTTCGCAGCCGACGTCATCAGGATCGGCCACACGGTCTCCCTTACCGGGGGAGCCTCCATGTGGGGGCAGTCCGAGGCAAGGGCTCTCGACATGCTGTTGAAGAAGATCAACGATGCGGGCGGTGTTCTCGGCAGGCAGATCGAGTTCGTCCGCTACGACAACCGCAACGACAGTGTTGAAGCGGTCAATGTTGCGCGCCGGCTTGTCTCCGACGGCGTCGTAGCCGTTATCGGTCCTGCCCAGAGCGGCAACTCGATCGCCTCGGCTCCGGTGTTTGAGCGCGCGAAGATTCCCATGGTGGTCACGACGGCCACCAACCCCTACGTCACCATCGATCAGCGTTCCGGAAAGGTCCGTCCCTTCGCGTTCCGCCCTTGTTTCATCGATCCCTTCCAGGGAACCGTTGCCGCCCGTTTCGCCATCACCGACCTCGGTGCGAAAAAAGGAGCGATTCTCTATGACGTCGGTTCCGACTACGGCCAGTGGCTCGCCCGGTACTTCGAGGAAGCGTTCCTCGCCAAAGGCGGCGAAATAGTCGCCAAGGAGGCGTTCCGCACCGAAGAGCTTGATTACCGCGCGCAGCTCGGCAAGATGAAGGATCTTGCTCCCGACGTCATCTTCATTCCGACAAGCCAGAAAGAAGCGGCCATGGCGGCGAAGCAGGCCCGCGACCTCGGAATCGAAGCCGTTCTTCTCGGTACGGACAACTGGGGGAGCCCTGATCTTATCGAACTCGGCGGTAGCGCGATCGACGGCGGCTATTTCGTCAATCTTACCGATCTTGCCGATCCCGACATTCAGGAATTTGTTTCCGAATACAAGGCAGCCTTCGGGGAGGAGCCGGTTCTTCCGAATCCCGTTATGGCACAGGACGCTCTCCTGATGATCGTGGACGCCCTGACGAGAGCCGGCGGCACCGACGGCGCCGCTTTGGCAGAAGCGCTGGGGAATATCAAGGATCTGAAGGTCACCAGCGGAGTTCTCACGATCAGCCCGGAGGATCATAATCCACTCGACAAGCCTGCCGTGATCCAGCAGGTCGACGTCGCGAACAAGACCTTCAAGTTCGTGAAGAAGTACGTCTCCGTGGACGATTAGTCTCTTTCCTCAGGGAACCGTCTCGGACGTATCGCGGGAGCGATGCGCGCAGCGCGGGGATCCTGTTTTTCGGGGCTGCCTCCTCTTCGGGAGGAGGCTCCCCGTTTTTTCGCCCGGGGTCGGGGAAACCCCGTTCTGTAGTTTCCTCAATATGCTCAAAGGATGTGTGGACCGGATTGTTTCTTCAAACACTCATTACGGGTCTCTCGATAGGAGGCATTTACGCCCTGATGGCTGTGGGGTACTCCCTCGTCTTCAGCGTGCTCAACTTCAGCAACTTTGCTCACGGCGCGGTTATCATGCTCGGGGCTTACGTCGGGTTTGCCCTGGCGACGAAGTTCAGTCTGGGATTCGGCCTTGTTCTGGCCGGAAGCATCGCCGGCGCCGGGATAATCGCAGTGCTCAACGAGCGTCTTGCTTACTCGAGCCTGCGGAGACGCAAGGCTCCCTCTCTCTACCTGATGATCAGCGCGATGGGGTGTGCAGTCTTCCTTGAAAATATGGTGTATGCCACAATCGGCTCCCGGTTCTACGCATTTCCCGAATTTTTCGGGCGGCAGGTGATCAGCCTGGGCGGCAGCAGCATCAGTCTCCTCGACGTGGGTGCGTTTCTTTTCGCCCTTACCGCTATCCTGGGGCTTCATCTCTTTATCAGCCGGACACGGACGGGCATCGCCATCCGCGCCGGAGTCTCCGACATGACCATGTGCTCCCTGATGGGAGTTGACCTGGATCGGCTCATCGCTATCGTCTTTCTGCTCGCGGGCGGCTTCGCGGGGGTCGCGGGAGTCTTTCTGGGTATAAAGTACCTCGTCTATCCGACCATGGGGTGGGTGACCAACAAAGCCTACATCGCGGCAGTCATCGGAGGTCTTGGAAGTCTTCCGGGGGCGCTCGCGGGAGGCCTTATCCTCGGCGTCGTGGAGACGTTCGTCTCGACCTACGTATCGAGCGTCCTCCGGGACGTCTTCAGCTTCACCCTTCTTATCGCGTTTCTCGTGCTGCGACCGAACGGTCTCCTCGGCCGTGACGGAGAGGAGAAGGTATAGCCATGGACTATATTCTTTCCATCGTCATTCTCGCCGGCATCAACATGATCGCCGTCCTGGGCCTTTCGATCTTCACCGGATTCACAGGGCTCTTCTCGCTGGGGCACGCTGCTTTCGTCGCGGTGGGCGCCTATACGTCGGCAATCCTCACCTACTATTACTATGTGCCCTACTTTCTCGCCCTTGCGGCGGGAGCGGCGGCGGCGGGAGCCGTGAGCCTCGTTATCGGCGTTCCCACGCTGCGGGCGAAGCTGAGAAGCGACTATTTCGCCATAGCAATCCTCGGTTTCGGCGAAGCGCTGAGAGTTCTTCTGGAGAATCTCGAAATCACGAACGGCGCCAGGGGACTCCCCGGCATCGACGACTTTACAACGCTGCCGATCGTGATCGCATGTCTCGCGGGAGGAGTCTTCATCGCCCGAAACTTCCTGCGTTCCCGGTGGGGGGTAGCGTGCATCGCAATCCGCGAGGATCCGATCGCCGCCGAGACCGCGGGAGTACGACTCTTCCGGACGCGGCTTCTCTCTCTCGTGGTCAGCGCCGTCTTCTGCGGATTGTCGGGAGGACTTCTGGCGCATTTCCTCTCTTTCATCCAGCCGCAGATGTTCACACTGATCCAGTCCACGCAGCTTCTCGCGGCGGTGATCGCCGGCGGCATGGGGAGCATCTCAGGGCCGCTCATCGCCTCCTTCGTCTTCATCGCGCTTCCCGAGGCTCTTCGTGTTGCGCAGATGTGGAGGCTGGTGGCCTACGGACTTCTTCTCGTCCTCATTATGGTCTATCGCCCGCAGGGGTTGATGGGCTATTCCGAGATTACAACATTTTTCCGGAGATCATCCGGCAGGGACGGGGGGCGCCGGTCATGAAAAACGAACAGATTCTGCTCTCCGTATCGAACCTGACGAAGAATTTTGGCGGTATACGGGCAGTGGATTCCTTCTCCTTCGAAGTGCGGGAGGGCTCGGTGACGGGAATCATCGGGCCGAACGGCGCCGGGAAGACCACAGTTTTCAACCTCGTGACGGGACTCTATACTCCCACTTCTGGATCGATTCTCTTCCGGGGCGATGAGATAGGCGGCAACCGTCCCGATGCCATCGTCCGGAAAGGGATCGCGCGGACTTTCCAGAATATCCGCCTCTTCAACAGAAGGACGTGTCTGGAGAATGTCCTGACGCCGTTGCTGCAGCGTGAAAAATGCAGCTTCGCGGGAGCCCTTCTTGGAATTCCGTCCGTCCGTCGGCTGGAGCGGGAGCTTCACGACAAGGCGCGCGGTCTTTTGGCCGATCTCGGGCTCGAAAAGTACGCTCTCTTCCAGGCGAGCAATCTCCCGTACGGACTTCAGCGAAAGCTCGAGATCGCGCGTGCGCTCGCCACGGAGCCCTCGCTGTTGCTGCTCGACGAACCGGCTGCCGGTATGAACCCGGAGGAGACACGGAATCTTGCGAATCTCATTGCGGAAGTACGCGAAAAATTCGGCGTCACTATCCTGCTCATCGAGCATCACATGGATCTCGTCATGAACATATGCTCGCCCATCGTGGTGATGAATTTCGGCGGGCTCCTCGCAACGGGAACACCGGACGAGGTCCGGGCCGATCCGAAAGTCGTCGCCGCATACCTGGGGACAAGCAGACGACCGACGAACGCCGCGACCGAAGAGAGCGGCAAGGAGTCGTGTCGGTCGTTTGGTGCGCATGTACCTGGCGCTACAAGCAGACGACCGACGAACGCCGCGACCGAAGGGGAAGGTGCGGATGCAACCGGCGTAAAAGGAGAAAACAATGAACGCTTTGGGAATTAAGGATCTCAATGTCCACTATGGAACCATCCATGCCGTACAGGGTGTCTCCTTTTCCATGAAGGAGAAGGAGATCGTTTCCATCGTCGGTTCGAACGGCGCGGGCAAGTCGACCATCATGTGGACCCTTGCCGGAGTGGTGGGGCGCTCGGGAGGGGATATCGAAATTTTCGGGACCCCTCTCCCTTCGAAGCCGCACGAGATCGTCGCTCGAGGATTAGCTCTGGTTCCAGAACGCCGGCGCCTCTTTTCCTCCCTGACGGTATCGGAAAACCTGGTTATGGGCGCGTATCGCCGGAGAGACATGGCGGTCGTCGAACAGGATATGGAGCGTTGTTTCCGTCTTTTCCCCATTCTGAAACAGCGTTTGAAGCAGCGTTCGGGCACGCTCTCCGGAGGTGAGCAGCAGATGCTCGCCATATCCAGGGCGCTCATGAGCAGACCGAAGATCCTGCTGCTGGATGAACCCTCGCTCGGCTTGGCTCCGCTCCTCGTCGAAACGCTCATGGAGACGATACTGCAGATACGCGGGGAGGGCATGACGGTGCTCCTGGTCGAACAGAACGCGACGCAGGCGCTGGAGATCAGCGACAGGGGATTTATTCTCGATGCGGGACGTTTCCTGAAAAGCGGTTCGGGTCCTGAACTCGCCGGGGATCCCGAGATACGGAAAGCGTATCTCGGAGGGTAGCATCCGTTTCATATTTGTCAGCGGATCGGAAAAATTCGGCGGAGCCGTCTGCGCTAAGGCTCCGCCGATCATTTTTACTTTCTGGGGGATTCCTTTCAGGCGGGTTCTCTTGCTCCCGTGAGTGTCTTCCTGACCGTCGAAAGCCTCGTCATGATCTTCCCTGCGACTTCCGGCCGGTTCATGGTATAGATATGAATTCCGTCCGCGCCCCAGGAGAGCAGGTCGATGATCTGCTCGGTCGCGTAGGCTATCCCGGCCTCCGCGAGGGCTTCGGGCGAATGCTCGTAGCGGGACATGATCCGTGCGAAACGCGGCGGTATCGAAGCGCCGCAGAGAGAGACGATCCTGCCGATCTGCCTGGCGTTGAGAACCGGCATAATGCCGGCAAGCACTGGAATAGCGACCCCGGCGGCACGAACCTTGTCCATGAAGCGGAAGAAGATCTCGTTGTCGAAGAAGAGCTGCGTGATCAAAAAATCCGCCCCGGCATCCACTTTCTCTTTCAGGTGCACGATATCCTGTTCCAGTGAGGGACATTCCGGGTGTCCCTCCGGATAGGCAGCGGCGCCGAGTGAAAAATCACGAAAATGCCCCCGCCGGATGTGGCGGATTAAGTCAGCGGCATATTTGAAGGAGTTCTCGCACGGTTCGCCCTCCGGCCGCGGATCGCCGCGAAGCGCAAGGATATTGCAGACCCCTTCCTGTTCCAGGTCGGCAAGAACGCGTTCGACCTCGGCGGGTGAAGAACCCATGCAGGTTAAATGGGCAAGGGAAACGAGCCCCCAGCGATTATTGACGGCTGACGCGATTTCGACGGTGCGGTCACGGCTGCTTCCTCCCGCTCCGTAGGTAACGCTGATGAAGTCCGGAGAGTACCTCTTCAGTCCCGCCACGGTATCGAACACCGTTTCGATAGGCGTTTCCGGCTTGGGAGGAAAAATCTCGAAGGATATGACGGGCCGCGTACTGGAAAGCAGCTCACGGATGAACATATTGATTCAGCTCCTTTTGGAAGATGGTGTTCTGGATGCCATGAGCGACTCCACGAGACGGACGGAGCTTACCGCATCCGGTGCGTAGCCGTGGGCGCCGATACGACGTGCAAATTCCTCGTCCACAGATGCTCCGCCGACGATCACGAAGACGCCGGGAAGGCGCCGCAGGATCTCTTCGGTTGTTGAGGCCATGTTCTTCATTGTCGAGGTCATCAGGGCGGAAAGCCCGATGAAATCGAAGTTTCCCCGCTCCGCCTCTTCCAGAATAACGCTCGAAGGGACATCCTTCCCGAGGTCGACGACATTGAAGCCGTGACTTTTCAGCACGGTTCCGACCACGTTCTTGCCGAGGTCGTGAAGATCGCCTTCGACCGTGGCCAGCAGAACATTTCCCCTTGATGCGATCCCGCCCGAACGTTCGAACAGTTCCATTGCAATGCCGCAGACCCGCTGGGCAGTTTCAGCCGAGGAGATGAGCTGAGGGAGAAAGCAGTTCCCGCGATCGTATTGTCTGCCGACTTCTTCAAGGGATGGAATGACCCCTTGGTTGACGATGTCGAGAGGGGATGATCCCGATGATAGAAGCGTTTGCGCCTGTTCTTCCGCCTGCTGAACGTCTCCGTGGAGAACAGCGAGCCCCAGCGGAAGATACTCTGCGGCGACGGCGAGGGATTCGGACTCCGCAGACTTCTCCCGCGCGTCCGCTCGGGGAGAAGAAACGGTCGTATCATGCGCGAAGAAGCTCTGTGCCGCGGAGAGAAACCGTTTTCCCCCGATATCTCTCCCTGCAAGGACCTCCGATGCGGCAAGAGTTTCCATCATGCCCCGGTCAAGCGGGTTCATGATGGCGCAATCAAGGCCGGCGGCGACCGCCATGGCGAGGAAGGTTCTGTTCAGAAGCGACCGTGCCGGCATTCCGTGAGAGACGTTGCTCAGTCCGAGGACCGAGGTTATTCCCTCCTCCCGGAGAAAGGAGAGCGCTGCAAGGGTGACGGCGGGTGCGGCACTGTCGGCTCCCACTGCCAGAGTGAGCCCGTCCACCACGAGCCCCTCGCGCGGAAAGTCCAGGGAGTCCGCGGCGGAGAGAATCCTTCGGATGACGTTTATTCTTGCCTCCACACTTTCCGGAAGGCCGCTTTCGTCGAGAGGAAGAACAGCGGCGACAGCGCCGTGCCTCTTGGCGAGGGCAAGCCCGGGAAAGAGGGAGTCTTCCTTCGCGGTGAAGGAGTTGATCAGGGGGATGCCGGTGACCGTGAGAAGTCCCGACTCGAGGACAGATGCACTGTCGCTGTCGATCGAGACGGGAAGCGACGTGGACTGTCCGACGGCCGTCACCGCGGCGGACATTGCGGCGGACTGGTCGATCGACGGAAGACCGACGTTCACGTCGATTATGTGAGCGCCGGCGTCGGTCTGAAGGCGGGCTTCCTCGCGGAGCGTCGTCCAGACAAATTTTCCGATCTCCTCCCGAAGTGGGGACTTCCTGGATACGTTGATCCGCTCGCCGATGATACGGAAGGGGTGACAAGCTCCTGCGAGTACAAGACGGCTCCGGCTCGCCAGGGGCGTTCCCTTTTCAGGGGAGTGTTTTTTTACCGGAATTTCCCGAACGGCGCCGGCGAGGGCGGCGATGTGACCAGGCGTGGTACCGCAGCATCCACCGATCACATCGGCGCCGGCCTCTGCCAGTCGGGTTCCCCACGATGCAAAGACCTCCGGGGAGCGGTACTCCTGATTTCCCGGAAGACCGGCATTGGCATAGACAAAGACTGGAATGCCCGCGTGTTCGGAGAGGATTCCTACGGTCTGAACATACTCTTCCGGACCCACGCCGCAGTTGGCTCCTACTCCGGCGGCGCCCTGGAATGCAGCCCACCGGGCCGCGACCTCGGGAGGGGTTCCCGTCACCGTCCTTCCTTTCTGGTCGAAAGTGAAGCTCACCACGAAAGCTCCATCAGGAACAAGATCCTTAGCCGCGAGAACCGCCGCTTTCGCCTCCCTGAGGTCGATCATCGTCTCGATGAGGAGGAAATCCGCACCGCCTTCGAGCAGTCCTTCCATCTGCGTGCGGAAGGAACGGTAGGCATCATCGAAGGAGAGGGGGCCGAAAGGCGCCAGGAGCTCTCCGAGAGGTCCTACAGAGCCCGCTACCAGCACATTCTCTCCGGCAGCCGATTTTGCAAGGCGTGCGGCTTCCGCGTTTATCTCCCTCGCCCTGCCATCGAGGCCCCGGTGCGCCATCTTCAGCGGGCTTCCGCCGAAAGTATTCGTCTCGAGAATTCTAGCCCCGGCGTTTTGGTAGGCAGTATGTATGTCTTTCAGGACATCGGGGCGGAAAAGGTTCATCTCCTCAGGCAGCATAGGGGGATTCCACCCGTTTTCTGCAAGGAGCGTTCCCATGCCTCCGTCGAGGAGCACGACTCCCCTTTGTTCTTCGATCCAACGAATGAGTTGATTCCTTTTCATGCTTCTTCCCCCTCGGACTTTGTATAAGTACATTAATATAGCAAAAAGACTCGCCGAAGGATAGTGTTAAAATTGAGCATGAAGAAATAAGGAGAATCGAATGTTCGCGCGCGTGTTTTCCTTTTCTCAACGGTCCGCCTCCGGCAACGGATTGCTCAAAGCGTCCTTCCAGGATGCATCGCGTGTTCCGGTTGCGCGGACCGACTTTCTGGAGGTGTATCCATGATTCCTTTTGTAAAGATGCAGGGAAACGGAAATGATTTCATAGTGTTGGACAATCGGGACGGGCGCTTCTCTTCCGGCGATCTCGTCTCTTTGGCGCGGAGAAGCTGTCCGAGAAGAAGCTCTCTGGGTGCGGACGGACTTCTTGTTGTCGAGAAGGCGGAGAATGCCGACTTTACGATGCGCCTTTTCAACGCGGACGGTAGTGAAGGTGAAATGTGCGGGAACGGGGCGCGCTGTGTCGCCCGATACGCATTCGAGAAAAAAATCGCGGGGAAAACGCAGTCATTCTCCACCCTTGCAGGAACGATGCGCGCAGCCGTGCATCCTCCTTTCGTGGAACTCGACATGGGAAGAATTCCGCTGACCGAAGGTTGGTTCAACCGTCCCCTTACCGTCGGAGAACGGACCTTCAAGTCTTCATATCTTCTGGTCGGTGTTCCGCATGTCGTCTTTTTCCTCGATGAAGAGGAGCTTTCGCGTGAAGAGATGATCGTTGTGGGGCGGGAGGTCCGGCACACCTACGCGCTGTTCCCGTACGGAGCGAACGTGAACTTTGTCCTTCCGCGGGACGATGCGCATATTGCTTCCGTGACGTACGAAAGAGGAGTCGAGGATCTGACCGACTCCTGCGGTACCGGGTCAACTGCTTCCGCTATTGCGTGGACTCTCCGATATAATTCCCGGCCCGATTCTGCCGCCGTCGAGGTCGCGAATCCCGGAGGGATCAATTTCGTCTTTCTTCATTTCGGAGCAGAAGGGGATTATGTAGAAGCATCTCTCAAAGGGAAAACCGTAATTGTTGCAGAGGGGCATCTTGTCGAGGAGATTGAGGGATAAAATGTTATAATGAATTGATATGTGTTCTTTGCAATGAAGGATGCGGAATGACTCCACACCTTTTTGGTGTGAAGAAAGGGAGGGATATCATGATGAAGGCCAGGAAACTCCTCATCGGTATCATTCTGATCATCGGGCTCACAGGGCTGCTGCTCATCGGAGCGAGTATCGATTTTGCCGGCGATCTTGTAGTTCGGGAAGCCCGCAATGCGACCCGGGATCTTCTCGGAGCGGATCTCTCGATAGGCGGTATCCGCGGCAACCCGATCAAAGGATTTTCTCTGAAGGATATCGCATTGACCAAGGATGGGCGGAACCTCTTCAGCGCAGCCTTTCTCGATGTCAAGCTCAACCTTGTTTCTCTCCTCTCGAAATCGCCGAAAGTAAGCCTCCTCGAGGTCGGAGGAGTCGCAATCGATGCGGACAGCCTTGCGGAGCAGATTGCGCAGATTGAGTTCGAGGGCGGCGGAGACGGAGAAATACCGGTCGAGACCGTCCGTTTTGTGGACAGTGTTGTCGATTCGCAATGGGCGCAAGCGTCCATTGCGAGATTCGACCTCTCTTTTCAGGGAAAGGAGATCGTATCGGATGTCGAAATGGCGATCAATTCCGTTCCGGTAAAGGGAAAAGTAAGGGCTTTTCTCGACGGCGGCATGGCGGAGATACGTTCTCTCGAAATGAACATCGGAAAGGGATCTGCCTCCGCTTCGGGCAGGGTAGCTCCCTCGCTTGCGGTTTCGGGAACCGTAACAAATCTCGACCTGAAGGAACTGGTCGCTTTCTGGCCCGTAGTGCCCGCAGACGGATTTGACGGCACGGTATCGCTCGCTTTCAGGGGAGAAGGAGATTGGAACAATCCTGTCCTGGGCGGGGAAGTTGACTATTCGGGCAGATCGATACTCGGTTACCCTGTGGACAGTGTCAAGGCGAAGTGGAGACTGTCGGGACAGAGTCTTTCCGTAGCCGATCTCGACGCGCGAATTCTCGGCATGCCGCTTGCCGGCGCTATGTCTCTGGCCTTCGGCCCGGGGAAACCTCCCTCGGTGGACCTCGCGCTCTCCGGGGAGCGAATCCGTCTCGCAGAGCTGAAGAAGGTGTACCCGGATCTCGGAGATGTCTCCGGCGAGATCGACAAGTTTACGATCACGCTCGCCGGAACGGCGGAAACCATGTCCGGCGTGATCGAGTTCAGTGCGCCGAAGCTGGGAATCCTCGGCTACTCCGTCTCGGATTCACGCGCCCAGGTGAAGCTCACTCCTGCGGCTGCCACCTTGAGCGCCAAGTCGCAGTTTGAAGGCGCTCCCATCACGGCGCAGGGGTCGGTCGCGGACTACATGACCGCGCCGAATCTCAATCTCACCGCGAATATTCGGAATCTGAACCTGGCGAAAGGAACGGCTTCCTTTCCGCAGTTGCGGGAACTGGCTCTTCAGGGGGCGGTGCATGCCGATCTCTCGATCAGGGGAATGCCGTCCGCGCCCGATATTTCCGTGAAAATATGGAGCGAAAAGATCTCGGCGATGAAAGAGCTGCTTGAGGCTCCGGCGGTTAGCCTGTCGCTCAAAGGAGAAAAGATTTCAATCGTGAACGCGGGCGCAAAATGGCGCGGAGCTGTATTGGCTGCTTCCGGCACAGTCGATGGAGGAAAGAGGCTGAACATTACGGCGTCGCTGGATAATCTGCAGCCTGCCGCGATCTCCCCTTTCCATCCTGATATCGCCCGATACAAGATCAAGGGGGTCGTCAACGCGAAAGCCGCCGTCTCAGGAAATCTCTCCGCTCCGAAGATCGACCTGACCGTTTCGTCGGGTTCCCTGGGACTGATGGATTCAGTCTCGTTCAAGAGCGTAAAGGCCTCGACTACTCTGGTAGGCGATCCGAAAATCCTTGAAAAAGCGGACATCGACTTCGACATTTCAGCGGCTACCGCAGCTTTCGAAGGGCTTGCGCTCTCCGACCTCGCGCTCAAGCTGAGAAAAACGGGGCAGGCGATCAACATCCTCTCCGCGGGGGCGAAAAGCGGCGCAGGCTCTCTGACCGCCTCCGGAACGCTTGTGTTGCCCGCCGGGGCCGGAGGGAACGGAACGCTCGACATCGCTCTTGTCGTCGCAAAGGCGGACCTGGCTTTTCTGGCCGGCGCCGGGGGGCTGGGCGTTCCTCTCAGCGGGATCCTCGACGGTTCCCTCACACTCAAAGGCTCTCTCGATGCACCTTCGCTTTCTGTGAAGGCTGCATCGCCGAGTGTTACCGCGGCCGGAATGACCGCGACCGAACTTGTTCTCGGTCTCTCCGGAGATATGAACGCCATGAAACTGGATGAATTCAAGGCCAGGTTCGGCGGCGGCGTTCTCTCGGCAACGGGAATCATCAAGCCGGGAGCGGTACCCGATGTAACGCTCGACATCTCCGGCGGCGATCTCGATCTGGCCGCCCTGACCTCGGGAATGCCGGACGCCGAAGAGCTTGGTGTCTCGGGGAAAGTGAATGTCTCCTTCAAGGGGCGTTTCGCCGGAATCGCGGGCAAGGGAGAGGGATCGATAAAGTCCTCCGCCTTCACGGTCATGGGACTGAAGGGTACAAACCTCTCCTATCCGATCACCCTGGACGGGAATGCCCTCTCTTCGAAAGGGGCCTCTCTTTCATTCTACGGAGGCAGTGTGCGCGGCAACGGATCGCTGGATATCAAGACGATGAAATTCTCTCACTCTCTCGAGCTGAACGGAGTGGACGTGAACGGAGTCGCCCAGGACTTCACCGGAGGACTCGACGGCAAAATCACCGGGACAGCGAAAGGCTCGGCCGCCATATCCGGATCCATGGAGCCTAAACTCTCCTACTCGGGAAAGGGGAACGTGGAGATAGGAGAAGGGAGCATCGGCGGATTCAAGGCCGTCCAGGTGCTCACCGCACTCTACAGGACGGGCGTGCGCTACGCGAATGTTTCGGTTCCCTTCAGGCTCGAGACAGGGCGTTTTATCCTTGAAAAAGGAACCCGCGCGAACGCGCCCCAAAACGATCCGCTGTACCGTTTCCTTACGGCGGAGGGGCCGATCGGCCCCAAGGGCGCTATCAACCTTCAGTGCGCCGGCAATGTAAACCTTCAGGTGCTGAACGCTCTGACCGGAGGGGCTGTCGGAGGTTTGACCGCCCGGTCTCTCGAGGATGCCTTGAGAGGTATTATCGGAGGAGTTCAGACGGGAATGGAGAAAGCTGATTTCCGGGACATTTCCTTTACTCTTGGAGGAACGACGGAAAAACCGGGTTTTTCCAATCTGAAGGTCGCAGCGGGAGCGCAGCAGCCAGCCACGACTCCGGCGCCGGGACAGCCGACTCCCGCGGCGCCGCAGGAGCCGAAGAAACTCGAGCAAATCATCATCGAACAGATTGTCAAACCGTCGAAACCCGAACCGACGCCAACACCTGCTCCCGGTGAGCCGGCCCAGCCGACGGAGCCCGCTCAGCCGGAGAAGAAACCGGAGGACATCATCAAAGAAAAGCTTCTCGAATCCATTTTCAAGAAATAAACACCGCTCAAAGGGGGAGGCCGAGGCTTCTCCCTTTAAGCGGCATAGAGTCTCCTTCCATTTCGTCCTTTCCGTCCTCTTTTCCTCCTATTGTCGTTTTCCCGGCTTCTCGTAGCTCGTAGGCCCGTCAGGCCACGATGTCGTTCTCAGCCAATCCTTCGGATAACCGAGCGGCCGGCCGATCTTCCCGCCTTCGGTAAGCAGGCCGTCGTTGTACTTCACGATGAGATGCTCCGCCAGGTCCCACCATTTCGCCAGGGTTTCCGCGGTGTTCCGCTCGGCGAAGTTCGTGAGATACTCTTTTGCCGCGGGCGGATTCACTCGGTGAAGGTCGAGAGCGTTGCGCTCGACGATCTCCAAGAGCGTCAGAAAACCAGTCTCGAGCTGTTCCTGCAGTTCCTCGATCTCCTTGTGCATGTAGCTGTATTTGAGCCCGGCGTAGTTCGCCAGGAAATTGAAAGTCCACCATGCGCTTCCCCGCGAGAATTTTGTGGTGTCGCAGACTTCCACTGAACGCGGAAGCCCGTTCACACCGATGTGGAAGGGGAGGAAAACGGTATCGGACGGCTTGTCGAGGCCGAGCCACATCCTTCCCCCGATGGGAGCGGGCAGCCACCCTCGGGCCTGGTTGACGAAGACGTAGCCGCAGTAGGTGACGGAAAGAGGACGTTCCCAGGCTCCTTCCAGTTTGCGCGAAGGATCGCCGACATCGCCCGCGCCGTCGTAGGGACCATAGAAGCGGTCTGGGTAGCCGAACGGACCTGCCGCGACGCCCTTGGTCAGGTCGAACTCCGTTCCTTCGTAGTGATCGCGGTGCAGGCGCATCACGTCCCGAACCGAGAGTTTATTGTCGGGCTTGACCGAGAACGGGTAGTCCTTCGTGAAGCCGTCCTTCACCCAGGGGGAGAAATTCCTGGAGGGGGCTGCCAGTGAGAGAACGCGCCAGACTCTCCGGAGAGAGTAATACGGGTGATTGTACTCGCCGAGGCTTACCGTCCGGAGCCAGTCGAGCTTTCCGTCCTCCGGTTTCCACCATCCGTGCTTCTGCGCCGTTTCGTGGAGATTTTTCGAGAACATCATGTCCGGGTCGTCGGGGTCCACCTCACGGATGCGGAACTGGTTCGCGGCGACGAAGATATCGCCGTCCGGAACCTTCTTGGCCACCCAGAGACCGCCCTTCCCCTCCGGAGACGGGGCCATTTCGATTACCCACCCCTCCTCGGTATCTGCCACAGGAAGGGTTTCTCCCGTACCGTAGAGGCCGTATTCCTCGATGAGTTCCCCGATGAGAAGTATCGCCTCCCGCGCGGTCCGGCAGCGTTCGAGCGCGACGCGGGAGAGTTCGGATGAGTAGAAAATCCGCTTGCCCGGTTCAGGGTCGGGGGTGATTTTCGAACCGTTGGTGCATTCGCCGAACATGAGCTGGTGTTCGTTCATGATGCCGTAGTTGCCGTCGAAATAGGCGTATGTCTCCCTCGTTTGCGGAATGTACCCCAACGGAACGGATTTCGCGCCTTCCGTGTTGTACCCCCTTCCCCGGTCGGCAGTGACCATGCGGGGGTAGATGAATGCGTTGTATTCCGGGAATTCTCCCATTGCGGCGGCTGTGCAGAAAACGGGTCTCATGGATCCGGGCGTATGTTTTTGCGCTGGGATGTAGAGGATTCTCTGATCCATAAGGTCGTTGTCGTCGGAGTGGGAAACCATCACAGACCCGTCTGTGGAAGCTCCCTTTGTGACGATAATGGTGGTGCATCCTTCACAGGTATGCGTGAAGAGCAAGGGGAGCAAAAGGAGCAACAGGAGCAACGCTGCGTTTCGTCTGAGAATGCGCACGATAATACCCTCCTCTGAGTGGAACGAATATCTACTCGGCACAAGGGAGAGCATGAACCTCTCCCGGATTTTTTCGAAAGAAGACGCAATCCCGATTCCTTCCGGATCTGCTGAAAGGTTTGTCCGGGAGGAAAAAAAGACGCTCTTCTCCATGGCGCATTATAAAACTGTGCGGAACTCTCTTCAAGGAGCTTCTTGCACTGTTTTCATGAAATCAGGTAGTATATAATGCAATACAGTATCTTCCGATGGAGTGAAAGGAGTTGATCTCTCCGTGAACATGATTACGCTGCAAAGAAGTGCCGGAAGGCTTCGCCTCCGCGTCGAAACGCCATGAAATGCCTTCATCGAAGCGGCTCCACCGCGCTGATCTCCGGAACGCTGACCCTGACGTACGACGAGCTTTTCAACAGGATTGACTCGTACTCCGTGCTTCTCCCCGAACGGCGGAGTTCCTGCGTGGCGATCTTTTCCGAAAATCGGCCGGAGTGGATCTACGCTCTTTACGCGGGATGGAAGAACGGCTGCGCAGTTGTTCCGATAGACTCCGCCGCTCCGCACGACGAGATTGCCTATATCGTGGAGGACTGCAAACCCGAGACGATCTTCTGCTCCCGCCAGAAGCTGCCGGAGGTCGGCAAGGCCCTCGAATCCGTATCGTACACTCCCGGAATCCTCGTGTTCGAGGAGTGCGGCGATTTCAGCGAAACGGATCCTGTTCCGGGCTTCGATGAACTCGAGCGGTCGGACGACGAGACGGCCCTTATCATCTATACGTCCGGAACGACCGGGAGTCCCAAGGGAGCCATGCTCTCGTTCGGCAACATGCTGGCCAATGTCGAGGCTGTGAGCAGGGAAGTTCCGATATTCACTTCCGACGCCCGCGCGCTCGTGCTGCTCCCCATTCATCATGTCCTGCCGCTCGGCGGCACGATTGTCGCACCGCTCGCGGTCGGAGGAACCTGCGTTTTCTCGCCGTCGATGGCTCCGGAGGATATCCTGGATACGCTGCAAAGCCACGGAGTTACCGTCATTGTTGCTGTTCCCCGTTTCTTTCACCTTATCATGAAGGGTATCCGCGAGAAGATCGGCGGCAGTTTTTTCGCCCGTTCGCTCTTTGCCCTGGCGAAGAAGCTGGACTCCCCCCGGTTTTCGAAGATCGTGTTTCGGAAGGTACACCGGCGCTTCGGAGGGAGGATTCGATCCCTGATCTGCGGCGGAGCGGCTATCGACGATGATGTCGCAAGAGACTTCAAGGCTCTCGGATTTGACCTGCTCACGGGGTACGGTATGACGGAGACCGCCCCTCTCATTTCGTTCACACGGCCGGGAACGCTGCGGATCGGCGCCAGCGGACAGATCTCCCCGGTGAACGAAGTGAAGATAGACGAAGGGGAGATCGTCGTCAGGGGACGGAACGTGATGAAGGGCTATTTCAACCGTCCTGACGAGACTGCCGCGATGATTCGCGGCGGCTGGCTCTATACCGGTGACCTGGGGTATATCGACCCGGACGGCTTCGTCTTCGTGACGGGGCGAAAGAAGGATATCATCGTGCTGCCGAACGGCAAAAACGTCAATCCGGAGGAGATCGAATCGAAGGTGCTCGCATCCTTCGACGCGGTTCGGGAAATCGGGGTATGCCTTCATGAGGGAATGCTGCACGCCGTGATGCTCCCTGATTTTTCCAGGCTCTCCGAACTGGGAGTCCACGCTGTGGAGGAGTATTTTCGCTGGGAAGTGATCGGAGAATACAACCAGACAGCCGCTTCCTCGAAAAAAATCATGAAGTTCACCCTCGTGAAGGAAGAACTCCCCCGGACCCGCCTCGGAAAGATCCGGCGATTCCGTCTGCACGAACTGATCGTTAAGCCGGTAGAGCCAGTTTCCGCTCATCCGGAACCTGAAGATCAAGTCTATCTCAAGATCAGGAACTTTCTGGCCGCTCAGACGGAAAAGAGCGTCTTTCCGGGCGCGCACCTCGAGATTGATCTTGGTATGGACTCGCTCGACAAAGTTGCACTCTCGTCCTTTCTGTACTCCTCGTTCGGCGTGAAGGTCGGCGACGAAGAGCTGCTTCAGTACGCCACGGTCGGGGAAATCTTGAAATACGTCGAGCGGACAAAGGTTAAGATCGAGGAGGAGGATGCGGACTGGGCTTCCATCCTCCATGCGGACGTCGGGACCGGGCTTCCGCGCTGTTCGGGACTTCACGTTCCGCTCGGCAGGATGATACGGCTTCTCTTCAGGCTCTATTTCCGGATGCAGGTTACCGGCTGGGAGAATATCCCGGATCACCCCTTCCTGCTGGTATCGAATCACCAGAGCTATCTCGACGGCCTCGTGGTCGGGACTTCGCTGGACGTGAAGGTTGCCGGGCGGCTTTTTTTCTACGCTTCGGAACAGACCTTCCGAAAGGCGTGGCAGCGCGATTTCATCACCCGCCACAACGTCATCCTCGTGGATATCAACAGAAATCTGAAACTTTCGCTGCAGAAGATGGCAGGAGTGTTGAAGAAAGGAGACTCGCTGATCATCTTCCCCGAAGGGGGGGTGACCCGCGACGGCAAGATGCTGCCCTTCAAGAGGACCTTCGCCATTCTGAGCAGAGAGCTCGGTGTTCCCATTGTTCCCGTCGCGTTGAGCGGAACCTTCCAGGCAATGCCGAGAGGACAGAGGTTTCCGAAGTTCAGGCAGGCCATACGGGTGGAGTTTCTTCCGCCGGTTTTTCCGGAAGAGGAAAACTACGACGAACTGGTTGAACGGGTCCGCAAGCTGATCGGGGAAAGGGTTGAAGTTCCAGTTTGACCGGATGTATTCCTGTGAATCGCGATATTGAACGGACCAGCAGGCAGGATATATAATATACACACGTTCAATTCGAAAAAATTATGGGAGGATGCCATGTCTGAGAAGAGCTTTCCATCTCGAGTGAAGACTGAAATGTCGTATCTTTCCGCTGAATCGTTATGAGATATCTGTCCTTGAAAGACTCGCCGGCGCTGATCTTCGGCGATTGTTCCATGAACTACGCGGACTTTTTCGGTGCTGTATCCTCATATGCGGCGATCCTTTCAGAAGAACGGTGCAGCAAGGTGGCGATATGCTTGGAGAACCGCCCCGAGTGGCTCTTTGCCTTGTATGCCGGGTGGAAGATCGGTTGTTCCGTGGTGCCTGTCGATTCCGCAGCCCCTCCCGATGAAGCGGCGTTCATCCTGGAGGATTGCAGGCCGGAAGTCGTTTTCTGTTCCCGATTGAAGCGTTCCGATGTCGAAAAAGCGCTGCGCTCCGTATCGTACGTTCCCAGGATACTGGTCTTCGAGGAGTGTGCGCATGAACAATCCGTCAATGTCCCGGAGACCGGTTTTCTCGAACGGGATGACGAGGAGACCGCGTTGATCGTCTATACTTCGGGAACGACCGGAACGCCCAAGGGCGCGATGCTCTCCTTCGGGAATATCCTGGCGAATGTCCTTGCCGTGAGTGAAGCCTCCCCGATCTTTACCCCCGGTTCGCGAACCTTGGTGCTGTTGCCGGTCCATCACATTCTTCCGCTTGTCGGTACTGTTCTCGCACCGCTCTTTGTCGGCGGCACATGCGTTTTTTCTCCTTCCATGGCCTCCGAGGATATCCTGAAGACGCTCGAAAATCATCGCGTCAATATAATCGTCGGAGTGCCCAGGTTCTACAGCCTTATCATAAAGGGAATCCGTGAAAAGATACGGAGCAGTATCGCCGGCCGAGTCCTGTTCGCGCTTGCAAAACAACTGGATTCCGCAGCTTTTTCCCGGAAATTGTTCGGCAAAGTTCACCGGCGCTTAGGAGGAAATATTCGCTATCTCGTGTCCGGAGGCGCGGCTATCGACGAAGACGTGGCAAGAGATTTCAAGGCTCTTGGATTCAACATGCTGACCGGATACGGAATGACGGAGGCCGCGCCGATGATCTCCTTCACGAGACCCGGGACGCTGAGAATCGGAGCCAGCGGACAGGTATCGCCGGCCAACGAGGTTCGCATCGTGGACGGTGAGATCCTCGCAAGGGGCAAAAACGTGATGCGGGGCTATTACAACCGGCGGGACGATACGGAGGCGATGGTTCGGGACGGATGGCTTCACACCGGTGATCTTGGATTCGTCGATTCGGAGGGTTTCCTTTTCGTGACGGGACGAAAGAAGGATATTATCGTCCTTCCAAGCGGAAAGAACGTCAACCCGGAGGAAGTGGAGTCACGTATTCTCGGGGAATTCGACGTCGTCAGGGAGATAGCGCTCTGCCTGCACGACGATGTGCTGCACGCCGTGATCCTTCCCGATTTCGCGAGACTCGCGGAAAAAGGAGTGCACGCGCTGGACGACTACTTCCGGTGGAATGTCCTCGATACCTACAATCAAAAGGCCGCTCCCGCCAAAAAGATCATGAAGTTCACCCTGGTGCGCGAGGAACTGCCGAAGACCCGTCTCGGCAAGATCAGGCGTTTCCGGATTCCTTCGCTGATCGCAAAACCGGCGGTTCACGGTGCGGTCGATCGAGAACCGGAGACGCCGGTCTACCATGCAATCAGGAAATTTCTCTCCGGTCAGACCGGAAAACCGGTATTCGGCGAGGCGCATCTCGAGATAGATATGGGAATGGACTCTCTCGACAAGGTGGCCTTTTCTGCTTTCCTTCACTCTTCTTTTGGAGTGAAGGTGCACGACGAGGAACTGCTCCGGTACCCGACAGCGGCGGCGATTGCCGAATACGTCGAGCGGATGAAGGTGAAGATGGAGGAAGAGGGGATCGACTGGAGCACTATTCTCCATGCGAACGAGGAGGTGGAGCTTCCCGGGAGTTCCCCGTTCTATGCTTTTTTCGGCAGGGCAGTGAGATTCCTTCTCAATAGTTCTTTCCGCATGAGTGCGAGCGGACTTGAGCATATTCCGAAGCACCCCTTCATGCTTGTCGCAAATCATCAGAGTTACCTCGACAGCCTTGCGATCGCGAGTTTTCTTGATACCGGCACGATGCGAAGGCTCTATTTCTACGCAGGGGAGCGACATTTTCGAAGAGCCTGGCAACAGGCTTTCGCGGCAAGGCACAATATTATCCTTGTCGATATCAACAGGAGGCTGAAGCTGTCTCTGCAGAAAATGGCGAAGGTCCTGAAGGAAGGGCGCTCGATGATCCTTTTTCCGGAGGGCACACGAAGCCGTGACGGCACCCTCCAGGCTTTCAAAAAGACCTTTGCGATCCTCAGCAGGGAGCTCGACGTTCCTATAGTTCCAGTTGCCCTGCGCGGCGCCTACGAGGCCATGCCGAGAGGACGATCGATCCCCAAGTTCGGGCAGGCGATCCATGTCGATTTTCTTCCGCCGATGTATCCCGGGCTTTTAAGCTACGACGAGTTGACGGAGAGGGTTTATGCACGGATAAAAGAGAGGCTGGAGACAAACGGCTGATTCGCTGCATCCTTTTTTGAAATGGAGTGAATCCGGGTGACGTATTCTCAAATTCTCTTTCTTATAATCCTTCTTTCAACCATGTTTTTCTTCCTCTGGGGACGATGGAGGCACGATGTCGTGTCCGGAGGGGCTCTTGTCGCATGCATTTTTGCCGGACTGATTCCTCCCGACGAAGCATTCGCCGGTTTCGGGCATCCTGCGGTGATCACTGTCGGATGTGTCCTGATCCTCAGTTACGGACTGCAGATCACCGGCGCGGTGGACGTGCTCGCGAAATATGTTCTTCCCTCTTCAGCGGGGCCGGTGTTGAGCATTACAGCGCTTACCGGCCTGGCGGCCCTTCTCTCGGGGTTCATGAACAACGTCGGCGCTCTTGCGCTGTTGATGCCCGTCGGGCTTCAGATCGCCGAAAAACAGGAGATGCCTCCCGGCAAGGTGCTGATGCCCCTTGCATTCGGTTCCATTCTTGGGGGAACGATGACGCTCATCGGAACGCCTCCCAATCTTATTATCTCCGGATTTCGCGCCGAAGCCGGCCTGGGAGGGTTCTCTATGTTCGACTTCTCTCCGGTCGGTCTTGCGATCACCTGTACAGGCGTGCTTTTTGTGGGTCTGGTCGGTTGGCGGCTCGTCCCGGAGCGAAAGCACGCCGCCGCGGAGAGTTTTGATACCGGCGCCTACCTGAGTGAAGTCAGAATACTGGAAGGCAGCAATGCGGTAGGCATGCGCCTCAGGGAAACGGAAGAGCTTTTGGAGGAGGCCGACGCACAGATCATCGGCCTCGTACGGAACGACTTCCATGTCGTCGCTCCCAATCCCGGATATGTGGTGCGGGCGGACGATATCCTGGTCATCGAGGCTGAACCGGAGTCTATTTCCACGGTTCTGTCGAGTCTCGGCCTGAAGTTTGAAGAGGACGTGCGCGATGAGGAGGACGGCGAGAATTCCGGAGAAAATCAAAATGACAAAAAACCCTGTCTCGGAACGCATTGTATCTCTGCCGCCGGTGATGAAAAAGACGGGGATGAAGGAGAGGAAAAGAAAAGCCGGGATGAAATCGTCGTTCAGGAACTGGTTGTGCTGCCGAATTCAACGCTGACAGGCCGTTCCGCGACGGATATCCAGTTGCGGACGCGATACGGTATCAACCTGCTTGCAATTTCGCGGCGGGGGCGGCGTTCCATAAAACGCCTGCGGTCCACGCAGATTCAGGCAGGTGACGTCCTGTTGATGCATGGGGCTCCGGAAGCGCTCTCCGGCTTTGCCGCGATATTCGACTGCCTTCCCCTGGCGGCGCGGGATATTCGCGTTCCACGGAACGGGCAGGCGCTCATTGCTGCGATTGTTATGGGACTCTCCATAGGAGCGGCTGCACTCGGCATCCTTCCTGCCGCAGTCTCTTTCGCTGCGGGAGTGCTTTTCTACGTTCTGCTGCGCATCGTTCCTCCGCGTTCCGTCTACTCGGCGATAGACTGGCCGGTGATCGTCCTGCTTGCCGCGATGCTTCCGGTCGCCGGGGCCATGGCTTCCACCGGAACGGCGGATCTCATAGCGGGATTTCTTCTTGAAAGCGTCGCCGGAGGGAGCGCTGTAACGGGACTGACCGTCATCCTTGTCGGGACCATGCTGCTCACGGACTTCATGAACAATGCCGCAACCGCCGCGGTGATGGCCCCCATCGCGTTCAGCACGGCCCTGCAGCTCGGCGTCAACCCGGACTCCTTTCTCATGGCCGTGGCGATCGGCGCTTCCTGTGCTTTCCTCACGCCCATCGGCCATCAGAACAATACCCTCATTCTTGGCCCGGGAGGTTTTTCCTTCGGCGACTATTGGCGGATGGGACTTCCAACGGATTTGCTCGTGGCAGCGGTAAGCATTCCCATGCTTCTGCTGGTCTGGCCGCTCTGAGAGAATCGCTGCCGAATCTCGCTCTGTCGCAAAGGGCAAAGCCGGAAGAAAGAATCACGTGCTTTTCCTGCCGGCTTTGCCCTTTTCTTTTTTCAGCTGAAACTCGACCAGTCAAAACCTTCCTTCGGATGTTCGATCGACTTGCGAAGCTGCATCTTCGGCATACCGACGATGATGATGCCCGAACCGGGATCAACCGTGTATCGCTCCCTGTCATGCTCCGGATCGAAGCCGATCTCCGTGTTCGGAGGAATGACGTTGTGGCTGTCGATGATGACGTTTTGGAGACGGCAATTCTCTCCCACGACAACTCCTTCGCCGATAATAGAGCCTTCGACTCTCGATCCTGGCATGATGACGCAGTTTCGGGACAGGACGGACGAGTTGACAGTGGAGCCGAGGACACGGCTTCCTTCCGCCGCCAGCGTGCTCTCCACGCTGCATGAAAAGCCCTTGACGGGGCAGACGTAAGAAGGAGGATCAGCGTAGGATACGGTCCTGATAGGCCACTGAGGGTTGTAGAAGGTCATCTCCGAATCGTGATCGAGCAGATCCATGTGGGCTTCCCAGTAAGCCTTTATGGTTCCCACGTCCCGCCAGTACGGTTTGTCCTCCCGCCAGAACGATTGTTTCTTTCCGGGCAGGACGTTCGTCGAAAAATCATAGGCGAAGATGCGGGATGTGGGAACCAGCTTGGGAATGATGTCCCGTCCGAAGTCGTGGCTCGTGGGCAGGAGCGCGTCTTCGATGAGGGACTCCTCGAGGATCTCCCGTTCGAAAATATAATTGCCCATCGAAACGTAGGAGAATCCCGGTTTCCCCGGTATTTCAGGCGGGTTTGCCGGTTTCTCCACGAAATCGATGATTCTCCCTTCATCGTCGACATGAATGCATCCGAAAGCCGATGCCTCGGAGGAAGGAACAACATTCGCCGCCACAGTAATGTCCGCTTTTTTGTTGAAATGGTACTCCAGCATCTGGTCCACGTCCATTTTGTAGATGTGATCGGCCGCGAAAATACACACCCTGTCCGCGTCGTAGAGCGTGACAAGATGGAGGTTCTGATAGACTGCGTCGGCTGTGCCTTGGAACCAGTGCTCTCCCCGCCACATCTGGGCAGGAACGAGTGTGATGAAAAAGTCCCGTCCGCGGAGAGCGCCGCCGAACTGCCATCCCCTTTCGATATGCTCGTTCAGAGATTGGCTTTTGAACTGCACCAGCACGTAGATAGCAAAGATGCCGCTGTTGACCAGATTGGAGAGCGCGAAGTCCACGATACGGTACTTGGCCGCAAAATGGACCGCCGGTTTGGCCCTGTATTTTGTAAGCGGCATAAGGCGTTCCCCTTTTCCTCCAGCAAGAACCATACCCAGTGTACGTCCATACTTTCCGGTCTGCATAATGTTTCCCTCCTTTTTTCAAGATGAAGTCATTTTTTATAAAAAACCGAGTTCGGGTGCGGCGGTGCTTTACACGAGCATGCCGGGACGCCGGCTCGCTCCGCAAATGCAAATTTTCAGGGGAGAAGAGACCGATAGAGGTCGAGGTAGAGAGGGGCCGAGCGCTCCCATGAGTAATCCGAATTCATTCCGGTCTTCACGAGGCGAAGGTATTTCTCCCGGTCACGGAAGATGGTGAGGGCTCTTTCGACAGCAGAGAGAAGCGCTTCAGGGGAGTAGCCGGAGAACAGGAAGCCGTTCGAGTCCGGGGAGTCGTTTTCGAAGACGGTATCCGCAAGCCCTCCGACGGCCCGCGCTACCGGCACGGTTCCGTACCGGAGAGCGATGAGCTGGGAGAGTCCGCACGGTTCGAATTTCGACGGCATCATGAAGAAATCTCCTCCTGCATATGCGAGATGGGCAAGGGGTTCGTTGAATCCTATAAAAGATGAGACTGCATCAGGCCACGCCGACGTAGCCTTGTGAACGGCCGCTTCATATTCCGGCTGCCCGGAGCCGAGAAGAAAGAGGCGGCACCCCCTTTCCACCATTTCGGCGATAGAGGGAAGGAGAATGTCGAAGCCCTTCTGATCGACCATGCGTCCGACGGATGTGAAGAGCGGCCGGTTATCCTGTTCCCATCCGATTTCACGGAAGAGGGCGTTCCGGCACTCGATTTTCCCCGAGAGATCGTCGGAAGAGTAGTTCGCCGGAAGCAGCGCATCCGTCTCCGGGTTCCAATAGTAGGAGTCGAGCCCGTTGAGTATTCCTGTAAGCTTGTCGCGGTGTCCCCTCAGGAGCCCACCGAGGCCTACCCCTCCCATTTCCGTCTGTATTTCGCGCGCGTATGACGGGCTAACGGTTGTGATTGCGGACGCACCTTCGATCGCGCCCTTCATAAGGTTCGCACCGCCGTAAAACTCCACTCCGTTCAAAGTAAGGGCGTCGTCCGCGATGCCCCATTCCCGTAGCGAAGAAAGCGGAAGAAGTCCCTGGTGCGCAAGGTTGTGTATCGTAAAGACCGTTTTGAACCGCGGCTGCATCGACCTGTAATGATGATGCCACCTGAGCGCTGTAATCAGCGGCGCAGTGCCCCAGTCGTGGCAGTGGATGATATCCGGGGTCCATTTTGCGGCCTCCGGGAGTTCCAGTGCGGCAAGGGAGAGAAAAACGAACGGAAGCACCGAGTCAGTCTCGAGATGATGAGGATAGATCTCTCTCCCCCGGAAGAGCGGAGACTCCAGAAAGTAGACCGGAAGGTCTCCGTTGACGCACTTCCAGAGTGCACCCTTCTGCACCTCCCAGCGGACGGCAACCGTTACCCGCTGGGAAATGCGGGTTAGCTTCAAGCCCCGCTCGTGAACATCGTCGAGGACGCCGTCCCATGCGGGGAGGAGGAGGCGGCAGTCCGCGCCGTACCGCCGAAGAGCCGGGGGAAGCGAACCCGCGACGTCTGCGAGCCCCCCCACTTTACTGAATGGGACGGCCTCGGGGCTGACGTGAAGAATCCTCGTTCCATGAGGAGAGTGTCCCGACGCCATGAATCGTCACATCCCCCGGAAACTGATGTTGTACGCTTTTTCGCAGTATTCGCGGACCATGCGGTGCGTATTGAAGTAACTCGCGTTCATGGCGATAGCGTGCTGCATCATCCAGACCCATTTCTCCCTGTCGTTGTAATACGCCGGAATGATCTTCCGTTCCAGCTTGTCGTAGAGGTCGTTGGCGTCGAGAGATTCGTCGTAGTGGACCATTTCGGATTCTGTCGGATCCGGCCCGATGGACCACCCGGTGACATCCTCCAGCCATCCTTCGATCCACCATCCGTCGAGGACCGAGAAGTTCATGACTCCGTTGAGCGTGCACTTCATGCCGCTTGTTCCCGAGGCTTCCCGGGGCCGGAGCGGAGTATTGAGCCAGAGATCGACTCCCTGGGTGATAAGGGCGCCTTTGTCCATGTCGTAGTTTTCGAGGAAGACAATCGGGATCATGTCGCCCACTTTTTGGGATGCGTTGAGGAGACGCTGGAGAACCGCCTTTCCCCCGTCGTCTTTCGGGTGGGCCTTGCCCGCGAAGACGAGCTGAACCTTACCCGCGGCGACTTCAAGGAGGCGCTTGATGCTGGAGAAGAGGAGATCGGCCCTTTTGTACTGCGCGGCACGCCTTGCGAAGCCGATCGTGAGGATATCGGGCTCGAACTGTTTCCCGGTTTGTTCCATTATGCCGGCGAGGAGGCGCAGCTTGGAGGCCTGGTGCGCTGTCCAAATATCCTCGGGAGGGATCTTCACCGCCTGGATGAGCCTCCCCGGGTCATTCTCCCAGCCGGGAATGTGCGTATCGAAGAGCCTGCGCATCCCGGTGCTCACCCATGTTCCGGGGTGGATGCCGTTTGTGACCCAGTCGATTTCCGGCATGGAGAACATGTTGCGGCTCACTTCCGCGTGTTTTTTCGAGACGGCGTTGACAAAACGACTGAACTTGATTCCAAGTTCCGTCATGGAGACTCCGTCCGCGTTGGGGAGCATTCGTTTGAGGTTGGAGAGCGCTTCGGAAGAGATCACTTTTTCCACGAGATCGAACCGGAAAAAATCATGCCCGGCCGGTACCGGCGTATGGGTGGTGAAAATGACCTGGTCACGGATCTTCTCGATATCGTAGTACCCCTGCTCCCGCATCAGTTCGAGCGTGAGAAAACCGGCGTGTCCTTCGTTCATGTGAAACGTCTCGATGTTCTTATAGCCGAGGTCTCTGAGCATGCGAAGCCCGCCCACGCCGAGCACCATTTCCTGGCAGAGGCGGTAGAGCTGGTCGCCGCCGTAGAGATTCCAGGAGAGTTTGCGGTCTTCCGGGTGGTTGTTGTCGAAGTCGGTGTCGAGAAAGTAGACCGGAAGAGGATGTCCTGTATTGCCGATAATCTCGTAGAGCCACACGCGCACGTGAACATCCCTGTTCTGCAGCGTCAGGGTCACCTGGTTGGGCAGAAGCGTCAGTTCCTGGACGGGCTGCCAGAGCACAGGCTTTTCAGTTTGCCACCCTTCGTCATTGAAGGACTGTTGAAAATAGCCCTTGCGATAGAGAAGACTGATTCCCACCATTGGTACTCCCAGGTCGGCAGCGCTTTTCAGCGTGTCGCCCGCCAGGATGCCAAGACCTCCTGAATAGGTCGGCAGCGACTCCTTGATGCCGATTTCCATTGAACAATATGCTACCGGCCGAAAGGCCGGATCAGTCTCCATAAGTTTGCGGATCGAACTTCCAAGTTCTCTCTGATGGTGTGCGGCTATCATGGGATCGACTCCTCCTCTCTCGTCTTGAAACGCTCGCCTGCAAAGAATTCCATTTGCGGCGCGATTTTAGAAATCCTTTCTAATAGTACCAGAAAACAACCTCTCCATTGAAGAGGGGGATTAATTTCTTCCGTAAATTTCGGAGAGTTTCAGCATTCTACGGGACAGTTCTTCGGTAAAAACAGATGATTCAGCCCTCCATTCCCAGTTGCCGGAGGGAGTCGACGGTTTGTTCATGCGGGCTTCCCCTCCCAGGTCGAGGTAGTCCTGAATCGGAATAATCGCCCTCTGGGCTACCGACGCCATCACCATCCGAATCAGCGCGTCCGGAACTTCGCTCTCCGCGAGAGGTCGGCCGATATAGCGTTCGAGATTGTGCCGCTCCTCTTTTGAAGCGTCGTCGCGAAACCATCCCAGCGCGGTGTTGTTGTCGTGAGTGCCTGTATATGCGGCGAGGTTCGCGGTATAGTTGTGCGGAATATGAGGCGTCTTCTTCATGTCCCCTCCGAAAGAAAAGAGGACGACGGCCATTCCGGGGAAGCCCATGCGTTCCATTGCCCCGGTGACGTCGGGTGTTATGACTCCCAGGTTTTCGGCCAGGAAAGAGGAAGACGGCATCGTATCCCTGATGGCGGACAGGAAAGCCTCCGACGGCACATTCCGCCATGTACCGTTTTCCGCGGTCCGCTCACCGTGGGGAACGGACCAGTATGCCAGCAATCCCCTGAAGTGATCGATCCGGACGCAATGGAACAGGGAGAGGGAATGTCCGAGGCGCTGCATCCACCAGGAAAAACCGTCTGTCCGCAGGGTGTCCCAGTTGTAGATCGGATTCCCCCAGAGCTGCCCCGTCTTGCTGAAGTAATCGGGAGGAACTCCTGCCACCTCCACCGGAATCAGCTCGTCGTCGAGATGGAAGAACTCCGGGTGTGCCCAGACGTCAGCGCTATCGTAATGAACATAGATCGGAAGATCGCCGAGAAGTTCGATCTTTTTCTCGTCGCACCGCTTTCGGAGCTTTTCCATCGCCGAGAAGAAGAGATACTGGCAAAAATACAGGAAATCCACCGAATCGCGCAGAGATTCCCGCGCTTTTTCAAGTGCGTTCTCGTCCCGGAATTTGAGCTTTTCGGGCCACTTGTTCCACGGGATTCCTCCAAGATGATCCTTGAGGGCGGTGAAGAGAGCGTAATCGGGAAGCCAGTACTCGTGTTTCCGTAAAAAAATCTCGTACTCATTCGAAGGAGAAAAATTGGAGAACGCACGATGCAGAAGTCTCTTCTTGAGCACTCTCGCGGCAGAATAATCGGCTCTCTTTTTCGGAAACGAAGGAATGTCCTCCAGTTCCGAGGGGGAGAGCAGACTTCTTTCCACGAGGTCCTCCGGGCTAATGAAAAGAAAATTGCCCGCAAAAGCAGATGGCGAGCTGTAGGGTGAATTGCCCAACGCCTCGTCCGTCTCGGAAAGAGGAAGCATCTGCCATATCGACTGTCCGGAACGTGCAAGAAAATCGACGAATGAGAACGCTTCGGGGCCGATGTCTCCGATTCCCCATTTTCCGGGAAGAGAGGAGACGGAGAGAAGCAGACCGCATGATCGCGCCAGAGAAAACACCTCCATTTTTTTGTTCTTATTGTACACCAAGAGGAAAGAAAGTACGAGAAAGGGTATAATTCAGGGAAGGAGAAAGGAGAGGTGATTCCATGCCCTGTTCCGTTTGCATTCACGGTCACTTCTATCAGCCACCCAGGGAAAATCCCTGGCTTGAGGACGTTGAAATCCAAGAATCAGCCGCTCCATGGCATGACTGGAACGAGCGGATCACCGAAGAGTGCTACGGTCCGAATTCGGCTGCCCGTATCTTCGACGAAGAGGGATGGATACGGCGTATTGTGAACAACTATTCGAGAATCAGCTTCAACTTCGGACCGACACTCCTGTCATGGATGGAAAGAAAGCGCCCTCAATTCTACCGTTCGATTCTCGAGGCCGACAGAATCGGAGCCGGCCGTTTCTCCGGTCATGGCCCGGCCATTGCCCAGGCATACAATCATATGATCCTGCCGTTGGCGAACCGCAGGGACAAAATAACGCAGGTCCTTTGGGGCATAGAGGATTTCAATCGCCGCTTCGGCAGGGAACCCGAGGGAATGTGGCTCGCCGAGACCGCGGTTGATTCGGAGACGCTCGATATTCTCGCCTCGAACAATATCCGTTTTACCATCCTTGCTCCGCGTCAGGCGGCAGCGGTACGAAAAAATGGAACCGCGGCCTGGACGGATGCCTCCGGGGAAAGAATCGATACAAGCAGGCCGTACACGTGCGTCCTCCCATCGGGACGTTCCATCGTTCTTTTCTTTTATAACGGACGCCTTGCGCAGCGGATAGCCTACGGGGATGCCCTGAAGGACGGGGGAGCTCTTGCCGATATGCTGGTTTCCGCGCTTCCGAAGGATGCTTGCTTGAGCCGGATTGTATCGGTTGCGACGGACGGTGAGACGTTCGGACATCACCACAAGTATGGAGACATGGCTCTCGCCTACTGTCTCGAGAAGATCGAAAAATCGGAGAATGCCTCCCTGACGATCTTCGGCGAGTATCTTGACTCGACGCCTCCCAGCGACGAAGTCCGTATTCTCGAGAACTCATCCTGGAGCTGCGTTCACGGAGTCGGCCGGTGGAAGGAAGACTGCGGATGTTCCGCCGAATCCCGCCCCGGTTGGAAGCAGGCCTGGCGAAAACCGCTGCGCGAGGCTCTTGACGATTTAAGGGATGCATTGAATCCTTTTTTCGAGAGGGAGGCGAAATCCTTTTTTCCCGATCCCTGGAGTACCCGGAACCGTTACATAGAGGTTATTTTCGATCGCTCTCCGTCTTCTGCGATTGCCTTCCTTGAGCGGGAGAGCGGGAGGGAACTGCAGCACGAAGAACGGGTCCGGGCTCTTCGACTGATGGAGCTGCAGCGGAACCTGATGTTGATGTTTACGAGCTGCGGCTGGTTTTTCGACGATATTTCCAGGATTGAGACGCTGCAGATTTTGGCCTACGCCGCCCGCGTTCTCGAACTCGGCAGAAATCTCTTCCCTGGGCAGGATTTTGAAACGCCGTTCAAGGCCGCTCTCGAAAAGGCTTCGAGCAACATAAACGAGTTGCAGAACGGCAAAAGGATCTTCGACATTTTCGTGACGCAGATGCGCTCCGATCTCCTTCGGGCAGGCGCCCACTATGCCGTCTCCTCTCTCTTCACGGGAGAGGAGGGGGACGTCCTTTCGAACTTGGGGGACAGATTCTATTCCTACCGGATTCTTTCATGTTCTCTTGAACGCAAAGATGAAGGGGTGCGACGCTATGCCCTCGGGTACGTCAAAATCCGCTCGGACATCACGCTTGATGAGAAGGAACTTTTTGTGGCCGCGCTCTATCGCGGAGGCCGGAATGTGCTGTGCGGCGTGGCGGTGAAACCGGAGCCGGAGGGCGGAAACGGTGTTCGCGAAATGATAGGGAACGCCCTTCAGAGAGACGACGAGAAGGGCCTTGTCGCATTCTTCGGGCATAACACATACTCGCTTCGCCATCTTTTCAAGGACGAACAACGGCGGATTTTGAACCTTATCCTCGCGGAGGATCTCGATGCCGTCACTTCAATGCTGCGCCGGACGCTTTCGGATTATTCGGAGCTTCTTTCTTTTCTGGCCGCCCTTTCCATGCCGGCCCCGGAGGCCTTCAGGAGTGTTGCGACGGTGGTGCTCAACGACGATATGAAGCGGTCCTTCGAAGCATCTCCGTTTGATATCGAGTTCGTTGAAAAAAGGGTGAACGACGCGCTTCGCTGGGGAGCAAGACTGGATATTCCGTTCCTCAGGCATGCGGCCGTGCAGCGTCTTGAACACCTCTTCGCTTCGCTCGAGCGAAAAGTTGACGATGTCGATATTCTGCAGGATGCCGTCTCCCTTCTCTCTTTTCTGAAAAAGAGGGAATGGGAGATCGATCTTTGGGATTCACAGAATCTCTTCGCGAAGATCGTCGGCTCGGAGACATTTGCTTCCTCCTGCTGCGGAGAGTTGTACGAGTCTCTTGGAAAGCTGTTGCTGATCCGTCTTTCCCGCATCGAAAGCGATTTTTCGGTGCGCACTGCGCCCCATCCCGAGATAAAAAGGAGGTGAGTACCGGGCAACCTTTTTTAAGACCAAAGTATCTCCCGGAGGCAGACGAGAAGGGAGTTTGCCGGTAGGGAGCAGGTTCCGCAGAAGTTCGCGGACTTCATTTCTGCAGGCGGGAATCCTCGACAAAACCTGGCTTCCGATAATGGTGTCGAGCGCCATCATCTTTGCGCCGGCATGTTTATGGAGGTCTCCACCCTTAGGCTCCTTACGCCGATTTTCGAGCCCATCGCCCTGCTTGCCGGAATCGACCCCTTCCACTTCGGAGTGGTGATGACCCTCAACATGACAATTGCGCTGACCACATCTCCAATGGGGGCATGCAACTATATCGTGGCGGTGGTGGGAAAGGTTAAACTCGCGGAGGTATTTAGCCGGATCCGGCCTTTTACAGGAGTCGCCCTGCCGGTGCTTATGGCGATCATATCGTGTCCCCGTTGACCACGTTCATTCCACGTATTTTGAATTTGTAGCAGGGAAGGAGAAGACAGATGAAACACCCCTTTATGGATATTCAGATACCCCCTTCCCCGGGATTTTCCTGGGAAGCGTCGAGAGCTGTTCCCATCGAGGAGTGCGGTGAGGAAATGATACCGGCGAGTCTCGTTCCGGAAAAGATACTCGTTCGCCCGCATTATTATTACAATATGCTCGAGGGCGCCATTCCGGAGTGCTATGTCAGGCGTTCGGTTCTTGTCCGACTTCTCGAGGCCTCCGACCTCCTTCCTAAAGGCTGCCGTCTGGTGCTTCTGGACACATGGCGCTCCAGGGCCATCCAGACAACTCTTTTCCAGAAGTTCCGCTCGGAGCTCCGGGAGAAGATGCCGCTGCTCGACGACGCTGAAATCACGGATCTCGCATCCCAGTATGTCGCGTTGCCGTCGTTGCACCCCGAGCACCCCTCCCCGCATATAACGGGGGGTGCGGTGGACCTGACCATAGTCGATGAGAGCGGAGTCTGCATCCCCATGGGATCTGAATTCGACGAGACTTCCGAGAGATCGGAGACGGTCTTCTTTGAAAAGAAGTACGAATCAAAGGAAAAAATGACCGGTGAAGAGATGGAAGCCCTCTATAACCGGCGGCTTTTATACTATGTCATGAGCAAGACGGGATTCAGCAACTACCCTGCTGAATGGTGGCACTACGACTACGGCAATCAGAACTGGGCCCTGCTTCGCGGAAAGGGAAATGCGAAATACGGTGTGAGCGAACCGCAGTTTCGATGGCGTTCGTATTGAGCAGATAACAACACAAAGGGGCAGGGATTTTCTTCTCCCTGCCCCTGTTCTCTTGAAAGATCAGCCATTCGTCCCGGAACACCGGCGGCCGGAACGGCGGGAGATCACCGGAAGAAAGAAGCGAGAATGCCGGCCAATAACAGCGCAGGAAGCATGTTGACCACCTTGATCCTTTTGATCTCCAGGATTGAAAGCCCGATGCCGAGAAGCAGCAGTCCTCCGATAGCGCTCACTTCTTCGATGACCTCCGGGCTCATAACTCTCTGGACGCCTTCGGCGAGAAACGTCAATCCCCCCTGGTAGATCAGAACGGGAAAAGCGGAGAAGACGACGCCTATTCCGAGCGACGCGGCCATAGCAGCGGAAGCCATCAGGTCCATAAAGGACTTGGTGACGAATAGACGCGGAAATTCACCCATCCCTTCCTCGATTGCGCCCAGTATCGCCATCGAGCCCACGCAGAAGAGCAGCGACGCCGCGACGAACCCCTCGGTGAATTTTTCGTTCTTGGAACGTATCTTCTCTTTCGTCCAGTCCGCCAGGCTGTTGAGCCTCCTGTCAAGGTCGAGCCCTTCGCCGAGAAGCGAGCCTCCGACGATGCTGAATACCATGATAAGAACGCTCTGTGTTCTCTGCGCCATGACAAAGCCGAGAAACAGGGTAAACAGTCCCAGCCCCTGGAAGGTGATGGTGATAAAGCGCTGCGAAAGGCGGGAATGGAGCATAAGCCCCGCAAGACCGCCCAGAACTATTGCCGCCGCGTTAAGAACGCTTCCTGAAGCGGGAACATGCTGAAAAAAGAAATCCACGATAGAATACCCTCCTGTAAGATCAAGTACATGTTCGATGCATTCCATTGCCCATGAACACCGGTCTGTCCGGGAAGCCCGCGGAGCGGGTGTTCAGGAAAAAAGTCTAGTCCCGCTCCTCCCTGTAGAACGGAAGGCCCAGCGAGGCTGGCGCTCCGAAGAGAATCCCTTTCCCTTTCTTGATGGAGATGAAGAGCAGGACACCTATCGTCATAAGATACGGAAGCATCATCAAAATTGGTGCGGGAATGGTCGTTCCTGCCGCCTGGAGACGAAGCTGGAAAGCTTCGACACCTCCGAAGAGGTATGCTCCGAGCGCGGCCCTGGCCGGGTTCCAGATTGCGAATATAACAAGCGCCACTGCGATCCATCCTCGCCCCGCGGTCATATGTTCCGCCCACATTTTCGTGTAGGCGACCGACATGTACGCTCCTCCCACCGCCACGATACCGGCTCCCACCATCGTGTAGAAGTACCTGGTCTTTGCGACGGAGATGCCCATCGCATCGGCTGCCCTGGGGTTGTCACCGGTGGCCCGCAGGTAAAGCCCAGACCTGGTGGAGGTGAAGAACCAGCATAGGAAGAGCACGAGGCCATAAGAACAGTAGATCAGTGCATCATGATTGAAGAGCACAGGTCCTATGAACGGAATTTCCGAGAGGAACGGAACCGGAATTCTGTTCAGTCCGGGGATGGTGAAGCCGATGAAATTGCGTCCGAGGAGAGATGATGCCCCGGTACCGAACATCGTCATGGCGAGACCGCTGACCACCTGATTTCCCTTGAGAGAGACGCAGATGAATGCATGGATAAGGCCGAGGATCGTTCCGACCAGGAAGGCTGCGGCAATACCGAGCCATGGATTGCCGGTGGAGTAGGACACCGCAAAGCCCGCGTAAGCCCCCAGCAGCATGATCCCCTCGAGTCCCAGGTTGAGGATGCCGCCTTTCTCGGTGACGATCTCGCCGAGGGTCGCATACAGAATGGGAGTGCCGCTCCTGACGGCGGCGGTGAGGATGGGAATCAGAATCTCCATCTTAGTTCCCCTCCTTTTCAGAGATCGTAGGCTGAGGGTTCGGAACGCCCCGGAAGAAAATGCGGATACGGAATTTTCTGAAAAATTCGCCGCCCAGGACAAAGAAAAGAATCAACCCCTGCAGGACGAGCATGCTCGAAAGAGGGAGGCGCATTACGATCTGAAGCGTTTCTCCGCCCACGAGAAGAATTCCCATAAGGAAGGAGACGAGAAGGATCGCGATGGGGTGAAGGCGGGCCAGCCATGCGACGATGATCGCCGTATATCCGTAGCCGCCGGAGAAACCGTGCTGAAGCCTGCCCTGAAGTCCCGAGAGTTCGCACATCCCCGCGATGCCTGCGATGGCGCCCGAGAGGAACATGACAAGGACCACATTTTTAAGATAGCTCATCCCGGCGAATCCAGCCGCCTTGGGGTTCTCTCCCATGACGCGTATTTCGTACCCCCATCGGGTGAATCGGAGGACGATCCAAAAGACCAGCGGAAGCAGGAGCGCAAGGAAAAGCCCGGCATGGATTCTGGTGTTCCAGAACGAAGGGAGCCGTGCGGCGTCAGGGAACGGGGCAGTCATCGGGAAACCGAGGCTGGCGGGATCCCGCCACGGTCCGTATACGAAGTAGTTCAGGAGATTCATGGCGACATAATTCAGCATCAGCGTCGTGATGATTTCATTGACGCTCCACCTTGCGCGGAGGTATCCGGCGACAGCTCCCCAGACCCCGCCCGCGATTCCGGCGGCGGTGAACATAATGAGAAACATCACCGCATGGTTGTCCACGAAGAGATAGCGTACCGCTGCGGCTGTCGCCATGGCCCCCATAAAAATCTGTCCCTCGGCGCCGATGTTCCATATGAGCATTGTGAAGGAGAGCATCACGGCTATGGCCGCCATGGCGAGGGGAATGGCCTTGACGATCGTCTCGCTGAGACCGTATGCATCGCCCAGCGATGAGCGGAGAATGGTTGAGTATGCCTGAAGCGGAGAGACACCCATAAAAAAGAGGAAGACAGCCCCGGAGAGAAGCGCCGAGGCGAGCGAGAAGACAGGAATGGCGATTCCGAGCTTCCGCGAGGTTTCGAGACGTGGTTCTATTTTGACGGAGAGTTTCATGATTTTTCTCCTCCTTCGGAGATGGAGGAGAGCGCTTCTTCAGCAGGCGTTCCGGCCATCATGAGCCCGATGGATTCGACGGGCGTGTCCGCGGGGGAATCCAGAACGCCCATGATCTCTCCCTTGAACATGACAGCGAGGTTGTCACTCATCGCAAGCAGTTCGTCCAGATCCTCCGAGACAAGGAGAACGGCGCTTCCCTGTTCCCTCTGCGCGAGAAGCTGTTCCCGGACGAATTTCGTCGCGGCGACGTCCAGTCCCCATGTCGGATGAACGGCGAGGATCAGCTTGGGAGAGTCGCTCAGCTCTCTGCCGAGCATCAGTTTCTGAAGATTGCCTCCGGAGAGGTTCCGTACAGGGGTCTCCATCGAAGGGGTGCTCACGCTGTAGCGTGAGACAAGGCTTCGAGCGAAGGAAAAGACCTCTTTCCAGTCGATAAAGCCGCTCTTGGAGACAGGCCGGTTCCAATACCTCTTGAGAATGGAATTCTCACTGACGTTCATATTCGGGACGAGTCCTGTCCCCTTCCGGTCGGCAGGAATATAGTGGACTCCCTTTTCGATGAATGTTTTCGGTGAGGAGTTGGTCAGATTCTCCCCGTCGAGATGGATTGATCCGGATTCCACCTCCCGGAGCCCGACAAGCGTTTCGCAGAGCTCCTGTTGTCCGTTGCCCGCGACACCGGCGATGCCGAGAATCTCGTGTTCACGGACGGAAAAAGTCGCACGGACGACGGCAGGAATTCCCCGGTCGCTGGAGGCGCAGATCGCAGCGCATTCAAGAAGAGGTCTTCCGGGCGCGATGTTTTTCTTTTCTATCTGGAAGATCATCTTCTGACCGATCATCATCTCGGCAAGGCGTTCCTTTGTGGTGGAGGCCGTTTCGACAGTCCCTACAAGCCTTCCCTTTCGAAGGATTGTCACACGGTGTGAAAGATCCATGACTTCGTCCATTTTATGCGAAATGAAGACGACGCCGTGACCTTCCGAAGTCATTTGGCGCACCGTTGTGAAGAGATGTTCCGCTTCCTGGGGCGTCAAGACGGAGGTCGGTTCGTCGAGAACGAGTATATTGGCCTGCCGGTAGAGCATCTGGAGGATCGCGACCCGCTGTTGTTCTCCGATGGAGAGTTGCCATATGTGCGCATCGGGATCCACCATGAGACCGTACTGCCCCGAGATGGACAGAATGCGGTCCCTTATGGAGCGTTTCGGGAGCACTGCGGGGAGCTTTTCGAGACCGAGGATCATGTTTTCCCACACGGTCTGGCTTGGAATGAGCATGAAGTGCTGATGGACCATTCCTATTCCTGCATGGATCGCATCCCTGGGTGAAGAAAAAGAGACGGGATCTCCGCTCACCAGAATCGTGCCGCTGTCGGGGCGATAGAGGCCGTAAAGAATGTTCATGAGAGTGGATTTACCTGCGCCGTTCTCGCCTAGCAGGGCGTGCACCTCTCCCGGACGGATGTCGAAGTCCACGTCGAGGTTGGCCGTTACTCCCGTAAATCGCTTTGTAATCTGTTCCATACGGACGAGTGGTTCCGTAGAAGTGTACACGCCCATCCCTTTTCCTCCTTGCACGCCCTGAAAGCATTCCCCGGAAACCCTTCCCTGCTCCTGTTTTTTGCAGGCACGGATCAAAGGGAGGAAAAATATCGACGCAAGGGCGTAATCAGATTAATGGATCGGAAAGGAAAAAGGGGCGCGGAGTTCCGCGCCCCCGGAATCTCTCGATATTATAATACAAAAGAAAGGTTTATTTGGGTATATCTCCCTTCACGCCTTCTACGAACCAGCTCATAGAGAGCATCTCGCCGTCGGTCATACCCGTTCCTTCAGGAACTTTCACTGCGCCGCTCTGATCCTTTACCGGCCCGTGGAAAACATCCCATTCACCGGAAATGATTTTCGCTTTTTCCGCTTCTACTAGAGCCTTTACCGTATCAGGAACATCTGCGCCGAAGGGCGCGAGGGAGACCATTCCCTCTTTGAGGCCGTACCAGATTTGTTTCGGCTCCCACGTGCCGTTGATCATCTGCTCGGCGGTCTCCTTGTAGACCATGCCCCAGTCCCATATAGGGGCGGTCAGGTGTTTCGTGGGCGCATAAGCGCTCATGTCGTTGTTGTATCCGACCACGTAGACTCCCGCTTCCTCCGCGGCCTGGGGAGCTGCGCCGGTATCTGCGTGCATGGCGAGGACATCGGCTCCGGCATCGATGAGAGCCTTTGCTGCTTCCATTTCCTTGCCGGGGTCGAACCAGGAGAAAATCCAGACGACCTGGACTTCCGCATCGGGATTGGTTTTCCGGACGCCCTGGGTGAAAGCGTTTATGCCCCTTATGACTTCGGGGATAGGGTGGGCCGCCACGTAACCGAGGCGGTTTTTCTTGGTCATGCTCCCCGCGACAAGGCCGGACAGATAACGCGCCTGGTACATCCTGCCGAAATATGTGCCGACGTTGGGTGCATCCTTATACCCGGAACAGTGCATGAAAATGACGTTCGGATACTTTTTGGCCACATCCTGGACGAAATCCATGTACCCGAAACTGGTGGCAAAGACAAGTTTTGCACCGTTACGAACCATGGTTTCCATAACGCGTGCCGAGTCGGGGCCTTCCGGGACGGATTCAACGAAAGTCGATTTTACGCCGGGAAAGGCTTTCTCCATATCAAGCCGCCCCTGCTCGTGCATGAATGTCCATCCGCCGTCGCCGACGGGGCCGATATAGACGAACCCCGGGTTGAGCTTATCGGCGGGAACGGGTGGAAACGCGGCATAGGCTGCACCGCAAAGGGTGATGCCGAGAACAAAAACGAGAAGCCATACGATTTTTTTCACGCTTATTACCTCCCTGCAAAAAGAATTGAGGGCAAATTCTCCTCATGCGTATTATACAGTGCAAAGGGCGAAAAAATAAGAGTCTTGTCGACTTCTTGGAAGGATGAACCGTGTTAGAATAAAAGCGTTGTCGAAGTGCGAATAAACTTATGAGGAGTGGGTGGCGTGTCCAGCGAAAGGTATCATAAGACCTATCCGGTCTCGTGGGAGCAGGTGCATCGTGATTGCAAGGCTTTGGCTTGGCGACTCGTGGGGGTGCGCAAGTGGGAGCGAATTGTCGGTATTGCCCGGGGAGGTCTTATTCCTGCTGCCATCATCGCCCGGGAACTCGACGTCAGGATTGTGGACACGGTGTGTGTGTCGAGCTATGTTCTCCGTACTCAGGGAGAACTTTCGATTCTTAAAGAGATTTCCGGTGACGGAGAAGGCTGGCTCATCATCGATGATCTGGTCGATACAGGAAGAACCGCCAAGGTCGTGCGGAACATGCTGCCGAAAGCACATTTCGCAGCGGTCTATGCGAAGCCGGACGGTCGTTCTTTTGTGGACACGTTCATCACCGAGGTCAGTCAGGATACGTGGATCCTCTTTCCCTGGGATGCCGAGACATCCTACGCGAAGCCGATAGCGGAGCAGCAGTAGCGTTTTCGCCAAGTCCGGGACAGAGCATACGCGAAACACGCTCGTTCAACCGGGCTGGTTCGAATTTACCATGCTGTCCGTGGGCAAAAGTCGATAGAATACTCCGGAAGGCGGGATTTGTTTGAATTACCTTGTATATGCGGGGTTTCTTCTCTTATGGGGATGGATCCTCGCAGCCGGATACATCCGCTATGTTCTTCCCTTCATCGAATCCGCGTACGATTCGCTGGAATCGATGGAAAAGAGTGGTGAAACCTTTCCCAGGATTATCGCATTTCTTTCAAAAATCATCATGAGCGGCGCCCAGATGTATCTTCTTGGAATATGGTCGGCCTACTGCGTTCTCCGGACCATGATCTTCCTCAGGGCTCCGGGCACGAGCGGCTGGCTCTACTACATCACGGCTTTTTTAATCTGCGAAGGGGTTCTGGGTATTGTCGCGAAGCGAGAAAAATATCGGGGACTTCTTTCGGTGTTTCACTCCGCGATGGCGATGGGGCTGTTCGTCATATTCGCACTCAACCCATACTTTCTCGCCTCGGTCTACCCTTGGCTTCCTCCTCTGGTGAAGTTCTCCTTCCCCCGGTAATTACAAGCACCGACAGACGAGGACTTTTTTCCGTCCGCGTCTGTCGGTGCTAAAAATCCCCGCACCGGCCCGGCTCCCGTGTGCTGTGTCGTCTTCTAGGCGAAACAGGTATTTCCTGCAGGGTCGCCTTTCGGCGGAACGATGCAAACGAACTGAAGAGGCTCGTTCCCCGTGTTCTCGAAAAAGTGTTCCACGTTAGAGGGGACATGAGCCCAGCAACCGCTCTCGAGCGGATAGACCGTGCCGTCGATTGTCGCGTTGCATCTCCCCGAGAGGATGAGAACGTAATGAGGCCAGTCGTGTGTATGAAAGGGTGTTTTAGCGTTGCCTTTCACAGTGAAATGGCGTGCTACGTAGTCGTTCCAGAACTTTCCGGGAGCGAAGATAATGCGTTTTTCGATGCCTTCCGCATGGGAAGCGTCTTCAACCAGCGGAAGATCGGAAATTCTGCCCGCGTGGAGTATGGATTCGGACATGAAACTCACTCTCCTTGTTATTTCGTTAGAATCTCGATTATTTCCCGGAGATGGTACCATCGCTTCTTCTGCTTGTCCAGATGGTTTCAACCTGAATGGTTTCAACCTGAATCCGCAGGCAGAGGAGGCGTCACCGGCATACCGGCGGTCAGCGGCGACATCTCTCCTGGATTATTCGAACAGACTTGCAATTCTTGATGCAGTGACTATAATGCGTTACCATAAGAAGAGGCATCCTTCAGGCAGGAGGAATTGAGTGTTTTTTTAAATCCATGTTCCACAGGAGGGGATAGTATTGCGAAGCGACAGTGCGAAAAAGGGAGCGGAGCGAGCGCCTCACCGCTCGCTGATGAAGGCATCCGGGTATACGGACTGGGAAATTGCCCGCCCGTGGATAGGTGTAGTGAATCCGTACAACGCTATTATTCCGGGACACATTCACCTCAATAGGATTACAGAAGCCGTGAAGTCGGCTGTATACGCCTTCGGCGGGCTTCCTTTGGAATTTCCCGTCATCGGCGTGTGCGACGGAATTGCAATGAATCACGAGGGGATGAAGTTTTCCCTTCCAAGCCGCGAGCTGATCATGGATTCCATCGAGGTAATGGCGAGGGGGCACGCTCTTGACGCGCTCGTGCTCGTGACCAACTGCGACAAAATCATTCCCGGCATGGCGATGGCCGCTCTTTCACTGAATATCCCCACGGTCATGATCAGCGGCGGTCCGATGCTCGCGGGAGTCAGCGAGGGCAAGGATGTGGACCTCAGCAATCTCTTCGAGGCTGTCGGCAAGAGGGCCGCAGGCGCCATCTCCGATGAAGAGCTTCGCGAGTTCGAGGACCTCGCATGCCCGACGTGCGGCTCGTGCGCCGGAATGTTTACCGCGAACACAATGAACTGCATGATAGAAGCGCTCGGTTTTGCTCTCCCCGGCAACGGCACCATCCCCGCCGTGTACTCGGCCAGAGACCGCCTCGCCAAGGAGGCCGGCCGGCAAATCATGTCTCTTGTCGAGAAAAACATCCGTCCGAGGGACATTCTCACAGAAAAGGCGTTCGACAATGCCGTCGCCGTGGACATGGCGCTCGGCGGATCAACCAATACGGCCCTTCACCTTCCGGCGCTTGCACACGCGGCGGGTCTTTCCCTCACGCTCGAACACTTCGACGAGATCAGTGCACGGACTCCGCATCTCTGCAGCATGAGTCCCGGAGGTCCGCATCATATTCAGGATCTTTTCGCGGCCGGGGGAGTACAGGCAGTCATGGCCCGCCTCGCCGAGGCAGGTCTGCTCGACGGAAGCGTGCTCACGGTCACGGGAAAAACAGTAGCGGAAAATCTCAAAGGCGTTCGGGTGAAAGACGACGGTATTATCCGCCCTCTCGGCAATCCCTACCACCAACAAGGAGGACTTGCCGTTCTCAAGGGAAATCTTGCTCCCGAAGGAAGTGTAGTGAAGCAATCCGCTGTCGACCCCTCGATGATGAAACACTCCGGCCCCGCCCGTGTGTTCGACAACGAAGAGGCAGCCACCAAGACTATCCTGTCGGGAGGGATCAAGGCAGGAGATGTCGTCGTCATCCGGTACGAAGGTCCAAAGGGAGGTCCCGGCATGCGCGAGATGCTCACACCGACTTCTTCTCTTGCCGGAATGGGCATGGACAAGACCGTTGCGCTCATCACCGACGGCCGTTTTTCAGGAGCTTCGCGCGGCGCCTCGATAGGGCATGTATCCCCCGAGGCCGCTGCAGGAGGCCCTATCGGTCTTGTCAAAGAGGGGGACATCATCGAGATCGATATACCCGCAAGGAAACTCAGTCTTGCACTATCCGAAGAGGAACTCGCAAGACGCCGGGCGGAATGGAAGCCTGTGGAAAGTCGTATGGACAGCCTCTTTCTCCAAAGATACAGGGCATTTGTTACATCGGGTTCCAAGGGAGCCGTCTTCAGCGAATAGCACCTTTGCCGGTCAATAAGGGGCTCCCGCGGGAGCCCCTTTGCTACAGGAGGGAAGAATGTGGGAGAGAGGGAGAATACCGAGACCCGCATCCTCGATGCAGTCGGAACGATTCTTTCGCGAAAGGGATTCCGGTATCTGGGAGTGAACGGCATTGCCCGGGAAGCTGGTGTGGATAAGGTTCTTATCTATCGCTACTTCGGCGGATTGCAGCCGCTCCTGCGTACTTACTTCACGCGGCGAAAGTACTGGCCTTCGACCGAGGAGATCCTCGAGACTGCCGGAGAGAAAGACGCCGACCCGGCGACGAGAGCATACGCAATTCTGAGAGGATACCTGCGGGAGTTGAAAAAATCGGATGCGGCACGGGAAGTCCTGCGGGGAGAGATCGCCGGCAGAGAGGATGTGGCCGTAGAAACAGCGGAAGAGCGGTACCGTCAAGGTATGGAACTGCTCGATCTGTTGAGGGAGCCCGGCAAAGAGATCGAGGGGCTGACCGAAATGGCGGCTCTGCTCTCGGCCGGTTTCACTTTTTTGCTTCTGCGGAGGGATGTATCTTCACGCTATCTCGGTCTTGATCTGCGAAAAGACGAGACGTGGGAGAGGCTGGAGAGAGCCATTCATCTTCTGGTGAGGCTCTTTTTCGCAGGAAAGACCCCGTCGGAAGATGAACGGGGTCTTTCCGGAAATGAGGAGGGGACTATTTCCCCTTCGCGAGAGTCTCCACCAGGGCCTTGCCGAACTGGGGCAGATCGGCAGGAGTGCGGCTCGTGACTATTTTTTGGGAGATGACGACCGGTTCGTCGAGCCACTCTGCACCGGCAAGCATCATATCGTCCTTGATACTCTTGTAGGAAGTCGCACGGACGCCTTCGAGGATACGCGCCGAAACCAGAACGCTGCCGCCATGGCATATAGCGGCTACGATGCCTCCTTTGGCATGCACGTCACGGACGAAGTCGACAATTCCCTGATGGACCCTGAGCTTGTCGGGAGCCCATCCTCCCGGAACGACGACGCCCGCGAAATCCTTGGCGGAAATCTCCGAGGGCGAAGATTCCGCCTTGATGGAGGAACCCATTTTCCCGACGTAGCTCCTGCCGGTTTCCGGCCCGACGATGACAGGCTGGAACCCCTCTTCAACGAGGCGATAGTAAGGGTACCAGAACTCCAAGTCGTGGACGGTATCCTCCACGAGGACAGCAACTTTTTTGATCTTTTTTGCCATTGTTCATCCTCCTTTATGCAATGTAATAAATTCCATCCTTCAATATGGCCGCGTGAGAAACAACTTTTTAAGTGTATCATATGCGAAACAATTTTAATAGGAGGCGAAACGAATGAAATCGCAAGACAACCCTGTTATTACTGCCATCCTCTCACGAAGAAGCATTCGCAAGTTCCGGATGGATCGGATTTCTCCGGAAGTGCGCGATACGCTTCTCGAATGCGCCTTTGCGGCGCCATCGGCCCATAACCGTCGTCCGTGCCACTTTATCGTCGTGGAGGAAAGAGCCGCGCTTGATTCCCTGGCCGAGGCTCACGATTCCGGCAAAATGCTGTTTCAGGCCCCCCTTGCAATCGCCGTGTGCGCAGAAACGGCTTCGTATCCGGAGGGAGACCGCGCATGGATCGAGGACTGCGCCGCGGCGCTGGAAAATATTCTTGTCGCCGCAAAGGGACTCGGACTTGAAGGCGTATGGCTGAAGGTGATGGACCGTCACCCGCGGAACGAGCTGATTCGTCCCGTTCTGGCTGTTCCGGATTCCGTCGAGATCGTCGGCATAGCCGCTATCGGCTTCGGAGCGGAAGATAAGGCTCCGCATCAGGGGCTGCACGAAGATCGTCTGCACAGAAACCGCTGGTAAAATACGTCTCTTTTCAAGATTGTCGAGAAATGCACTTCCCGGTTTCAGGGCGGTAGCTGTCCGGTTTTTCCGCGAGGGAGTGACAGATCGGGAAGGTGCAGCTGTTCTTTTTTTCCGAATGTGCCGGAATACGGTGAGCCGTGTCCGTGATGCCGGTTTCCGACGGTGCTGGAGAGCGTTTCGGCCTTGAACGTGATACAATATACACGGTATACTGTTTTTCCCGCCGACTTTAACGGTGTCGAATCGGCTTTGGAGGTTGAAGGAACGTATGGAAGAAAAGAAAAGTGTAATACCCCTCGGAAAGGTGGTCCCTCTTCCACTGGTGGAGGAAATCAAACACAGCTATCTCGATTACGCCATGAGCGTCATTGTCGGCCGTGCACTCCCCGATGTGAGAGATGGACTGAAACCGGTGCAGCGCCGTATTCTCTACGCCATGCTCGAACTCGGTCTCCGCCCTGGATCCGCCTACAAGAAGTCGGCGAGAGTCGTTGGAGAGACCATGGGAAAATACCATCCTCACGGTGATTCCGCGATCTACGAGACGATGGTCCGCATGGCGCAGGATTTCAGCATGCGCTATCCCCTTGTTGACGGACAGGGAAACTTTGGCTCCATCGACGGCGACCCGGCGGCGGCGATGCGGTACACGGAGGCCAAGCTCTTCGAAACGGGAGAGATGATTCTTGCGGATATCGACGAAGAAACCGTGGACTGGGGGCCGAATTTCGACGAATCTCTGAAGGAACCACTCTGTCTCCCGTCGATGCTCCCGAACCTGCTGGTCAACGGCAGCTCCGGTATCGCCGTCGGAATGGCGACGAACATTCCACCTCACAATTTGCGGGAGGTGGTCGATGCCCTCGAGTACCTGATCGAGGCCGACGGCAACGCAGAGTTCGGCGAAATCTACGCAAGACTGCCCGGCCCCGACTTTCCGACAGGAGGCATCATTCTCGGTCGGGACGGCATAATCGACGCGTACCGCACGGGACGCGGAAAGATCATCCTCCGGGGCAAAACGCACGTCGAGGACGCTAAACGCGGCAAACGCGCCGTGATCATCACCGAGATACCGTTCATGGTCAACAAGACGTCCCTGATCGAAACCATCGCCTCCTGCGTGCAGGAAAAGCACATAGACGGCATTGCCGACATCCGTGACGAATCCGACCGTGATGGGCTGCGCATCGTGCTCGAACTTCAGCGCGACGGAGACGCCGAACTCGTGCTCCGCCAGCTCTATCGGCGCACACAGCTCCAGTCGACCTTCGGGGTTATCAATCTCGCGCTTGTGAACAACAATCCAAGAGAGCTCCCGATCATCGACATGCTCTCCCTCTTCCTCGAGCATCGGCGCGAAGTTGTCCGCAGGCGGACACAGTTCCGACTCGACAAGGCGCTTGCACGTGCTCACATCGTCGAAGGACTCGTGAAGGCTCTCGACATCATCGACAGGGTTATCTCGCTGATCCGGGCGGCACAGACGACCCAGGAGGCCAAGGAAGGTCTCGTAGAAACCCTCGGATTCTCCGATCTCCAGGCACAGGCGATTCTCGAGATGCGCCTGCAGCGCCTAACCGGGCTCGAACGGGAAAAACTCGACGCGGAACTCGCATCCCTTCTCGCCGATATCGAACGCTACCGAAGCATTCTCGGCAACTCGAAGATTCTTGACGGAGTCATCAGGGAAGAGCTTGCCGCACTCGGAAAGAAGTTCGACAACCCAAGGAGAACCGAGATCATCGACAGCTACGAAGAGGTCTCCGTGGAAGATCTCATTCCGGAGGAGGATATCGTCGTCATCCTCTCCAAGGACGGCTATCTCCGCCGGAAGAGTCTCGACGAATACGTCCCCCAGGCAAGAGGAGGCAAGGGGCGGAAGGGAGCCGCCCTTCAGGACGAGGACGAAATAGCCCTCTTCGCCGTCACCAATACGCACAAGGATATTTATCTCTTCACCTCGTCGGGCCGCGCGCTCGCCATACGGGGACACATGATCCCCGAGTCGAAGTCGGGCAAGGGAAAACTCGTCAACAAGCTCGTGCCTTTGGAAGAAGGGGAGAACGTCGTCTCGATGTACGGACGGAGCCTCGAGGGAAAGAGCTTCCTTTTCTTCGCGACGAAGAACGGAATTGCCAAGCGGCTGCAACTTTCGGAGATCGCACGCCTCAACAGGGCCGGCAAACGTGTTCTCACTCTGGACGAAGGTGATGAAATAGCCCAGGTGCGCCTGACCTCCGGAAACGACGAACTTCTCTTCATGACGGCGATGGGTCAGGCCCTGCGTGTTCCTGAAGGGGAGTTCCGTGCGATGGGAAGGACGGCCAGAGGGGTCAAGGGTATTCGACTCGCCAAGGATGATTCGGTCATAAGCTGCGAGGTTGTGACGCAGGACCGCCATGCCCTCGTGATCAGCGAAAGAGGAGTAGCGAAGCGCACGCGTTTCGGTGAATTCACTCTCCACCACAGAGGAGGTTCGGGGGTAAAAGCGATGAACCTTGGCAGAAAGACGGGACTTCTCGTGGGGAGCTGGGCTGTTGCAGAAGAAGACGAGATTATGGCCATCACCGCGCGGGGAAGAATAATCCGGGTGGCGGTCGCGGAGATTCCGGTGCTTAGCAGAACTGCTATGGGGAGCATCACTGTCCGCCTCGACGAGGGAGATCTCGTTGCGGATGTCAGTGTCGTCTGCGGTGAAGCCTGCGTCGCGGACGATGTTTAAGAGAAGGGGGAAACAGCCTTGAAACTGGCCCGTGAGGGGTACCCGCTTATTGCGTTTACCGGATTCATGCTTCTGGGAAGCCTCTTTTTTGCTCCGTCGGTGGCACTTTTTCTTGCTCCTCTGATGGGTCTCGTGATCTGGTTTTTCCGGGATCCGGAAAGAACTCCGGACGGCGAGGGATTCCTCGCCCCTGCGGATGGTAAAATAGTCGAGATCGGGAAGACGGAAGTTCCTTATACAGGAAAAGCATGGAAGATCGGGATCTATATGAATGTGCTGGATGTGCATGTGAATCGTTTTCCCTGTGCCGGAACGGTCGAACATATCGAGTACGTCCCCGGGAAGCATTGGTTGTCCTTCTCCCCCAAGGTTTCCGAGACAAACGAGCGGATGCTCGTCGGAATCTCGACGCAATACGGTCCGGTTCTGGTAGTCCAGATCGCCGGGTTTCTGGCGCGTCGTATCGTATGCCGTATCCGTAAGGGAGATCGCCTCGGCAGGGGACAGCGGTACGGCATGATCAAGATGGGGTCCAAGGTTGACGTCTATCTGCCTGAAAAAACGGCCCTGGTGGTTTCGAAGGGGCAGCGTGTTCTCGCAGGCAGTACCGTTCTGGGATCTATTTCGGGCGACGTCCGGTAAAGGAAGGAAGGCGGATGCTGTTCTTCGGATACGGAGCGCGTCTTCGCAGTATGCAGGCTTAGCGGAATGCATTGTTGACAACAGATTTTGACAGGGGAGCCCGAACGGGCTGAGAGGAAGGCGGATGCTTTCGACCCTCTACCTGATCCGGATAATGCCGGCGTAGGGAGCGGCCTCTTTTCATCGAGGCCTGGAGAAGGTCCGTTCATTGCGAGCGGACCTCTTTTTATTTCGGGAAGGCGGAGAGGAAATGCAATTATATCGTGGAATCGCGGTAACCCTCGCTGGAAGCGACTCGGGGGGAGGCGCGGGGATTCAGGCGGATTTGAAGACCTGCGCCGCTTTGAAGGTATTCGGGATGACGGTGATCACCGCTTTGACAGCTCAAAACAGTACGGCCGTCACTGATGTACTCAATGTTCCTCCCGACATGATTCGGGCCCAGATCGACGCCCTCTGGTCGGACTTTCCGATTGGAGCGGCAAAGACGGGAATGCTGAGTGTTCCGCAAACCATATCAACGGTAGTGGAGGGTATCCGCAGATGGAAGGTGAGCAATCTCGTCGTTGATCCTGTAATGGTTGCCCAGAGCGGAGCACCGCTCATTGCGGACGATGCTGTGGAATCCCTTCGAAGAGAACTCCTTCCTCTTGCGTTGCTGGTGACACCCAATGTGCCGGAGGCTGAACGCCTGGCGAAACGTCCGATTCGCTCAATCGAAGAAATGGAACAGGCGGCTCATGAAATCGAGGTTCTCGGACCGAAGGCGGTTCTGGTGAAAGGCGGGCATCTCCTGCAGGAAAACGAGGTCGCGGATGTTCTTCTTTATCAAGGGAAGACGACGGTTTTCAGGGATTCGAGGATCTTCACCAACAATACGCACGGTACCGGATGCACCCTCAGCGCTGCGATCACTGCGGAGCTGGCGTCCGGAGCGGACCTTTTCGAAGCGGTGAGCAGGGCGCGGCAGTACCTTCGAATGGGGCTGGAGGCGGGCTTTCGTCCGGGGAAGGGGTGGGGACCTCTCGGGCATGCGGTGGTTCCGCCGTGGCTGGAGCGCTAAGAATTTTTCCCCCCGCCCCGCAAATCTGGGCGGATGCCTTGCGGGCCACAAGGGAGACCAGACCTCTGGTCTATGCCATCACCAATTTTGTAGCGGCTTCATTCCAGGCGAATGTCGTCATCGCATCCGGAGCTTCTCCTGTTATGTCTCCCTGCATCGAGGAAGCAGGTACCCTTGCGGAGGTCTCCGGAGGGGTGCTGGTGAATACGGGGACACCCTCGGAGCATCGGGAAGAGCTGATACGGAAGGCACTGCAAAAAGCGGGAGAGGCCGGCAGGGTAACTCTGCTCGATCCTGTCGGGTACGGAGCATCTTCTTTCCGGAGTGAACTTGTGGACTCCCTGATACGGAATTTTCGCTTCTCCATGATCAAGGGCAATCATGCGGAGATTGCCCTTCTCGCAGGGATGGATGCTGATGCACGAGGTGTCGATTCCGGCAGAACTCCTGAACCGCTCTCCTCAGCTCCGAAAATTCTTGCGGAAAAGACCGGCGCTCTTGTCTGTGCCTCCGGTAAACAGGATTTTTTGAGTGACGGCGAAAACGTCATCTCGATATCCGGAGGAAGTGTTTTTTTGGGGCGGATTACGGGGGGCGGATGCGCCTTGGGCGCACTCATGCTCTCTCTTGCCGCCGGATCGGGAAGCCCGCTTGCCGGAGCGTTCTGCGGAGTGCTTATGTTTCGCCTCGCAGCCGAGCTGGCAGAAAAAATGTCAAGAGGTCCGGGAACGTTCCAGGCTTGTTTTCTCGACGCCCTTCATGAAATACAGCCGGACGACCTCCTTTCGGAGGGATATCGAATCGAACAGTGGAAAGGATGAAAACAGATGGATATCAAAGCCGCGTTGAAGCTCTACGTCATACCCGATCTCGAAGCCGGTGCGCCGCTTTCTCTTGAAGAGCAGACAGAACGGGCGCTTCTCGGAGGCGCGACGATGATTCAGTTGAGAAACAAGGAGATGTCGGGACGCGCTCTGTACGAGACCGCGGTCCGCCTTGTTTCGATCTGCCGCCGTCATGCCGTTCCTCTTATCGTAAACGACCGGTTCGATATTGCGCTTGCTGCAGGAGCGGACGGGGTTCACCTGGGCAATTCCGATCTTCCTGCCGATGTCGTGAAAAAGCTTGTTCCTTTGGGTTTTCTTATAGGAGCAACGGCACATTCTCTCGAAGAAGGAAGAGCGGCAGAAAATGCGGGGGCGGATTATGTCGGCATCGGCGCCGCATTTCCGTCGGATACGAAAAAAGGAGCATCCGTGCTCGGTACTGAAGGTATCCGCATGGTGAGAAGCGCGCTCTCGATTCCTTCGGTGGCGATCGGAGGCATCAACCCGAGCAATGCGAAAGAAGTCCTCGAAACGGGAGTGGACGGTATCGCCGTTGTAGCCTCCGTCGTGGGACAGAAAGACGTCGTTTTCGCCGCCGCATGCCTTGCGGAGATCGTGTCAACGAAAAAAGCGGAGGAAGATTAGGAGAACAAGCAGTACGGCCATGGCTCCGAAGGCAAGAAAATAGAGACCTGCGTCGGAAGAAGATTCGGGCGTTATCTTCACGGCGTCCTGATTCGCATCCTCTGGTTCGCCTACCGGAAGGGGCTCGGGGAGATCCGGGGTCGTGGTCCGTATTCTGCTGTTCCCTTCAAGAGAGACAACCCCGTTGAATTCGTCCGACAGCCGGACAAGGAGGGTATAGTTCCCTTTACGGTCTTTATGAACCGAGATGACGCTCGCTTTGACTGTCCCGTCGAATCCCGGCACAGCCTGCCGCATCTTTCCCAAAAATGAGGAATTTTCATCCTCTGTGATGCGAAGCAGCACCCAAACACCGTTTTGCAATGAGCCTACCGGTATCCCTTTGATGGGATCGATGAACGGCGAGCAGGGTACTACATAAGAAGCGGAACCCGGCGGGAGGATCTCTTTTTCGGATGATGGCTCCGAAGCGTTCCCTGAGCGGATGAACGGCGCCAGCCTGTTTTCATCCGCTCGTTCCCCCTTGAGGTATGTGGTGGCCCGGTACCCGAGGCGTGATGAAAGTTCCTCCCGTATCCGCTCCTCCAGTGTCTTCATGCTTCCACGGAGGCTATCCATGGACTCCCTTACAGCCTCAGGCGTCAGTATTTCCCCAAGTATACTTTCTATTGAGGAGACAACCGAAGAAGAGAGGATTTTTCCCAACGATGTCTGTCTTTTGAAAAGTTCTTCGGTGAAGTTCAGGAAAGATTCCGCTTCCAAATCAACAGTGATCTTTTTGCTTTCACCATCCTCCTCAGGAGAGTATGCCATACGGGAGGCAAAGAGACCCGCCGGTGACAAAATTTCATAAAAGAAGACGTTGATTTTCTCGGTTTTTGACCGTCTTATCGACAGGACACATTTTAGAACGTTCAGCTGCAGGCCAGGAGTCAATATTTTTCTCCCTTTCAATATCATCATCAAGAAAGGGATTATACGTTTTTTTCCTCATGCAGGAAAGAGGCCGGCAGAAAATATGTTTGTTTCATACGCACCGCGCTTTTTTTAGTTCACTCCGCTTTAGAGGTATCTTGAGAAAGACGACTTCCGGAACATATGCAGCAATGCCATTCCAATGAGGGCTCCCGGAATACTGCTGAGAAGAAACGCACTCTGCAGAGCGAGAAATCCTATCGACTTCTCCATGGCCGGGCCGAGAATGAGCGCGGAAATAGTCGCGCCGACAGGACCGGTTCCGATGGGCTCGGCAAGAGCGCTCCAGGGTTTTCGGACAATCCTGAAGGCAAATCCGGCAGCTATGGCGCCGGGAATGCTGCCGGGAAAAGCAAAAAGAGTTCCGGTGCCCGTCATATTCCTGATCAAACTCGCAACGAAAGCGCCTCCCGCAGCCCACCAGGGTCCGAGAAAAGCTCCCGCAAGAACGTTGATCGTATGTTGAAAAGGATAGCATCGAGTAGGACCTATCGGGAAATGGACTCCGGAGAGGAGAATGGCCGCGGCCACGAAAAGCCCGGCGAGGGTAATTTTGCGCAGCGGACTTCGTTTTTCGGCTTTGTTATCGCCCGTCAATGAGTTCATTCAGGTCCACTTCCTCCCGTATCATGTCGTAACGAAGAGCGAATTCAGCGAAAACGTTCCATTGCGCCCTGTCCAACCTTGTATTCTCGGCAAAGAAGGGAAGCGTTTTTGTAAAGGCTTTCGTTTCCATATCTTTCGGCGCCTCCGGAACAGAATGGAAGTACATTTTCAGTGCCTCCGCGCTGTTTTCAGACGTGTACGTCAGCGCTTCATCCAAGGCTGCAAGAAACTTCCGGATCGCCTTCTTTTTCTTTTCGTGAACGGTGCGTCCGCTGACGAAGACAAGTTCATCGTACGAGGGGATACCGAACCGCTCTATTTCAAAATAATTCGATGCATATCCCTCCATTTCGAGCAGAACGGGCTCGTAATTTTTGAAGGGGCCCATCACAGCATCGACCTTTCCGGTAGCCAACGATTGAAGAATCGAAAAACCGACGTTGACCATTGTGTAGGTTTCAATTGCGTTGATGGACGCGAAGGCTCTCGTCAGATGATCCATCATTCCGGGAACCGTATAGCCGATGATTTTTCCCTCAAGATCCGCAGGCGTGGAAATAGTTCCTTTCTCAAGAAAAAGAAGGGTGGTGAGAGGGCTTCCGACGAGTTTCCCCACGGCTTTCAAGGGGATGCCCTCAGAGGCGGCTATGATGATCTGGGGCTGATAGGAGAGCGCAATGTCCACATGTCCCGCTGCCGCCAGTTTCAGCGGATCCGCGCTGTCGGAAGGGCTTTGAATTTCGACTGTTAGTCCGTGTTTTTCAAAGATCCCGCTCTGCATGGCGACATAAATCGGAACGTGGTCCACATTGGGAAACCAATCCAGCATAAGCACCAGTTTTTCGGAACCTTTTGCCGGGGACGAAAGGAAAAGCAGACAGGCTATTGCAAAATAAAACACGTTTCTTTTCATATCATGACCTCCTGGATAATGGATTTTATTCTTCTTTTTTGTTCCACCGGATACAAAAAACCTCGATGCAGGATACGGCGGTCCACAGCGACAACCCGATGCACGAGAGGATGACAATGCTTGCAAAGACCATATCCACCCGGAGGCGGGCATTGGCCTGCATCATTAGGAACCCGAGCCCTTCCATGGAGCCCACCCATTCGCCGATGACCGCTCCTATGGCGGCGACCGAAACAGCCACCCGAAGTCCCGAGAAAAAATAGGGAAGTGCCCACGGCCAGTAAAGAAGTCTCAATGTTCTCCTAAAGTCGGCTCCCATGACGAAGAATAGCGTTCGAAGTCCGGGGTTGCAGCTTTTAAAGCCTTGAAGCAGGGTCACCGTTACAGGAAAAAAGATGATCACGGCGGCCATGACGATTTTGCTCCCCATTCCGTATCCGAACCACACAACCAGGAGCGGAGCTACCGCAAAGACGGGAATTGCCTGGGAGGCTACGAGAAGCGGGGAGAGAGCACGTTCAAGCGTCGGAGAATAAAACATCGCGACGGCGAGTGGAAGAGCGACTGCAAGAGAGAGCATTATGCCGAGAATAATCTCGAGGAAGGTAATTGTGGCGTGTCGTAAAAGGAGAGGAGCCTCCGCGATCATCAATCCGATGATTCTGGAAGGTGTCGGGAGAAGAAAGGGGGGTACTTTTTCGATACGGCAGAAGGCTTCCCAGAAGAGAAGGAAAAACAGCGTCAGCACGAGGGGGAGAAGATAACTTTTCAAGATTGTTCACCCTGAAGAGATTCCAGTATATGCCTCTTCAGTTCAAGAAGCGTCCTTTCCAGCTCATTCCGTGGTTTTCTTGAATCGAGAGGAATTTCCTCTTTCACGGACAGCGGAGAGGAGGACAGGAGTATTATCCGGTCGGCCAGGAGCAGTGCGTCTTCAACGTCGTGAGTGATCATGAGGATCGTCTTTTTGAAGCGGTATTGCAGAAGGAGTAGGAGATCACGGAGCGACCGCCGGGTGATTGCGTCCACGGCGGAGAGCGGTTCGTCGAGAAGTGTCAGCGGAGTACGGAAAAAAATCGTTCGTGCAAGGGCGCAACGTTGTGCCATGCCTCCGGAAACCTGCCCGGGGTAGTGCCTTTCAAAACCTGAAAGGCCGAGAAGAAGAAATAATTCTTCCGCTTCGCGCAGATCGGCAGGAGTAGGTTTCTCTTTGACGGTAACCGGAAGAAGCGCGTTTTCCAGAAGTGTAAGCCACGGGAGGAGAAGATCTTTCTGTGCCATATATGCGGCACGAGTCCTCAGGTCGATGATCTCTTCCCCGTCAAGAAAGAGCTTCCCTTTATTCCTGGAGGCGACTCCCATGAGGAGGTCAAAAAGAGTGCTTTTACCGCATCCGGAAGGCCCGACGAGAACAGTGAAGCTGTTCCCGGGCAGCGAAAGCGAGAAGTCGGAAATGACGGCCTGATTACGAAAAACCTTTGCAAAACTTTGTACTTCGAGCATAAAAAACTCCCGGCAAGGAATGCCGGGAGCAGAAGCCGCGATTTGCTTGCCGATGCAATAAACGCACTTCCCTTCGCCGGCATGACCCGGATCAGGTTCCAGGGGTCGGGGCCGAAAAGCCCCCTCTCAGCCGGTGAACGCCGACTCCCCCAGTTGCTGTCGGAATTCAGGATACTCCCTTGCTGGGTTTTTGTCAATTGGATTTCCACGACATTTTCACGGCCCAATCCAGTTCGAGCGGGATTTTTTCCTCCCGCGATTGAAATCGGACGAAAAAAAAGCGATAATCTGACCTGGAAAAGTGAAAGGGTGATGTGCATGGATATTCGATACGTGACCGCTCCCGGATGCTTTGGGGATAATGAGGTGTTGCTTCATATTTTCACAGGAATACCTGAGGAGAAAGAGCCGGTTTTTCTTCTGTTTCACGGAGTTCACGGCTGCGCCTCGCCCGCTGAGGGGAACAAGTACGGATATCTCGGACGTTCCCTCGCGGAAAAAGGGGTGACGGCATGCATCGCCGAGTCCAGCAGAATCCGCCGTGACCGGGAAACCTTCGGTGAAGACAGGGCGGGCTGGGCCTTGGCCGCTTTTCGCGGGAAGACTTTCCCGATGGAGGTCTACGATGCATGCTCCGCCCTTGCCGCTGTAGGAAGGGAGTTTCCCGGCAGGCCGGTGATTCTCTGGGGCTTCTCTCTCGGGGGTATCCTTTCAGTCCTCCTTGCCGGGAAAGAGACCGAATCTTTTCTTAAGCCCGCAGGATTTGAATTTGTCCCGTACGGAGAAATCCAAGGGCTCGTGATCTCCGGAACCGGAGACCTGGTCCGGCCCGAGGCTTCAGCCAGCCTGGCGCTTCCAATTCTTGATACACTCGGAGAACGCCGGATTATTCATGTTGCGGCCTCGAAGGCACGCCCCTCGTTTGTTCTCTTCTTCTACGGAAGCGAAGACGAGACGTTCGGGGAAGACTCATCCAGAAGAATTTTCCAAAGTTTCCGACTTGGCGAAGAGCGCAAGACGTTTTGTATCCTGGACGGAGCGGATCACTCGTTCCGAAAGCTCAACGGCGTCTCTTCCAGGGAAGCTCTCGAGAAAATGGTTGCTGTCACCACGGCCAACCTGGAACGGTTCCGAAAAACAGAATGATCCGGGGACCCGCAAGAAGAGTGAAAAACCCTCCGAGGGCCAGAAAAGGTACCAGCGGTATAGCATCCTTCCTTCGTACTTTTCCCGTGAGCAAAAGGAGTACGGCAAGGACGCCGCCTGCCATGAAACCGGAATAGAGAGTGAGAAGGAGCATCTTCCATCCGAGGATAGCCCCCGTTCCGGCGGCGAGAGTGGCGTCCCCCCAACCCATGCCCCCCCTGGAAAGCAGAATAATGCATGCAATAATCGAAAAGCCGGCAAACGCCCCCATAATTCCGTCGAACAATCCTCCCCAACCGGCGAAGATTCGGAGAACAATTCCAGTGATTCCCATTATAAGAGGAAAAATGTCGAAGACATAACCGTCTTCCCAATCGGTCAGCGCGTTCAAAAGCAGACCGAACGCGGCGGCCAGAGATAGAGGCAGGGCCGGCGAAAAGCCCCAGCGCCATGCAAGCGCTCCGCCCATGCAAGCGCCGATAATTTCCACGGCGAAGTAACGAAAACCGAATTTTTCACCGCAATAACGGCACCTTCCGCGGAGCATGCACCATGAAGCGAGCGGAACGAGGTCTTTCCACCCTAGGACTGTGCCGCAGGATGTGCATACCGAGCGTTCCGTTCCCCGCCACGATTTTCCGGAGATGCTTCTCAGAGCCACAACATTTAAAAACGAGCCCAGCGATGCTCCCAGAAGTACGAAAAAGGAAATAAAAAGCCAGCTCTCCACAGTTCATCAATCCTTTACAGGAAAAGAGTCATAATATCGCTGCTGCAACGGCACTCTTTATACCATACGAAAACGTTTTTGGCCAAACACCGGTTGCAGGATGATCCCAAATCCCCTGTATTCACCCGATCCCCCAATCCGCAGGCGGCGACGCCCCCTCTGCCTGCGGATTGGGGATCCTTTAATTTCTTTCAAGGGGGAGCAATGTGCTGTATAATATTTCCAAAGAGGTCCCTTGCTTGGAAAAATGATGGAAGGAGGGAGAGAAATGCTGAAAAAAATACTTGTCGCCGTTGATATGAGCAAGATGTCCGAAGAGGTGTTCTCCTACGGTTGTTCACTAGCGTTGCGCCTCGGGGCAGAGGTCACGTTTCTTCACGTACTTCCTCATCCGACGCTGTGGAGGGGGTATGAACCCTGGCTCCCGCCGGAGATCGATGCCGAGGTAGCGGAAATCGCCAGAAAAAAACTCGACTACTACTTCCGGAAAGCGAAAGAGGATTTCCCCGAACTTGAACAAGCCAACTACAGCATGGTGGTCAAGGAGGGCAATCCCTCCGATGTAATCATCAACTACGCCAAGGAGAACGATTCTCAGCTTATCATCATCGGCTACAGAGGACAGAGCACCCTCGAGCGTCTTGTGGTCGGAAGCACAGCTTCAAACGTCGGAAGATATGCGCACTGTTCCGTATTGATCTATAGGCCCGGCGAGCAGATTCTTTGAGTACAGCCGGGACGCGGGGCGAGTTCTCCCTGCCGTCCCGGCCCACTTCAATAATCAGCGTTTTTTGCTTGTGCCGTGTCTTTCCTGCCCGTACATTGTCTGTGTTTTACCGTCTTTCTTCTCGACGGGTTTCGGAGGCGGAGGAGGAGTCATGGACTTCTTGAGTTGTTGAACGAGAGCTTCTTTCCTTTTCTTCTCCTCGTCGATACCGGAAATTCCTGGGACTTCCCGGTCAAGATACCCCATTTCAACTAAAGCCTGTACGCGAAGAATGTCCACGCCCATATCCTCCGCTATCACGTCCACGCTGAAACTCTCGCCCTGGTGATCACGGATATATTCTCTTACCTTGGGATAAAGATCATCGAGATCATCGATACACTGAACGCATATCCTGCTCCGGGTAGAGTCAAAAAGTCGTCCGCATAATTTGCAGGTTACCAAACTCAAGATGTTGCCCCCCTTTTTTCAAACAGACATCATAAGAATACTATAGCATCCCCGAAGAGGAGGAGAAAGAGAGAACAATAGAAATAACGGTGTTTCATCGCGGTATTCGGGCTTTCTTCACATCGAACTTGTCTTTCCAACAGACTAAGTATACAATGTTCTGCGTTGTCTATGGGGTATGCTCCTTTTTTTCTGTTAAGATATTCTGCATGCGTTTTATTTCAATCGGAGAGAATGTATTGAAAGGAGATAGAGAAATGAAGCCTACTGTAGTGGATCATATCGGTATAGCGGTCAAATCGATCGACGATGCACTTGCCTTCTGGCAGTCTTCCCTTGGAATACAGTGCACAGGTGTGGAGGAAGTTGCCGAACAGAAGGTGAAAACCGCGTTTTTACCCATAGCGGACACCGAAATTGAACTGCTTGAAGCGACGTCCGACGAGAGCCCCGTAGCGAAATTCATCGAGAAAAAAGGCGAAGGAATTCACCATCTAGCTATTCGCGTCGATAACCTCGAGGAGGCTCTTGCCGAGATGAAGGAAAAAGGAGTCAAGCTTATCGATGAAACGCCGCGGTACGGTGCCGGAGGAGCCCGGATCGCATTTGTTCATCCCAAAAGTACCGGCGGTATTCTTTTAGAACTCAGTGAAAGGTAGGAGGGAGTTATCAAATGTCACAACGTAGCATAGACGAACTTTGCGAGGAGTTGCTGGTCAAGCGAG